>CAWKDJ010000001.1:0-200455 GCA_963848325.1 uncultured Acidobacteriaceae bacterium
GTTTCGAGACAAGGCGGGCAATCTCTTGGATACGACTCAATATGGCGGTGGGAACGGGCAGATCGGCCTGGGAGTGATCTACGCCCTGACCGCAACCGGCAAGGAGATTATCGTGCATCGCTTCGCAGGCCCTCCGAACGACGGTGAGGAGCCGCAAACCGGTTTGATCCAGGCAAAAGACGGCACGTTCTATGGCACGACGGCTGCGGGAGGAAGTAGGTCCTTACGGCGACTGCGGCACGGTGTACCACATGAGCCAGTCCGGAGAAGTCACCGTATTGCATAGCTTCGTAGGCGGGGATGGATGTCAGCCAACCGGAGGCTTGGTGATGGATGCCGCCGGCAACATGTATGGCATGACTTCCACCGGTGGTGCCGGCTACGGTACGGTGTACAAAATCACCCCAACGGGAGACACGACCACGCTGCATGCCTTCACCAATCAGCCAGATGGCGCCAACCCTGCTGGTATTTTGGCTATCGACAAGGCGGGAAATCTTTATGGCACTACGCCCGGTGGTGGCGATCCCAAGTGCACGACCGCAAACCAGGGCTGCGGCATTGTTTTCGAGATCACCAAGCAGGGAAAGGAAGAGATTCTGCACAGCTTCCTCGCGCCTGACGGCGGTGATCCTTATGCTGGGCCCACCTTGGACGAGGCGACCGGTACCCTCTACGGCTCCACTTCCGGCCGCGCAGCCTATAACTGGGGGTGCCGATTTACAAAATTGATAAACACGGAGTCTTTACCAAGCTCTACGATTTCACTGGCGGGGCCGACGGCGGGTTTCCATTTGCCTCGATGACCTTGGACAAGCGTGGCACTCTTTATGGCACGGCTTACCTGGGCGGAGGCGGCGATTGTTCTCAGGGCTGCGGCGTCGTGTTCAAATTTGCCCTGCAGTAATCACGGAACTGACTGGTCCGTTTGCAAGGGCGCGGCTTCGGCCGCGCTCTTGCTGTGTGTGCCGACGACCTTGTCAATCGAGGGCTTAAGGCCGAGGAATCTGCTGTTTGAGCCTGCCTGCTCCCACCTCTCCCGTTATCATGGCATCTGGCCACATGGCATCTGGCCACACCCGGAGAATTCATGGCAAACATTTTGCTGGAAATCTGTTGCGGATCGATCGACGACGCAATTCAGGCGGAAAAAGGCGGCGCGGACCGGGTGGAGCTTTGCTCGGCGCTGTTTCTCGGCGGACTCACTCCTTCGATCGGTACTATTCAGGAAGCGAAACGCCGGCTGAAGATTCCGGTGATCGCCATGGTGCGCCCGCGCGCCGGCGGCTTTTGCTACACCGACGCCGAATTCGCCACCATGGAGCGCGACGCCGCAGCCGCCATCGACGCTGGCGCCGAGGGCGTCGTCTTCGGCATCCTGAAAGAAGACGGCCGCGTCGACCAGCGCCGCAGCGCGCGCATCCGGCGAATCATCGGCAAGCGCCAGGCGGTTTTTCATCGCGCCTTCGACGTCACTCCCGATCCCTTCAAGGCTCTCGAGCAGCTCATTGATCTCGGCATCACGCGCGTGCTCACCAGCGGACAAAAAGATAGCGCGCCCGAAGGTGTCGAGTTGATCGCGAAACTGGTCGAACGCGCCGCCAAGCGGATCGAAATTCTCCCCGGCGGGGGAGGAATTCGTCCGTACAACATGAATGACATCGTACGGCGCACTCGCTGCCGCCAGATTCACATGACCGCGTGGGGCAAGGTCGACGACTACTTGACTCATGCCAATCGTGATGTAACTTTCGGCGGCGCTTTGCAACCCCCGGAGGATCTCTACGAGATGACCGATGCCGGCTTGGTGAAAGCAATCGTCAAGGGGCTGCGGAAAAGGTAAAAACTGCGGGGCGAGCCTCCGAGCCCGCCAAGATAAGTGCCGCTGGCACGAGGTCCTTCGACTGCGAGACGAGTTCGCGCAACGAACTCGTCTCTTGCCTCACAATGACCGCGATTCAAGGAAAAATCAATTACGCTGCCGCTTGCTGGCGGTACGCGGGCGCGAACTCTTCGTCCACAAAAGTTTCATACGATGTTGGAGTTGTGTTCACCGCCGAGCGAGGTTCGAGCATCTTCATATATCCCGAGTTCATCGCCCCCGCCATTTCAAGCAACAGACCGGCCAAGTTGTCTGACATGCCCATCTGCACCAGGGCGCCGCGGACCTGATCGTTGGGCGGCTGAATGTAACCGAGGCCAGGTTTGCCAATCGCCTGGCCGATGATCGAAGCGGCTTCGGTGTAGCTGAGGTCGCGCTGGCCGTGCAGTTCTTTCGTCTGCTTGCCGTGGAATTCGCCGCGAAGCAGCGCATCCGCCGCGGCTTCGCCAATGTCGCGTGTGGCGATCATGGGAAACTTGAGGTCAGGACGAATGGGACCGGCAACGCTGCCCATCGCTCGAATGACGCCTGCTTGCGGCAAAGTATTTTCCATGAAATAGCCTGGGCGCAGATGCAGCACGTCGAGGCCATCAATGCGATTAAGTTTCTGCTCCAGGTTGTAAAGTCCGACGACCGGGCCGGTCCCGGTCGGCTTGTCAGCTCCAACACTGCTCAGCGAGACCACTTTCTTGAGACCGGAATTCTGAACCGCCGCCGCGATCGCATCGCTCACCCGGTCCTGATCGCCGCGATAGTCGTTGCTGGTCAGGCTGGGAGGAATGAGCACATACGCAGCATGCGCGCCGCTGAACGCTTTAGTGAGTGCGGCGTCGTCGGTCGCGTCGGCGGTGAAAATTTCAGCGCCCTAGCCGGCGAGGGACTTCAGATTCGCCGCAGTTCTGCCGATGACCCGTACTTTCTGTTTCGCAGCAAGAAGTCTTTTGGCCACAATTTGGCCGGTATGACCACTAGCTCCAAGAACGACGAACATAAAAGCCTCCGATCAAGCTTATGGATGCGCGCCGGAGGGGACCAGTTTCAGGAAGTGAGCAACGCAAGCCTTCCCTAACCGGGATTTGGCCCGGGTACTGTGTTGAAAACTCTGGAGAGTTCCCGCTAAAGCGTGCCGGGAATTTGCCGATGTTATAAGGTGCAAAAGAAAGGAGCATGGTATGGTTACTTCCATCTCCAACGCACCTTCGTCCCTACCGCTGGCTGAGAACGCTTCTTCGAGCGCACCAGCCACCATCAAACCGGTAGTGACTCCAACCAATAATGCCGAGGACACGGTGGAACTGACTGCGGCACAGCAAGCCACCAATCTCTACAATGCGGGCCAGACCATCCCACAGATCGCCTTCACTCTGCACCTGTCGGTCGACTTGGTGAACAGCTACCTGGGGATCTCCAGCAGTTCACAGTAGAGAGCTCTGCGTCAGCCCAGATCGCTGTGAGAAATCATCGCGTCTGGGCTGCGCTCGAAGCCTGACTGGAGGCAGTTGCTTGCGACTCTGCGGCAAGCGACTGCTTCACTGCGTCGGGGAGCTTGTCAGCGTTGGCCAGCAACAGGCTCACTTGCCACATCTGCGTCTCCGAAAGGGATTGTCGGAATGCCGGCATCCCGGTCAGGCGAATGCCGTTGGCGACCTTCCAATAAGTTTCGCCAGCTTCATCGTCGGTCACGCCCTTGCCCTGAAGCAGCTTTGGGGGCTTTGGGAACATGCCTTGCGCAATCGCGGTGGGAGTGCCGGTGGTGTAGCTATGACAGACGGCGCAGTGTTCGCGATAGACTTGCGCGCCCCCTGCATAGGCTGCTGGATCGGCGGCGATGGGTGGGTTTTTCGGGGCTTCTTTCTCGATCAATTTGTCCAAAGCGCGATGCGCGAGCATTCGCTCGAATGGCATGGGCTGTGCGGATGTGGCAACGGGAGCAGAGCCACTGGCAAAGTAAAAGAAGAGTCCAAGCGGAACCAAAATCAGACCAATAATCAGACCTGCAATGAATGCTTTCACATGCTTTCCTTTTTCTTGGTTCTCGAAAATTCGCGAGAATCATTTTGCCTGCGTGCTGGACTTCATGCGGTATCCCAGATGCACGGGCGGCTGGGCTTCGGTCGGAGGAAGTTCGCCGGTAGAAACCGCGGTGTCGGTATTCAGCATGAACCAAGATCCGCCGCCATCCTGTACGCCTTCGCCGTCGGGATCGAACTGCTCGAAGAAGCCCGGGCTGCCGCTGAATCCGCCTGAGGTAATGGTCGCATAGCCATAACCGTCGGTGGTGAGGGTGATCGGCTGCGCAAATGAGAGAGTAGTGATCTGCGAATTGCTTTTCTGGATTTGCAGCACTTGTTGGCTCAGGTTCGTTGTGACATAGAGAAAGCGCTTATTCCCGACCATGGTGCAGGTCGCGGTGGCGCCGCCCGTAAGGGGTAGCGCGATTTGTTTGATCAGAGTGACGCTCGTCGTATCCGTCGAAGTCGAAACCACGTCCACCTTCTTGTAACCGTAAAGCTGGACGCTCCCGCCACTGCCGTTGACGTCCACGATGTAAATGCCGCGCGTGACCGTATCGCCCCTGACCACAGGATCGCCCTCGATCAAAGCGCCAACTTTGCCGAATGGGCCAAGACCGCCCGCGCCGTAGCAGCCTTCACTTTCCTGGGTCGAGCCGCAGACAATCCAGGTGAGCGACTGATAATTCGAGCCGAAGAAATAGCTGGTAAATAAGGTTGAGTCCGGCGGCGCCGGGGCAGCGATAGTTTGGGCATGAAGTGGAAGCCATGCACAAAGCGAGAACATGATCGTCAAGAACATGAATTGGCGCGCGAATTGGGACATTGTGGAATCTCCTTGAGGATGGCGGAGCGGGATACCGCGGCGCCAAGCAAAATAGGGACTCATTCTCTTGCCGCGAGCGAAGGATTGTCAATGTGCAAGGAGTTGCAGCGATCCGAGACGGACTAGATCGGCTTAGGATTGCGCGGAAATTGCCGCTGGTGCCAGTAAGGATATGCGGGTGTGACCTCGCTCGCTGCATCGAGCTTAGCGATCTGCTCGCTGGTCAGGTTCCAGCCGACGGCCCCAAGATTCTGGCGAAGTTGTTCCTCATTGCGGGCGCCGACAATCACGTTGGCGACGGTGGGCCGCTGCAACAGCCAGTTCAGCGCGATCTGCGGAATGGACTTGCCGGTTTCGCGGGCGACCTCGTCCAGCGCATCCACCACGTCGTAGAGATATTCGCTCGGCACAGGCGGGCCTAGTTCCGCGGTAGCATGCAGGCGGCTGACCGCAGGCAGCGGCTGGCCGCGGCGAAGTTTGCCGGTCAAACGGCCCCACCCCAGCGGGCTCCAAACCATGGTCGCAACTTTCTGGTCGAGACCAAGCGGCATGAGCTCCCACTCAAAGTCGCGGCCCACGAGTGAATAATAGACTTGGTGGGCGACGTAACGCTCCCAGCCGTATTTTTCGGAGATGGCGAGCGACTTCATAAGATGCCAGCCGGAAAAATTGGAGCAGGCAAGGTAGCGGACTTTGCCGCTCTCGACCAGGGTGTCGAGCGTTTTGATGGTTTCTTCAATCGGGGTTTGCGCGTCGAAGCCGTGCATGTGGTAAAGGTCGATGTAGTCGGTGCCCAGTCGGCGCAGGCTGGCTTCGCAAGCCTCGATCAGATGGTGGCGCGAAGATCCCAGATCGTTCGGTCCGTCGCCCATGGCGAATGTGGTTTTACTGGAAATCAGCACCGATGCACGGCGTCCGGCAATGGCTTTACCCAGGATTTCTTCGGACGCTCCCTTGGAGTAAACGTCGGCGGTGTCAAAGAAATTGACCCCGGCATCGAGGCAGATGTCGACCAGACGAGTGGCTTCTTTGACGTCTGTATTGCCCCAAGCCGAGAAAAACTCCCCCTGGCCGCCGAAAGTGCCGGCGCCAAAGCTGAAAACGGGAACTTTTAATCCAGAGTAGCCAAGTTGTCGAAATTCCATAAGCTCTAGATGCGCGAGTGCGAGGGCCGGATGCGACTGTTCAGAATTCGCGGCGAAGAAACTTGCCAGCTTCAGTAGAATCTTAACGTCATGGACGTGAGAGTTTTTTCGAGAGCGGCGGAATTTCGCGAGTGGCTGCGGCGCAACCATGACAAGGTCGTGGAATTGTGGGTTGGCATTTACAACAAGCAGGCAGAGAAGACGAGCATTACTTATCGCGAGGCGCTCGATGAAGCGCTGTGTTTCGGCTGGATTGACGGTGTGCGCAAGAGCGTTGACGAAACCACTTACACCATACGCTTCACGCCGCGCAAGCCTCGAAGTTATTGGAGCACGGTCAACAGCAAGCGCTTTGCAGAATTGAAGAAGCTGGGACGAATAGAGGCCGCAGGATTGACGGCGTTTGAGAATCGCTCGCAGGAATCCGGCAAGTATTCATTTGAGAACCGGACGAACCAACTCGATGCGTCTTTTGAAAAACAGTTTCGGGCGAACAAGAAAGCGTGGGAATTTTTCTCGGCGCAGGCGCCGTGGTACCAGCGGACATCCGCCTTTTGGGTGATGAGCGCGAAGAAAGAAGAAACCAAGCTGAAGAGACTGGCGACGCTGACCAAAGACTCAGAGAGTGGACGGAGGCTGGGTCTGCTGACGCCGAAGGCGAAGGAGCGGCGGTAGAATTCCCCATCCTAACGGCGCAACGGCAGCTCCGTCAGGATGGGGATCGAAGAAGTGGTTTCTTACTTAGAATAGTTCTCTCTCGCAGCTTTCAGCCTTGACGCCGGAATCGGGCGCTCGCTCTCGTCGTCGTAGTACAAAGTGCGAACGTATTTCGATTTGGCCACTGCGAATTCGCCCTTCGAACTGAAGCGCGGCGCATTGGCCTCGGGCAGCAGCGGCTCTTTCGTCGTGTACATCGCCTCGTTCAACGTCGAGCCATTCGGCGCCTTCGCCACTGCAAACACGCCGAACGGATTTCCGTTGATGTACGACACGTCGATGTAGTCGGCGACCATGTAACCGTTATCGGAAAGCGGCAGCCAGGTCAGTTGCATCGGCCCGGCCAGTTGCACGCCTGAAGTCCATGTATTGCCGCCGTCATCGGACGAAGTGAAACCGACATCGAGCTGGCAATTGCTGCTGCAGTTTGCCACCGGATAGTAGTAGTAAACGATGGTCAGGTGCGCGGTGGTGCCACTGGTTGCAGGATCCGCGCCAATGCCGGGCAGAAAGTGATCGATATTGCTGTTGAGCGGATCGATCGGAATGCGCACCGGAGTCGTCCAGTGTGTGCCGTCCGCTGTCGTACTCATGACAATATCGTTGGTTGAGCAACCGCTGCGAAAACGGCAATCCGACCACACGACATAAACGTTGCCGGCTCCATCGATAGCAGCGGAGGGCAAATCGGGATTGCGGAACGTCGCCGGGATCGAAGTAATCCTCAATGTTGGCAATTTGCTGGCTCGTGTTCCACGATTTGCCGCCGTTGGTCGAAGTGAACGCGTTGATGCCGGTTCCTTGGTAAGGAACAATGACCGTTCCGTTAGGCTGCACCAACTGTTCGCCGCCCAAACCGAACGCGTGGTCAGCGGAAGGCAGGCCAGGGCCCCAAGTGAGTCCGCCGTCGCTTGATGTGCTCATCAAAACGTCGCCGGAGCCGTACGCCTGGTCCCATTCGGTGTAGCAATTTCCGTAGTAGGGGCTGGTGGAAGTGTTGTCGCAGACGCTCCAGTTCTTATCGTCGAGGGCGGTGCTATCAATGATCACAGGATTGCCCCAGTGAATGCCGTCGGTCGAGCGGGAGACGGCCACATCGCCGATTTTTCCCGAATTTCCACTTAAGCCTACCAGCGGCAGAGTCGAAATCATCCAAATGCCGTGCTTGGCATCGTAGGCGACTGCTGGGTCGGCGGCAGCGCCGTAAGGTCCGTTGTCGTAATTCTTGGTCAGGCCGGGAAGATAGCCATAGGTGCCGGTCTTTCCGCCGTCAGTCGAAGTGGAGAAACCGATGTCGGCGCTGCCCCAGCCGATCGATCCCGGGCGCCGGGCGACATGATAGGCCGCCACCACGGTTGAACCCCAGGCAAACGATGCCGGCTCGACTTCGGTGCGATGAACGCTATCAGAGTTATGAAATTTGTCGACACTGATCTGGAGCAGGGTGAACGTTGAAGCTTGCTGGGCTACCAGGGAAAAAGTGAATGAGAGCAAGAATCCGGAGACGAGGACGACACGGAGGATACGGGTCATTGAGAGTCCTTGATACCTGGGAATTAAACGTCTCGCGCTGTTGTGGCTGGAGGGAACGGGAACGGCCGCACGGCGCAAGCTCTACGAACGTCGGTAGTAGTGTAGCGTGAGGGCGAAAGGGTGTCCAGCGCTGTGTTTCGCTGGCAAAGCGCGCTCTGCCTTCAGTGTCCCGAATCCTTCGGCGCGACGCAGAGATGAGTCGTCTCTTCCGCGGTGGGATCGATGTTTTGCGAATTGTGAGCGAAGCACCACGGCGTCAGCCAAGGTGGATATTGTTGGCGCACGCCTTCGGGAACGTCGTCTTCTTTCACTTGCTCGAAGTCAAAACGAATCTGGCCATCCCGCGCGACTGTGCCGAGCAGGTAACCGTAAACATCGGTCATGGAATCCGCCGGAGCATTGGACGGCAGCCGATAGCGAACCGCGCCCGCCGTGCCAACGATCCATCCCGGCAAACGCCGCTCCGGGGGCAGATTGTCAAAAGTGCCGTGCATGTAGAAGTGCGAATGGCTGGCGAGAACATAGACGTGTTTCTGCTTTTGCAGATCGAGCAGGGCGTCATAAACGTGGCGGCCGCTGGCGCAACTCTCGGCGTTCTTCGGATCGTCGCACATCGCGTGCGAACTGGAAATGCTGTCGGGCAGGGCCTCATGCATGCCCACAACCACGCCGAAGACATTGGGATTCTCCCGTGACTTCTTGATGATCCGGTCAAACCATGCGACTTCTTCCGGGGGAAAAGTATTGGAAGAATTGTCGAGATAGAGGAAGTCAATGCCGCCCTGAATCCAGTGATAGTAGGACTTGGGCGTGTCGGGATCTTTTTCGCCATCGGCCTCACGCTGCTGATTGAGGACGGGCGACGCAAGCCAGGCGGAGAACTGGATGACAAACTGATTCGCGTCTTTCGGGCGGATGACTTCGTGGTTGCCAATTCCGACGAAGAAGGGCGTGTTCGAGAAAGGCGCAATCTGGTTCTCGATGAAATCCGGCCAGGCGCGGCGGAAATATTGAGCGCAGGAAAGAGTCCGACCGTTCTTGGCTGCGGCGGCTTCCATATCTTCGTCGGTCTTGTAGATTGCGCGCAAATCGCCGAGGTGCCAATAGAAACTGGGGGCATATTTTGCGCTGTGTGCGGCGATTGCGGGCATAACGATATCGCCGCAATTGCGGGAATCTCCGGAGGCGATGAACCGCCACTCCCCTGGCGCGAGCGGGACCCGCGGGAACCGTGACTACGTACTCCGGCCTCAACTTGGGGAACGTACGCCGACCTTTCAGAACACAAACTCCCGCCAGCAGGAGAACCAGGGAAGTGGCGGCGACATGCCAAAGCAAGAAACGGTTTTTCACGGTTTCATTCCACCATTCGCTACTCAGACTCTTGTTGTGAAGATGCTTGCTTGTTCCCGCTCAACGCGTACACGGTGAAATCGCGCCAGACGGTGGTTGCAAACGCGATGGTGAAGGTCCGGTATTGAAGATAGCAACGCACCATGGCGACAAGCGAGATCAGCGAAGCCAGCGCCAGCCAGGTGCAGTTTCTGCCACCAGCTTCGTAGCCGAGCGCAATCAGATAGCCCGCGACGAAGAAGGCGAGGAGAATCGCGCCGGCAAATGCGTGTTCTAGAGCACGTTTTCGAAGGCGATCTTCGCGATGCGCCTTTCGTTTATCACCCTCGGATAAGTTCTTTCTCTCCTCTTTCTGCTGCTGCTCCCGATTGTTCTCAAACCACAACCGAATAGCGAGGTTGAGCATTACCAGTACGGAGAGAAAAAGCAGGGCCACGAGAATTTGCCGGGAGAATGGCCAGCGCAGCGGGCTCAAGGCCCAGCCCAGGTAATAAGATGTACCGACGGCGAAGGCGACGGTCAAGCCACGAGTGAGGGAATACATGGCCTGGAATTGTTCGGCGTAGCTGGCAGCTTTATCCCGAATAAGCGAGTGGCGAGCAAGAAAAAAAGCGTCTTTGCGAATGGCATCAAAATTCCCAACAGAGTCTTCCGTGTGCAGGTTCAACTCAAATTTGCGATCTACTGCACGAGCGATTTTCTCCCTCATGTCGCTTGACAGATCGGAACTGTCGGAGTCGAGTACCGTCGAGGAAGGGTAGCGATCCTGGTCGAGGGTGGACTTCCTGATGTCGTAGGAGGGAACCACATTGGTGGAAACATACAACATGAGATGACCCAGCACATAAGCCGCAACGATGGCCAGCAGGGCCGAACCCCAGTCGGCTTTGGGCCACGCCTGTGCCACCGGGCCGAAGGGAAGCCAAAGCACTCCGACCAGCGCCAGGCCGGGAAGAAAATAGCCGTAGATATCGTAGAAGTTAAATTTGTCGATCATACGGCCAAGCTTTCGGTCGCGGTGAGCGACTGCATCTCGGACAAGAGGCGGCTTTTGATCGCTGAGAGCTTCTGTTCGATATCGGACACGTTATTTTCATCGTTAGCGATGACCACGGAGCCAATTCGCTCGTGCCCGCCGCCTTTGAACGCCTCCAGAATCTTGCCCAGTGGAATGCTGGGGAAATCTAACCACGGGTTGCGCATGGCGCGAATCTTGATTTGCTTCGGAGAACGCATAATTGCAATGGAATACCGCGCCTGAGGAAACGCCTTATAGGGGCCATATCGCTCGACTGAGTCGTCGAGACTGGAGCCGATGTCCATCACTGCGACATTGCCTTCCAGAAGACAATTCGCTTCAGCGTAAGCGACCTCGTCGGCGATGCGCTGCTTTACAACTGAGAAGCGATCGGCGACGAGAGGGAGATTGGCCACTTGCTCCAAATCTCCCGAGCGCATTTCGGCTACAAGCAGACGATAGTCCCGGTCCGTCAACTCGCCGAGGCTTTGCTTGATTCGAAGCGCAGGAGTATCTCCGCAAATGGCTTCATCGACGGAAGCGTAGTTCGCCGTGTCGATCTTTTCTGCCCATGAAATCGCGTCTTGAAGCCGGCCAGCGCCGGGAATCTGCGAGTGAAGAGACCGCCACAAAAGACCGGCGCAAGATCCCGCGTTGTCGTTATAAAGCAGACAGGGATCACTCTTGCGGCGCAGGAAATCTTCTCTGGCGCTCAGGCTAAGAAAACTGGTGGCGTGGTGGTCGGCCCAAAAGCCGGCGTCCGGGTGGTAAAGAAAATCGAGCACGGCTGCGGGCCGGTGCAGACTTTCTGCAAGCCAGGTATCACGCTCGTCATAGTCAACGGAGCGAAATTCTTTAACTTGTTGCCTTCGTGATGCGAGGAACTCCCAGGCCAGCGTAGCCGAAACCAGCCCATCGAAACAGCCGCGATGTAGGTAGATCGTCCATTCCTGCTGGTTATCTCTGTTCATCGGATTCTACCGCTGATTCAACTCCCCCAATCTTACATAATTAATGGCCATCCGGTGCAAAGCCGCGCTTCTCGCAAATGAAAAGCCCCTCCGCCCAGCGGAGGGGCCTTAACTTTGAACCGAGCCGAAACTACTTATTGCCGGACTGATCGAGGGTGATGCCCTGCGTGCCGGGCTGCTTTTCGGCCTTGGCTTTCTTGGTGGCCATGGTTTTGTCTACCCACTCGTCGGCGGTCTTCAGGTCGGCGGCGCGGGCTGCCGGATCGTCGCATTCGAGGTCCGCTTTCTCGCGGTACATCAAGTTCATGTACGCCATGGCATCGTCGTAATCCGGGCGAAGCTGCAGCGCCTTGTTGAGCACGTCGATGCCATCCTGAATGTTTGCGGAGTTCTTAGTCTGCAACTCGTCGCAAGCTTTCTTCTGGTCTTTGTTCTTGATATTCAGCGGTTCTTCCGGCTTCAGGCCCAGCTTGGCGCGCTCTTCCATGCGCGGCTGGTAAGTCTGGTCCAGTCGATGACGCCGATCGAGTAATAGGGCTCGGGATCGTTGGGATCGATTTCGAGCGCCTTGCGGTAATAAGTCTTGGCGTCGTCGAACTTCTTCATGTTGAGATAAATGTAGGCGATGCCTTTATTGCTGTTGATCTGCTGCTCGCGGGGGGGATTGCCGTCGAGCACTTTCTTATACTGTTCGATCGCCTGATTGCCCATGCGCATGTTGTCTTCCGCATCCACGCCGGGGATGTATTGCTGGGCGTAGGCCGTGGCCAGGTACAGGCGCGCCACTCCCAGCGCCGGATCCAGGGAAACTGCTTGCTGGAAATGGTTGATGGCTTCTTCGTAGCGCGCGTTCTTATAAGACATGACGCCTTTATTCAACTGGTCGCGCGCCCTAAGCTTGTCGCACCCTGAGCTGGCAAGGAGCGTCAGAGCGAGCGCCATGAGCGCCAACACTCGTAGGCTGTTTTTCATTGCTAGTTATTTCTCCCTCGCGAAGAGTGACTGCCCGCTCAACACTGACGGATGAGCGCCGGGAGCGTGCGAAACCACGCCCGGAGGAGCACACCAATCCTCGGTGCTTATGAAAACCTGACGTCCGCCGTCTAACCGCCAGCTTCGATCTTGGCCGTGATCAGACCCACCTTGTCTACGCCCGCAGCATGGGCGATGTCAATGACATTGGCCACATCGGCGAAGGGCACGTTGTCATCGCCTTTGACGAACATGACTTTCTCGGCGCGGGTCTTGAAGATGTCTGTCAACCGGTCCTGCAATCCGTCCCAGGTCGTATCTTCCTGGTTGATCTTCAACGCCGGGGCCTGGCCCGGACCGCGATCGATCAACTGCACTACGATGGTGCGATCGGGAGTGTTGTTCTTGGGCGCGTTCGGCGGCGGCGGCTGCGGCACCAGCGCCTCCAGGCCTTTCGGGGTCAAGGGCGTAATGACCATGAAAATGATCAGCAGCACCAACAAGACGTCGATCAACGGCGTCACGTTAATGTTTGCGCTTTGGCCCCCACTGGTACCGACTGCCATTGACATAAAAGTCTCCTATTGTCCGCCTGTTGGCGCTGCCGGCGCCACCGGCGGAGGCGTCTGCGCGTTGTTCTTTCTCTGATCGGTCAGCAAACCTAATTCGTCGACACCCGCGGCGCGCACGTTGTCTACCACCTCGACCACGGAGCCGAACTTGGCGCGCGCATCGGCGCGAACGTAAACTCGCTTGTCGAGACGATTGGCCAGGCGATCCTTTACTTTGGAAGTCAGCTGGTCGGCATCGACGCGGTCGTTATTGAAAAAGATTTTGCCATCGCGCATGACCGCGACGATCAAAGCGTCTTCGTGATCGGCATCCGGCATCGCTTCCGGATTATTGACTTTGGCCAGGTCTACGCTGACGCCCTTCTGCAACATGGGCGTGATGACCATGAAAATGATCAGCAGCACCAGCATCACGTCCACCATGGGCGTGACGTTGATGTCGGAGTTGACCTTGGAGCCTTCGTTTCTTTTGGCAAGTGACATAGCCTGTTCTCCTGCGCGATCCCAGCCTTGCGGTTTTTCCAACCCAGTTTGCGGAGGTTGCGCCGGAACCGAAGCTCCGGCGCTCAGCAACTCAGGTCACAAACCGTCGAGACTCTAGGGTCGGCGCATTCCCCGCCGCTTGAGAAAGTAATCAATCAGCTCGCTGGACGAGTTGTCCATCTCCACATCGAAGGCTTCCACGCGGCCCGTGAGATAGTTGAACATCATCACGGCCGGGATGGCCACGAACAGCCCGACGGCCGTGGTCACCAGCGCTTCCGCGATACCGCCGGCGACTGCGCCCAGACCAGTGGCCTTCTGCTCGGAGATGCCTTTGAAGGCGTTCAGAATGCCCATCACGGTCCCGAACAGGCCGACGAAGGGAGCGGTCGATCCGATGGTCGCCAGAACCACCCAAGCCGCGCTTCAGTTCGGCGTGAACGATAGCTTCAGTGCGCTCCAGTGCGCGCTTCGAGGCTTCGATTGTCTCGCCCGGAATTTCGCCGCTTTCCTGGTGAGCGCGGAATTCCATCAAGCCGGCGGTGACCACCTTGGCCAGATGGCTCTTCTTGTTGCGCTCGGCGACCTTGATGGCTTCGTCAATCTTGCCATCGCGCAATGCGCCCGCTACGGCGGGAGCGAACGCCCGGGATTGCTTGCGGGCCGCGCTGAAAGCCATCCAGCGATCAATCATTACGCCGATCGACCAGCCGGACATGATGAAAAGAACAATGACCACGCCGCGAGCCGTGGGCCCCATTTGTTTCCACAGCGAAATCGGGTCCCAGGCCACCGGTTGGTCCTGGAGCAGCCAGGTGGCCACCAGATGGGCGTTGGTAAGGGTATGGGTTGCTAAATTGGCTAACATGAGTTGCTTTTCCTCCTCAGAGCTTTTCAGGTGTTGCTGCGACTTGCACTGTTCCAAGAAACTTCTATCACTGCCGGTTACGGTTTAGCCGCCGGAGAGGCTGAAAATCACCGTGACCTGGGTCTCCACTTCCACTGGTTCGCCGTTCAGAATGTACGGCTTATACCGCCATTGCTTGACCGCCTCAATGGCCGCCGGCGCCAGCATGGGGTGGCCGCTAATCAAATGCAGGTTCTGAATGGTTCCATCCTTGCTGATTTCCGCTGCCAGGACGACATTTCCTTGGATGCGGGCTTGCCGTGCTAAGGGTGGATAGGCGGGCTGAACTTTACGGATTAGCAGGCCTTGGGTCACGCCTTGGGACACGCGTACACGCTGCGGAGTAGCCACTTTGGGCACAGCGACCGGGGTGGAACTGATAATTCCGCCAATCACTCCGCCCATCTGACCGCCGGGAATGCCGCCGGGCACGCCACCCACCACGCCGCCAGAAGCCATCTGCGGCGGAGCTTCATCTTCCTTGATCATCTGGACTTTCTCAGGAATCTTGGTGGGGGTGCGCAGCTGTCCGTTAACCAGATCGCTCTGTATCTGCTTTACGACATGGACGGGAGCTGCTGCCGGGGGTGGGGGTGGAGGCGGTGGTGGTGGCGGAGCCACCAGGAACGTCATCAGCTGGGTCTTGGGAAGAGCTTCAGTGAACAGCAGCGGAACCAGCACCAAGACTCCGACGAGCGCCACCTGAAAAATAAATGCGAAAGTCGTGGTCGACCCTCGCTTGGTTCTCAGTCGACCACCTGATTCTATGAGGCTGTCTTCAAACATGAGAGTTTCTCCTACACGGAGCCTTACAATACCTTAGACACCGCGTGCGTCGGGTTTGCTCCCAGACACACTCTGCAAGGCACAATGCAAAGACGCAGAATACTACCTCAAATCCCGCTCAATCACAAACTTGCAATCTCAAAGCGCGACGCGCCTGGCCCCTTATGCCCGAGCTTTCACTTTCTCCCTGCGATTTTCCTTGCCCGCCGGCGCAATCGGCGCCGCTTTTCCGCGCTCCGACTTCCAATCCTGATAGGCCACGAGAATCGGCGCGGCGATGGCGATCGACGAATAAGTCCCGATTAAGATGCCGATTACCAGAGCGAAGGAAAACGCGTGCAACACCTCGCCGCCGAACAAAAACAGCGCCAGGACGGTCAAAAAGGTAAGACCGGCGGTCAAGATGGTTCGGCTCAAAGTCTGGTTGATACTGCGATTTACGATCTCAGACAACTTTTCCCGCCGCATCAGCTTCAAATTTTCGCGAATGCGGTCGAAAACCACGATGGTGTCGTTGTTGGAATAGCCGATCAGCGTGAGAATGGCGGCGATGACGGTCAGGGAAATCTCCTTGTCCATCAAGGAAAACGCGCCCACGGTGATGAGCGTGTCGTGGAAAACCGTAATTACGGCAGCCACCCCGTAGATCCATTCAAATCGCACCGCTAGATAGACCAGCATTCCAGCCAGCGAATATAAGACCGCCAGCTTCGCCTGGGTTTGTAGCTGATGTCCGACTTGCGGGCCAACGATCTCAACATTGCGGACGGCGAAATTCGAGAGGTAGAAGCCGTCGTTCAGCGAAGCCACAGCGCTGGGATCGACAGCGCCTTTCAATTCGTCGATAGAACTGAGCACTCCGCCCTTGGTCTTGTCACGATAATCGACAATCGATTGTGCGATTGCGCCGTAACGCTGTTCGGCGTCGGTGCCGAGATGCAACGGGTCTTTCTGCATCAGATAATTCTTGACCGTGAGGACGCTGGCATTGTTCAGGTCATGTTTGTCCGCGGGCGCGTTGCTTTCAAGCGCATTGATGACCTGCAGCTTGCTGCGATCGAGCGACGCCTCGCTGGTTTCCTGTTCCGAAACGTCAATCAGAACTTCGTTGAGGGCCACCGGACCGTAACGCTGAATGCGGGCATTGTGCAGGCCGGCGTGGTCCATGGCGCCGCGGATGGCGTTGTCGTCGGGAGCCTGGGCGAACTTCACGTAGACCAGCGTTCCGCCGCGAAAATCGACGCCCAGCGGGATGCCGTGCCAGAACATCATGGAAAGCACACCGGCAATGCTGAAGATCAGCGAGAAGGCGATGAAGTACCACTTCTTGCCGAGGAAGTCTATGTTTGGATTGCGAAAAAATTCCACTTGGTTCGAACTCCGTTTTCTGAGCCCCGGACGAGGGCGTCCGGGGCTACGTGTTTTGTGCTACTGATCACGTAGGGGCGGGTGCCCTCACCCGCCCGGCCGAATCTATCCAATGCTCAACGCTTCGCCGCGTTGCTTGCGGCTCAGGATCCAATCAAAGATCACCCGCGAAACGAACACCGCGGTAAACAGATTTGCAAACAGACCAAAACTCAGCGTCACCGCGAACCCTTTCACCGGGCCGGTTCCGAAGATGAACAGAATGATGGCCGAGACAATCGTGGTGACGTGCGTATCCACGATTGTGACCCAGGCGTGCGCAAAGCCCTGGCTCACCGCCGATGGCGGCGTCTTGCCATTGCGCAATTCCTCGCGGATGCGCTCAAAGATCAGCACATTCGAATCCACGCCCATGCCGACCGTCAGAATCACTCCGGCAATTCCCGGCAGGGTGAGCGTCGCTCCACTGAAGCCAAGGAATCCGAGCAAAATGACGAGGTTCAAGATCAGGGCGATGTCGGCGTTGATGCCCGCGGCATGGTAGTAAATCAGCATGAAAATCAGCACCGCCAACATGCCGATGACGGCTGCAGTCACGCCAGCGCGAATCGAATCGGCGCCCAAAGACGGTCCGACGGTGCGCTCTTCGAGATACTTGATGCCGGCCGGCAGCGCGCCCGAGCGCAGGATCATGGCAATATCTTTCGATCTCTGCTCGTCGCCAATACCGTTAATGACACCGGAATCGTGAATCTGTTCTTTGATGGTGGCCACTTCCTGCACTTTGCCGTCGAGAACGACCGCCAGGCTATCGCCAACGTGGGCGCCGGTGAATGCGCCAAAGCGGCGTCCACCTTCACCGGTCAAATTGAATTTCACCGAGGGCGCGCCATTTTCATCCCGCGAAGGTTCGGCGTCCCGCAGGTCGCGGCCAGTGACGGCGGAAGCCCGCGAAATCAAGTACCAAGGCTGCTGCCCGTCACTGCCCTTGGTGACCGATCCACCTCCGGGCATCAGCACCGCGTCCGGCGGTAGAACGCCGCCGTGTTCCTGCAACGCCTGCTGCTCGCTGGAGTACGGCCCGCCCAGCGATTGCCGGATCTCCAGCATCGCCGTGGACTGCATGATTTCTTTCACCCGGCCGGGATCGTCGACGCCGGGAAGCTGGACGAGAATCTGATATTGCCCGAGGCCATGTTCTTCGATGACCGGCTCGCTCACGCCCAACTGGTCAATTCGGTTGCGGATGGTTTCGATGGCTTGACTGACCGCGCGCTTCTTGAGATCAGCCAGAGACTGTGCCTTCATCGAAATCGTCCAGGTATTTTCCGCTCCTGACGCGAGATCGTACTCCGGCAGGCGGTCGCTCACAATCGAACGCAGATCCGAAGCCTGCTCCGGAGGAACGCCCTTCAGCACGATGCGATCGGGACTGTTGACCGCATCGGGCTTGCTGATTTCGGAGTAAGTGATCTTGTGCGATCGCAGGTCAGCCTTCATGCGCTCGACGGCGTTATCGGAGTCGACGTTGACCGCGTCGTTCACCTGCACTTGCAGGATGAGGTGGGTGCCACCCTTGAGGTCGAGACCCAGATGGATGCGGTTCTGCATCGCGGCCAGCAAACCGCCGCCCGACCAGCTGTCAGGAACGCCGAAGATGCCATAAATGAAGGCGATGAGGAGCCACTAAAATGACGGGAACTTGCCAGCGTAGATTGTTGTTCATGACCGATATTTAGACTGCTCCACAAATTTTCAGATCTCACGCGCCCAGGCGCGCGAGCAAAGCGAATTTATCGCCGAAGTGCTGCGCTGCTTACTTCGGCGGCGCCGGTTCCTCCGTCGGACTGGAAACCGACGCGACCGACGCCCGCGTTACTTCCAGGCGCAAGTTGTCGGGAGGCACGCGCAGATGGATAGAATCGTCTCTAAGCGCCACGATCGTTCCGCGCAAGCCGCCGGAGGTCACAACCTTGTCGCCGGTCTTCAGCTCGCCCAGCATCTGCTGCCACTTCTTCTGCCTGCGCTGCTGCGGCAGGATCAAAAGAAAATAAAAGATGGCGAAAATAAAGATCAGGGGCGCGAAGCCCAACAATCCCATCGAGCCGCTGCCCGTTTGTATCGCTGCTAATTGCACGTTCATCAGACTAGAAACCCGCCCCACGGAAGCCACTCGAAAACCGCGCCGAGGCACATTGCCTTCTGCTAGTTTACCGCTGGAGTTCTCGCGTGAACCTGGGCAGAGATCGCTTCAGCTTCGGACACGAACCAGGGGCGCCTGACTATGGACTCGGCCGAGACCAGGCCTCAGAAAAATGGGCCCCTCTCCCAAGTAAGATAGAATGACGCACCGCCCGCATAGTGTCAAGATAGAAGCTCAGGTTATGAATGGTATTGAGGACCTGCGCCAGGATCTCGTTCGCCGCATATAAGTGCCGGAGATAGGCGCGCGAATATCGCAAACACACGCGGCATCTGCAGTTGGGGTCGAGCGGACCTCATCTTGCGCGTAGCGCGCCTGCTTGATGGAGACTTTCCCCTCTGAGGTGAACAGCAGGCCGTGGCGCGCGGCGCGGGTGGGAAGGACGCAATCCATCATGTCGATGCCGAGGTTGGCGTAGGCGACGATTTCCTCCGGAGTGCCTACCCCCATCAGATAGCGCGGCTGGTCCGCGGGCAAGTGCTCGAGCGCGGCCTCAACGACTTCGCGTGTCGCGGTGCGCGGTTCACCGACGCTGAGCCCGCCGATCGCATATCCCGGAAATCCGATTTCAACCGTGCGCTCGGCTGATTCCTTGCGCAGGGCCAGGTCGGTGCCGCCCTGGACAATGCCGAAAAGGGATTGTGTCTGATTTGATTGTGTGGGGCCGGGCGACTCGTCCGTTCCATCTCCTCCCCGCGGCACTTCGTGCTTATGCTCTTCAAAATACTTCTTGCTGCGCTCAGCCCAACGGAGCGTCAATTCCATCGATGAACGGGCTCGCTCGCGGCCGGCCGGATATTCCGTGCATTCATCGAACGCCATAATAATGTCGGCGCCGATGCCAATTTGCGCGGCCATCGCGCTCTCGGGCGTGAATAAATGCGCCGAGCCATCGAGGTGCGAGCGAAACTCCACCCCGGCCTCCGTGACTTTTCGAAGCGCATTGAGGCTGAAAACTTGAAAGCCGCCGGAGTCGGTGAGAATGGCCCGTGGCCACGCCATGAAACGATGCAATCCGCCGAGCTTGCGCAGAGTCTCGACTCCAGGCCGCAAATAGAGGTGATAAGTGTTGCCCAGCAAAATCTGCGCGCCAAGTTCTTCGAGGAACGTCCTGCGAAACCCCTTTAACCGACGCTACCGTGCCGACGGGCATGAAGACGGGAGTTGCAACTTCTCCGTGCGGCGTGATCAGGCGGCCCGCGCGAGCGGGGCCAGCGTGGGCTTCAATTTTGAATTCGATCGACACTGCTGGGATTGTAGCGGAGTGATGTCCAGCGAAACACAGAACGCCAAACCCTGTCATTCCGACCGGCTTTAGCCGGGAGGAATCTGCTTTTCCGGTGAACAGTAGATTTCTTGGGGCAAATCCCCTTGAAACGACGCTGCTTTACATTTTTTGCAGCAGCACAACCGCGTGTGCAATGGCTGCATTCTCGCTGCCCAGGCCTTCGGGAGTCTTGGCCTTCAGCCCAACGCAATCGAACGGGATGCCCATTAGTTCCGCGACTCGGGTGCGAATCGAAACCGAATGCGGCGCAAGTTTCGGAGCGGAGAGGATCAGTGTCGAGTCAATATTCGTGACAGCATAGCCCTTTTCGCGCACGCGCTTCATGGCTTCGAACAGGAAGACGGCAGAGTCCGCGCCTTTCCACTTAGGCTCGTACGGCGGGAAAAGCGTGCCGATGTCGGGCGCCGCAATCGCGCCCAGCAGAGCGTCGGTGATGGCGTGCAGCAGCACATCGCCGTCGGAATGACCGCCGAGTCCCTGCGGATGCGGCAATGTCACACCGCCGATTTTGAGCGGAATGCCAGGCTTGAACTCGTGCGAATCGAAGCCGTAGCCAATTCTCATGCAGAAACCCCATTCGCCGCGGATCTACGCGGATTCACGCGGATTTCTTTTCTTGCATTTTCAAACACGAGACGGCGAAATTGAGGTTTGACTCCGAAGTTGAGCAGAAGGCCGACCTCGATTTGAGTTGCTCGCAAATAATTCAGCAGCTGCTTCTCGTGGGCCAGATCGAGAGTGCGCGCCGCCTTCAATTCGATCAGGACTTTGTCTTCAACGATCATATCTGCCTTGAAGTCTCCGACCGAACGCCCGCGAAACCAGACCGTGATTGACGGCTGATGTTGAACACGCAGACCACTCTGTTCGAGAGCGATTCCCAATGCATGCTGGTAAACGCTTTCCAGAAATCCGTGTCCCAATTCATTGTAGACGTTCAAAGAAAACGCCAATGATTCTCTCGGTGAGATCTGCATGCTTCAGACCAGCAATGGAATGCATGATGCAAGTCTAAACAAGCAACGCGGGACTTGATCCGTGAAAATCCGTGCAATCCGTGGCTAATTCCTCAAATAGAACTCCGCCAGTTCCATGTCTGCCGGGGTCGTGATTTTGATGTTCCGGTGCGAGCCCATGACCACCGCCACCTCGTGGCCGGCCCGCTCGACCAGCGACGCTTCATCCGTCCCGGTAAATCCGTCCGCGGTGGCTTCGTCGAAGGCTTTTTTCAAAACGTCGTAGCGAAAGCCCTGTGGGGTTTGCGCCATTACAATGTGCTCGCGCGGAATGGTCGCGGTAACTACCGCGCCTTCGGAGGTGCGCTTCACTTCTTTGATGGTATCGACGGCTGGGATGCCCGCGATGGCCGCCCCGTATTTCTGGGCGGCACGAATGACTTCCTCAATAATTTCCTCCGTCACAAAAGGCCGCACAGCGTCGTGCACCAATACGATATCGTCGGGCGCGGCGGAAATGGCCGCGATGGCATTGGCCACCGACTGCTGGCGATGCTCGCCGCCTTCGACAATCTGGATTTTCTTGGCAGGCACGCCGTACTTCTCTTTGGCGAGGCGAAAACCGGCGATTTCATTCGTCCGGAGCGCAACGAAGATTTCCGTTATGGCAGAGCTTGCAAGAAACTTCTGCAGCGTACGAATCAGAATCGGAGTTCCCGCAAGTTCGGTGAACTGCTTGGATGCGACCGGCTTCTTGCCCTTCGCACTCGGCGCAGACACCATGCGCGTGCCCAGGCCAGCAGCCGGAATGACAACGATCACCTTCATGGCGGGTGGTCAGTATACGAGGGCGGTGGAAGGGATTCAAATCGAAGGATAAAAAGTCAAATTCGGCCACGGATTTGCACGGATTTTCACGGATCAATCTTTTTGGAGTCCCTGACCGGAAAAAACCGCGCCGGTCACACCATGGCCTTAGATCCGCCGGAAGCGGGCGAGAAGCGTAGCTTGAAACTCTTGACCCGCGAAAACGAATTCAACGAAGAGTACAAACAACTCGTGCTGCGCTTTACCGACGGCACCTACGGAGACATCAAGAAAGCTGGTGCCGCCGCCTCTGGCGGATGTGATCCGGACTTGTTCAACGACAGCCGGCACGACCTGCGCCATGATCGCATTCTCAAGTACAACCTCGATGGGCGCATTCTTCAAGATGTGTATGGGAGTGAGCCCGGTGGATTGTTTGTGGCTTTTATTCGCGGTCAGAAGTACAGCGGAAAAGAAGTGTTTGCCATCGATCCTCATGGCGCGCCGCCGTTGCTGTTTCCGGTGGCGCCGGAAGAGGTCGAGCTAGTCACTTACGATGACACGAAGAATGGGATCTGGGCATCGTTCCATCTCGCCGATGAGTACAAGGGGGGTAAGGCGAATAGCGCGCAGAAAAACGGTCCCATCCACATCGAGCACCAGACGCTCGACACGACCATCGAAAAGAGCGGCAACCTGATCGGGCAGGCCACGACCACGTTTATCTCTCAGGT
This sequence comes from uncultured Acidobacteriaceae bacterium, assembly GCA_963848325.1. Taxonomy (GTDB): domain Bacteria; phylum Acidobacteriota; class Terriglobia; order Terriglobales; family Acidobacteriaceae; genus DATJOJ01. The sequence goes on from CAWKDJ010000001.1 coordinate 22,534, forward strand.
GGATGGGCTGCGGGTTGTGCCCTTCGATTTCTTCCCCAAGCTCCGAGTGCAATCGGTGGCCTTGCAAGGAGGTCAGCAGATCGGTTTCGTTCAGGAAGGCAAGGACGAAGATGCCGAATATCTTTCCGTGATTCTTCCCAAGCCGCTGGCAGCCGGAGAAAAATGCACCATCGTGACCAAGTATGAAGGCAAGGACGCGGTCAGTAACGAAGGCGGAGGCAATTATTTTCCTGTGGCCCGCGAAAACTGGTACCCCAGCGTGCCCGCCGCCAGTTTTGGCGAGTATACGAGTTATGACTTGACCTTCCGCATTCCCAAAGGAATGAAAATGGCGGCCACGGGCAGTCTGGTGAGCGAAAGTGAGGACGGCGACCACAACGTCACGGTTTGGAAAAGCGACGTTCCGCAAACCGTGGCGGGCTTCAATTTCGGCAAATTGAAGATGCAGGAAGCGAAAACCAACAATCCTGTATACCTGGTCCAGTCTTACGCGAACGAACAATCTCCCAACTGGGTGGAGGCACTTCGTCAGCAGGCAACGACAAGCGACTTGCTGAATCAGGAACATTTCGGGACGCAGCGCGAAGTCGCGCTTGGCACCATGAGCACGACCGGGCTGGAAAAGAAAGCATTGGCCGAGGGCCAACTCTCGTTGGTGCTGTACTCCGATTATTTCGGACCGCTTCCGTTCAAGCACCTCGCCATGACCCAGCAGACCGCCTGCAACTTTGGACAGTCCTGGCCGAACTTGGTGTGGCTGCCGTTGTGTTCTTATTTCGGAGGAACGGTGCGCCATCAGTTGGGTCTCGATTTCGAAGACTACGGATATTGGAAAATAGTCGCGCCCCATGAAGTCGCGCACCAGTGGTGGGGCCACACCGTGGGTTTTAGTTCCTATCGCGATCAGTGGATGAGCGAGGGCTTCGCCGATTTCTCCGCGTCTCTGTTCATCCAGATGGTGGAAAAAGATCCGAAGAAGTTCACCGCGTTTTGGAACGATGAGCGCGAGTTGCTGACCATGCGCAACAAGGAAGGCTTCCGCGCCATTGACGCCGGCCCGCTGACCTGGGGATATCGGCTCAGCAACAGCCGCACGGCTTCAATGTCCCACGCGATTTGATCTATCCCAAGGGCGCTTACGTCCTACACATGGTGCGAATGATGATGTGGGACAGCCAGAACGGCGACCAGAACTTCAAATCAACCATGCAGGACTTCGTCAAGACCTATTCCGAGCAGGCTGCCACTACGGAAGATTTCAAAGCGATACTGGAGAAACATCAAACCCCTGAAATGGCCGCGTTGGGCGGCGGCAAGATGGACTGGTTCTTCGACGAGTATGTTTATGGCACCGCTTTGCCGGCGTATAACATGCAGTCGTCGTTCAGCAAGAATGCGGACGGAGACACGGTGCTCAACTTCAAGCTCACGCAATCAATGTCACCGAGAGCTTTCGTATGCTGGTGCCAATCTATCTCGAGATGAACGACGGACGAGCGCTGTTTCTCGGGCGCGCGCGGTTGATCGGCGATCCTACCCTCGAGCAGAGCGTGCCACTGAAAGGCTTGAAGGATCAGCCAAAGAGCGCCGTAGTCAATCACTACGACGACGTATTAGCGACAGCCAACTGAGAGAGAAGAAAAACAGCGGGGAGCTTGCGCTCCCCGTGTGTTGTCAGCTGCAGTCATCTGCAGTTTTGTTATCGGGCGCTGCCGCCGGCTGCGGCCATGCCACCGTCGTCGCCGAGCTGCAAGGCATATTTCTTGCCTTCAAACTGCACTTCGGAGAGGGTGCGGTTGCCGCCGTTGTTCTTTACCAGCGCCGCGTTCGATTGTGCGGACGCATTCAGGTCTACGACTTTGGCTGAGGTTGTAGCCACTACTTTGCTGCCCTTCAGGATGCTGACCTGCACTTGGCCTGTGCCATCCCACTTTAGTGAATACACACCCGCGGGAAGAGTGGTGCCGCTGATGGTCACGGGATCCAACAGTTGCATGGAACCTTTGCTGGCGGCGAATGCGCCGACTGCAAGCAGTAATGTCATTGCCAACAGCACGCCCTTGTACAGTTTTCCGAATTTCATGTAGCTCCTTTTGTCTCCCGAAAAAGCGTTTCGGGACGGTTGGGCGGCCTGGACTTGACCTTTGCAAAAAAACTTGCGTTTTTCCACAAAAGACCTACAATGCAGCGGCGGGGTTAAGGAGAAGGCGCATAGCCGCAAGGCCAAACGCATTCTGCTGCAGGGATTGCGCTCACCTGGGCCGCCAAACCGAGTGTGAGCCAGTCCCTCAACCCCTGAAAAGTCTTTTATTACAGTCCGCACAGTTTCAAACCTGCACGGCCTTCCTTTGATGGGATACGTTCTTAGATGCTAGAAAGTTCCCCTTTGCTTCTGCAAAGATTTGGACGATCTCCCCAATTGAATGTTAGCAACTACTCTTTCGACAGAACGTCAATGCTGTGTCAATTTGTGTTAATTCTCAGTAAATAGAAGTTGTTGAGAAACACGAAAGTGTAATGCACCCCTGTGAAACTGGACAGGATCATAAGTTATGATTCGGGCCTCCGCCAGGAGGCGAGATGCCAAGAAAACCGCAGGTACAGAGAAGCGCCGAAGAGAAGTTCGCCATCGTGATCGAGGGTCTGAAGAGCGGCAACATTGCCGAGACCTCTCGCAGCCATCAGATCGCCGCCACCCTTTATTATCGCTGGAAAGATGAGGCCGAGAAAGCGGCGGTAGCCGCGCTGGCCGGCAGAAATGCCGCGCTCAAGCCGGACGAAGAACAACGCAAGCGTATTCGCGAACTGGAACGCAGCCTGGGCAAGGCCCACATCCAGATCGACATACTAAAAAACGTTCTGGGCGAATGAGCTGTGGCCAGGTTCATTCGCAAGCCCACCAGTTGCTGGCCGCAGGACATACCGCCCAACGGGTGGCACAGACGTTGGAAATCAGCCGCTCCAGTCTGTACTATCGTCGCCAAGAGCGCCGGTCGCGTGCCGATCGCCGCTACGACGAGCGCGTGGTTGAAGTCTGCGGCGAAAAGCCGGTGTACGGCTATCGCCGGGTACAGTGGTGGCTGGAGCAGGTGGGCGGGCTGAAGCTGAACCGCAAACGGGTATTGCGCGTGATGCGCGAGCGCGGCCTGCTGGTGCGCGGCCGCCGTCTGCGGGTGACGCGCAGAAAAGACTGGAGCACGATGAACGTATCGGAACCCGATCAGGTGTGGCAGATGGACATGACCAAAGTCTGGGCCGGGCCGACGACGGGCTGGGCGTATCTGGTCTCGGCGCTCGATTGCTGCACCCGCGAGATCGTAGGCTGGGACTTGAGTTTGCGCTGCCGCACCCAGGATGCGCTGGCCGCGCTCGACCGTGCGGTGCGCGAGGTTTTGCCTTTCGATCCTATGGGAAAGGGTTTGACTTTGACTACCGACAACGGCACTCAGTTCACCAGCGCCCGCTTCATCGCCACCCTGGGGCAGTTGGGCATCGCGCATCGCCGCACCGCCTACAACCATCCCGAAGGCAACGGACGCATTGAACGCTTTCACCGCTCACTCAAGGAAGAGGAGGTTTGGCTCAACGAATACCAGTCGCTCGATCAGGCCCGCGATTCGATTGGCCGCTGGATCCACCAGTACAATCATCAGCGGCCCCATCAGTCGCTCAAAAACCGGACGCCCGCCGAAACCCGGCGGGCGTTCACTCAACCGCAAACCCTAACTTATTCCGAGGCCCTTTGTGTCTAGTTTAGAGGGGTGCATTACAAAAGTACAAGCGAAGGAAGTTGTTATTTGCCGCCTACGTACGTTGGCTGATTGTTATATGTCCGCGCCATACACCGGCAGGGCTGCGCCGGTCACATCTTTTCCTGCATCGCTCGCCAACCACAGCAGCAGCGACGCAACCGACGAAGGTTGCACCCACTTCGACCAATCGGCCGTGGGCATGGCTTTGCGGTTGCCCGGCGTATCCATGGTCCCGGCAGAATTATGTTGGCGGTGATGGCGAGATCTTTATTTTCGAGAGCGACGGTGCGGACTAACGAAACCAGCGCAGCTTTCGAGGCGCTGTATGCGCCGACCGTAGCGCCGGGATGTTCCGCCTGACGGCTGCCGATCGCGATGATGCGCCCGCTCTTGACGCGGCGCATGTGCGGAATGACCGCTCGCAGCATGTAGAACGCACTGTACAGGTTCGAGTCGAGCATCGAGCGGAAAGTCGCGTCGTCAGTTTCAGCTACGGGTTTGCCGCCAGCGAATCCGCCTACGAGGTGCGCCAGAATATCGATCCGGCCGAATTTCCTAGCAATCGCATCCACAGTTTTCGGCGCGGCGTCGCCACTCGAGAGTTCAGCAGGAAAAGCGAAAAATGCAGGGTGCTGAAAATCGCTTTGCTGAATGTGCTGGGAAACTCCCGCCACGGTCGCGCCCGCGTCCAGTAAGGCTCGCGTCACTTCGACGCCGAGTCCTCCGTTGGCGCCGGTGACCAGGGCGATCTTATCTTGAAGAGGTTTGCTCACTGGGATGACCTGCCCGCGCCGGAGTGTGCTCCACGGCCCGCATGGTGTTCATGATGGTCGAAATGACGTTCTCGTTTCCGATCGCGGTATTGATCATCATGTGATAGAGCGAACGTGTCGGCCAATCGGCATTGAAATATTGTTTCACGAACTCGATGCGCTCGCGGTCAACCTGATCGAGCAGCGACTCCGCTTCCGTCTGGCTTTTCCCCAACGCTTTTTGGCGGCGCAATTTTTCCGCGTAGGGAGCGTAAAGAAATACATGGAAGGCATCGGCGCGTCCGCGCAGAAAATAGGGAGCGCCGCGGCCTACGATGACGCAATTGCCGACTTTCGCGACCGCCTCCATGACCTGCTCTCCCGTGACCACAAAACGATCGGTATCGAAGGGCTGATATTGGGAGGAAGCCATGTCGCGCTCATAGCTGCCGCGCAAAAACACCCGCACCAGCCGCTGGAAGCGGGTATCGGCACGTTCCTCACAGCGCTGCACAGTGGCGCAATCTACGTTGGCGGTCTTGGCAATTTCTTCAGTGAGCGCGTGGTCCCAGAGCTTCCAGCCGAGCTGGCGCGCCAGCTCGCAGGCGATCTCTCCGCCGCCGCAGCCGTATTCGCGTTCTATAGTGATGATCCGATGCACGGTGGTTCTCTCCGCCGCTTCTATTGATGCAGCCACACTTTCGGCTCAACCGACATTCCAGGGCGCAAAACATGCTCCCGAGTTTCGCCAGGGTCAAAGGTGATCTTCACCGGAATACGCTGCACCACTTTCACGTAGTTTCCGGTAGAGTTCTCCGGAGGCAGCAAACTGGTGATGGCGCCGCTCGCCCCGGCAATGCTCTGCACGTGACCTTTATAGTCTTTTCCATTCGTATCCACGTGGATGGTCACGGGCTGCCCGACCCGCATGTATTTTAACTGGGTTTCCTTGAAATTTGCCGTCACCCAGATATCGTCGAGATTGATGAGCCGCATCATCTCTTGTCCGACAGAGACGTTCTGTCCCACTTCTACCGTACGGTTCGTGACCCCTCCGGTGATGGGCGCAACCAACAATGTGTAGGAAAGGTCCAGCTGGGCTTGATCTAGAGCCGCTTTTTTGAGGTCGGCCTGGGCCTGGGCCGACTCCCAGCGGGAGCGAATGGCTGCAACTTGCTGAGGAGCGGTCGCCGCGGCGCGGACCTCGGCCTGAGCCTGCAAAAGCCGGGCTTGAGCCTGCGCCACTTGATGTTCAGCGGCTGCGGCAGAAGCACGCGCAGCATCCACCGCGGCAGCATCAGCTCTGGCTGCAGCCAAAGCCTGGTCATATTGCTGCTGTGAAACTTCCAGCTTATCGACCAGCTGCTTGTAGCGGACCAGGTCGTCCTGCGCTTTGACGTTGTTGGCTTCGGCTTCGACCAACTGGGAATTAGCGGCCGCGTATTGCTGCTTTGCCGCCGCAATCCCCTGCTGCGCATTTTGTACGTCCGCGTCGGCGGTAGAAATCTGGCTTCCCGTATTGACCGATGTAATGGGAACGTTGACTTTCGCAGCGTCCGCCTGCGCCACCGCATCGGCGTAATCTGCCTTGGCGTGATCGAGAGCAACCTGATAATCCGTAGGATCGATTTGCACCAGCGGGGTTCCGGCTTCGACGTACTGATTGTCATCGATCAGCAGTTTCACCACGTGCCCCGAAACCCGGGCGCTGATCGCATTGAGATGGCCGTCGATTTCGGCGTCGTCGGTGTTCTCGTAACTGGCGAAATAACGCCAAAGGAAAAATCCAACTGTCAGCACGACAATGACGCCGAGAATCGCAAAGATGCGGAAGCGCGGACTACCCGAGCGTAAACGTCGCCACCGCAAATCGCGCTCGCTGGCGGGCAACGGAGCGGGCTCCGCCGGCTGGGCTGCGGGTTCGCGTTCATTCGCCACAGTGGAATTATTCTCCATAAATTATTTTCCCGGCAAATATTGCTTTACGCCTTCTTCCGCAAAACCCACCGCCTTGGCCAGTTCGACCTTCGAGATGTTGTGGGCGTAAAGGCTCGAAATATAATTCTCTTTGGCCGCCACCAGGGCTTCCTGCGCCTGCACCACTTCCAGATTATCGGTGACGCCGGCGGCGAAGCGGTCGCGCGCCTGGGTCAGGGTCTGCTGCGCCAAGTCTACCGAACTGCGCGCCACTTCCACCTGGTCGGCAGCCGCTTGCAGATCAAGCCGCGCCGAGCGAACTTCATAATCGATCTGGCCGCGCAGGTTGTCCAGTTGCTGGCGGCTCTGGCGCAGCTGCGCTTCCGCCTGCAGCACGTCGGCGTGAATGTGTCCTCCCGCAGCGATGGGGATATTCAAGGTGGCGCCAGCCTGGAAAACTCCGTGCGAGATGCCGGCGTTGACTCCCGCCGCGCCGTAATTACCGCCGATATCGAGTGAGGGATAATGTTCTGCAGTCGCCGCCCGCCGCATCAACTCCGCCGCCCGCTCCTGCTGCACCGCAGCCAGATAATCGGCGCGCGAGAGGTACGCCTTCTCCAAATCTTCTTCGATGCCCGCCACGGCGAGGGGCCGGTAGGGAGCTTCGGTGGTGAGTTTGAATTCCTGACCGGGTGGCAATCCGATCACGCGGGCCAGCGCCAGCTTCTGCTTGGCGAAATTATTGCGCGATACGATCAATTCTTCCTGGCGGCTCTGCAGTTCGACATGGGCGCGCAAGGTATCAATTGCCGGGCTGGTGCCAGCGGTTTGCTGGTCAGAGGCTTTGTCGAAAAGCGCCTGCGCAGTTTCCACGTCCGCCTCGCCGGTATCTACGCGGGCGGCCGCCGCCACGGTAAGAAGATAGGCATTGCTGACCGCGAGCACGACCAACTCGCGTGCGTCTTTTGACGAGTAATGCGCCGCCCGCTCGCTCTCCTGGGCTGCCCGAGTACGTTGAATGGAGTGCCAGTCAAAGACGGTTTGCGAAAGATTGACTCCGCTTTGAAAAATTCCAATCGGTCCCACCACCGTCGGCACGCCGGGAATGCTGAAGCGAAATCCCAGCGCGGCAAAATCGATTTGGGTGGCGCTTTGGGTTGCGGTGACGTTCAAGTGCGGAAGCAGGTCACTCAGTTCTTTCCATTTTTCTCCGCGCGCCGCCAGGGTGTTGTCGTTCGACAATAGGAGCCCAAGGTTGTTGCGTAATCCACGGTTGATCGCGTCCGAAAAAGAAAGCGGCAGTACTCCCGGCGTCGCCTTGCCTTCCGGCACGCTGCCCGAAACGGGCGCCTGATTTTGCAGACCGATCACTCCGCCGTTGCCGATGGTCGGCGTGGGCGTCGGCGACTGCAGGGAGATGGACTCCTGCCCCGTGGCCCCGCGGCCAGCGAGAAATAAGCAAAGAATTGTGACAGACTGAAGCGCCGTCTTTAGCTGCAAAGACTTCTCCCTCAATATCTTGCTCAAGGAAACTTGCGGAAAGCCAATCGTCTCCGCGAAGTAATCTTTGATTCTAATTGCTCGTGGTGCGATGCAAACCATTCTAAAAAAACAAGATGCATCGTGCCAAGAGAGGACAAAAGCGGCTGCCGGTCCCCGGGCCCGGCCACATTTCCACCAAACTGTTGACCGGCTTGGCCCCAGGCCGTCAAATCACATAGAATTGTGACGGCAGGAATTATGTTTGCCCAGCTGAATGCCGCGACCTCGAAACAGCCAGGCGCGGTTCGCGCCATTTCGCTTGTCTTTCACCTTACTTTGTTGGCGTGGCTGGTGCATAGCCCGCCGCCGATTTTCGTTGCGCCCCAATCCGTGACCCGCGGCAACGGCGGCGCGACCGTCACCCGCCTCTACTTCGGCGGACACTCAGGAATCACGCAAGAGCATCCGGCTAAACTCACCCTTCCGCATTCCGCCAGAAACGAAAAGTTGCACAGCCTGAAACCGCTTCCTGCGAAGGAGCAGGCGGGCAACGAAACCACTGCGGCCTTGCACGGCAAGGAAGGCCCAGCTGGCTCGCCTTATGGATCGATCAGCTACGGCTCCTATTTCGGCCTTGAAGTTCGGCCCGCGCTTCCGGTGGTTTCCCCTGATCCGCTGATCGGTTCCGAGCAGCTTGAGGGTGTGGTCGGCGACGAGATTATCGAAATCACTATCGACGAGCAGGGAAATATCATCGCAACACGAGTGCTCGAAAGCCTGGGCCCACAGATCGATCAGCGGGTTCTCGCCGCTCTCGCGCAGTGGCGCTTCAGCCCTGCTACTAAGAACGGCGTCCCAATCGCCTCCAAGCAAGACGTCCATTATCACTTTCCGCGGTGAAGAGTTTTCCAGAGGGCCTGCACCGTGTACCTCTGTGCTTAATCTTTCAACCGATCCAATCGAGGAATTTGTAATAAGCCCCGGCCAGCGGCAGTGCCCAGGTGTGCCCGCTGCGCAAGCCTGGCGGCGGAGTGGGGAAGGGGATATTTTCAAATGGCAGATCGTTCGGATCGCCGCAGAGGATTCCACCCAGTTTAGTTCCAAGGTAAGTGCCGAACGCCATTCCGTGACCGGCGTATCCGACCGAGTAGTGCATGTCGTCGATCTGCCCGGTGTGCGGCATTACGTCAAAAGCAAAATCAAGCGTGCCACCCCACACAAACTCAACCCCGACGTGAGCCAGAAGTGGATAAACGCTGACCATCCCACGGCGGAGAATTTCCGCGCTTTGGCGGACTGTATCCACGGTCTCAGGAAAAAACGCGGCCCGCCCGCCGAACAGCATCCTGCGGTCGGGAGTGAGCCGGTAGTAATAAAGAAAATGTTTGGAGTCGTAGATCATGCGGTTTTTCGGGCTTAGGCCGTGCGCCAACTCTTCGCTCAAAACTTCCGTCGCGATAATGTAAGAGCCGATCGGGATAATTTTCTTGCGCAGCGCCGGGGCGGCCGTCCCGGTGTAGGCTCCAGTCGCCCAAAGTACGTCGCCGGCCAAAAAACTTCCCTTGCTCGTTAGCACCCGAAATGCCTTTTCGCCGTTGCTGCTTTCGCGGGTTACGTTCTGCACGCCGCAATGGTCGAATAGCATTGCGCCCGCCCGCTTTGCGGCCCCGGCCAGTCCAGCTACATAGCGAGCTGGATTCAGTCCGGCGCTTGCCTCATCGACCAGCCCTCCGAAATAAATGTCGGAGCCGACTTCTACGCGCAGCTCAGATTTCGGGACGATTCGCAGCTTGCGTCCAAATTCCCGCTCGATCAAGTCAGCCGACTTCGCATATCCGGAGAAATGCGAGCGCTTGCACGCCACTTCGAGATGCCCGCAGCGCGAAAAGTTACAGTCAATCGCTTCCTCGCGAACGACCTGCTCTACGCAATCGATCGCGGCCAATGAAGCCGCATACATCTGCCGCACTTTTTCGCGTCCGTAACGGGCGAGCAGCGTCGTCAGCGGCAGCTTCATGCCGGTCAAAACCATCCCACCATTGCGCGAACTGGCGCCGAAGCCGATCGTCTGCGCTTCCAGAACTGCAACCCTCGCACCGCGCTTGGCCAGCACTCGCGCCGCCGAAAGCCCGGTCACGCCGCTGCCGATGACGGCGACATCTATCTTTTCGGGAAGACGTGCTGCGTCACCCGCGGGCATCTCGACCGTTTCCAGCCAATAATTTTTTTCGTTGAGCGTCATCGCCGTGGCCGAAGGAACAGGATATTCTATGGCGCGTTTTTCTCCTGCTACAATGCCCTGTGCCGCGAAACTGGATCCCGTTTTTCTTCGGCCTGATCGTGTTCCCGATGGCTTTTGCCCAGCAATCGGAACCGCCGCAGGTCAAAGTGAATGTGCTGAATGTGTGTACGCCCTCAGTCCAGGAGCAGCAGGAAATCTCCTCCGCGCTCGGCCGCATTCCCAAGCAAACTTCGTTTACTCAGGATTTCGAAGTCGACCGCGGCCGCTCGCTTCTCGATCAGTCGCCGGATTTTCTGCAGACCGGCCAGAAAGCCCTCGCGGCCGCCGATATCGGCACGGCGGATTGGGTGCGCATTCGCCGCGAATTTCCCGGGCAGGTTTTTTTTACCACCGTGCAATACTCTTTTAGTCACGATACAAAAACCATGATCGAGACCCTGGTCTTCCGCGTGCGCGATCCGAAAGACCTGCTCGAAGTGGCGATTGAAGACAGCGTCTCAGCCGTGACCACTCCGGCGAACATGCTGGCTACGGACACGCCGGTTTCGCGAATCAAACTGGAGCGTTTTGGAAAATCTTCAGTCGTTCTGGCGCGTTGCTCGGGCACGGAGAACAGTCCGCCGCCGGACCAGAGCGCTTACGAGCCGCTGTTTCAGAATGCCTCGACGGTGATGGCGAATTATCGCGGAATACTCGGAGTGCGCCTCACCGTACCCGATGAACTGACGCGGATCGGCGCAGTCAATCCGCCGCTGAAGGCGAGAAAACCTGTGCCTGTACACCGGCCGCAGCAGATGAACCCAAACTGAGCATTCGGCAATCTAATTTCTTTCCTATGGAAAATCTTCGCAATGTCGTCATTATCGGCTCGGGATGCGCGGGCCACACCGCTGCGCTCTACACCGCGCGCGCGAATCTGAAGCCGCTGATCATTGAGGGCCACGAACCCGGCGGGCAGCTTTCGCTTACCACGCTGGTCGAAAATTTCCCTGGCTTTCCGGAAGGCATTCAGGGGCCGGAATTGGTCGAGAACATGCGCAAACAGGCGTCGCGCTTTGGCGCGGAATATAAACTCGGCCACGTCACCAGCGCCGATCTGAGCCAGCGGCCGTTCAAACTACACGTCAGCCACGAGGTCTTCCATGCCAGCACGCTGATCATCGCCAGTGGCGCTACGGCACGCTGGCTCGGGCTTCCGCACGAGCAGCAACTTATCGGTCACGGCGTTTCTTCCTGTGCTACCTGCGACGGATTCTTTTTCTCCGGAAAAGAAATTGTGGTGATTGGCGGCGGCGACTCGGCCATGGAAGAAGCAACATTTCTCACTCGCTTCGCCACCAAGGTGACGATCATTCATCGCCGCGATCAATTTCCGCGCTTCGAAGATCATGCTGGATCGCGCCGCGCCAACCCTAAAATCCACTTCCTGACCGACACGGTCGTCGAAGATGTCTACGACGTCAATCATAAGGAGGTCACCGGCCTGAAGTTGCGCAACCTGAAGACCGGCAAAGTTTGGGATTTTCCCACCAGCGGACTGTTTCTCGGCATCGGCCACATCCCCAACGCCAAGATCTTCGAAGGCCAGCTGGATACTGACCGGACGGCTACCTTAAGACGACGGGCAACGTTCACACTCGAGTGCAGGGCGTTTACGCCTGCGGCGACGTGCAGGACCGCCGCTACCGCCAGGCCATCACCGCGGCCGGAACCGGATGTATGGCCGCACTCGAAGCGGAGAAATTTCTGGAAGAACCACGAATAGGAGAATACTCCACCGAGTGAGCGTACACAACCGCCATGTCCTCACGTGAAAGAAATTCGCAAAGTCACTCCCAGCGGCAAGGGCTGTAAGGAATGTTTAGAGATGGGCGACACCTGGGTCCACTTGCGTGAGTGTCTGGTGTGCGGGCACGTGGGCTGCTGCGATTCTTCCAAGAACAAGCATGCGACCAAACATTTTCATCAGACGAAGCATCCGGTGATGCAGTCGTTTGAGCCCGGCGAAACCTGGCAGTGGTGCTACATCGACCAGATCTATATCGGTTAGTTTTTCTATGAGCCAGCACGTTTACAAGGGCAAGAAAATCATCGTCACTTACGACGCGAAGCGTTGCCTTCATGCCAAAGAATGCATTCACGGCGCGCCCGAGGTGTTCAATGCCGGTGCCCAACCGTGGGTGAATCCCGACAATGCCGAGCCTGCGGTCATCGCCAGCGTGATTCATCGCTGCCCCTCCGGTGCGCTGCATTATCAGACCGGAGACTTCAAACTAGACGAGCGGCCGGAGCCGCTTCGAATACCGTGACCACAACTCCGCACGGCCCGTCTGTACGCGCGCGGAAGCCTGAATCTGGTGAGCGAGGCGGGAGAGGCGATTCTTTCGGATACGCGCACGGCGTTGTGCCGCTGCGGGGCATCGAAGAACAAGCCGTTCTGCGACAACAGTCACTTCGCCGTGGCTTTCGAGGATGGTGGTGCGGCCGCGCCAGGTGAAAAGGCTGCGGCAGAAATGGCGACTTCTGGAAAATTAAATATCGTGCCGACTGCAAATCGGACCGCTGCACCTGCAAGGACAGATCACGGTGCGCAATGCTTCCGGCGAGGTCATCTTTGAAGGCACGGAGACATGGCTGTGCCGCTGCGGTGCCTCGTCCAGCAAGCCCTTCTGCGATGGCAGCCATGAACGTGTCGGATTTCGTTCGTAATTGCCCGGTTTGTCTCCGTGGCGGGTGATGGCGGTCACAGCTCGAACCATCCCGGGTTGTGATACAACTTGCTTTGTACTCATGCGCTCAGTAATTATCGTTGACATCTTCGAGTTCGGAGCAGGCAGCGCGTGCTGAGAGCGCTCTTTATTTATCTTTCAGAAAGCCGCCGGCTCCGGGCCATTGCTGAGAATTCTTTCGGGCAGAAATTCTCCGCTCGATTTGTCGCCGGCACGCAGCCCGAGGACGTGCTTCGGGTAACGAAATCGGTCAACGACTCCGGCCTTACCGTTTCTATCGACAATCTGGGCGAGAATGTCACTAATGTTGACGAGGCCAAGGCCAGCGCCGCCCTTTACCACCAGCTTCTTGATGACATCGCCGCGCAGAACCTGAACGCCAACATCAGTCTGAAGCTCACCCATATGGGTCTGGACGTGGATGAGAAACTCGCCTACGACCAGGTTTCCGCGCTCGTCGCCAAAGCTGCGGCGATGAATCCGAAGAACTTTGTCCGCGTCGACATGGAAGGCTCTCCATACACGCAGCGCACGCTCGATTTCGTGCACGAACTTCATCGCCGGCCCGGGCATCAGGGCTGCGTTGGAGCGGTCATTCAGGCCTACATGCGGCGATCGGAAAGCGACGTCGAGAAGCTGCTCGCCGAGGGCATTCGCATCCGCCTCTGCAAAGGGGCATACAAAGAGCCGCCGGAGCTGGCCTTTCAGAAAAAATCGGAAGTGGACGCCAACTACGTCAAGCTGATGAAAATCCTGATGAAGAGCAACGTGTATCACGGTCTGGCGACCCACGATGAAAGAATCATCAATCAGGCTCGAGTGTTTGCTCTGCAGGAGCGGCTCCCGCGGGAGTCGTTCGAATTCCAGATGCTCTACGGCATCCGCCGCGACTTGCAGCAAAAACTGGTGAAGGATGGATGGCGCATGCGTGTCTACATTCCGTTCGGAACCGAGTGGTACCCCTATCTGATGCGGCGCCTGGCGGAGCGTCCCGCCAATGTTCTTTTCCTGGCCAAGAACCTGTTGCGAAATTAGAGGTCGCGACGGGGCGTCCGCCTCTACGCAAGACCAAGCCCTGTGCGTGCTAGCATGAAACGTGGGCCAAGAGGGAAACAGCGCGCTGGCCGAAGTCTTTGCCGGCCTCGTCGGCCCCGGGATCGACGACGAGCACATCGATCTCATCCGCGCCGCGCTGACCATTGCCCAAACCGAATATCCCGAGCTTGACGTTGAAGCCTACGTGGCCCGCGTAGATGAGCTTGCGCGCCGCGCCGAGGCCCAGATCGCCGAAGTCGGCGATGCCGCACAAACTATCGCAGCCCTGAATCGCGTGCTATTCGAAGAAGCCGGGTTGCGGGGCAACCGCAACGATTATTACGATCCCCGCAACTCATTTCTCAACGATGTGCTCGACCGCGGCCTCGGCATCCCCATCACCCTGGCGGTGATTTATATGGAAGTTGGCCGCCGTCTCGGTTTTCCTCTCTTCGGCGTCGGCATGCCCGGACATTTTCTACTCAAGCACTACGACATCGACGGCAAAGAAACCCTGATCGATTGTTTCAGCGGTGGCGACATTCTCAGTCCACAAGATTGCCAGCGTCGGCTCGACGAAATCTATTCCGGGCAGATGACGCTGCAGCCCGAATTCCTGTTTGCCGTCAGCCGGCGCCAGATTCTCACCCGCATCCTGAATAACCTGAAGACGATTTATCTGGCCGCGCGAAACTTCCGCAAGACCCTTCCACTCATCGACCTGGTGCTGGTCATCTATCCACGCTCGCCGGAAGATGTGAAGCAGCGGGCGTCGTTGCGTTATAGCCTCGGGCAAAATAAGGGGGCGGCAGAGGATCTTGAAAGTTATCTGAAGATGTCTCCCGAAGCCAGCGACGCCGACGAGATCCGCCAAACTGCACTTTCCATCCGGCGAATGCTGGCGCTCATGAACTAGGCTTCCAGCCTGGGGTTGCGCAACTTTTTGCTCTCGCCGGGACAAGCCATTACTCTTTTGGGGTTTCTGGTTGTGCAATCTTCTGCACAAAGTGAGGAATCGTTGTCTTTTCTGCGAACCTTGCGCAATTTCCTGGAGAGTGCCATTGACAGCTCCTGAACGCGATGCTAAAAAACCACTATCGAAGCCGTATCCCCTGCGACTTTGCGTTCCCCCTTCATAAACTTTAATTAGCGACTCGCTTCCCCCCGGAAGTCATTGGCATTTTGTTCCCCCTCAAAAAGTTTTCAAACTCCCCCCGAAACAGGTTCTGAAAATCTCAGGAGGTTCACCTTGGATCGTTACGCTCACAAAATGTTTCAGCTCTTTGTGGTTCTCGCGTTGGCAATGTTCGCGGCCGTGGCCCCGGCGCAGGTGCTGACCACGGTTGCGGGCGGAGGCCCGAACCATGTGGCCGCTCTTTCCGCGCCTTTGGGGAATCCATGGGCCGTTGCCCGGGACGCAAACGGCAACACCTATATCTCGGACAATCTTTCCAGCCGGATTTTCAAGGTGGACAGCAACAACAATTTGACCGTGTTCGCCGGAGACATCGTGAGCAACTACACCGGCGACGGCGGCGCAGCCAGTATTGCTGCGATCTGCCGCCCGGAAGGAATCGTGGTTGACGCCAACGGCAACGTCTATATTGCCGACACCGGTGACAACGTGATTCGCGTGGTCAATACACAGGCTTCGACCATCACCGTTGCAGGAATTGAGATCCAGCCCGGTACGATTCAAACCGTTGCCGGAACCGGAATGCCCGGCTACACCGGCGACGGCAGTGCGGCAACTCTGGCGCAACTCAACAACCCGGGCGGCGTGTTCGTCGATCACCTTGGCAACCTGTTCATCGCCGACACGCAGAATTCCGTGGTTCGCAAAGTCGGCGCCTCCGGAACCATTAGCACCATCGCCGGAAACTTCACCCTCGGCGCAGGTTTCACGGGTGACGGCGGTCTCTCCACCAATGCGCAGTTGAACCGCTCAGCAGACATCTACCTCGACAGCAACGGAAATCTCTACATCGCTGACACCGTCAACAACCGCATTCGCGCGGTCAACCTGCAACCCTCCGCGGTCACCATCGCCGGCATCACAATTCAGCCGGGCGATATTCAGACCATCGCCGGAAACGGCACTGCCGGATATAGCGGTGACGGCGGCGCAGCCACCAGCGGTGAAATCAATGCTCCGCAGGGCTTACTGGTCGCTGCCGGTGGCAACATCCTGGTCGCCGATAGCAACAACAACGTTGTGCGCGAAGTCTCCACCAGCGGCAATCTCAGCACCTATGCGGGGGATGGCATTCCGGCTCCCGGCGCGCAGCTCAATTTCCCAACTGGTTTGTCGATGGACAGTTCCAACAACCTCTACATTGCCGACCAGAACAACTCGGAGGCTCCGTGAGTTAGTTGCCGCCGCCATGCAAACCGCTGCCGGAATAGCCCAGAACCTTGCTTATTTTGGAGACGGTGGCGCAGCCTCCGCTTCTGAACTTTTCAGCGAAGCGGGCGTAGGTTCGGACAAATCCGGAAATATCTATATTGCAGACACGCGCAACAGCCGCATCCGCGTGGTCAATATGCAGAGCAGCACGATCAACGTGGCCGGAGTGGCGATCGCTCCCGGCAAAATCGCAACTGTTGCCGGCACCGGCGCGCTTTGCGCCAGCACTCCCTGCGGAGATGGCGGCGCAGCACTCAGTGCGCAGCTCTCGTTCCCGACCGACGTTGTTGTCGACGCCGCAGGCGACATTTTCTTCTCCGATTACCAGCCCTCGAACGGTGTCTTCCCGGTTTCGGCGGTTCGCGAAGTCTTAGCCGCGACCGGCAAGATCCAAACCGTTGCCGGCAGCCTTACGCTGGGCCCGGGCTACTCCGGCGACGGAGCCTTGGCCGTCAACGCTCAACTCAACCAGCCTTACGGCATTTCGCTGGATAAATCTGGAAACCTGTTCATCGCCGACAGCGCCAACAACCGCGTTCGCGCCGTCAATATGCAGAAGAGCGCCGCGAGCCTCGCGGGCGTCACCGTTCAACCCGGCAACATCGCAACTATCGCTGGAAATGGCAGCGTCTGCTCCAATGCCACTTCTCCTTGCGGCGACGGCGGAAAGGCCATCGGCGCGCAATTCAATGTTCCGACCGGCGTGGCTCTCGACCGGCCCGGCAACGTTTACATCGCTGACAGCAACGACAACCGCATTCGCGAAGTCGTGGCCAGCAGTGGCAACATCGAAGCCTACGCCGGTAACGGCGTACTCTGCACCGCGGTTAATTGCGGTGACGGCGGTCCGGCTACCGCAGCTTCTCTCAGCGGCCCGTTGCAAGTTTTCGCCGATTACCTCGGCGATGTGTTTATCGCCGACACCAGCGATTACGTCGTTCGCGAAGTCACCGCTTCGAACGGCGTAATTCAGACTGTTGTGGGCAATGCCACTCGCGGCTTCTCTGGCGACAATGGATTGCCCGTGAATGGCCAGTTGGACAACGTTACCGGCGTGGCTGGCGACGCTGCCGGCGATCTGCTAATCGCGGATTTCGGAAGCTGGCGCGTACGTCGGGCGTCCACCCTCGTGGCGACGACTCCAACGGCGCAGCTTTCCGTCAACACGGTGACGTTCCCCGATCAAACGGTCGGCTCGTCCAGCGAAGCGCAAACCATTACCCTCAGCAACACCGGCAATCTTTCGCCGCTGCCGATTTCGGGCATCGCCTTCTCGGGCGCTCAGGCGGGAGATTTCAGTCAAGAGAGCAATTGCTTGCCTTTAGTCCCAGGCCCGGGCAGTTGCGCAATCAACGTGACCTTTAAGCCGCTCGGCGCTGGGGCGCGAGTTGCCACCCTCACCATCACCGACAATGGCGGTAACACGCAAAGCGTCCAATTACTCGGCACCGGCATGAGCCAGATCGAGCAGCCCTCGTTTACGCTCTCGGCTGGCGCGCTCTCGCCGCTGAATCCGGGAAGTTCGGAAAGCGCGACCGTGACCATCGGGTCGGTGAACGGCTTCAACAGCGCCGTCAAGTTGACCTGCGCGGTCTCACCGGCACCTAAACTGGCCCCGACCTGCGGGTTCAGCAAGAGCTCGGTCACTCCTGCCAGCAACGGCACTGCAACTTCTGTGCTGACGATCTCGACTTCAAACTCGGGAGTCTCGGTTAACATGTTGAACCACGGAAGCGCGATTTACGCTATGTGGCTGCTGTTCCCGGCAATGTTGCTGGGCACAGCGGGTGCTGGAACCGTAAACCGCAAGAAGATGCTGACCTACTTCCTGATCGCGCTTGCGGTGGCTGGCTGCCTGTTCCTGGTAGCTTGCGGCGGCGGAAGCACGACTAGCGGCAGCAGCGGCAACGGTGGCAACCCTGGCGGATCGTCCACTCCGGCGGGCAAGTACACGATTACGGTGACTGCCACTTCCGGTGGACACGTTAAAACCCAGAAGCTGGTCCTGACCGTAAACTAACCAGCTCCAAACCTGGAAAGCCCGGACTGCAGAAATGCAGTCCGGGCTTTTTTATTTCACGGCCACGCGCCCGTCGTGCGCGGATGTGCCTCAATCGCAGCTAGCGATTTCTAGAAAATGTTCTTGAAGCCCCAGAACAACAACCCGGCCAGCACAATTGACGCCGGCAGCGTGAGCACCCAGGCCATCAGCAGATTGCGCACTGTGGCCCACTGCAGTCCGGAGTGGTTGGCCGCCATCGTTCCGGCAATGCCCGACGAAAGCACGTGCGTGGTGCTCACCGGCAACCCAAACCAGTCGGCTGCTCCGATCGTCGCCATCGCCGTGATTTCCGCGGCAGCGCCTTGTCCGTAAGTCAGGTGGTCTTTGCCGATCTTCTCTCCCACCGTCACCACGATTCGCTTCCAGCCCACCATGGTTCCCAGGCCCAGCGCCATGGCGACAGCGACTTTCACCCACAGCGGGATGAACTTGGTCGCATTGTCGACGTGCTTCTTGTAGTTCGCCAGACCTTGCCAGTCGGTTGCAGAGATTGTCGGTTGATGGGTCTTCTGCATCAAGCGCAGTGCCTCGCTCACCACGTACAGATCATTGCGGAAATTGCGCACCCGGTCGTGGGGAATTTTGGCCAGCTCTCCGAACAGCGCAGTCTCGTTTCCGATGTCGCTGACTAGCTGGCGCAGCGCCAGCATGGTGTTCGGCGTGAACTCTTTGGTGCGAATGTACGCAGTCACTTCTTCGCGGTCGTCGGAGATCACCGCATCCGGGCTGACGTACTTATTGAGGATGCCCGCCGCCTGCTGCGAAACCGCAATGAAATCCTGCGACTGTTTGGTCGTCACTGCATGGTTCAACGCGTAGGCCGTGGGAACGGTGCCGATCAGAATCAACATGATCAGCCCCATGCCTTTTTGCCCGTCGTTCGAACCGTGCGCGAAGCTGACGCCGGTGCAGGTCAGCACCAGCAAAGCGCGAATCCAGAACGGCGGAGGCTGCGTGCCTTCCGGCGCTTCGTACAGCTTGCGGTTCTTAATCACGGCTTTCATCAGATAGAGCAGAGCGAACGCGCAGACGAAGCCGACGATCGGCGAGAGCAGCAGCGACCATCCAATGTTCTTGGCTTGGCCCCAATCCACGCCGCTGGTACCGGTTTTCACAGCCGTAAGCTGGTTCGCAATGCCCACGCCGATGACCGATCCGATCAGCGTATGCGAACTTGAGGCCGGCAGCCCGAAATACCACGTGCCGAGGTTCCAAATGATTGCGGCGACCAGCAGCGCGAACACCATGGCGAAGCCGGCTTTATTGCCAACTTGCAAGATCAGTTCTACGGGCAGAAGAGAAATGATTCCGAAGGCGACCAGGCCCGAAGACATTACGACACCGAGGAAATTCCAGAACCCCGACCACACCACCGCGATGTGCGGCTCCAGCGAGTGCGTGTAGATAACGGTGGCCACAGCATTAGCGGTGTCGTGAAATCCGTTGACGAACTCGAATCCCAGGGCCACCAGCAGCGCCACCCCGAGCAGCAGAAAGGGCATCACCGAACTGTTGTGAATGCCGGAAAGATCGGAGATCAGGTGCGAGGCGGCGTAGCCAACTCCTATGACCAGGATCACGCCGAAGATTAGTAGTCCGATCGTGCCTGGGCCTTTCGACATTTTTTCGTGGATCGACGGGACAGCGACCGGGCCTGCCTTTGGCTCTGCGGATCGCGGAACGGGAGCGGTTGCCATTCAGGGTCTCCTGGATGTGATGAAAAATGACTGAAAACAAAAACTACTCAGTCGAAACAGGGGGTAAGTGTACGAGGGTTGTGTTACAGGAGTGTTAAAGATTGGAGGCGGGCGGTGTCTTAACTAACGTGTTGCTGAATTTTCAACAATTCGGACACGATCCAAATGTGATCGGAAAGGGTTGGGCTGCTACGCTCCACAACTGGTGTGCTGCGCCGATTCACGCGACTAGCGGCTGCCTTCAGCAAAGAGCCACCACACCCAAAGTCATGTGACGCCCGATTTTTGCCTTACAACGTGTCCAGTCAACTCCATCTCTCCAATCACCCCGGGCTAAACGATCAAGTTTGGAATATGGCCGAAACGGGCGGTTGATGCAAAAATCTATTCATTTGCGGCTATTTCACTTGCCGTCGCCGATTTGGCCGGGTTAACATCACTGAGTAGTGACAATAGTACCCTTTCCTCCTTGTCGGCATCTAAATTGCTAGTAGGGTAATGCACTGTCTTAATTCTTGGGTAACTTGAGCACACCTTCTCGCGGGGCCGATTATTAAACTACCCGCATAGCCACCAAAGGGAGCGTAAATGTCTGAATTAGTAAACCATCCGATCATGATAACGCTGCGAGATGCCATCTCTGGTAATGGTTTTCTCAGTGGTATCACTCTCTCTGGGCGTGCATTGATGCGCGAAGAGGATGGGAAATGGTGGATGTACGGTGTCCGTCCTGCCGCGATCGCGGAGTGTGGTAGCACAATCGAAGAAGCTTTCCTGCGTTTTCGGAATCGCTACAAAGAGGTTCTCTTCGATCTTGCCCAGGAAAACGTTACGTTCGATGATTTCAAGGCGGCAGTAGAAAGATTCTTCTACGAGGCCGACAAGGACAACGAAGATGAGTGTTCATGGGAGCAAGGGTTGAAGGCTATCCGCGCTGGTAGTTGTGCTCCGCCTAAGCCTTTCGACAATCTGCCCCGCGAAGCGCCAGAAACCAAGCCTTCCCAGATCACCGTGGAGCGGCTAGATCGTGTCGGAACACGCTTCATGCCTAGTGATAATGTACTGGATACATATTCGGTACCCATGGCCCACGCCGCATAAATGTCGGTATCAATCGCGTTCGATGACGCGATTAAAATGCTGGAGAAGTGTGCCCCTGGTTACACTATTAGACTTGCCAACCACAGCCACGTGGTCACGTACAACAATTTGGTTTATCCCTCCTTGCCCAAATTCAAGAACCTAGAGATTGGACATATACGAAAAATGGCGCGACATCTCGGAATCCTTGAGTGCGCGAAGCAGCAAAAAGTGGCGTAAGGGCATTCGCTGCCGCATGAGCACAGCCTGAATATAATCAACGCGCTGGCAGGAGTCGTACCTTGGAACAGAGCGTCCAAGCTCGCCTCTGGCAACCCCGCTCGTCCCTTTAGCCTCTATCTGTTGCATCCGTGTCATTGTGCCCTCGATCCCTCGCGCTTGCGCTCCTTATCTTTACCTGCGCTCTGCCAGCTTTCGCCGCAACCACGCGCCACTACTACATCGCCGCCGAAGATGTGACCTGGGACTTCGCTCCCAGCGGCATGGACCTCATGCACGGCCGCTCGATTCCCGACCCCTGGGGCAAACACACCGGCTGGGAGAAGACCCGCTTCATCGAGTACACCGACGCAACTTTTTCCATCCGCAAGCCGCAGCCCGAGTGGCTGGGAATTCTTGGTCCAATCATTCGGGCGGAAGTCGGCGACACTGTGATCGTCGATTTTCTCAATCGCAGCAAGCGTTCGCACAGCATGCATCCGCACGGCCTGCGTTACGACAAAGCCAACGAAGGTTCTTCGTACTTGCCCAGCGAAGGTCTGGGCGCGCGAGTTCCTCCCGGCCAGCGCTTCACCTATCACTGGTTCGCCGACGACGACAGCGGTCCCGGCCCCAACGATCCCAGTTCCATCGTTTGGTGGTACCACTCGCATGTCGATGAGCCAACCGAAACTAACGCTGGCCTGCTGGGGCCGATCATCGTTACGGCCAAAGGCCAAGCCAGGTCCGACGGCAGCCCTAAAGACGTTGACCGCGAATTTGTCGCACTCTTCATGATCTTCGATCAGCTGAACGGAAAAGATGCCGGCCTTTTTTACTCGATCAACGGATACATCTTCGGCAACCTGCCTGGCCTGCTCATGACCCAAGGAGAGCGAGTGCGTTGGTATCTGTTGGCGATGGGCAATGAGAAAGACATCCACAGCCCGCACTGGCACGGCAAGCCCGTTCACTACGGCGGCCGCCACACCGACGTAATCGAACTCGTTCCCGGCAGCATGGCCACGGCCGACATGGTCGCCGATAATCCCGGTACCTGGATGCTGCACTGCCACGTTGCCGAGCACATGGAATCAGGAATGATGGCGAATTACACGATCTATCAGCCGCAAACCTGCTCCAGCCCGGTGCAGTTCGTTGCAGGAGATTTCTGGAATGCGACGGGAAAATTCCGAATCACGGTCAAGAATGTCGGTACGAAACCGATCCAGAACATGGCCGTGACTTTCGATGACTTGCGCAGTCCGCTCATCCGGCATCGTCCAGCGAACGATCAATGGAACTGGTACACGGCCATCCCGCCCGGTAGTGAACAAACGTTCGTGATGCCGGGATGGCTCCCGCAGCTTGTCAACAAAGCTTTCGCCTGGGTTCTAATTCCGAAAAGCGTCACCTATCAGGATGGCACGACCTGGCAGCCGTCGGCACCCGAGCAATGTTTTCAAATTTTCTGGCGCGATAAAGATCATCCTGCGATGACCGTGTTGCCGCCGGTGCAACTCGAGATGGAAGACTAGAAAAAATCCGGGCCCTGATGGCAGGGCCCGGGCGACTACTTCAATTGGTAACTTGAACGATGAGGATCTGCGAACCATAGGCACCGGACGTATCCCATGCTCGCACCATAATCGTATGAGATCCGGCGGACGCGTTGATCTTCGTGTTAATGGAATTGACCGCCCCCGCGTTGTAGACCGGAGCGCCGTCAAGGTAGATATACCAGCCGGTAATTTCATTTCCCTGCGTGGGGAAAGCCGTCGCCCCAATCGGGATGGGAGAACCGACCTGCCCACCCGGCGTCGGAGTTGCAACCACAACCGACGGTTCATTGCTGACCGTGAGGAACAGGTCCTGGTCGCCGTGCCCGCCGGAAGTGTCCCACGCCCGCACAATGACGTTGTGCGAACCCACCGCCAAGTTGACGTTCGTGTTGATGGAGTTTTGCGCGCCCGCGTCGTAAACATCGGTTCCATCGACGAAGATCGACCATTTAGTGATCGTCTGTCCCGCACCCGGTGTTGCCGAAGCGATGAAGTTCGCCGGCGATCCCAGGTTCGAGTCGTCCGTCGGCGTAACCACCGAAACCACCGGACTCGCGGGCGTTACATTGACGGCAATCGTCTGATCGCCGTAGCCGCTGGAAGTGTCCCAGGCGCGGGCAACCAGAGTGTGCGGACCGTTGCTCAGAGTCAGGGTTGAGCTAATCAGTCCGACAGCGCCGGCGTTGTAAACGGGAGTGCCGTCCACATACACATACCAGCCGGTGATGCTATTGCCTTTGCTTGGAATCGCTGCCGCTTCCAGCAGCAACGGAGAGTTGACCGTCTGCCCCGTCGCCGCGAGAGATGCAGTTTTTGCCGGCGCGCCGATGGTGACTTGCGGCTGGCTTCCCTGCGGCACGAAGAAATCAAACATGTCCGACGTTGTGCCCGCCGCTCCCGGATAAGTCGTGATCCCGAGAGCATCGAGCATCGTCCGCAGCGTGTTCTCATGTTTGTAAGGCATGCTGGTTACGGTGTGCGGCAACACTTTCGGGCCGATCACCGCGGTATAAATCCACGATCCGCAGCCGTTGTCCGTGCCTCCACCACATTCGTCGAAAGTGATAAAGATCAGCCCATCGCCGCCGGGCTGAAAGTCGGGCGTATTGAGGATGGGGGTGAGCGTGCTGTTGAGAAAATCGTCAGCCGCTCCCAGTTGTTGCGATTCGGTGCAATTGTGCATTCCGACGGGGCAATCGTGTGCGTCGTGATTGCCATCTGGCGCAATAATCATGAAGCGGGGCAATGCGCCGTTCGCCAGATCGATCGCCAACTGAGAAAGATCGACAACTTTTTCCGCGCTGCCGTTCACGTCGCTGAGCACATCGCTATACCAGGTTGCGCCGTTGTGGCGGCGGTAATAATCCGTGCCATTGGCGTTGTCAGGAGTAGTGACAGTTCCTCCGGCTGCGGCGTAGGACTGCGCGTAAACTTTCCATGAGATTCCTCGATTATTCAATTCCCGGAAAATGTTGTCGTCCGTAATTGGATAACTGAGGACCATGTTGGGGTAGTAGCAGTCGTTGCCGGTGCAGAGAAAATCGTGCGTCCCCGGCGGCAGGCTGCAATTGGCGGCGGACTCGCAACTGCCCGAGGCAAGCCAAAGATAATCGAGCAGCGAACCACCGTTGTCCGATTTGAAATTGTTGGCATAACCGTTGGCGTTGCCCTGGCTCACCAGCCACGGCATGTAGGTGAGAACATCGTTGAAATCGTGGTTCTCATCGATGATGAGAATCACATGCTGAGAGGACGGGACCTGAGCAAATCCTGCGGCCGTGATGAACATGAGGAACACGACGGCGGCAGACACACTTCTTCCCAACGCCTTGTAAAACACTTGAAGCCCCCTTTTCGCGAAGAGTAGATAACCCCGGCGAGTGGCGCGCCGAAAGCGGTACTGACTCTTTTACTCTCTTACCCTCACAGATTTTTTCTTGAGGTTGTGGGCGGCATCGTACTACGAAAAGTTTGAAACCTGACAATAATTTTTTGTTAATAGCGGTGACTAACATTCCCGAAACGGCGTGCTGGACGCGGGGTTTCGGAGAGGTCGGACTTTTCAGATCAAGGAGTAGTCCAAAAGGTGTAAGGTGCGCACTGTATTTCGACGGGGCTTTTGCACAGCTTCTTCTTTCAAAGTCGCCAAAGCCCAAAGAGAGAAATCGCGGACGCTGTCCAGTTACTTCCGCTCTTTATGATCTAGGTTCCCCGTTGCCAGCAGGCCGGCATTTTCCATAGGCTTAATGAAGCAGATGATCAACGGAAAACGCATTGCCGTAGTGATGCCGGCCTACAACGCCGAGAAGACACTCGAAGCGACGGTTCGCGAGCTGCCTGACCTCGTCGATATCAGCATTCTGGTCGACGATCACAGCTCCGATCAGACGGTCGAAGTGGCGAAGAAACTCGGCCTGCCATTTTTCGTTCACGACCGCAATTACGGTTACGGACGCAATCAGCAGACTTGTTATCGCGAGGCGCTGGCCCGCGGCGCCGATGTGATCATTATGTTGCACCCGGATTATCAGTACACGCCGCTGCTGGTTACGGCGATGGCGAGCATGGTCGCGTACGAGGTTTACGACGTGGTGCTTGGTTCGCGCATTATTGGCGGACAGGCGCTGCACGGCGGCATGCCGATCTGGAAATATATTTCCAACCGATTTCTGAGCGCGTTTGAAAATTTTTTCTTGCGGGTAAAGTTGTCCGAGTACCACACCGGCTATCGCGCTTTCAGCCGGCAGGTATTGCTGACGCTGCCGTTGCTCGAAAATTCCGACGATTTCGTTTTTGACAATCAAGTGCTGGCGCAGTGCGTGCACTTCGGATTTCGCATCGGAGAAGTTTCCTGCCCGACCAAGTATTTCGAAGAAGCTTCCTCCATCAACTTCCGCCGCAGCGTGCAGTACGGGTTCGGTGTGCTTGCAACGACTCTGCAGTTCGCCCTGCAAAGATGGCATCTCGCGAGTTTCAGAATCTTCAACCAAAAAGGCCGGCGCCTCGATCCCGGAGAGCCGAGTTATTATGTGCGCGGGGCAGCGGGATCAGAAAGGAGCTAATTCCCGTGGTAGTGGGCTACTTTGGCTCAAAGTAGCCCACTACCATTCCCGTCATTTTTCTTGACCGTCGCTCCTTGCCAGCCGATAATGATCCTGCTCGCCCGCAGCCCGCATCCCCCCTGCAGCTAAGGTAGACGTTCGAACTCACGCACGTCCCGCAGCGAGGAGATATTTATGCGAGGGTTTCTAACTGCAATTACAACGACAGTCCTTTTCGCAGCAATTACGAATGCCGCCTGGGCGGATCCTCAAGAGAAGGTGCTTCACAATTTCAATAATGTGTCCGGCGAGGGATATAACCCTTACGCGGCTCTGACGTTTGATGACTCGGGAAATCTTTACGGCACGACCCTTAACAACGGCACCTACAACGGGTGTGGCCCGGTTTTCGAGTTGATGCCGGAACCAGGAGGCGGTTGGAAGGAGAAGCTGCACTTCACCAATTCGATTGCGAATATGGGAAGGCAGACGGGGACGGTCCTTACGGCGGCGTCATCTTCGACAGCTCGGGAAACCTATGGGGAACAACCGCCGACGGTGGCGACGACAGGTGTCGGCAGGGCGGATGTGGAATGGTGTTTGGGCTGATTCCTAACGGAGCTGGTGGTTGGACGGAGACGCGCGATGATTTCGACCACTTCTCGTACAATGACATCGGTATTTACCCGGCGTCGGGTCTCATCTTTTCTGACGGAACTCTCTACGGGACGACAGCGGCCGGGGGAGACTACTTGTACGGAACCGTCTTCGAAGCACCAGCCCAATCCTGCCAATACTGTATCGACACGCTGTATAGCTTCGACCCCAACGGGAACGACGGCCTCGGACCCTACTCCGGACTTGTTTTCGACACCAAGGGCAACCTTTACGGAACTACGAACGGTGGCGGGGCGAGCAGCCTTGGCACCGTGTTCGAGTTGATTAACAATGGGTTCTATTCCTGGACTGAGACCGTGATACATAGCTTTGGAAACTATGATGGTGCAGGCCCGCAGGCCAGCTTGGTTTTCGATCCCAGCGGAAACCTCTACGGCACGACCGTCGCGGGTGGTTACGGTAAAGGGACAGTGTTCGAGTTGTCGCCGGGGACAGACGGAACTTGGACCCAGACAGTGCTCTTTAGTTTTAATGGCACAGACGGCATGTCTCCATATTCCACGCTGATCTTCGACAGTCAAGGTAACCTTCACGGAACGACGTTCTCGGGGGGCAAGTTCGGCCTAGGCACCGCGTTTGAGCTGATGCCGCGAACGGATGGTACTTGAACCGAAAGGTTCTATAGCTTTAACGGCAAGAACGGAGCCAATCCATACGCGGGATTGGTCTTCGATTCTAAGGGCGATCTATACGGCACAACCTATCACGGTGGAACGCATAACTATGGCTCGGTATTTTGAGATCATTCCTTGATCTCGGTTAACAGGTCACCATTCGAAAATCCTCACTGCCCCAAAATCAGCGGCAGCCCATTCTTGCTGTTTCCAATCACCACAATTTTTGTGTTGGCGCTCTTCGACAGATTTTCCGTTGCCTCAATTCCCTTCCACTCCAAAAGCTGCGGGCTGATGCCCTGGGCCACAATCTGCTGGAAGTCGCGAATGCCCTGCGCTTCGATCCGCTTGCGCTGCGCCTCCTGCGTCTCCTTCTGCAAACGAAAACTCATGGCCAGCGCTTCCTGCTCGGCCTGCTGTTTGGCCTCAATCGAGGTCTTGAGAGTAGTGGGGAGCTGAATGTCGCGCAGCAGAATGCTCTCGACGTAAATCCCACGACTTCCCAACGCGGCGGTCAGTTGGTCATGGATCTGTTTTGCGACCATTTCCCGCTCGCCGGTATAAAGCGCGTTGGCGGTGTGGGACGCGGTTGACTCGCGGATCGCCGCCCGCAAATTGGGCTCGATCAGCACTTCCTCGTACTGCGGACCGATCTTCTGATAGACATCGGCTGCCTTGTCGGGGTCGAGGTGATAGATCAGCGATGTGTCAAGATTCATTACCAGCCCCTCGCTCGACGGCACGCTGGCCGATTCTTTGATTTCCTGGGTTCGGATCGACATTTCATTGTTGGTCTTGAACGGATTGATCACATGCATGCCTTCAGGCAGCACTTCGCCCGTCACCCGCCCAAACAAGGTAAGTACACCCACGTGCCCGGATTCGACCCGGGTCAGCGAAGAGAACAGGAAAATAACCACCAAGAACGCCACAATCGCCAGCCCGATTACGCGAAAAAACGGGTTGGGATTGACTGTCGCTACTCGCGGATTGGATCCGAAGCCGCCCATAAGAGTTACCTCTTCCGCGATTTTAGTGAACCCCGGAGCGCCCGCGAAGTGACTAAACCGGCTCACTTTGCCAAGGTGTTTTGTGGGCCTTCGAATGAAAAATACTGCACATTGACAAGCCCCGGAACGCGTTGTATCGTTGGCGGTCGTCTGACTACTACCGCGACTCGTTGCATTGGTGCATGCCCTCCCCGTCCCCCACCGCAACGGCGTCGAGGACATTTCTCCCGACAAAAAAGGAAATTCATGACAAGGCCCAGGGTTTCGCAACGATTTCTGAGCGGCAAAGCTGCCGTTCGCTCCGCCGTACTCATCTCATTCGCACTCGTTCTCGCGGTCACCATTCCTGCGCAGGCGCAATTCAAAATTACGGAAATCAGCAGCGACACGTTTGGGAACTCGGTTCCCGGCCAGCACGCCACTGAAGTTGAGCCCGGAACCTACGCCTGGGGCAACACCATTGTCAGCGCCTTCCAGGTGGCACGTATTTCGAGCGGCGGCGGCGCCGATGTTGGCTTTGCCACCTCGACCGACGGCGGCAAGACCTGACCAACGGCCTGCTGCCCGGCCTGACCGTGAATTACAAGAACGGTTCGTATTCGGCGGCGAGCGATGCCGTGGTCATCTACGACGCCGCCCACGGGGTTTGGATGATTTGCACTCTCCCCATCGGCAACAACGACGTGGTTGCGGTGAGCCGCTCGACCGACGGCTTGACCTGGAGCAATCCCGTTACTGTCACCAACATTAACGCCGACAAAAACTGGATCACCTGCGACAACACTTCGACCAGTCCTTACTACGGTCATTGTTATGTAGAGTTCGATAGTCCCAACGACGGCGATCTGACTTTTATGACCACATCGACCAATGGGGGCACGAGTTGGGGAACGGCGAAAAATACTGCCGACGATCTTTACGGCATCGGCGGACAGCCGCTGGTGCAGCCCAATGGCACCGTCGTGGCCCCGATCCTAAATCTCGTGACCGGCGGAATGAGCGCGTTCAGTTCCACCGACGGCGGATCAAGTTGGAACGCAAGCGTGAACATCTCTACCGTGCTCGAGCACGAAGAAGCTGGCAACCTGCGCAGCCTCAGTCTACCTTCGGCTGGAGTTGACGGCGCAGGAAACGTTTATGTCGTTTGGTCGGATTGCCGCTTCCGCAAGAATTGCGCCGCTAACGATCTGGTGTTGAGCACCTCGAGCGACGGCAACACCTGGACTTCTCCGGCGCGCATTCCGGTGGTTCCGGTGGGCAGCGCTGTGGGCAGCTTTTCATCCCAGGTCTGGGCGTCGATCCTAGCACCTCCGGCAGCTCGGCACATCTGGCTCTGACCACTTACGCCTACTCAAACACTAACTGCACCACTTCAACCTGCCAGCTGTACGTTGGATTCTCGACCTCGCAGGACGGTGGCAAGACTTGGACTGCAGCCAAAGTTCTTGGCGGGCCGATGAAAGTGACCTGGCTGCCGAACACGTTCTCCGGCTACATGGTCGCCGACTATCTTGGGACTTCCTACGTGAACGGAAATGCCTTTGGAGTTTTTGCTGTGGCCAAAGCTCCGGTCAACGGAGTTTACAACCAGGGCATGTATACGACGACCACGCCTCTCGAAATGGCAGCCAACGAGCCAACTTTCAGTTCCGCGGCCGATAAGCCGGTCCTAGGGGTGAAGTCCGACAAGCCGGCGCCCAAGTTCTACGATCTCGACCACGAGTATCCGATTCCGCCTTCAGCCAAGGACTTGAAGCGTCTGCAAAAGTCTTCGAAGAAGTAGAAAGAGCTGAACTCTAACCGACCGCCGGCAAGCAAGCGGGCCGGCGGTATTTTTCTCAAGTGAAAATTCTGAGGAGATCGCAATGGCCAGTCACATTCGCAGTAAACACGCTTCGTTGCAGTTCCAACTTTTTCTTCTTCTCCTAGTGGGCGTATTGCCCTTCGCTGCTCAAGCTCAAGACGGCTTGGTCAAGATCAGTTCCGATCCCTTTACGAATTCCACCAGCCAGCACGCGACCGAAGTCGAACCGGATACCTATGCCTTCGGCTCGACTTTCGTTTCCGCGTTTCAGGTCGGCCGTATCTACGATGGCGGCGGCGCCGACCTCGGCTTTGCCACTTCTACCAACGGCGGCGCGACCTGGACGAACGGTTTTCTGCCGGGAATTACGACCTTCTATAAAGGCGGAACATTCACTGCGGTCAGCGATCCCTCGGTCGCCTACGATGCCAAGCACGGCAAGTGGCTCATTGCCGGAATTGCTATTACCAACGGAGTTGGCGTAGGAGTAGTCGCCAGCAGTTCAAGCGACGGACTCACCTGGAACAATCCCGTCAATGTGCACCAGACCAACGGCTTTGATGACAAGGATTGGATCGCTTGCGACAGCACGGCAAGCAGTCCGTTCTACGGCCATTGTTACGCGGAATGGGATGCGGCCGAAGACGGCGATCAGGTAGAAATGAGTACGTCTACCGACGGCGGCCAAACTTGGAGCGCGCCCTACAACGTGCCCGGCGCTTTCGGACTCGGCGGCCAGCCAGTCGCGCAGCCCAACGGCACAGCGGTCGTTCCCTTTGCCGGCAATGGAATCCAGGCCTTCAGTTCTACCGATGGCGGCAAAACCTGGGGCAACCTCGTCACCGTCGCCGACGTTGAGGACCATGGCGAAGGCGGCGATCTTCGCTCCGGCCCGCTCCCGTCGGCGGAAGTCGATGGCGCAGGGACGATTTATGTGGTGTGGCAGGATTGCCGCTTCCGCGCGAACTGCTCCTCGAATGACATCGTCTTGAGCACTTCAACGGACGCAAAAACCTGGTCCGCGGTGAGCCGCGTTCCGGCCGATCCGGTCAAAAGCACGGTCGATCACTTTATCCCTGGCATCGCGGCCGATGCCGCAACTCCGGGGCATCTTGGCCTGACGTTTTATTTTTATCCCGTGTCGAATTGCACCTTGTCCACTTGCAAGCTCGGCGCGGCTTATATTTCGTCGCACGATGGTGGAAAGACCTGGGTCAGCGGCAAGATTTTGGGTCAGGGCGTCAACAACACCTGGCTGGCCAACACCAGCGGCGGATACATGGTGGGCGATTACATTTCCACTTCGTTTGTGAACGGCAAAGCGTATGGCGTTTTTGCCGGTGCGCTTCCGCCGAGCGGCGGAAAATTTCACGAGGCCATGTACACGACGAAAATCGGAATGCTCGAAGAAGGCAGCGGGCCTGTGCTGAGTTCCGCCGGAGATAAGCCGGTGCCGGGCGCGAAGTCAAACCATCCGCCGCGCCAGTTCTGGGACGACGAGCACCATCTGCCGAAGAACCCGCCGCCGCAACGCTAACGCTGGAAATCTTTCCGGTACACAGGTGCCCCACTCAAGCCCGGTTTTGGCTTGGGTGGGGGTAGTTAACCTCAGTCTACGGCGTCACCTTGAACACCGTCCCGCATCCGCAGTTGGATCCGCCGCCATCGCTGGCCGTGCCGTAGAGATTGCCTTTGGAATCCATCAGCAGTCCGCCCACCGGATTTCCGCCATCCGACGAAAAATTGAAGCTGTGCAGGATGGTCAGGTTCCCGCTTGTGTCTAGCTTATAGACCGATCCGTAGCCGAGGTCGCCGCCGTAGTACGTCGTCCCATAAATATTGCCTTGCGGATCGACGACCACGCCCGACTCCGGGTCTTCGCCATCCGGCGTGCCGGAGAAGCTGTAAAGCAGGCTGAATTTTCCGGTGTGATCGATCTTGAAAATGGTTCCAAACCCGCCTGCCGTGCCGCCATACTTGGTCGTGCCGTAGGCGTTTCCCGCTGAATCTCCGGCGAGTCCGGCGTAGGGATTCTCGCCGTCGGGCGTGCCAGCGAAACTATGCAGAAAGGTAAGCGCGCCCGCGCGATCAAGACGGAACACCGTTCCATAGCCGCCCGCCGTACCGCCGTAAACGGTCGTGCCATAGAGGTTGCCCCTGCTGTCGCGAATCACGCCCGCCTCAGGATTTTCTCCGTCGGGTGTTCCTGAGAAACTGTGAAGCAAGCTCAACTTGCCGTTGCGGTTCAGTTCCCATACTGTTCCGTATCC
Source organism: uncultured Acidobacteriaceae bacterium (assembly GCA_963848325.1). Lineage (GTDB taxonomy): Bacteria > Acidobacteriota > Terriglobia > Terriglobales > Acidobacteriaceae > DATJOJ01. The sequence goes on from CAWKDJ010000001.1 coordinate 54,887, forward strand.
GCCTGCCTCGCCGCCAAAGCGAGTTGTGCCGTAGCCGTTGCCTGAGGGATCGCCGATGAGCGTGCTGTAAGGATTTGCTCCATCCGGATTCGAAGCGAAGCTATGCAGGAGCGTCAGCTTGCCGGAGGGACTGAGACGGAACACGGTTCCATATCCGCCTTCGTTGCCGCCGTACAGAGTCGCGCCGTAGAGATTGCCAGACGAATCGGCTACCAGTCCGGCATATGGATCTTCGCCGTCCGGCGTTCCGGCAAAGCTGTGCAGCACGATTTCGTTGCTGCCCGGATCGAGCTTGAACACCGTCCCAAAGCCGCCAGCGGTCCCGCCGAAGAGGGTCGTTCCATAGAGGTTGCCTGAAGCGTCTGTGATCAGCGTCGACTCCGGCTGCTGCCCCTGCGATGGGTTGGTGAATGTGTATAAGACGGTGAAGGTCTGGGCCTGAGCGGATAATGCTGCGATCAGAAAAGTGAAAAGCACGGCAGCAACTCTCAAAATTGTGGGCTGTGTTTTCTGCATGGGGTTTCCTCCGTGGAACGCGGCTTAGGTCGGGCCGATCAGGGGAAACATTGTAACTCAGGTTTCGCGGGCTGAGCCTGCTGAAATTCGCACTGGCCGCGGTTTTTCGAAACATTTCCACACTGGAGCTCTCTCCACGCGATTGTCGCGGCGAGGCTACAGTTGCGCTAAATTGGCCTTACGGCTGCAATTTTGCAAACAGTTCTTGTCCGGCCTGCACCAACTTTCGTCATCTGGTTGTGGAGTGGCTGCACTCGGCTGCATTCAAAGCACATGCGCAAACGCATTTTTTGTTGACTCCAAAAATAGATCAGGTAAAAACATAATCGTTCTTTGACACGTTCCAAGTTTTTCCGGTTGGTGCGGCGTCCGGGGCCCAAGCAAAGTCACTTTCCCGTCGCAAGATGAGGAAGGAGGGCGAGCAAGGGTCTGCAGCTAAGCGCTGGTCGAGGCGAACAGGAACACCATGTCAAAGGCAAGATAGAGTCCCGAGGCGTTGAACTGGTTTATCCGGTTGGCGGTTAGCCCGGAGCCCAAGCACAATCGCAACTGACGCATGCCGCAAGGTGAGCGACGACCGCAGGTTGGCGAGGGTCTAAAGCGAGCTACTGGCCGAGACGAATGAGATCAACACCACCTCGGGACTCTTAATTTTTTGTGCTCCAGCGTCACCACTGTCCACAGTAGAGTCAGCGGATCCGGCAACGAAAAAAAACGGACCACCAGCGATGCTCTCCTCCTCAGAACCACACGACGACATTTCCATTCGGCGCGGCTGCGAAGGAATTTAGGCTCGATTCAACGCCCGCTGGGACTTTTGATCCCCTGGCATGGCCATAGTTGACCCGTAGTGCCGCCGGCGCGGCTGAAACCACGCTCTCGTCGAGGTTCGTCCATCCAAGTTTTTCGAGCAAAATCTCCATGACGATAGCGGCGTTACTCTCCGTCATGGTCTGCGGCGCCCCGGTAGTCTGCCACGCTGCAACCGGACGCAGGCGCGCGCCAGCGGGTCTGGCAACGCAACTACCGCCGCTGTTAGAGATCGCAGTCCGGCCAGTAATCGAGTTGTCGCCAGGCAACGGGGTCATAACTTTTGTCTCAGTAGCCAACAAACATGTCGCTTGTCCCGCGGCCAGAGTCGCCGGAGTCAAGATGGAGGAGAGTAGAAAAAGAGCGATGGATCTCATGAAAGTTAGTCCCCTTTGCCTTCTGTCGGAGCAGCGTGAGCGTAGCCCTGCGCCGGCGCCGTGTCGTATTGCGACAAAATGTATTCGAGGTGGCGTTGATAAGTAGGAAAAGGTGCCCCGCGGAAACTCAATCTCATCCAACCAATCCAGTTCGGCACGGAGAGCGATGACGTCGAACCGCGTAAGAGTGCCCACTTCGCTGACACTAGGGTCGATCGGCGCCGTTTGTTCATCGAAGGCTAGAATTCCAACCCCGGCTGCATTTGCTACGTTGCTCATGGAGGTACTATGCTGCCTCGACGCTGGACAGCGCATCCCGAGATAGGAGGTTTTTTCGCTAGTACCTAGGGGATTGCGGGGAATACCTCGAAAGGATGATTCGCTTGCTGGATCCGGATGCCGCGCGGTGTGTCTGGCTATGTCAGGGCTGAATTGCCGAACTTGCGAAAGGCTTGATCAACAAGCCACCGTGTTTGCGCGCAAGTATCGAGCTGGCACAGGGTAGGTTGAACTCGATGTGAGACTCCAGCGTCTTCAACTCAAAATCAAATTGCCGGTCTGGAAAACTGGTTTGAATGCCTAGGGCGTAATCTCCCAGACAACGCCCACTTCATGCTCTCCGCCCAATTCCGCAGTACCATAAATGTTGCCGCCGGCGTCCATTACCAGGTTCCCATACGGATACTCCCCGTCGTTTCCTCCGGTAAAGTCGTGGAGATCCGTGTACGTCCATCCACCGGCCGATGGCGTCAGTTTGAAAATCGAGCCGAGTCCGTAGGATCCGCCCTCGCTGGCGTTGCCGTACACATTCCCGGCTGAATCTAGCAGGAGCACACTTTGCGGGGCGGCAGGATCGCCCTCGAATTCTGGGAAGTCATAGAGGACGTTGATCTGCCAGGTTCCGTTCGAAGGCGTCAATTCGTAGATGGTGCCGCCTCCGAGAGGACCACCTCCGACGGCACCTCCATAGAGATTGCCCTGCGGATCAAAAGTCAATCCGCCAAACAAACAACAGCCGCTGCTGTAGTAGCTGAAGCTGTAAAGGCTCGTTTCATTCCACACGGAACCAGATGGCGTTAATTCGTACACCAGTCCTGCTCCTGAAGTGCCGCCTCCGCCGGTTGTGCCATAGAGATTGCCGGCGCTATCAAAGATCAGGCCACCGTAGGGACCTGCCCCATTCGGTCCCAGTGAATGTGTCAATCACGGTCTCCACGCCGGCTTGGGTCAGCTTGAAAACCACTCCACAACCCAAGTAACAGTTCTGGCTGTTGCCGCCGAGCTCCGCAGTGCCATACACGTTTCCCGACGCATCGAGCACCACATTGCCATATTCCGGATTTCCGCCGTCCGTGCCGCCGGTAAAGCGGTAGAGCACGGTTTCCTTCCATGACAATCCGCTCAAGGTCGCTGAGGTCGCGGGCTGTAACTTAAAAACGGTTCCGCACCCTTGGCCGCAATTGGTCCCTCCGCCGGCGCTGGTAGTGCTATACAAGCTGCCATCTTTGCCGATGGTCACGCCGGCCCCAGCGTCGAATCCATCGTTTCCGCCCTTGAAGGCATACAGCGGTTGCAGCACCCAACCCGATTGTGGGTGCGATAGCTTGAATACCGTCCCTAAATCGTTCACGCCACCATGGAGCGCTGTGCCATAGAAGTTGCCGGCCGCATCCATCGTTAACCCAGCCGTAGGCGTATTCCCGCCATCCCCAGACGCGAAGGCATAAATCGTGTTGAAGGTTTGCGCGCTGGCCAATTGCAGCGCGAAGAAAAATAGCAGGAGTCCCGCCACGCGAGCGGAGTTTGCAGAAATTCCCTTGCCGAACATCGAATTCGAAACTCGATTAGCTTTGACCATGATTGCCTCTTCTCAAACGGAATTGCTTGTCGCTAAAACCGCAAAAGTCGGCAACGATTTTGACACTGAGCGGGAAGGGTGGCAACGTGAAAAGATTTGCATGTCGCTAGCCATAGGCGGATGTGGAGCGTTATGGAGGTGTTATGCGACCTGGGCGGAGCCTGCTACCATTGCCGAATGTTCAATTTTGGGAGACCGAAGACGACGGGCGACTGGATAGTTCACATCGCGGGCGCCGTCATCGCGATATTCCTCATCTGGTGGATGCTTCGGATGTACGTGCTGTGACTGCACTCATTCCGGCGAGGTCAAGGAGACTAAGATGCCGGAATCAAGCGTTAGCGCTCGAAACCCTGTCGGGCCGTAGCGGCCCATTCCTACGTTAAAGCCTCCGCTGCCTGCGCCAGCCGCCTGCCTTCATCCAGCACTTCGCGGACTTTCCGGCCCAGTTCGCGCAAGCCAAACGGTTTCTGCAGGAAGCGGGCAGTGACGTCGATTTTGCCGTGCTGCAGCACGGTGCTCTCCGCGTAGCCGGAGACGAACAGTGCTTTCATCTGCGGACGCTCCGCGGCCAATTGCAGCGCCAGCGCCGGCCCGCTCATTTTCGGCATTACCACATCGCTGATCATCAGCTGGATCTGCCCGCAGTACTCGCGGGAAACCCGCAGTGCGTCTTCGCCATTCGGCGCTTCCAGCACGGTATAACCGCTACGCGAGAGAAACTCGCGTGTGGATTCCCGCACGGCCGCCTCGTCTTCGACCAGCAGCAGGGTTTCATGCCCCTGCGGGGAGCCTTCTCTGGAGCGAGCCGCGGTCGACTTCTCCGCATGCGCCTCGGCCCGCGGCAGATAGACCTTAAACGTTGTCCCCAGGCCGGGCTCGCTGTAGACCCATATAAATCCGCCATTCTGTTTCACGATGCCGTAAACCGTCGCCAGTCCCAGCCCTGTTCCCTGTCCTTCTTCTTTGGTGGTATAGAACGGCTCGAAAATATGCGGCAGATGTTCCGCCGGGATCCCCTGGCCGGAATCGCTCACCGTCAGGAGCACATAGTCTCCCGCAGGGGCAGCATGGGGTGGAGCTGCACGTAACTTTCGTCGAGATGCACAGCGTCGGTTTCAATCGTCAGCTTGCCGCCACAGGGCATGGCGTCACGCGCGTTGGCCGCAAGGTTGATTACGATCTGTTCGATCTGCACCGGATCGGCCTTGATCAGGTGCGGGTGTGCGCCGTTTCGCGGGAGAAACACCAGCTGAATGTCTTCCCCAATCAGCCGCGGAAGCATGCGGCAGATTTCCTGGATCACCGCATTCAGGTCGAGCAGTTGCAGCGACTGCATTTGCTTGCGTCCGAAAGCCAGCAGTTGCCGGGTGAGGTTCGCGGCGCGCCGCGCGGCCGTCTGAATCTCTCCCACGTTGCCCCGCAACGGATCGTCTTCCGGCAGCGCTTCGAGCGTGAGTTCGGCATAGGCGCTGATGACCATCAGCAGATTATTGAAGTCATGCGCGACGCCGCCCGCGAGCCGGCCAATCCCGTCCATCTTTTGCGCCTGCTGCAGCTGCAACTCGAGGCGGCGCTGGGTCGTAATATCTCGACCGGTGGAAATGAAGTGAGTAATCTCTCCCTCGGCGTTCTGCATGGGAGTGATGGTCTTGTCCAGAACGAAATTTTCCCCATTCTTTTTGCGATTGATCACGATGTCGTGAAACACTTTGCCGGAAACCACGGTGTTCCACATTTCTTCATAGAGCTCTCCCGCCTGTTGCTCCGATTTCAGAATGCCCAGCGCCTCGCCAATCACTTCATCACGGGAGTACCCGGTGACGGTTTCAAAAGCCGGGTTCACATATTCGAGGATTCCGGTACGGTCTGTGATCATTACCAGGTCGGGCGATTGTTCCACGGTGTGGCGTAGCTGCCGGAGAGTCTCCTCGGTGCTGTGGTTCTGCTTCTCTTTGCGGTATTTGTCGATGGCGGTGAGGATGGGCAGGGCCATGCACGGCTGGACGCAGCGCCCGCCGCCCGCATGGCAAAACACCGAACCCAGAATGCGGTGGATTTCACTGTCGTTGGCACTGTCTCCCAGGGTTTTCTCTCCCAGAAAAATGACCGGCAAGTGGGCCGCTTCCGCTACGCTGCAGCGGTCTTCCTTGGCGATGTCACAGAATACGAGATCGTAGTTATCGAGATCTTCCTGGGTGTGCTCCCGCCGGCAGGAGGGCACGCAGTCCAGACTCAGTCCGCCATTGCCGACCTGACTCAACAGCTCACGCAGACTGGTTAGACTGCGGCCTTCGGGAGCAAGCAGCAACACTCGGATTCGGTCGTCGTTCTTGTCGGCTGGTTCGGTCATGCTGGTTCGGTCATGCGGCGGCGTTTCCTGCTTCTTACATCGGACGCGCTGCGGGAAACTTTCGAGGCGAGAGCCGGCTGAAAAGAAAAAAACCTTGTGGATTCCAATTCAGGAATCCGACCTCGGAGAACGAAACTCTGGTAAGGCCAGCGCCAAATCTCACTTGGCTATGTGATCAAGGTCACGGGGAAAAGTTTACGTATGCCATCACCATGTAATTACAATGCCAATGACACAGACCACTATCGATTAGGCTCACCCGAGGCCTCTTATGCCAGTTCCCAATCCGCGACCCTCTGCCTGGACCAGCCAGCAGGCTTACATTCTCGCCGTTGTCTGCCTTTTGTTAGGCACCGCCATCGGTTATTTGGCGCGAGGGTCCCGTTCGCCGCAAGTTACCGACGCCGGCGCCACGGCTCCCGCGAACCAACCCGAGGGCGTGCCGTCCGCAGTTCAACCGCCGACTCCGGAACAACTCGCTCAAATGGTCGCCAAGCAGGTTGCGCCCTTGCTGGAACAGCTCAAGAGCCAGCCGAACAATGTCGAACTGCTGGCCAACATCGCCAACTTCTACTACGACGCCCGCCAGTACGACGATGCCATCCACTACTACCAGCAAGTGTTGAAACTGCAGCCGGAGAACGTCGACGTGCGCTCCGATATGGCCACCGCTTACTGGTATAAGAACGATCCCGACACCGCGATCAAAGAGTTCGACACCGTCCTTACCTATTCGCCCGGCCATGCCAATTCGCTGTTCAATCTCGGAGTGGTGAAGTGGCAGGGCAAGATGGATCCCAAAGGGGCGATCGAGGCCTGGGAAACTTTGCTCAAGTTGAATCCCAATTACGACAACAAGGCCAAGGTTTTGGAGTTGATCGATCGCGCCCGCCAGCACATTGCCGCTCCCGGAACGCCGAAGAGCTAGGCAGCCCTTGATGGCCCCCTGGTGAGTTCCAGACAAACCATTGATTCAGGACATGGCATTCTGTGACGTGGATCAGCGGCCCATGGCGTTAGCGCCGCGCCTGCGGGTGGCAAATCTCTCGGCGACAGCGGGTTAGCTCGTGTGATGTTAGTCACAGTTCCTAGTGACGTACGATGCGGCTGCCGCTTCCATCCATCGCCTAACGTATCTGCAGTGGGGTTTTCCCAGGACACTCAGCGGGCTTGCTGTCGAATCGACACCGGCCGGGAGGCTGCAGATATGACGAACATCGCGGTTCAACCTCAATCTTCCAAAGGCTGGTCAGGAGCCCAGGTTTACGTTACCGCAACATTTTGCCTGGTGCTGGGAGTTGCGCTCGGCTATCTGTTTCGCGGTTCGCAGTCGCGGACGGAACCCTCTCGCATCCCGGCTGCCTCGTCTATGCCCGCTTCCATGCCGCATGAGATGCCTTCTTTGGACCAGATGAAGCAGATGGCCGATAAGCAGGCCGAGCCTCTACTGGCCCAACTGCAGAACGACCCCAACAATGCAGATTTGCTGAAACAAGTGGCGAGAGTTTACAAGTCGACCCACCAGTTCCAGGCCGCCGCCGACTATTATGGAAAAATCCTGGCGGTCAATCCCAAAGATGTTTCCACTCGCACCGACCGGGCTGCCTGCCTCTATTACGCGGGCGACGTGGATGGCGCCATTGCAGAGCTGCAACAGGCGCTGCAGGTCGACCCCAAAGATGCCAACTCGCTTTTCAACCTCGGAATGATCCGTTGGAAAGGGAAGAACGACGCCCTGGGCGCGCTCAATGCCTGGAACCAACTGCTGAAGTCGAATCCAAAGCTGGAAGCTGACAAAAAGGCCCAGGTGCAAAAGCTGATGGCGGAAGTCCGCCAGCCGAACTAACGGCTTCTGCCAACGTCTCCGGCAGTACGCTCCCAAGCTGCAGATAACGAAGGGACATCCCAGCCCAAACGAGGTTTGGAGCGGCCCATCTTTACACCCCAGGGAAAATCGCGGTTACCGCTGTAAGCCAAATCTACCTTCGAGCACTGGCGTTTACTCCCGGCACGTCGATGTGACCAGTAATGGCAACACTGTCTCCTCGAAAGTTCGTCATCTGCGGTGTATTGACAGTCCGCCCCCACCGTCATAATATTCGGCCACGGTTTTATAAATCGCACTGGATGGCGTGCGCGCAGATCGAAAGATCTGCCTTAAGCAGGTTCGTTCACCAGGTCTGTCATTATTTTTTGGGGACCCCGTTTCACCAGGAAGGCAGCGGCAGCGCCTTAATGCGCGTGGCCGATCGTACTTACCTCGGGATGAGACCGTGATGAGAGCCGCTTTGTTGCTACTGATATTGTGTCCTTGGATGTGGGCCGAGGAAGCGAACGATCCTCCCGTCTCCGCATACCGCAGCAGTGTCTCCGAGGTACGCCTCACTTTCTTTGCCACCGACGAGAGCAACCATCCGGTTGAGACAGTAGGCAAAGACGATTTTGCGATCGTGGATGGTGACATGGTCGTCCGCGATTTCCGCAGCCTCTCGCATTCCAGCGAAACCGCTCTTGACGTGCTGGTGGTGGTCGATGCCAGCGAATCGGTCGCTTCCGATTTTCAGACAACCGTGAACGAAGTCCGACAGGTGCTCTCGCGAAGCCAGTTGGCGAGCGATGAAAACCTCTCCGTAGTTTCGTTCGCCGGATTGCAGGCGGCTCAGCTTTGCGCCGGTGACTGCCGCACTTCTGCCGCCAATGAAAAGCTACTCGCCCTGCGCCCGTCGGGCGCAACCCCGTTATTTGACGCGTTGGCGTACAGCGCAGATTTCATCGCCAAGCGGAGACAGCCCGGAGTGAGGCCGGTCCTGGTGCTTTTTTCTGACGGCGACGATGACATCAGCAAAATATCCGGCCGCGACGCTCTCGATGCCCTCATCGCCAGCGGCGCAGTGCTTTACGCAATCGATATGAGCCAGCCCGGCGACGCCTCCCGCGGCAGCGCCAGAATGCGCAAAATTGCCGAAGCAACTGGTGGACGCTATTTCCCGCTGCGCGACGGCGCAGCCAACGTGCTCGAAGCTGCACTCGACGATTTGCGCGCTTCCTATGTGGTGACCTATCCGCTTCCCAGCTCTGCGCAGGGTTTTCACGCTCTCCGCATTCTGCCCAAACACAACCTTCATCTGCAGTTCCATTGCCGGAATGGCTATTTCTACGGAACCAATCCGTAAAGGAGATCCTATGAAATCCGCATGGTGGCTCGTTGTGTTCCTCTGCAGCCTGCAGTTCGCCGCGGCCCAGCCCCTTGGCGCTTATCAGCACGGCACGGTGGTGCGAATGCGGATGGGCGACTGTCTCTCTACCCGCCACGGATTCATGGTCACGATGGGGGGCGGCGGAGGCGTTCAGACAGCCGACACCTGCCCGGAATACACCTTGGTTTCAGACCGCGTGGTGTACGTCATTGTGGGGAAGTCGTCCGGCCAGCTCATTCCGCTCGCGGACGTCATCGATTTCCGCATCGTCCACGCCGACCTTGCCGTGCGCCTCGACGACTCCCGGCATGAAAGCAAGTTCAGCATCAAGGAAATGCTGCTGCGCTCCGAGTGGGGCAGCTTTTGCAGAAGCACATGACTGAGGAACTCAGCGGCTCTACACATGCGCCGGATGATGTGACGCTGCGGAATCGGGATTAGCGCGCCCTTTCATTTCTTCACACCTTTCGCCCCTGGAATTGCATTCTTTCCGGTCACGCTGCCGTTGGCGTTGTGCGCCACCTGATGGCAGGTGAGCGAGCAGGTATTGGCGGCGCGGTTGTAGGAGATCGGCACGCCGCCATTCGGGGCCACTACGTTCAAGTCAAAATCCACCAGCCGCTGTCCGCTCAGATTCGGGCTGGTCGCGCCCATGGAATGAGCGGTGTGACAAGTGGAGCAGCTCAGCCCCGCATTGATGTGCAACGCATGCTGGTTCCAACTGGTATTGCGCAAGACCTGGTTGGAAAGATCGTGGCACTTCGCGCACAGGGCATAAGGCCCGTTTACGCTCAGGTCGGGATTGGGGAACGGGTTCGTAATCAACTGCCCCGGCATGGGCGCCTGGCTGAATTCGTAACGCCGCTCGAGAATGTGCGTCCACTTCGACCCGTGCGGGCCATTCGGGCCCGATCCTCCGAATTCGCGGTTGTCGTCGCTGTTGTGGCAATCGGTGCAGAAGATGCGCAGGCCCATGGTGCGTCCGCGGGTAATGCCGTCGAGGTTCAGCATGTTGCTGCGCAGGCTGGGTTGCGGCAGCGGGCTGCTGCGGTCATGGATTACCGGATGGCTGGAAGAAGAAGTCGCGGTAAATTGCGCGACCAGGTTCAGCGGATCTCCCGCCGTTCCCACCCGCAAGGGCAGGTATCCGTAAATTGGTTTCTCTTGCTTGCCGGTGCTGGTTCCGTGGCAGCGCAGGCAGTTCTCATATTGATTGACTGCGGGACTTATCACGCGAATGCCGTCGGTCGCGCTCACCCCTAAAACCCCGAGCTGCGACCCGCGAATCAGCGGCGGAGGGTTGAAGACTGCGACCCGCTCCGCGCTGTGCCCGTTATGACAGTCGGAGCAGGTGGCGTGGCGGTTATGGTTGAGCAGCGCCGCTTCGCCGGCGTCGTGTTGGTTCGTCGCGCTGGCAAAGGGATGTCCGATTTTGGGCAAGGCGTACTCAGAGAAAATGTCCGGCGCCACCGGCGAAATGTTGGCTCCGCCGCTGTGACAGGCAATGCAATCCTGCTCATTCGGGCCGCGCAGGAGCCGCGCTGCTCCGCTGGCGTTGTGCGGCGCATGGCAGGAGATGCAGGCACTCGTCGCCACGGTCTTATAGCTTCCCACCCCCGCTTGCGGGGAAATCCGGGCGGTAGAGAGAGCGTGGGCGCTGGTCGCCCAATTCGCCAGAAGGTTGACCTTCCCGCTCATGGCTCGCGTGGGATCATGGCAGGCCAGGCACATTTGGCCGTTGGCGCTGTTGCGCACCAGAAAATTCTGCGAGACCATATCTTTGGTCTGGACGTGCGGATCATGGCAGGTGGTGCACTCGATGTTTCCATCGATCAGCCGGATAGTGCCCGTCGGATCGTTCGCCTTGCCATGGGCCGCGAGCGATGCGACCAGGTCTATGTTGTCCTGCAGCGGCAGCGCCAGGCTGAACGGGTGCGAGGTTTGCAGGTTCGAGCCAAACACGTCCACCGGAGTCATCGCGCCCTGCGTCATCACCTTGCCGGAGACGACCGTCGTTCCTGCCGCGACGGTTCCATCGTGGCAGCTCAGGCACTGACTGCTGTCGTTCCCCAGCACCGGTTGCACGGCCCGGTTCTTTTCCGTGTTGCTGCGGTACAGCGTGTAGGATTCGGTGGAGAGCTTCTGGTTCCACAGACCTTTATTCAAGCCTCCATGCGGAGCATGACAGTAATTGCAGAAATCGGGACGCGCGCCCGTGATCGGCGATTTGCTGCCTCGCCCCAGATTGTGGACGCCAATCACGTCACCGGAAAATTGGGCGAACAGGCTTCCCCCGGTGACCAGCACCGTCAGCCAGACCGCCAATGTCCTCGATCTCACTCCATTCCGTCCTGAGTCGATTTTTTCAAGCCAAAATAACGAAAGACCTGGATGCGGCGGTTGAACGAATCCACTACGTAAATCCGGTCGTCCTGGTCAATAAATAGCCCTTCGGGAAGCTGAAACTCTCCCGCGCCGGTTCCTTTGCCGCCGAAGTAATACAGCAACTCGCCCTGCCGGTTGAACACCTGCACCACCCCCCACAACGCATCCACAATGTAAACGTCGCCTTCAGAGTCGACACTCACGCCCTTCGGCCGGAAGGTCGAGCCCACCGCATCGCCCGTACTGCCAATCGAGTATTGGAATGCGCCGGATCGGTCGAAGACTGAATTCGGAAGTTCATGGCATCGACCACCAGCAGGTTCTTTCCGTCCAACCGCAGTTCGGTGGGGTAATCAAATTCGCCTTGTGCCACACCGGTTTTTCCGATGGTTTGCAGCACGTTGCCTTGCATGTCCAGCACGAATATCTGGTCGCGCAGGGTATCGGTGACGTAAATCCGCTGCGCCGCCGAATCCACGGCAATGCCCGTGGGCCGTTTGAAATATCCTTCACCGCCTTTCAGGCTGCCGAGAGCGCGCTGGTACCGTCCATTGGGGTCAAAGACAAAAATTTTGCCCGAGTCCGAATCGGTCACGTAAATGTTGTCCTGGGCATCGAGCGCCACACACTGCGGCGAAATCATCGGGTCGGTGTTCTTGCTTTTGCGCTCGATGAACTTGTACTTCTGCTGCGCAAAATCAAAAATGTGTACTCCCGCCGCGCCCGGATCGGTCACAACGATCCGGCCGCGCGAATCTGCCACGATGCTGTAGGGGCGCACCAGGGTGTGAAATTGCGGCTGGCCGGCGATCGCATCCACCAGCTTGTTCCAGAAGTTTCGCTTCGGCTTGACCTCGTACTCGGAGTCGAAACTGCGCTCCCATACCAGCTTGCGTCCGCCCTCCAGTAACAAATCAGGCGGCCCGGGCTCGGCCAGTTGTTCTTTGGATTTCCGCGAGGCCCAGACGGGCATCAGCAGAAGCGCGAGGCAAACCACGGCCAAAGCCGCGCCCAGACGGTTTCGACGCGAACTTCCTAGAAGAAATTGAACCACCGCGAAACTCCGAGGTAGAAGGAGGATATCATCTGCGGCGGCAGCCCCGACGCACTGAACCCCTGCACCAGCCGGCTGTATCCGCCCGTGAAATACATCTTGCGGAACTGATATTGAGCAATGGCATTGATTTCTTCGTTGTTGTTCGAAGAGGTGAGCGGAAAAAGAAAGAAGTTGCTGTTCGCCTTGCCGAACCCGGCAGAAATCGTCAGCCGTTTCGCCGGAGAGCTAGCCAGCCCGATCGAGTAGCTCTTACCGCCGTACAGCGTCAACAGGTTATCGGGCAGGATCGGTGAAGGAATCGGCACCGGCGTCAGACCGTTTTCGGTTTGCAGCGCCTGCCCACTCGATTTCGAGTAGCTCCCCGTCGCTGTAATCCAGCGGCTGAACCCTAAGCTCAAGTTATAGCTGGCGCTGCGGTCGTCGGTCCCCGGTTCTTCGGTAATGCCGGTGCGCCCCGCGCTTGCCCCGGCGCTGAAAGTCATTCTTCCCCAGCGCCGCCGGATATTTCCCGAGTAGTTGTAAAACGAAGTCATATAGGTGATCAGCAGCGTCTGCACGTTCTGCGCATATCCAAACGCTCCTGAAACCTTCCATCCCAGAATGGTGCGGGAGTAGTTGGCATTGGTCGAAAAGCCGAGGGCGTTGATGTTGGTATTGCTGACCGTATTGTCCGAGACCGAGCCGGCAAGGTTCATTGTGCCGCCCGCCAGGTTGTGGGCGTAGCTCAGACCTCCACCGTAGGAATTTCCGCCGTAATTCTCACCCAGAAAGTATTGCTCGCGATGTTCGGCAAAGACGGTGGCTTGTAAGTTGGTCAAGAAGGAGTACCCGGCTGTGCCCGATACGTCCATGGAATGCGATGCCAGGCTGTCGTTCGCTCCCGGCACTACGCCCCCCGCTCCGATCACCTGCTGATAGAGCTGGCCGGTCAGATTGTCGGAGTAGTCCCCATTCATCGAGAGGTGCAGCTTATTGGTCGGCTGGAGTGCGACCGAGGTGTTGATGGTATCGATGGTTCCGCTGTAATCGTAGCCAAGGAAGTTGCTGTCTACATCCGTCCGGTTGACTCCAGCAAACCACGAACCGTGCAAGGGCAAGCCATGAGCAACATTGAATCCGTAGCCGGTAGTGCTGGAGTGGGTTTCGGTCTCCTGGCCCACATCCGTGATCTCGGGAAACAGCGAGTGCGAAGTCCCGGTATCAAAGTATGCTCCCAGATGAAATCCCAGCACCGTGTAGCCGGAGTGTACGTTGAAGGAATGAAACCCGGAGTCCCCCTCACCGTTGCTTCCATACACCGAATACTGATTGCTGCCCATCTGGAATCCGACGGTCACGCTGGGTGCGTCGGGAAGATTTTCGCTCCAGTTGATGCCGAAGGTATCGCTGTTGCCATGAGTGGTGAAGCTGCTGATTCCGGGAATTGCGTAGGATCCCTCGCTGTTATAGGACTTGGAATAGTTGATCGACCCGGGAAAATGGCTGCCGCCAAAGATCGTGCTGGAGAGGTTCACGCCGCTGGCGTCGGTGATGGACTGGTAGTCGGAATTCGCCCGCGATTGGTTCACATAGGGCGAAATATCAAACGACACAAAATTGGGATTGTAGTAAAAGCCCGCGAGAGTGCCCGCTCCACCCACCGTCCAGCCATGGTCCGATTCTGTGAGGTTGCCGTAATCTCCGGTATATCCCGCTGCGAGATTGGCGTTGAGATTAGTGCTGAATTCGCCGAGCTTTAACTGGCCAGCAGCCGGGATCGCCAGCAGCAGGGCTGCTGCCAAACTAATCGCCGCGACTCGAATCGAACCTGCCACGCCATGCCATCCTCAAGGTCATACCGCTCTACAATTCCTCGATCTTTGCGTTCTGCCTCAGCTTTTTGTCCAAGGCGGTGCGCAACTGATTCGTCTTGGTCATTCGCAGGTCTTTCTGCAACTGCGCCTGGACGCTCTCAAACTTCACCCTGCCTGCGGGCGTATGTTCCTTCAGCCGGACAATGGTGTAAGCCTGGTCCATCTGGATCAGATCGCTGACTTGATCGCTCTTCATCGCCAGCAGGGCGGTCACCACCTGCGGCGCCAGATCTTCGCGCTTCATGGGTTTGTGCTCGCCCATCATTACGCGGTAGTCGTCTTCGGAAATCTTTTCCGCCAGCAGCCCGAATTCCTCGATCGTCTTGGTCGCCTTGGCCTGACGCAGCGCGTCTTCCGCGCGCTTGCGCGCATCCTTCAATTGCTGGGGCGTCGCCTTGGCTGGCGGTAGAATCGAAATGGTCTGGAAGGTAAAGGTCTCCGGATACTCGAAGCGCGCTGGGGTCTTTTCGTAATAGGCCCTGGCCTCGGCCACCGAAATCCTGGATTTGCTGTCGATATCGCTTTTCAGCAGCGCTTCAATCAGCAGCGAGCGCCGGATCTTCTCGCGCAGCGCCTGCGTCGAACCGTGAAATTCGCTTTGCAGCAGGGCCTTGTATTCCTCCGGCGTGCTGAACTGTTTGCGAAACTCGGTCTGGGCCCGCTGCAAATCGGCGTCCGGCACCGTCAGCTTGCGCCGCAGCGCTTCCTGATAAACCAGTTCTTCGAAGATGATCATCTTCATCGCGCCGCCGCGGACTTGCGGTTCTAATTCCTTGGGAACGCCGTTGTGCATCCGCGCATAAGGGAAAATCGTGTATTCTTCGCGCAACAGATCCGCCTCGGTCAGCACGGCGCCATTCACCCTGGCCACCGGCCGCGCTTCGAGGGATAGTTGTGGCTTGGCGGCAGGCTGCCTCGTGGACGCGGGAGACGCGTGCGACGACGCCAGTTCTTGCGCCGCCACCGTTAAGCTGATTACCAGGATCCCCACCCAGATTGAAATTTGCCGTTTCATCGAAATCTCTCCTCACCCCTGAGAAGCTGAGGGGGAGAATGTCTCCCCCTCGAAGAAAACGTTGTTACCAAGTCGTCGGAATGCTGTAGCTGCCGTTCGACTCGTTGGCTTCGCCACCATGGCATTGACGGCAGAATTGCGCCGTCTGGTTCGAGCTGCCACTGGTGTTGTAGGCCGGGTTGTACGGTGCACGAATGAAGAACATCGTGGCGTAGTTGCCGGTGGGCAGTCCGCTGCAACCTTGCGATCCGTCCGCGCCGCTGCTGTTGCAGCTGCCACCGTCGTTGGTCACACTGG
This sequence comes from uncultured Acidobacteriaceae bacterium, assembly GCA_963848325.1. GTDB lineage: Bacteria > Acidobacteriota > Terriglobia > Terriglobales > Acidobacteriaceae > DATJOJ01. Next base: position 70,605 of record CAWKDJ010000001.1, read on the forward strand.
CCACGTTCATGATGTGCTGGTTGTGGCAGGTCGTGCACATGACCGTGGGCTTGTTGCCGTAGGGCTGGGTTTGGACGAAGAAGCCGTAGTTCTGCACGAAGGCAGAGGAGTTCGGGCCGGTCATCAGAAGATAGCCCGTCGGGCTGATCGTGCAATCCCAGTTGTACGGTGCGCCGCAGCCGACAGTCGCATTCAGGCCTACCGGGTGCTGGTTGAGGTAGTTGCCTGCGCCGTCGCCGTTGTTGCCGAGCAGGGTCGGGATGTTATTCCAGGTTCCATACGTCGGAGGCAGGGTCTCATAGACCTTGTCCTTCATCATGGCGCCCTGCGCGTAGTTGCCGTCGTGGCAGCTGAGGCAGGTCATTAAATCCAGAGCATCCGGCGTCGAAGCCATCAGGCTCGTCGGCAGAGTCTCGGAGTAGGTTCCGTGGCTGGTTTGGCCGGTGATGATCGTCTTGCCATACAGATTGCCTACGTCCTGGCCCCACAAAGCGTTGATACCGGCATTCACGTCGCCAGATTTGTTGGCGCCGTTGCCCCATGCGCCGCTGTGTGGTGCGTGACAGCCGGCGCAACCACGGCCGTAGTTGAGGTGAGCGCCGAGGACGTCGGACGTCGGCGCTTGGATCTGGGCCGCCGCGAAGCTGGCCAGAGCCAGAATCATCAGCGTTACGAATAGTTGCTTTTTCATTGCAATGAAGCCTCCTATGAATGTGTGTTGCAACACGTTGCTGCTACTGCGGTTTTTCGTTACTGGGCTGAAGTTCAAGATCGATCTTTCACCGGTGATTGCGACTTCAGCCTTTGAAAAGAGCCTGTGCGCCGGAGTTTGAGCCGGAGCGATGGAACTGTTGGAATTCGAGGTAGTGAGTACTTGCTGCGTGAAACCATTGCTGGACCGGGGCGAAATCGCCGGTTTTGCCTTGGGCGCATTCCGAAGGTGATCTTAGGGACAGCGTCGTGCGTAACCTCGCGGCTTGTGTTGTGTTATTCATCACCTTGGGATCGCACCCCATACAGTGCGATTCTCGCTCCTGGGGTCATGTCCGAGATGTGCCTTCCCGCACGGTCGGTTGTGATCGGGGTCACAATGGGCTAAAGCTCGGCATGGCACTGCCGAGCCATTACTTTCGGGTAGTTACCGGGAATTTCGGCGCGTCCTTGCGCCACAAGCCGATGCCATCGTGAGCGAAGTCGGATGGGGACGGCGTGTTCGTGAGATGTGGCGCGGCAAGGAATTCTCTGCAGCGGCCGTGACAGAGATTCCTGGATGGGCCGCTGGAACTGAACTTCCTCGAAGAAGAGCCACTGACCCATAAGCCCATGTCATCCTGAACGAAGAGGCGAGTTCGCTGCGCGAACTCGTTTCGGAGCCGAAGGGCCCCGTGCTAACGGAAACATGCGGCGGCGCGGCGAGGGAATTCTCTGCGGCGGCCGTGACGGAAATTCCTGGACAGGCCGGTTAGAGCTGCACGCGAGCACGGGGTCCTTCGACTCCGCAGATCGATTCGCAAGCGAATCGACCTGCTGCGCTCGGGATGACAAAAGGTGGGAAATAGATGACAAGGGTGTTAAACGAGATGACAACGGTGGAAACGGGATGAAAAAAGGGGGTAAGGTGATTGAACTTCACTGGGGATGACAGTGAAGGGAAACCCTGGAATCAAGCGCCCTCAGACCGTTAGTTCGATGCAGGGGTCGGAGCCGTCGGGGCCTTGGTCTTCTGATCGGCGGCTTTCTGCAATTGATCTTCTCGCTTTGCCTTTTCGGCTGCGGCTTCCGCGTCGGTTATATAGCGGAACATCTGCAGGCGTCCGGGATACTGCTCGGTCGTGAACACCCGGTTTTGCTTGTCGATGGCCACTCCTACCAGGGCTTTAAACTGGCCGGGATACTCTCCGTGTTCCCCCAGGTAAGTCAGCAGCTGTCCCTCGCGGTCAAACACCTGCAGCCGGTCTTCCATCTGGTCCGCGACCCAAATGTGTCCATCGCAGTCGACCGCAATGCCCTTGGGCCGGGCGAAATAACCGGGACCATCGCCATGCTTTCCAAACAGACTGATGAAATTTCCATCAGCATCAAAGATTTCCACCCGGTTGTTCATCGTGTCCGTGACGTACACATCGCCGTCTTTATCCACGGCCACGCCCTGGGGCGCGCCAAAGTCACCGGGCGTGGTCAGATAGTGGTTCTTGCCGCCGGTTCCGATGCGCCGCAGCAACTTGAGGGTGTCGGCGTCATAAACGATGACCTGGTCCTGCTGCGTGTCCACGACGTACAAAAAACGGTTCTCATTGTCGATCGCCAGTCCCACCGGATCGACCAGGCCCTCGGTGATCTGGTTCTCCACCTGGTGCTTGGGGTTGAAGACCAATACCCGGTGCATCTTGCCATCGGAAACGAACAAACGATCGCCGTCGTCGATGGCCAGACCGTTGATCCAGCCAAAATGCGCCTCGTAGCCGTTGCGGATCATCTGGGTGTCGCGGGTTTCAGTATTGAAGATGAAAATCGCTCCGACCTTTTGGTCCGCCACATAGACCAGGCCTTTGGAATCGATCGCAATTCCGTACGGGCCGATCAATTGAAAAGGGAACGTCTTGGGGTTGAACTTCTCCGCCTGGGATTGCGTTCCCGCCAGCCGGTCCATCCACGTCGCCTTCTTTTTGTTCTGGGCAGCCGGCGTGTAATCGATCTTCGCCCCGGCAAAATAGTCGAGATAGCGCACCCGCGCGATGCTGGGCGGGCTCGGCCAGACCAGCTTGCTTAAATCGAAATCGAACTTCCGGGGGCCGGCTGGGGCGGCGGTGTCGGTATTTTTGTTTTTCTTGTCAGCCTTGGCCGGGTACGGAAAGGTGATGCCCGCCGTCAGCAGCAGTAGCACCGCCAGCAGCTTTCGGATGCGCGTCGAATTGGATGGAAAGCGGTTCATAACGTTACTCCCCAGGTTTAGTCATCTCTTTCATATTCAAACGGTTCTTGTGGCAGTTGTCGCAGAACGCCATATTGTTCTGCTGGTCTTTCACCAGCAATCCCGGAAACGCCGAAGAGTGCGGCTGGTGGCAGCTCAGGCAACTCAGCGGCGTCTTGATCTTGCTCTGGTTTGTGGGATCCATCACGTCGGATACCGGGTGGTACTCGACCGGATGCCCCAGCCCATATCGCAACGGCAGAATGGCCACCTTGTTCTTCTGATAGTAGTCCTCAGGCAATTTCACTTTGCCGCCAAAGATCGATATTGCCGGTTGGCCGTCCACCTTCTGCGGCGCTGAATCTGACCGTGGCACTCCAGGCATAGCGCGTTGCCTTTCGCCCGCAGCAGGTGATCGTTGTCGTTGCCGTGCGGCTCGTGGCAAATCCCGCAAGCCTGACCGAAGGCCGGTTGATGGTGCACCGGCTTCTTTGCCAGGTCGGCGATATCGCTATGACAATCGAGACAAATGGCAACTCCCGTCGATTTGGGCAGTCCCGGCTGGCGGCTGGCATGCGGGCTGTGGCAATCGGTGCATTCGCCCGCGGCACCGGGATGTTGCACCTTCGCGGTCTCGATCTGCTTGGCTTTCTCGTCGTGGCAGGTGACGCACAGCGCTTTGGCGTCAGTCTGAGTCAAAACAACCTTCCCGTCTTTCGCTGGCGCGTGGCAAACGTCGCACTGCTTATCGGCGAACGGCGGATGCGTAAACTGCGCCATCAGCTTGGGCGCGGCCGACTGATGCGGATCGTGGCAACTGACGCAATCTGCCTTGTCAAACGGCTGATTCTGGTGGGCTTTTTGCAGGTCGGCGTTCTTGGGATCATGGCAGTCGAGGCAGAGTGCCGGAGTCGCCTTGGTCAGATGAAAGTCGAACTCCAGCTTTCCCACCTCACCGGTTTTGTGGGTCACGTGACAGGTATCGCAGCCCATGTCCAGGGCCGCATGACGGCTGCCCTTGGCGGGAACGTTTTCCCCAGTCGTGTGGCAACTCAGACAGAGATTCTGTTTGGCATCTCCAGACTCCGGTTTCAATAACTGGTTCTTGTTGTCGCTGACATGCGGATCGTGGCACTTCACGCAATCGCGCACCGCCGGGGGATGCACCGTACCTTTTAAGTCCGCAGCCTTTTTGTCGGCGTGGCAGGTCAGGCAAAGGGCGGAGGGGGTGGTCGTAATCAGTTTGACCCGGGTTATATCTTTGGTGACGCGAATCTCGTGGCAGCTGGTGCAGCCCATGGCGATTGCCGAGTGCACAAATTTGCCCTTGGCCTTGTCCTCATGGCAGGCAATGCAGGTGGAGGGATCGGCTTTGGGATCGAGCGGCACCGGATGCTGCACCGCGGAGGCGTATCTCCCGAAACAAAGGAAAACAACCAGACTTCCCAGGATCTTGCTAGCCGACAATTTCCAACCCACGCGCTTGAGAGCACCGGAACTCACGGGTTTCATGTTGCGATGATTGTAAGTCCCCGTGACAATCGCCGTCAGTTCCTGCGAATGGGCCGTGGCCCGGTCGAATTTGTGCCCTGGGGAGACCATCCTCGTTACCCACTATTCCATCCCTCCTGAGCTTTTTTCCGTATGACCCCCCTCACATGCAATTGTGACCCTTGTCACAAACAGCGGTGGAAGCCCCGGAATAAAGTGTTTCTCGAAGGCCAATCGTGAGGATGGCCGCACAAGAGGCACACCATGGCTCGAACTTTCACTGCTCGTAAACTCTGGCAGACGCTGAGCGCCGTGAAGACCGGCGTGGTTTTACTGATTATTACGGTCGTCGTCTCCGCCGCCGGTACGGTGATTTTGCAGCGCCCGGCCACCGATCCCGATCAGATGGAGCGCACCTACTCCCCGGCGGTTTTGCACGTGCTGGATACAGTCGGCCTTACCGATGTCTTTCACGCCTGGTGGTTCTTGCTGCTGCTGACCCTGGTCAGTCTGAGCATCGTCGCCGCATCGATCGAGCGATTCCCCAATTCCTGGCGGTACTTCTCGCGTCCTTATAAAAGTCCCGATGAATCGTTCCGCAAGGCGCTGACAATCCAGGCGCAGATCGCGATTCCCGACGAGGTCACGGGGCACCTTAGCCACTGAATGTGTCCTGCGCAAAGGTGGATTCAAGCCTGAGCACATCGTGCACGAAAACAGTTGCTCTCTATTTGGGGAGCGCAATCGCATTTCTGAATTGGCGGTTTACATCGTTCATGCCAGTTTGCTGCTGATCTTCCTCGGTGGCATTGTCGACGGCCTTTACGGCTGGCGCGGTTTCGTCGCGCTCACGCAAAACGAGCAGTCGAGCCAGGTCGAGCAGCAGAATGGCAAGCTGCACCACCTCGCGTTTGCCGTCCGCTGCGACGGCGCCGGACAAGAAAATTACGCCGACGGTACGCCGAAAAAATGGTGGTCGAAACTCTCGGTAATCGAAGACAACCGCGTCGTGCTGCAGAAAGAAATCGTGGTCAACGATCCGCTGGTTTATCGCGGCATCCGCTTTTATCAAGCCAGCTATGGCAAAACCGGGAAAGTCGAGAAACTAACTCTCACGGCAACAAGCCGCACCGGCAACGCTGAGAGCAAAGACATCGCGCTCAGTTTGAATGAACCGGTTCAGCTCGATGCCGACACGACGGTGAAGATGGTTGAGTTCATTCCCGATTACGCGGTGCGCGATGGCCAGGTCTACGCACGCTCCAATCAACTGGGCGATCCGGCGGCGCATTTGATCGTGGAATCGAAGAAGGCGGGCGAGACCATCAGCGTCTGGCTGCCGCCGATCGAGGGCATCAATCAAAACGACGAATCGCCATACAGCTTCCAGGGCAAAGACCTGGATATGGCCTACTTCACCGGCCTCGAAGTTTCGCACGAGCCCGGCCAGTGGTCGGTGTGACCGGGGTCGTGCTTATGGGCATCGGGCTGTGCTTCGTCTTCTACCTGGTTCACATGCGGATTTGGGCTGTCACGGTTCATGACCGCAAAGGGCAGTTGACGCTCTGGATCGGCGGCGCGGCTAACCGCAACAAAGACGCCTTCGAGGAACGTTTTCGCAGGCTGGTGGAAGCGATCGAGAAGGAAATCAAGAATGCACCGCAAACTAATGCGGTGGTGCAGGACAAGTCATATGCCGGACGCTAAGCCGGCAACGGAGGAGCTTATGTCGCGTGCAAGAGTCGCATCCCAGCCCGCAACCAACGGCACCGGCCTGCTGGTCGCCGTGGGCCTCGGAATCGCATTTCTTTTGTTCATGGCATTTTTGAACGTCGTCAAGGGCGGCAATCTGCTGAACGAATCCAACCTGCTCTATGCAGCACTTATTTTCTACGGCGGCGCAGCAACTTTATATCTTGGATTCGGCATTACCGGCACGCCTTCCTACGTCCGCTTCGCATCGTTATCGACCTGGGTCGGGCTTATCGCTAATACCGGCGCCATCGCGCATCGCTGGTACGAAGCCGGGCATCCGCCGTTCGCCAGCATCTATGAAATGCTGCTGAGTTTCGTGTGGACGCTGGCTGTCCTCACCTTGATCGCCGAGAAAAAATATGGCGTGAAAGTGATCGGCACTGTCACCATGCCGGTCGCCATCGTCGGCGTCGTTCTTATGCAGTTGCTGCGCACCGACGTCCATCCGTTGGTGCCCGCTCTGCAATCCACCTGGCTGCACGTTCACGTGACGCTCGCTATGCTGGCCTATGCCGCCTGCGCGCTGAGCTTCGCCCTTGCGATGATGTTTCTCATTCAGGACAAAGTTCAGACCGACACCTTCCTTGCCGCGACCAGCCTGTTCACCGTCGGAACTTACGCTGCGATTCTGGGCCGCTTCGAAAAATGGGGTGGGCTGAGTGTGATCGCCTGGAACCCGGAAGAGAAATCTGAGATCTTCTTGTCCAAAGGCGTTCGTCTCTTTGTGGTCATTCCCGACCTGGGCTGGCTGATGATGCTCGTATTCGCCGCGGTCGCAGCACCACTCGTGCTTTATCTCGTCTGGCGAAAAACCCACAACGAAAATCTACTCGACATCGCCAACCGCGCCATGTTCGTCGGAATTCTGCTGCAAGCGCTGGCGCTGATCTTCTTCATCCTGCGCGCAAGAGACGGCCACTACGCCTCGCTCGATGCGGACGGCCTCTTCGCCACCAGCCTTCCCGCCAGCCCATTCATTCTTTCCGGTCTGGTCGGAGGAATTTTTGTCTCGCTGATGTACCTGCTTTTACTGTGGCGACGTTCGGACCTGGAACGCATGCTGCCCAGCGCCGACGATCTTGATCGGATTACCTATCGCACCATCGCCATCGCCTTCCCTCTGCTCACCCTGATGATCGCCGCCGGCGCCTACTGGGCCAATCGCACCTGGGGATCGTACTGGAGCTGGGACCCGAAAGAGACCTGGGCCGCGATCACCTGGCTCGTCTACGCCGGATACCTGCACATGCGCATCACCCGCGGATGGCGTGGACGCCGCGCGGCGTACTTCGCGATCCTCGGCTTCGCCGTGGTCATGTTTACATTCTTCGGCGTGACCTACCTTTTGCCCGGTCTGCACGCCTACGCCTAAGAATTACTCACCCTGGGGGCGGACGAAGGCGTCCGCCCCACACGAACCACGCAGCCCAAGCGGCCATCCTTCAAGTAAAATAAAACTTTGCCGGACCGGCGCTCGCGCCGCTCAGGAGGATGGATTTGGCCACAAGCAGCGCTTTAGCCGTTCCCCAATTACCGCAGCACAAGGTCAAGCTGAAGAAGCGCGGACAGCGCTCCTGCAACGAGAAAGACGCGAAGGGAAAGTTCTGCGGTGGCCATCTCAAGCGCTGGTTCTACACCACTGACGTGCTCGAGCAGGCCTGCGGCGACGTAGAAAAAAACTGGGGACCGGACGCCGAAGTCTATCGCTGTGAGCACTGCAAGACTTTGTACTTGCCGAACCCCGAGGACGCTGGCGGCCTCAATGTGGCCGGTCCGGGGCAGACTTCAGTGTTCGGGCTGACCATCCCGGGCAAAGAAAAGTAACTACCAGACGTGGCGGATGTTATGACGCACTTATGAAATCTGGCCTTATCTACGACTGGAACCACGCGCATCCCGCGACATTGCGCCCCGTGGGTCATGTATTGCTCAACGACGAAACTCTGCGCGACGGTTTGCAGTCGCCCTCGGTGCACGATCCTTCGATTCCGGAGAAGATCGAAATCCTGCACTTGATGGAAGCAGTCGGCATTAACGCGCTTGATATCGGCTTACCTGGGGCCGGCCCGCGCGCCGTCGAGCAATGCGAAGCGCTGGCGCGGGAGATCGTTCAGCACAAGCTCAAAATCAGCGCCAACTGCGCCGCCCGCACTCATCAAAACGACATTCGCCCTATCGCCGAAATTGTTCAGCGGACCGGCCTCGATATCGAAGCTGCAACTTTCCTCGGCTCCAGCCCTATTCGCCGCTACACCGAAGGCTGGACTGACGATTTTCTTCTTGAGACCACGGAGAATGCGGTCAAGTTCGCCGTCTCGCTTGGGTTGCGGGTAATGTACGTCACCGAAGATACAACGCGCTGCGATCCCGAGATGGTGAAACGGCTGTACACCGCGGCGATTAATGCCGGTGCGCGCGCCATTGTGCTTTGCGATACTGCCGGTCACGCCACGCCCATGGGGACGTTCGCGCTGGTGAAGTTTGCGATCGAGGAAGTTGTTAAGCCCTCGGGCGAAAAAATTCGCGTGGATTGGCACGGCCACTGCGATCGCGGGCTCGCGACCGCCAACTCGATGGCGGCATTAGTAGCGGGCGCGGATTGCGTTCATGCCACCGCTCTCGGGATTGGCGAACGGGTTGGCAATACGCAAATGGACCAGATGCTGGTGAACCTCAAGCTGATGAACATTCCGCCGTGGGACACACAGGACCTGACCAAACTGAAACAGTATTGCGAGGCTGTATCCCGCGCCACGGGTGTGCCGATTCCGGTGAATTATCCCGTCGTGGGTGAAGACGCATTCCGTACGGCTACTGGAGTGCACGCCGCCGCAGTCATCAAAGCTTACAAAAAGAATGACATTGAACTGGCAAACACCGTCTACTCAGGAGTGCCTTCACACGTCTTTGGCCTGCAGCAGATCATTGAAATCGGCCCCATGAGCGGGAAGTCGAATATTCTTTTCTGGCTGGAACGTCACGGTATTCCCGCTGCCGATGAACTTGTCGACCGAATTTACGCCCGCGCAAAATCCTCCGACCACACGCTGAGCGAAGCCGAAGTGCTGGAGTGCGTGGAACGCGCCGAAGCGCACTGACGCCTCAACCCCGCGAAGTCATTACTGCCCCTGACAGCGCCCGCGCCACGCCACCTGCGCCTTTGCGACCGAACGCCGCGCTCTGCATCCAATAAAAGTGCTACGATAATCAGTTCGTAGTCGAATAGCGGTTTCGCCCGGGGCCAGCCCCAATGCGGGCGCGCCCACAGAGGAGATTATGGCGGGAAATGGAATAGTAGAAGTTACAGATGCAAATTTTGATCAGGACGTTCTTGAAGTCGGAGACGCCGGTGCTGGTCGATTTTTGGGCAACCTGGTGCGGCCCGTGCCGGGCGATTGCGCCCATTGTCGAGGAGTTGGCGAAGGACTATCAGGGGAAGGTCAAGATCGGCAAAATGGATGTCGACCGCAACAGCGCCACGCCCATGCGGTATGGCGTGCGCGGCATTCCGACGCTGCTCGTCTTCAAGGGCGGCCAGGTGAAAGAGCAGATCGTGGGCTACGTTCCCAAGGAAAAGATCCAGGAAGCGCTCGACAAGCATATCGGCTAATCCCGGTTGGATCGCGTGACGCCCGGCGAAGGTGCCGGGCGTTTCGCTTTTGTGGAGAGTTTCAGAACCGCACTGTTTGCCGAGTTTTTCCCAGCCCCACATTCCGGCGCCCGCCGCGACTGGCAGCGGGAAGCCAAGCTGATGGGCCAACATGCAGACCTGCCCGCGGTGATGAGCGTCGTGAGCGATCATGTAGGCGAGCATCACCGCGCCCGGACGCCACGGCCGCGCCCAGCCATCGCGCAGAAATTCTTGCGTGCGGATTTGCGGGCTGAGAAATTCTTCGAGCATCTCGGCGCAACGCTGCGCACTCTCAGCGAGGGCGGCGGCCGCCTGTTTTTGCGTGCAGTGACGGCGATCCATGCGCACGGGAATTTTGATGTGCGGCGCCGAAAGCCTCAGCCACTTGCAGCGCACGTTGTGAACATGGGTGAAGATGTCAGCGATGGTGCGTCCCTTGACGCCGGGCAGCTTTGCCCGCCAGGCGCGCGCATCGAGATGCTGCAAGACAAGCTGGTTCATGCGGTCGTTCAGCAGAAAAATCTGCGCCATCTCTTGGGTGAGGTTGGGTTTGAGATCAACGGCGCGGCGAGGCATGAGGAAGTCCTAACGCGAGGTCAATATTTTCGCAACACGCCGATCACCCGGCCTTGAATCTGCACCGCGGCGGCGGGTACGATAATTGGCTGCATGGCGGCGTTCGACGGCTGCAGGCGGATATTATCGCCCTCGCGATAGAAGCGCTTGAGCGTGGCGTCGGTCTCATCGACCAGCGCGACCACGATATCTCCGTTTTGCGCAGTCTTACTTTTCTCCACCAGCACGTAGTCGCCGCTCAGTATGTGCTCGTCCTGCATGGAGTCGCCGCGGACTTCGAGCACAAACACGTCGCGGGAGCGCACGAAATCGCCCAGCGAAATGGTCTCGGGATTTTCGACCGCCTCAATCGGCTGCCCGGCGGCGATGCGGCCCATCAGGGGAAGGACCATGGTGGTATTCACGCTCATGGCCTGTTTGAGCTTTCCCTTGGGCGGGAGCAGATCGATGGAGCGGCTGCGATTGTAGTCGCGGGTGAGCAGCTCTTTTTTCTCGAGATTGGTGATGTGCTTGTGTACCGTGGCCAGAGAATTCAGCCCCAGCCCTGCGCGAATTTCGTCGTAAGAAGGAGAGTAGCTGTGCTTCTGCACAAACTCGGAGATAAAGTCGTAAACTTCGCGTTGCCGCCTGGTGATCGCCATGCAGCTATTGTAGGCGAAGACAAGGCGAAGTCAATAGGCACCCATGTAACTTTCTACCCTCTGCCATAATCAAATGGTCGAGAACAAATATTCAGAGGAAATCATGGCCGAAAAAATTGCCAGCAGTGAAAAGGTTGTTAAGACGGAAGAAGAATGGAAAAAGCAGTTGTCGCCCGAGCAGTATCATGTGGCGCGCAAAGCTGGGACGGAGCCGGCGTTCACCGGAAAATACTGGAACACGCACGAGGATGGAACCTATACCTGCGCCTGTTGCGGAGCGCCGCTGTTCGATTCGGAAACCAAGTTCGATTCGGGCACGGGCTGGCCGAGTTTCACCCAGCCGGTCGAAAAAGGAGCGGTGGCCGAGCACACCGACCGCAGCTATGGAATGAGCCGGACGGAAGTTCGTTGCACCCGCTGCGACGCGCACCTGGGACACGTCTTTCCTGACGGCCCCGGGGCGAACGGCCTGCGCTACTGCATGAATTCCGCCTCGCTCGATCTGCAGCCCGAGAACCAGGAAAACGAAAAGCAGGGAAAAAAGTAAGCTACGCCCCGGCGACGGCTGCCAGTGCTTTCGGCTTATCCGCGGAAACGGGCTCAGGTGTCTTCGGCTTCGCCTCAGACAATAATTTCTCCTGCTTCGTGTCGCTGCGATGTTCGGCGGCCTGGACCTGTACACTGCCCTTCAGCACTGCTCCATCTTCTACGCTGATGCGGCGGGTTACCACATCGCCGGTGAGCGAGCCTTCCGCGCGAATGTCCACGCGGTCGCTGCAGTGAATGTTGCCCGTCACCGATCCCATAACTACAACTTCCTTGGCGTTGATATCGGCAGCGACTTTGCCGTGGCGGCCTACAGTCACGCGATGGTCGGCGAAGTGAATCGTGCCTTCAACGCAGCCTTCGATGTAAAGGGGCTCGGAGCCGCTGACTTCGCCTTTAATGACGACGGAGCGGCCGATGGTGCCTTGCTCGACCGGAGCGGAGGTGGTGTTGGTTGGGGTGTAGGTGGTTGTGGGAGTGTGTGGAGTTTGGGTCGGAGTCGACTGCAACATGGGCTGTGCCATCCTTGTTCCGCGCGGCTTTTGCGGGCTGCCGCAGGCGGCAGATGTGGACCTTAAATTGACTATGGCACGACGAAGCGGCATTCGAGGAGGTTACGAAAGAACCTGTCCGGTTGTTGGGGGCCTTAGGCTTCGAGCGCCTGCGAGAGTTCTTCCCACTCCGCGAGGTGCTTCTGCAGGTCGGCGCGACTGTTTTCTATCGCCTGAGTGAGGCGCGCGGTTTCTTCTGCGCTGACGAAAGTCTGCAACGCGGTCTCGCATTCGGCGATTGATTTCTCCGCACGGGAAATTTCTGCTTCGAGTTCGCGCACCCGGTCTTCCATCTGTTTGCGGCGGATGGGATTCAGCCGCTTGGATTTCGCGTCAGCAGCGGCTTGCGAATGGTTTCCGTTGGCCGGCTGCGGCGCGGCAGTCGCGATTTCGACGCTCTGCTGCAATTGTTCAGCGCCGCCTTCTTTTCGCCAGCGATAATCTTCGTAATTGCCGGGATAAACTTCGACTTTGCCATCGCCCACGGCGAACACGCGGGTCGCCAGTTTATCGATGAAGTAGCGATCGTGGGAGACGAAAACGACCGTGCCGGTGTAGGTGGACAACGCTTCGAGCAGAACGTCCTTGGCGCGCATATCGAGGTGATTGGTGGGCTCGTCGAGCAGCAGGAAATTTGCCGGATGCAGCAGCATTCGCAACAGCGCATAGCGATTGCGCTCGCCGCCGGAGAGCACGCCGATGCGTTTGAAAACGTCTTCTCCGGAGAACAGAAAACATCCCAGCAAGCTGCGCAACTCGGTTTGAGTGGAGCTGGGAGAGAGCACGCCGAGATCGTCGAGAATGCGGGCATCGGCGTCGAGCTCTTTGTATTGGTCCTGGGCAAAATAATCAGCCTGCACGTTGTGGCCGAGCTTGTACTCACCGGAAGTCAGCGGCTCGCGCTGGGCGAGCAGCTTGATTAACGTCGATTTTCCTGCGCCGTTGACCCCGACGAGGGCGATGCGGTCGCCGCGCTCGATCATAAAATTCGCGTCGCGGAAAACTTCTTTTTGGCCGTAGGATTTTGCAACGTCATTGAACTCCGCCACAATCCGGCCGCTCTGCTTGGGCTGGGGAAAAGAAAAATGGATCGCCTTCTCTTCTTCCGGAATTTCGATCCGCTCCATCTTCTCCAATTCCTTAACGCGGCTCTGCACCTGCTTGGCCTTGGTCGCTGTGTAGCGGAAGCGGTTGATGAAGATTTCCAACTGCTCGATGCGCTCGCGCTGGTTGCGGTACGCAGCTTCGAGCTGCTCCTGCCGCTGAGTTTTCTGGGCGAGATACTTGTCATAATTGCCGGGATAAAAGTGGACCCGCTTGTTCCAGACCTCGACGATCTTGTTGACGGTGACGTCGAGAAAATAGCGGTCGTGCGAAATGAGCACGTAGGCATAAGGGTATTCGGTGAGATATTCCTCCAGCCAGTTGCGGGCTTCGAGATCGAGATGGTTGGTGGGCTCGTCGAGCAGCAGCAAGTTCGGCTTTTCAAGCAGTAGTTTTGCGAGCGCGAGGCGCATCTGCCATCCGCCGGAAAATTCTTCAGTCTGGCGCTGCCAGTCGTCTTTGTTGAACCCTAACCCCATCAGCACGCTGCCCACTTGGGACTCGATGGCATAGCCGTCGCGGGCGCGGAATTCGTGCTCCAGGCGCTGATAGCGCTCGGCGATCTGCGAATACTCGGCGGATGCTTGATCGGCTTCCGACATACGCGCGGTGAGTGCTTCCATCTCACGTTCCATGTCTCGCACGTCGTCGAAAACCGACATGCATTCGGCAAACACCGTCTGGCCGGAGAGCGTCAGCCCTTCCTGCGGCAAATATCCCGCAGTGATGCCGCGGCCGCGGCTGATGGAACCGTAGTCGAGAGTTTCCAGGTCGGCAAGAATTTTCAGGAGAGTGGACTTTCCGGTGCCGTTCGCGCCCACCAGGCCAACCCGGTCGCGGTTGGTGATGAGCCAGTCGGCCCCCTCGAACAGGAGCTTGTGGCCATAGCGTTTTCCGGCGGAAGAGAGCTGAATCATGAGCTAGTTCAATCGTCTCATGAGGAGCGGGATTTGATGAAGAGGAGTGGTAACATCTCTTTGTGCCGGTCAGCGACACCAGTCCCGAAGCGCGAGCGGTTCAATTGAAGGCTCAAAAGGCGTTATCTGGCGAGCAGCGACTCCTGCTCGCATTTGAAATGAGCGAATTCGCTCGGGAATTGACCCGGCAGGGCATTCGCAACGAACACCCCGACTGGTCTGAGACACATGTGTTGCGGGAAATCATCCGGCTTGCGCTGCTGCCCGCGCCCCTGCCACCGCGCCTGCGATGATCATCCCAGAGGCCCTCAAACGAATCATAGCGGCCCTGGACAATTGCGAGATTCCCTACATGCTTTCGGGATCGTTTGCCAGTGCTTATTACGGATCGCTGAGATCGACGCAGGACATCGATCTCGTCATTCAAACGTCAGCGCCGAAGTTAAAGGTGTTCGTCGAAGGTTTGCCGGGCGGCGAGTACTACGCCGATCCAGAGGCGGCACTGGAAGCCTATAAGCACCAATCCATGTTCAATGTGATCGACTTGGCTACCGGCTGGAAAGTCGATTTGATCATCTGTAAGAGCCGGCCGTTCAGTCAGGAAGAATTCCGCCGTCGTCGGCCGCTCCGCGTTGACGACCTGCGTTTATCGATTGCAAGTGCCGAGGACATCATTATCGCCAAGCTCGAGTGGTCAAAGTTGGCGCAGTCTCGGCGGCAGATCGAGGATGTGTCCGGCATATTGAAAGTGCGGGGCGAATCGCTGGACCAGAATTACCTGAACAAATGGATCGACGATCTCGGGCTGAGGGATGAGTGGGACGACGCGCAAAGAACCACTCGCGAATAGGGCTGCACAGAGCTAATTGGCCGTTGTTTTCACTGTTCCCAACTGCTCCATCGCCCGGTCAATTACCGCCTGCATTTCGCGCGCGTACTTCACTTCGCGGCCCTTAGCGACGGTCTTTTTGGCTTCGTCGGGGGCGAACCAGGTGGGATTGCGCATGGGTTCCTCAGGCGAGGCTGTCTGTTCGACTTCCATCAGAAACGCCTTGACCACAAATTCGCGGACGCCGGGCGGCTTCCAGAAGACGCCCTTGGAATGCAGATAAAGATGGAAATGCCGCGGCTCGATGTGTCCGCGGACGCCCGCTTCTTCCAGGGCCTCGCGCTCGGCGGCGCGGCTGTGCGACATGCCGGACTCAGGAGCGCCTTTAGGGAAGGTCCGATTTGCCGCCGCCGTTGGTGTTCACCAATAGAAACTCCAGCCCTCGCCCGTTATGGCGATAGCAGACTGCAGCGACCTGCAGCGGCAAATTGAAGCGAGGAAGGCGGGACGCCAAACTTCTACACCTCCGAATCCTACCTTAAATGTTACTCGGCTAATATTGCAGGATTGTTAAATTGCAGCGAAAAAGGTGCATACCTAAGGTCATGGGTAGTAACAAAACGGGAAGCGCACCGAGCCGTCAAATCAACAGATGAGGGGCAGCCATGATCAAAGTGGTCTATTGCATCACCAAGAAAGCGGGCTTGTCAGACGATGAATTCTTCCATTATTGGAAGAACGTTCATGGGCCGATCGGGGCGAGGATTCCTGGGCTGCGCAAGCTGGTCCAAAGCCACCGCGTACAGGTGGCTGGGGACAAACACCGGCCGGATTTTGATGGCATGGCGGAACTCTGGTTCGACAACCTGGAAGCTCTGCTGGCCGCCCGGCGATCGCCGGAATGGAAAGCCTCAAGCGATGACGAAGTCAATTTCGTCGACCTCGGTCAAGTGGCTTATTTTGTCTCCGAAGAACATGTCATCTTGGACTCGATGCAAGAGTAAGAACCAAGCAGCCGCTTAGGAGAGCTTTAAAACGACTTTCCCGTAGTTCCTGCCTTCGGAAAGAAACCGGTAGGCCTCAACGACCTGATCCATAGGAAACACGTGTCCAATCACCGGCCGGAGTTGACCCTGCGCCGCCCACGCCGAAAGCTGCTGCCACACTTCGTTCATCAAACCGCGTTTTGCGGAAAGATAGGTCAGCCACAATCCATGGACACTTGCCCCTTTGGCATAAAGCAAGCGAGTATCAAGCTCCGACTTCTTGCCGGTTGCACTGCCGTAGACGATCACGCGGCCAAAATCGCGCAGGCAGCGGACGCTCTTGTTGGTATGTTCTCCGCCCAGCATTTCGAGGACCGCGTCGACGCCCTCGCCGTGAGTGAGTTCGCGAATGGCGTCTTCGTAGTCCCGCTGTTTGTAGTTGATGCCGTGCTGCAGGCCGAGTTCTTTGACCCGGGCTAGTTTTTCGTCCGAGGAGGAAGTGCCGTACATCTCGAGGCCCAGCAACTTGCCAATCTGGACGGCAGCCGTTCCCACACCTCCGGCCACGGCATGAATTAAGACTCGCGGCGGCGAACTGGGACTGAAAGCGCCAATCAGGCCGGCCTTCCAATAAGCCAGATAGGCGGTGAAATAGTTCACCGGAAATGCCGCGCCTTGCTCAGCAGTCCAGCCTTCGGGAACGGGCCAGAGAAGCTCCGGTCGCGAGGAGACCTGTTCGGCGAATGCCGCCCACTGCGCATATCCCATTACGCGCCGGCCATCGGCTTCGCGCATCCCGCAGAATTCCCTTCCGGCGATCAGCGGAGGCTTGGGAGTGCCGGGATAGCCGCCATGCGAGGTCATTACGTCAGCGAAGTTGAGGCCTGCCGCTTCGATCCTCACCAACTCCTGCCCGGGTGCCGGGACTGGCTCCGGCATATCGCGGACTTCCAGAACTTCCGGTCCACCCAGCCGGGTAATGACAACGGCCTTCATGCGCTCAGTTTACCAGCAACCGGTCGGCATTCTTGTACGGCACCCTACATCACACCGTACTGTGACGACCGTAATCCTGATGGCTTTACTTCGGGTATATACTTTGGACGCCTAGAAGTTAGCTTGTTGCATGAGTCGGATTTCAAAATCGAGGGCGGGGCAAGTTTCATAGCGGTTATTCATAGGCTCCGCGGATAGAACAACTGGACGTGGTTAGTTTGGCAGTTTGCGCGTCCAGTGCGGGATGACCGGTACCGATCACGCTGCCGGCGCGAGTCCCGGAGGAGGCGATCGTGGACGTGATCCTGGTTCGCTTATTGTTTGTAATTTTTGTCGTTGTTACTTGCTTTCTTATTCAACCGTTCGGTCTTCCTCCACTATGGGATGCAGGAGTGGGAGGGTTGCTGGGACTCGCCATTATTGTGTTTGAATGGCGGTTGCACCAGGTCAGCCTGAAGCGGCTGATTGGCGCGGCGATTGGCAGCATTCTGGGAATTTTTGGCGCCTACCTGTTTGCCCTTGTGATCCGCAGCAGCATTCCTGTGGGGCACACCCAGAGCTTTCTGCAGCTTATGGTCATGCTGCTAATGGCCTATGTGGGCCTCGCGGTCGGCGCCAACAAAGGAGACCTGCTGAACCTGGCGGCGCTGGGCGGAATTTTCGGCGGCGAAAAGCAATCCAAGAAGAGCTACAAAATTCTGGATACCAGCGTCATCATCGACGGCCGCATCGCCGACATCGCCGAGACTGGATTCCTCGACGGAACCATTGTGATTCCGCAATTCGTGCTGCGCGAGTTGCAGTTGGTGGCGGATTCCGCCGACTCGCTCAAACGCAATCGCGGACGCCGCGGTCTCGACATTCTGCAGCGCTTGCAGAAAGTGGCCTCCGTTCAAATCCAGATCGTGGAAGACGATTTTCCTGCCGTCCGCGAGGTCGATCTTAAGCTGATTGAACTGGCCAAGGTGTATGAAGGCAAGATCATCACCAACGACTTCAATCTGAATAAAGTGGCGCAACTGCAAGGGGTGGAAGTCCTCAATATCAACGAGCTGGCGAACTCGCTCAAACCGATTGTGCTGCCGGGCGAGACCATGAAAGTATTCGTCCTGAAAGAGGGCAAAGAATACAACCAAGGTGTGGCCTACCTCGACGACGGAACCATGGTGGTGGTCGACAATGCGCGCAAGATGATCGGCAAGACCATCGACATCTCGGTGACATCGGTGCTGCAGACCACCGCCGGAAAGATGATCTTCGGCAAGTGGGATGAGCGCGCCGCGTTGCGGAGCGAGTCGCGAGCTGCGGTCGTAGTGACGACGGTCGCGGCGATGAATAGCGGCGAAGCCAAAAAACCTGCCGCGCCGGTGATGGCCGACCGGCCCGCCGAATAGCGGATGAGGAGTGAGACCTTCCTGAATGCGGAGGGAGTTCGTGTTTGCGAATGGCTAGCGCGCTGAATTCGAGGCCATCTTCTTGACCATGGCCAGGACTAGCTTGCGATCGCTGTCGTTGAGGTTGGTAGCGTAGCGGCGGATCTGGCTGAGAAAACGCACTTCATCCTCAGACAACTGCGGCAGCCCTTTCGAACCGTTGCTATGGCCGGACTCGGAGAAGAACTGCGACAGGGGCAGCTCCATGGCGCCGGCAATCTTGGAAAGCGTATCGAGCGAGGGAACCGTGTGTCCGTTTTCCACCCGCGAGAGATAGCAACGCAGCAGACCGGTGCGCTTCTCGATGTCGCCTTGCGACATGCCTTTTTGTAAACGATAATTTCTGATGGTTTCGCCGATGTTCATGGCTGCGGTACCCATTTTCGGCTCTCTCGGATTGCTGAATACTAACGAGAGCGGCTGACTCTTGCAAGAGGAATTTCTTGCTAAGCTTTCGGGTGTGACGGCCACGCGCGTAAGATCATCACCGGCAAGGCGCAACCGCCGAACTCAATACCGGAAAGTCGAACTTTCTATTGCGCAAGCGTGGCGGCAAAGAACTTGACGGTACGCTGCCAGGCGTCGGCCGCGTCGGCGGCGCGGTAGCCGGTTTTGTTGTTGGGATTTTCAAAAGCGTGTCCGGCATCGGGATAGATTACGATTTCCACTTGCTTGCCCTGCTGCTTCAGTTGCTGCTCGAACTTTTTCACGTCCTCGACCGGAATGCCCTGATCTTTTGCTCCGAAAATTCCCAAAATGGCCGCGTTGATTTTCGCGATCGATTGCGGGTCGGTGGCGAGATGCCCGTAATTAATGACGTCGGCGCGCAGCGTCGGCTCTTCGAGTGCAACATCGAGCGCGTAACCTCCTCCCATGCACCAGCCGATAGCTCCGAGGCGGTCTCTCTTCACGTTGGATTGTGCGCTAAGAAATTCGACTGCGGCATGGAGGTCGCGCTTGGCGCGGTCTTCCGGGACGCCACGCATGATTTCATGCGCTTCTTCCGGAGTGGTCCCAACTTTTCCGCGATAAAGATCGATCGCGAGGGTCACGTAGCCGAGATCGGAGATCTTGCCGGATTGTTCTTTGACCCAATCGTTCAATCCCCACCACTCGTGAATCACGATAATGCCGGGGAAGGGGCCTTTGCCCTGCGGCGTGTACAGCACAGCTTGCACGGTTTCATCGCCGCTCTTGTAGGAAACGGTTTTGGATGCAGCGGCAAAAAGCGAGGAAGCGGAAACGAGGAAAGCGATCAAAGCGAGCGTACTGTTGAGCAGAACATTTTTCATATATCCTCCGTGTTCCTCTGTGCCTCTGTGGTCTCTGGTTTACCCGCCGGGTTCACAAGGCCAGTTCTAAGTACAACGTACCGGGCTGCGGATTTGGTCGATAAGCTTCAATCTCGCGAAAGCGAAGTTTGCGGTACAGGCCGACGGCATCCTTCATCACGGGTTCCACCGTGTCGAGCCGCATACGATCGTATCCGACCTTGCGGGCCTCCGCGATGACAGCCTCAGCAAGAATACGGCCCAGCCCTCTTCCGCGAAAATTTGGGCGTAGATAGAGCCGCTTCATCTCGCAAATTTTGCCGCGCACGGGCGGGACGCCCGCGTCTACATCAAGTTTGTGCAGCGCGACGCATCCCGCCAGTTGGTCTCCGCACTCGGCAAGCAGCAAACGTCCATTCGGCAGAGAATAATCCCCGGGCAATTCCGCCAGTTCTTTATCGAAATTCTGGAAGCAGAGACTGAAGCCGAGCGATTGCGCATACTCCAGAAAAAGTTCGCGCGCCTGGGCAATCTGCGCTGAAGATTCCGCCTGCGTGAGAACAAGATCTTTAAACGCCGAGTTCGCAGAGGACGCCGAGAAATCTTGCCGATCAGTTTTTTCTCTCACGAATTTCCCTGCGTCCTCGGCGTACTCTGCGTTTTAAGACTTTGACTTTCCACCGCGTCACCTGTGCCCTCTGCGTTGGAGGTTTACCCCATCAACATGCCGCCATTGACGTTCAGCACATGGCCGGTGATGTAGCCGGCTTCTTGGGAGGCCAGGAACGCCACGGCGGTGGCGATGTCCTGTGGCGCACCGATGCGCCCGAGCGGAATCGACTTCAGCGCGTTTTGCTTGAAATCGTCCCCGAGAACCGCCGTCATAGGAGTTTCGATGAATCCGGGCGCGACCGCGTTACAAGTTATGCTGCGCGACCCGACTTCGCGGGCAATCGCCATCGTCAGTCCGATTAGCCCGGCCTTTGACGAAGCGTAATTCGCCTGCCCGGCCTGCCCCATCTGGCCAAACACCGAGGTGATGTTGATGATTCGTCCCCAGCGCTGCTTGAGCATCGAACCGATGACCTGCTGGATGCAGAGATAGGCGGAGGTCAGGTTGGTATTGAGGACCGCATCCCAGTCGGCACGCTTCATGCGCATAACCAGTTGATCGCGGGTGATGCCGGCGTTGTTGACCAGAATGTCGATCTTGCCGAATCCGGCGAGCGCGGCCTTGAAGCTGGACTTGATTTGTTCTTCGTCGGCGACGTCCAAGGGGAAGGCTACAGCCTTGCCGCCTTTGGCGGTAATTTCCTGGACGAGCTCTTGTAACTTTTCCTGATTGCGGGCGGCGACGGCCACCGATGCGCCCGATTCCGCCAGTTTGAGGGCGCAAGCACGGCCGATGCCCTGCGACGCCCCCGTCACTAACGCAACCCGGCCTGATAGGGTCATGATTTCTCCTCGAAGTGGAAGCGAAGATTATAGCTGTCGGTGGACTCGGTCTGCTCTGCCTCCAGTCGAGCTAAAACTGAAATCAGAGGGCTGGCGAAGTTTCCGCCTGCTCAACGCTCGATACCGGCTGGTAATCGGAGTTATAGATGTCGACCACCGCGCGCCCGACGATCCGCGCCTGCGCCTCGGAGTGAATGTGTACAGGGAAGGTAAAGGAGTTGATGTCCGCGTAATCCTGCACAAACTCCAATTTCTTTACGAACCAGGACGGCGATTTCACCAGCTTGCCTTCCGCGCGAACCATACTGCCGCTATAGACGTTGAGATAAATTCGGCCTTTGAACAAACCCGCTCGCTTCTGGCGAGGTTTTACCTGGTAAACGTGCACGATTCGGCCATGCATCTCCGTCGTGCCTTTGTAGGAAAACTTGTAATTGGCCGGGCTGATTGCATTGGCGGCGGGATCGTCTTTCTGCACGTGCTCGGCTTCGGACTGCAGCACGCGCAGAATTACGTTGCTCTTCACAAAATTGTCGCCGGTGAAGCGCACTGCCTGAAAGGTCAGTTGGTGGTGCGGGGCCGAATAGTTTCTGTGGACTTCGTATTCGCCGGACTGGTGAGTCTCTGGCAATTCAGCGCGAATCAGGCTCGTTGCAGAATAAGAAACGAGGTCGGCAGCCTGAAGCACAGCACGCCCGCGATACGCCTGCAATGCAAGTTCCGGCGCCATGCGCGGCAATGAAACGGGGCCGCAGGTAGAACGTCATCCCCGTCCGCGCCAGACGAGAGGAGCACAGGCAGGTCTTCATTGGTGGAAAGCGCCCATGCGCTGCTTTCTCCTGGCCAGTTTGCCTGCGCGCACACCACCCCGGCAAGAGAGAAAAACAGAGCAAGATATATGAAAAGACGGAGACGCATCACTTAGGGATACCTAAGTTATATACGATGATCCGCCACGAACGGAAGTTCCATCTGTTTGCAATAGGGCTTGTGTGGTGCAGTTTAATAAGGAAGCGAGCCAAGCGCGCGGTTAGTGCGTCGCAAAGAACGCGACAGTCGCGCGGCTCGCCCAGATCCCTCACTGCGCAAAGAACGCTTGATCGGGATGACAATGAACTGCACCACTACGCTCGTTGCAGAACCGGAAGCCGACCATTAAGATTCAATTCTCCATACCCGAGGTTGAGCCATGTCTTCTGAAGTCGGAAATTCAGCTCCGTCGAACGGGAGCCAGCCACTTTCCACCGAGCCGGCGGTCGAAGTTTACGCGGTTTATGGCGCGGAGCCAGAGATACAGGCGTACGCGATGGCGAAATATTCCCGCTCAGCGCTTTCCATGAAGGAGTCGCTGAAGGAAATCAGCCAGCAGAAGGCGGAGAAATTCCTCAACACTTTTTACTTTCAGTATGGACACCGGTCGATCGCCGATCTCGCGCACATCGCGCTGGCAATTGAGCGGCTGTCGATTCTGGCGGCGATTGCCGTCGCCGACGAGCAGCGCTGGGACGGTCAGGAGCGCTCTACCCGTTATCAGGATTTCAAGAAAAGCGGCTACTTCACTCCGGACTTCAGCGGAGACGCCGAAGCCCTCAGCTTGTACCACGCGACCATCAGCAATCTTTTCTCTGAATACGAACAGCTTTCCACGCGAATGGCGCTGTACCTTGCCAGCATCGTTGCCAAACCGGACGACATGAAGCAGGAAGCGTACGAACGTACGCTGCGGGCACGGGCTTTCGACATTTCTCGCTATTTGCTGCCGTTGTCGACGAATACTTCGCTGGGCGAGATCGTCAATGCCCGTACGCTCGAGAACCAGGTTTCGCATCTGCTATCGCACACGCATAAAGAAGTTCGCCACCTGGGAGAATTGCTGAAGAACGCGGCCACAGCGCCGGCATACAACGTGAATGAAGCCGGACTGCGGGAACTGATCAGCCAGATTCGAGCGCTTTCGCAGGACCTTGGCGCTCGGGCAGAAGAAGAATTGCTGCGCGAAGTGCGAGTCGCGCCAACACTGGTGAAGTATGCGGACCCGAATCCGTATGAAATCGAAACCCGAAGAGCGTTGCGGCAGGTCGCTGCGGAGTTAATGGGAGATGTGCCGGTCGCGCCTGCGCCAGCAGTCGATTTGCTGGACGCGGAGCCGCTCGAAGTCGAGCTGGCTGCGACGCTGATTTACGAGCACAGCCATTATCCATACCGGCAGATTCGGCTGGCGGTTGAAGCGGTGGGAGAAAGAATTCGCCGCGAAATTATCGACATCGGCCTGCGGCATCGCGGCAAGCACGATGAGTTGCTGCGAGCGTTCTGCGCGGGGCAGCAGTTCCGCTTCGACATTCTTATGGATGTCGGCGGCTTCCGTGACATGCACCGGCATCGGCGGTGTGTGCAGATCGGGCAGGAGTTTACGACCATGCACGGCTACGACGTGCCGGAGGAACTGGAAGCGGCGGGAGCACGCGAAAGCTACGAGGCTGCCATGAAACGCGCCGCGGAAGCGGTTGAGCAACTTTCTGGCCGACAGGGAACGGAAGCGAAGGAAAATGCCCAGTACGCGATTCCCCTCGGATTCCGAAAGCGGACGTTATTCAAGATGGATTTTGCGGAAGTTGTATATATCGCGGAGTTGCGAACTGGGCCTGCCGGACACGCTTCCTATCGCAATGTTGCCTATGCGATGTATGAAGCTGTGGCCAAGAGATATCCGGCGCTGGCGAAGTATTTCCGGGTGACGGATGTAAGGGAGCGGGTGGATTTGCTGAAGCGGTGACGCCCCGCCGCTTCCACTAACTCCATGATATCATTCCACCGCGTATGACATGCACATGCATGTTATAATAACCGACATGCGAACGACCGTAGAAATGAAGAGCGAGCATCGGAGCGCCCTACTAGCGCTGGCAGCGCGGCGGGGAGAAAAGGGATTTTCCAACGTCTTAGCAGAGGCGATCGAGGAATATCTTCACGGCAACAGGGCGCGAAATCAGCGGCTTAAAGACTTTTTGGCTTTGGAAGGATCCCTATCCAACGAAGACGCTGATGCACTCCGAAAAGCCACGACCGAATTGCGGGAGAGCTGGCGTTGATCTTGGCCGATACGGACGTGCTTATTGACTATCTTCTGGGAATCCAACCGGTAGCAAGCCAGATTCGATCCTACGCGGAATCCAATCGCCTGCGAACCAGCGCCATTAGTTGTTTCGAGCTGCTCAGCGGCGCGGACCTCAGCCGGCGCGGTGACGAAGTGCGCAAATTAGTTGCGACGATCCGGGTGTTGCCGGTTGACCTTGAGTCGGCCGCTCTGGCCGCAGAAGTGCGAAAAACATTAAGTGCAAAAGGCTTCTCGATTGGCATGGGAGATTGCTTGATCGCAGGGACGACGCTAGCGAATGGACTGCCATTGTTCACGCGCAATCGGAAGCACTTTCAGCACATCCCGGAATTGACTTTGTTGTGATGGGCGACCGCTATGCACTCAAGCGGTTGATTTTTTTGAGGGAGCCGACGCGGCTCGCACTCGCGTCCGGGCTCGAGCCGGGCGTAGCGACTCGATGTGGCCGCTCAGCCTTCTTTGGCCTGATCGGATCGTCCGTGGATCCTGCGAGTTCTTTCCTAAAACGACATAACCCTCATACGTCGCGATCAGGAATGTAGCCGTTTCATTCGGGTTTATATCACTCCGCACCAACCCGCGTTTCTGTCCTTCTCGCAGGGCCTCCGCCACAGCGTCGTGCCAGTCCTTAAAGAGTCTTGCCGTTCTTCTGCGGAATCCCTCATCAAGGCCGGACATCTCTTGCGATAAGTTAAGCAAGGGGCAGCCACGCTGAACGTCTTGTTTTTTTACCGATTCGGATTGAAAAATGCGTAGCAGAACGTCGATGGGGTCCTTGGCATTCCGTAAAGACTGCACCCACTTCCGGCGAAGGTCGCCCGCTATGACTTCATCCACCACCGCATACCCGAGGGCCTCTTTGTCGTCAAAGTGGTAGTACAGCGCGCCTTTGGTCACGCCCGCTGCGGCCAGGATCGCATCCAGGTCAGCGCTTCGAAAGCCTGAGCGGTGCATCTCCCGGAAGGCAGCCTGCAATAGGAGTCCGCGAGTGCGCTCTGGATTCCGCGACGTCGTCCCCTTGCGTGGCGATCGTTTTCTAACGGCCGACATACCAATCAGTATGCACGTTCACGCGGGGAGGTGTCGAGACGAATGTCTTTCACGGACAAACGTGTTTCGTGTTCTGCCCGAGAGGAATCGGTTGGTTCAGATAAGAAAACAGGGAGGGCAAAGATGCCCTCCCTGGCAAAGAATTCAGCATTCCTGGAACTCGGCGAAGAACCGTCTACCCCAGAGCGGGGTTACGGCTTCCGCAGGAAGCCGTAATGCACGTTGTTCGCGTCAATATACTGTCCGGTGATCGCCCCAAACAGGTTGGGGGTCGCCGGAAGGGTACCCTGACCAGAGGCCGTTCCCGCCCCCGGAGCGTCGAAGGTGGCGATGGCGCCGGACTTACTGCGCACGAAGCCGTGATTCACGCCGCTCGAGTCGATGTATTGTCCTGTGATTTCCCCCGCAAGGTCGATGCCCTCAGGTACGGTGCCTTGGCCGGAGCCTGTGCCCGCGGCCTCAACGTCGAAGGTGGTGATGGCGCCGGACTTACTGCGCACGAAGCCGTGATTCACGCCGCTCGAGTCGATGTAGTTTCCCGTGGTTGCCCCCAGGTCGCTGATGCTTGAGCCTTCGGTGCCCTGGCCGGAGCCCGTGCCTGCGCCGCTGACGTTGTATTCGGAGATGGTGCCGTTCGCCGCGCGCACGTAGCCGTGAAATGCGCCGTTCGCGTCGAGGTAAGTTCCAGCGACCTCCCCCTCCGAACTGAGGGCGCTGGCCACTGCGGTAAATGTATTTACGGAGCCTTCGGGATCGAACGAGGTGAAGGTGCGGTAAGGCGGAGCGGTGACGAAGCCGTGAGTCACGTTGTTTGCATCAACGTAATAGCCGGCGATCTCTCCTTTCAGGTTGACGTTGCCGGCGAAAGTACCCTGGCCGGAGCCTTGCCCGGCGTCGGGATCGGTCAAACTGGTGAAGGTCTTGAACGGAGCAGCAGTCACGAAGCCGTGAGCCACGTTGTTTGCGTCGACGTAGTACCCTACAGTCGCTCCGAACAGGTTGATGCTGAAGGTGATAGTGCCCTGGTTCGCGGCTGTGCCCGCGCCCGGAGCATCGAATGTGGTGAAGGTGCTGGGTGAACCACAGCCCGCAACGCACTGGTAGCCGTGAAACACGTTGCCATCATCAAGGTAGGATCCCACGACAGTCCCCTGCGGATTGATGCCAAACCCTCCGGTTCCCTGGCCGGCGCCTGTGCCTGCGCCCGGAGCGCTAAATGAAGTGATCTTTTGTGCGCTTGCTAAACCACATGCAAGCAATACGACACCTACTACCTTCCAAAGCTGCAGTCGATTCATAATTCCTCCTGGGTTGAAGTGAGGGGCCATGGTGCAACCCCTTAGAAGCAGTGGCTAGTGTTTAGTTGATGCGGGGTATCTATCTGACGGTTGTATCGATCATACCGACTAGTACGTATGTTACGACATGGCACGTTGCGAAGGGGGCACTACTGAGGATTCAATACTGAAAATCTGGGGGGCGCAGCGTCGACTTACCCCATTGAACCATGCCCGCGGGAACGGGCGATCCGCACCTCACGTGTACATCACTTTTTTGTCGCCCTTGACGATCCGGCCCACCGCGTAAAACTTTTCGCCCAGCTTGTCGAGCACGCTCTCAGCTTTCTTGAACTTTTTGGATGGAATCACCAGCAACATGCCCAGGCCCATATTGAAGGTGCGCAACATTTCCGCCGGCGGAACGTTACCTAGCTTTTGCAGATGCTCGAAAATCGGCAATACCGGCCAAGTTCCCACTTCAATCACCGCGGCCACCCCACGTGGCAGTACGCGCGGCAGGTTTTCGGTAATGCCGCCGCCGGTAATGTGGGCCATCGCTGACACGCACTCCCCCGCCAGCAATCGCTTGATCACCGGCCAGTAGCTGCGGTGGGTTTGCATCAGTTCATTGCCGGCCTTTCCTTTGATGTCATTGACGTACGTGTCCACGGTGTAGCCGGCGACTTCGAAAAATAATTTTCGCGCCAACGAATATCCGTTGGTGTGCAGGCCGGTCGAAGGCAGACCCAAAATCACGTCTCCTGGTTCGACGGTTTTCCCGGTAATGATCCGCTCGCGCTCGACCACTCCAACAATAAAACCGGCAAGATCGTACTCGCCTTCGGGATAGAAGCCGGGCATCTCCGCGGTTTCGCCGCCGATCAGGGCGCATCCGTTCTGCTTGCAGGCTTCCGCCAGTCCCTCGACAATTTTCTCTATCACCTCGGGCTCGAGCTTGCCGGTCGCAAGATAGTCCATGAAAAACATCGGCGCCGCGCCCTGCACCGCAATGTCGTTCACGCAGTGGTTCACCAAGTCCATGCCGATGGTATGGTGCATCTTCATTTCGAATGCCAGCTTCAGCTTGGTGCCAACGCCGTCTACGCTCGAAACCAGCACCGGGTCCAGATATTTTTCCTTGTCGATGGCAAACATCGCGCCGAAGCCGCCGATCTCGCTCAATACACCTTTGTTGAAGGTTTTGTGCGCGAGGTAGCGGATGCGCTTCTTGGTGCGGTTGGCGCGGTCGATGTCTACGCCGGCGTCGGCGTAGGTGATGGTTTCAGGTGCGCTCTCGGACACGGGTCACTCTTTCTGGATTGCAGGGAATTTACCGGGCAACCACGTACGCGGAAGAAATTTCTTCGCCTTGAAAGCGGCCATTCTAACACGTTTGCAAGGACGATTTGCGGAGTGGAGACACGTATCCCACGGCTCGCCGTCACAGGGCGAACCGCCGGAGCTAGTGGGTCACGTAAGTCGAAAAATAGTAGAGCAGAACCCCCAGCATTCCCAGGCCTGCAATTCCATAGGCGGTCAGCACCCAGACGTTACGGTGCTCGCGCGACATGGCTGAAGATGCAGAACTGTTTCCAGGGCTGGAAGGACTTTCGACGGCTCGATGTTCCACAGAACACCTCCGGATGACGTTTCTAAGATGGCGCAGAGGGCGCCCGCGTTCCCCACACTGCCGAACGGCAGATTAACGCGCCGATCATACTACAAATCCGGCGGGCTGGAGGCAGCAAAAATGCCTGAATTTGCAAAATTTATGTAAACTTGGGCTGGTCTAAACTCAGGCTGACCCAGGATGCACAGAGGTCGTGTGATCTTTGCCGCAGACGGTTTTGCCGCTCCGGCCATACACTGAAAGCACTATGGCCGCCACGGAAGCTGTAAAGAGAATGAACAAACCGCAGGGCTACGACCGCTCCCACGACGTATTCCACACCGAATCCCACCCGCTGGACGCGATGTTTGCGCCCCGCGCCGTTGCCGTCATCGGCGCCAGCGAAAAGCCGGGCGGGATCGGCCGCAACGTATTGTGGAGCATGGTGAGCAGTCCGTTTGGCGGCACGGTTTATCCGGTGAGCGACAAGCGCACCAGCGTGCTCGGTATTAAAGCCTACCCGCGGATTGGCGACCTTCCCGAACAGATCGATCTGGCCGTGGTCGTTACCCCAGCCGCTACCGTCCCCGGAGTTATTACGGAATGCGTCGAGGCAGGAGTGCGGGCGGCAATCGTGATTTCCGCCGGCTTTAAGGAGCACGGCGAAAAGGGCAAGCAACTAGAGCAGGAAATTCTCGAGCGAATGCGAGGCAGCGGCATGCGCCTGCTCGGGCCGAATTGCCTGGGAGTAATGAATCCACTCAGCGGATTGAACGCGACCTTTGCGCCGCACATTGCGCGGCCGGGCAACGTGGCATTCATCAGCCAGAGTGGAGCCCTGTGCACTGCGGTGCTCGACTGGTGCCAGAAGGAGATGGTTGGCTTCAGCGCGTTCGTCTCCGTCGGATCCATGCTCGATGTTGGATGGGGCGACCTGATCGACTACCTCGGCAATGATCCGCGAACCCACAGCATCATCATTTACATGGAGTCGGTTGGCGACGCGCGATCATTCCTTTCGGCGGCACGCGAGATTTCGCTGAATAAACCGGTGATCGTGATCAAGGCCGGACGCACTCAGGCCGCCGCGCAGGCTGCAGCTTCTCACACCGGATCGCTGGCCGGCAGTGACGAAGTGCTCGAAGCCGCGTTCCGCCGCTGCGGCGTGTTGCGCGTGCATACCATTGGCGATCTCTTTTATATGGCCGACGTGCTGGCCAAGCAGCCACGGCCGCACGGCCCCGTTTGGCGATTGTGACCAATGCCGGCGGGCCGGGTGTGCTGGCCGCAGATTCTGCCGTTCGTCAACGGAGGCAAACTGGCGCAGCTTTCGCCAAAGTCGATGGAGGCGCTCGACGCTTTCTTGCCGCCGCAATGGAGCCATGCCAATCCGGTGGACCTGTTGGGCGACGCGCAACTCGACAAGTACGTGAAGGCGCTCGATATTGTCGCCAACGATCCTGAGGTCGATGGCTTGGTGGTGATTGCTTGCCCGCAGGGCATGTCGGAACCGACCCAAATCGCGGACCGGCTGAAAACCTACGCGCACAGCACGGGCAAACCGATTCTCGCCAGTTGGATGGGAGGGCCGGAGATGGCGGCTGGAGTCGACATTCTTCGCCAGGCCGGCATTCCGACGTTTGCGTTTCCCGATACGGCGGCGAAGCTCTTCTGCTACATGTGGCGTTACAGCTATAACCTTCGCGCACTCTACGAAACGCCGATGCACTCCACGGACGACGCAAAAGCTCCGGAGCGGGCGCACGCTGAGTTCATTGTGCAACACGCTCGTCAGGCGGGGCGTACGATCCTCACCGAAGTCGAATCGAAACAGGTGCTGGCGGCTTATGGAATTCCGACGGTGGAGACGGTCACTGCCGTTAGCGCGCAAGAGGCAGTTGAACAAGCGGAGCGAATCGGGTATCCCGTGGTACTCAAGCTTTTTTCTGAAACCATCACGCATAAAACCGACGTTGGCGGCGTGCAACTCAATCTGCGCGACGCGGAAGCAGTCCGTTCTGCGTTCCGGGAGATTGAACGCTCGGTGAAAGAAAAAGCCGCCGCTGGGCATTTTCTTGGAGTCACGGTTCAGCCGATGGTAAAGCTGGATGGCTACGAGATCATCCTGGGAAGCAGCGTAGACGCGCAGTTTGGCCCGGTGCTTTTGTTTGGGACGGGCGGCCAGCTGGTGGAAGTTTTCAAAGATCGCGCCCTGGGATTGCCGCCTTTGAACACAACTTTGGCCCGCCGAATGATGGAGCAAACCCATCTGTTCGAAGCGTTGCAAGGAGTGCGCGGACGGAAGTCGGTCGATCTCACCGCGCTCGAAGAGCTGCTGGTGCGTTTTAGTCAATTAGTCGTCGAGCAGACGTGGATCAAAGAGATCGATATCAACCCGCTGCTGGCCTCGCCCGAGCGATTGCTCGCACTCGATGCCCGCGTCGTTGTTTATGGCCCGGAAGTGAAGCCGGAACAATTGCCGCGGCTCGCCATTCGTCCTTATCCCAGCCAGCATGTCAGGCCCTGGACGCTGAAGAACGGCGACGCGGTGACCATTCGCCCGATTCGTCCGGAAGACGAGCCGATGCTGATCGGGCTGCACCAGGCGCTTTCAGAGCGGAGCGTGTATTTACGTTATTTTCAGCCGCTGAAGCTGAGCCATCGCACCGCGCACGACCGCCTGACGCGAATTTGCTTTATCGATTACGACCGCGAGATGGCGCTGGTGGTCGAGCGCAAGAAAGAAGATGGCACTTCGGAGATCATCGCGATCGGCCGATTGGCCAAGATGCGCGGCTGTAACGAGGCCGAGCTTGCGGTACTGGTCGATGACCACAATCAGCATTTGGGCATGGGCACGGAACTCTATCGCCGGCTAATCGAAGTGGCCCGCGAGGAAAAGCTGGAGCGGGTGGTTTCAACCATTCTCGAAGAGAACCGCGAGATGCTGGCGATTTGCAGAAAACTCGGCTTTGAGCTGAAGAGCGAGATGGAAGATGGAACGGTGAAAGCGGAGTTGAAATTGTCGATATAGGGGCGAACGTCACTGCCCCGGCAGCGTGTAATCGAAGCCGTAGAAGTGCTTTCCGCTTTCGATCTTGATGGTCATCGTCCCAGTCAGTCCCTCCAATTGCCCGGTTGTGGAACCGGGCACGACTTTGATGCTCAATTCCTGATTTCCATTCGCCACACTGCCGCTGTGTTGGAGAGCAAAACTGCCGCTGCGACCGGCCAGTGTTCCGGTGACCTGTTCAATGGCGACATAACCGGCCGATCCCTTGGCGGGATCTCCAGCCGTCAGCATCTGGCCTTTACTGGTGCCCGCAAGATCGCCGTGAAATTGTTTGTCGAGCAGGAACCGTCCCGGGATTGCATCTTTGTCGGCGGACGGATCGGGCGTCACTTTCACATCGAACGATCCTTTGGCGTGGGCGCTCATGATTTTCTCCTTTTGAGTTGTCACTAGAGTGGACGGTCGGGTCTGAGCTAGCGCCAGCAATGCGAAGCCGAGGCAGAGCGAAACGGTAGCGAGATGGGGTACTGTTTTCATCGTTTTTCGTCTTTCGGATTTGTTCGGCTGCGGCAAAGCGCACCAATTCGGGAATTAATATCGGCTTCCACAGGGTAATTCGCCTTTTATTCGCTGTCAATCCTGTGTATAATCCGCAATAGTTTAACTCCCATTGGCTTCAAGGAGCCCCTGTGATGGCTGACGAACGCGCGAAAGCAATTGATCTGGCCTTTTCGCAGATCGAAAAGCAGTTTGGCAAAGGCTCGATCATGCGCCTGGGATCGAAGGAAGCGATCATTCCCATTTCTGTGATCCCGACCGGGGCAATTTCCTTCGACGCCGCGCTCGGCGTGGGCGGCTTTCCGCGCGGACGCGTAGTAGAAATCTTCGGGCCGGAATCTTCCGGCAAAACCACCATCGCCCTGCAGGTCATCGCCGAGGCGCAAAAGGCCGGCGGCCTGGCGGCTTTTGTCGATGCGGAACATGCGCTCGATCCCGCCTACGCCAAGAAGCTGGGCGTGGATGTGGACAATCTCCTCGTTTCTCAGCCAGATTATGGCGAGCAAGCGCTGGAAATCGCCGAAACTCTCGTGCGCTCAGGTGCGATTGACGTGCTGGTGGTCGATTCCGTCGCTGCGTTGGTGCCCAAGGCTGAACTCGATGGCGAAATGGGAGACAGTCACATGGGGCTGCAAGCGCGCCTGATGTCGCAAGCGCTGCGCAAGCTCACGGGAATTGTTTCGAAATCGCGCTGCTGCCTGGTCTTCATCAATCAGATTCGCGAAAAGATTGGCGTCATGTTTGGCAATCCCGAAACCACGACCGGCGGGCGCGCGCTGAAGTTCTATTCGTCGGTGCGTATCGATATTCGGCGCATCGCGGCAATCAAAGAGGGTGATCTGGTCACCGGCTCGCGCACCCGCGTGAAAGTTGTAAAGAATAAAGTTGCCGCCCCCTTCCGGGAGTGCGAGTTCGACATTCTTTATGGCGAGGGCATCTCTCGCGAAGGCGATCTGCTCGATCTCGCGGTGAACAATAATCTCCTTGAAAAATCCGGCGCGTGGTTCAGCTACAAAGGCGAGCGCATCGGCCAGGGCCGCGAAAATGCCCGCCAGTTCCTGAAGGACAATAAAGATATTTATGCCAAGGTGGATACCGAAGTGCGCAAGCACCTGGGCTTGACAGCAGCGGCACCGCAAGCAGCGGCCGCAGGTTCAGCTTCAACCGGCCGAGTGACGACCATGCCGGTCGCCGCTCCCGAACCGGCAAAGGCTGCGGCCCGGCGATAGCTGGCGCTACGAGCTTTTGGCCTTGAGAAGAAAGTCTCCCCTCCATTCACCGCTTGACACCGGGCGGCGGCAGAACCGAAAATCTCGTCTGACTTTGTCCCATCAGCCCGCTCTTCGCAATTTTTCGCATTGAGGAAAACACATGAAAGCTCTGGCTGTCTGTCTGTTAACTCTCGCCCTCATCTTGTCAGCCTCGGCGCAAGTGAGCGTCACCACGCAGCACAACGATAACAGCCGTGACGGGCAGAACTTGAACGAAACCATTCTCACTCCCGCGAACGTGAACGTAAACACATTCGGCATGTTGTTTTCGCAAACCGTCGACGGCTACGTCTACGCCCAGCCGCTCTACGTGCCCAACGTGACCATTCCGGGCCTGGGAACACATAACGTGGTGTATGTGGCCACGGAACATGACAGCGTCTACGCTTTCGATGCAGACAGTAATACCGGAATCAATGCTTCTCCGCTTTGGCAGGTCAGTTTCATTGACCCGGCCAAGGGCATTACGACCGTTTCGAGCGGCGATGTCGATTGCAACGACCTTATTCCGGAAATCGGAATTACGAGCACTCCCGTCATCGACGTGAATTTGCAGACGATATACGTTCTGGCGAAGACCAAAGAGAACGGGAAATTCTTTCAGCGGCTTCATGCTTTGGACATCACGACCGGAAACGAACAGCCGAACTCGCCGGTCGTGATCAAAGGGCCGGTGAAGGGAAACGGAGACGGTTCGGTAAACGGAATCGTAAGCTTCGATCCGCTGCACGAGGCGCAACGTCCGGGATTGATGCTGGTGAATGGAACCGTGTACGTCGCCTGGGCCTCGCATTGCGACAACAGTCCTTACCACGGCTGGGTCATGTCATTCGACGAAGCTACGTTGAAATTGCACATCGTGGGCAACACGACTCCTAATGGAGGGCTCGGCGGAATCTGGCAGAGCGGCACGGGTATGGCTACGGACGGCAATTACATCTTCTTTTCCACCGGCAATGGAACTTACGATGGGCCGAAGGGTGGAAAAGATTACGCCGACAGCGTGATCAAGATTCCCGCCGCGCCAAACCAGACTCGTCCTTACGATTACTTCACGCCCTACGATCAGCAGAACTTCGCGAACGACGATACCGACGTGGGTTCCGGCGGCGTCGTGCTTCTGCCTGATCAGGGTCAGGGCGCGCCGCACCAACACCTGCTGGTGCAGGTGGGAAAGAGCGGCTCGATTTACCTGATCGACCGCGACCACATGGGCTACTACAACCCCAACAATAATAATCAGATCGTGCACTAGGAAAACGCCATCGGTGGATTGTGGGCAAGTCCCGCATTCTGGAACAACAATGTTTATTTCGGAGGCAGCGGCGACTACCTGCGGCAATATACATTCGATACGTCCACCGGCCTGCTCTCGACCAGCGCTTTCGCGCAGACGCCGACCTACTTCGGCTTCCCCGGGCCGACGCCTTCCGTCTCGGCGAATGGAACGACGGACGCGATCGTGTGGGCGATCGAGACCGACGCTTATGGGAGCGACGGCCCCGAGATCCTGCATGCATACGACGCGAACAACGTGGCAACCGAACTCTACAACACCAATCAGGACAGCTCGCGCGACAATCCCGGCAACGCTGTGAAGTTTACGTCCCTACCATCGCCAACGGCAAGGTCTATGTGTCGGCGGTGCAACAACTGAGTGTCTATGGATTGCTGGGACAGCGGTAAGAGGAGAAGAACGAGTGGTTGCTCTTTAGCTCAGTTTTAGCGAGCCAGCCACTCGGTAAGTGCGTGAATCTGGGCCAGCGCCGAGCCGTAAGTCTCCACCACTACCAGGCAGAGCATCCCTGCAGCCGTCAAGGCGAGCAGGGATTTTCTTGCGCTGAGGTGAAAAGCGGGATGGCCTTGCCAGGAAATAAGCCGCTTCACGCGTTGGCTCAGGGCCTTGGAACTGTGCAGCAGGCCGGTGGTCGCGAGCGCGGCAGCAGGCGCGGCTTCCAGGCGCGAAATCTTGATGAGGGCCGCGGCCAGATCGAGCGCATCCTGCAAGCTATCCACCGCCGCATCATCGGCAGCGAGTTCGGCGGCGTCTGACCAGGCGTGTTCCAGTCCTCCCATGCCGGGAAAGAGCGCGAGGCGGAAGAGCAGCTTCTTCAAATTATCGTGCGCGCTGACGTGGGCGAGTTCATGCCGGATCGCGGGCCGCAGTTCCGCCGAGTTCAGCGCCGCAGCCGCCGCTTCGGAGACGAGCACTTTGACATCGCGCACTCCCGCAACCGTCAACGCGGGAGCATCGTTGCCCGTTTGGAGGATGGGGACGGGCGAATCCGAAACTACTTTCGAACCCTGCAGCCACTTTTCGAGCGCTCGCGAAGTCCTGCGCTGTACGGAAAGCGCCCGCGCAATACCAGCGGCGAGCAGCATGAGGCAAATCAAAGCCAGGATCGTAGGGGCGGTTCCCACCGCTTCGCTAGTGGAACGAGGTTCGAGCAGCAAAAACGATGGCAGGGTGAAAAGCAGGGTAAACAGGCTGGCCGAGATGAACGGCGTCATGCGCAGCAAGAAAAACAACCGCGCCGAACTTCGCCCCGCGGCGGGCTGGAATATCCGCAAAGCCCAATGCCATCCTCGGGAAACCGCGATCGAGGTCGCGATATAGATAAACGCGAATAGGGCAAGCGACACGCCGATTCCGCGGGCGAAGAACATTCCTACACTTTCTCCTTGGCGTTCAGTTCGCGGCGTTTCTCCTCCAGCAGGCGCTGCAATTCATCAAGCAGCCGCACGTCGTGGTCGCTGACCGCTTCCACCAGATAAGAAAGCGGAAGCTCGGCGGCGGTGCTGGAACTCAGTAGCTGGCGGATGGTCTCGGCCGCAGTCACTTTTTCGAGCTCTTCGCGGGTATGGCGCGGGGAGTAGCGAAAGGCGCGGCCTTCGGGAGCGCGGCTCAGCAGTTGCTTTTTGTAGAGCCGATCCAGCGTGGTCATGATTGTGGTGTAGGCGAGCTTGGTTTCACCGAAGTCAAGCAACTCGCGGACGGTGGCGGTTTTGTGGCGCCACAATGCGTCCAGCAGTTGCTGCTCCAGCCGGCCCAAACGCGCCCTCATGGGTAAGCGGAATAGACGGGATATGCTGCTCATTTTGTGTTCTCAAGACGGGCTTCGAACGCCCCAGACTATAGGAAATGCAGGCTTCGAGGCAAGGAGTCCAAAGACCCGCTACGGCCCAAAAACGTAGGCCTCGCCGGGTTCGTTGCTCTTGACCGCGCCGGAGACGACCGTTTTCCCATCGAATGCGATCGAAACTCCCAAGCCATCAAACGCGGCCCCGTCGGAAGCTACCGGCTCGGCGTAAGCGCGACGCGTACTCTTCCATCCCGCTTTCGGTTCGACGTAGACATAAGTCGCGCCCTGCGCGGAATTGGCGCCGACGTTGGCGCTGGGCGCGCCGATTGCGATTGCTTTCCCGCCATCCGCGACGGCCACGCTTTGTCCAAAGCTGTCACCCTGGGCCGCGTCAGGTGCGCCGAGTTCTGCGGTGAAAGTTGAAGTGCTTGCCCAGCCGTTCGCCGGCTGGACGTACACATAGCTTGCGCCGTAGCCATTCGCGCCGCTGGGCGCACCGGCTGCGATGACGTTTCCATTGATGCCGACCGCAAAGCCGAAAAAGTCGCTGGATTTTCCATTTGACGCAGTCAGCTCAGCGGTTCTGGGTCGTCGTCGTCCAACCGCCAGATGGCTCGACGAACACGTAGGCAGATCCCTGAAAATTATTCTGTCCGTAAGAACCAGCTACGACGGTATTGCCGCTGATTGCCACCGAACAGCCCATGTAGCTGAGCAGGGCGCTGTCGCTGGCGGTGAGTTCCGCAGTTTGGTTCAAGTTTCCCGACCAGCCTCCAGCCGGCTGCACAAATACATACGACTTGCCGGCAAAGCTATCATTGTTGGAATCGCTGGCAAAAATCGCTCCCACCGCGATGGTGTTTCCGCTAATTGCAACGCTGTTGCCGAAGGCATCGCCGTCCTGGCCGTCGGAAGCGGTGAGTTTGGCGTTCTCGGTGGCGTTGGCCCATCCGTTGGCAGGTTTGACGAAAACGTAGGCCGCGCCCGGCCCAGTAGCCTGGTTCTCGAAGTTGGAGGGATTGGCCGCTCCCACCACGATGGTGTTGCCACTGATGGCGACCGAGGTTCCAAAGCCCTGACCGTTGTCCGACGAGAGCAGTTCCGCGGTTTGGGTCATGTTCTGCCAGCCGCTCGCCGGCTTCACGAAGACATACGCCGAGCCGAACTCTTCGATATTGGAATCGAATGCGCCGACCACCACGGTGTTGCCGCTGATGGCGATTGATATGCCAAACCAGTCCTGCTTGGTGCGGACGCTGGCCGTGAGTTCGGCGAGTTGCGCCCAAGTTGCAGCAGGATGCCGGCGGAAAACTGTGGCCGCAATGCGCTCCTGCGCAACTTTCGGCAAACTGTTCCAGGCATCTTGTGATGCGGGCTGGGCAACAGCGAACATGGTGAGGACGAGAAGCGAAAGGAAAATTGCGGTCAACCGGGCTACGCGCATAAGCGACCTCATGGGCAAGGAATTATCGAGCCGTGCGTATGATCGGCGCAATGCCGCGCCCTGTGGGGCATTCCGGGGAGCTTGCACAGGCCGAGGCACAATTCTCCACGCATCGAAGGTGTGGGTCAAGCTGAATCTCCTATGCAAGTGGCAGCGGCAAATTTAGTTAGGCGCGAACCATGAGCTCAAATTCGTCTGTTATATAATCCCGCGCAACGGGGAATGAGCCGCCAGCGCCGTGTCCGCCAGCGAAAAAAATCTGCCGCGCAGCAGATGCAGGCGGTCGTGGCCGCGCATCCGCCGGTGCCACACGCTGCATGGTGGCTGACGCTAGCTTTCCTCTTGCCGAACCTCGGCGCGCTGGCCTGCGGCTTTGTCTTCGACGACCTGCCCGTTATCGTGCAGAACGAAACCCTGCATCCGCATTCGTTGCGGCAGTTTTTCCATATCGTCGCTACCGGATATTGGCCGAACCGGCGCGGCCTGCAACTGTACCGTCCGGTGACGCAATCGGTGTGGGCGTTGCTGTGGACGCTGGCCGGCAATCATCCGGTGCTATTCCATGCGCTGGGCCTAGGCCTGGGGCTGGCGGTGGTGCTGCTGCTTTACCGTTTTTTTCTTGCAGTGCAGACCCCGCCGCGCACTGCATTCATCGCCAGCGCGCTGTTTGCTCTTTTTCCGATACACACCGAGGCAACAACTTCGGTGGTCGGATCGGCGGAATTGCTGGCGGCGGGATTCGGCCTGGGCGCGCTGGTTTTTTATTACCAACGGCGCCCGGTTCTCGCCATTGTTCTGTTCGCTCTGGCAGTTTTTTCCAAAGAAAGCGCGGCCAGCTTCGCCGCCTTGCCGGTAATTTTTCCGCGTGACGATTGGCGGGCGCGCGACTCGTGGATGGCTGCTGCCGGCGCGGCCGTGGTGCTCGCGGCGGCGTTTACTGCGCACCATATTTTCGCCGTAGGGGCATTCATTCCTGCTATCGATAATCCCATGTCGCTGGTCGGCCTCGGCCCGCGCATCTTCACTGCGCTCTGGATCCAGTGTCTGTATCTGTTTAAGACGGTGGTTCCGCTCACGCTTTCTGCCGACTATTCCTACAAACAGGTTCGCCTGGTAATGGGGCTGGACGATCCGCGCGCCTGGGCTGGGCTGGCATTGGCAGCGGGCGGGTTGCTTCTCGCCTGGCGCAGCCGCAGGTGGCGCGCTCCAGTGCTGGCTTACGGGGTTTTGTTCTCGGCGACTGCGAACTTTTTGTTTCCCATCGGAACCATCATGGCCGAGCGCCTGGCTTATGTTCCCAGTTTGGCGGTGGCGCTACTGCTGGCGATTTTGCTGGCGCGCTCGCGGCACTGGAAGCCGATTCTGATTGTGGTCGCGGTCTTGTTTGCCGCGCGCACCGCGGTTCGTAATCTCGACTGGCTGAATGCCGACCGCTTTTACACCAAGATGGTCGAGACTTCTCCCAACAGCGCCAAGGTGTATTACTTCTACGGAATTCTGCGCGCGGCGCGCGGCGACGACCTCGGCGCCATTCAGGCCTACGATCACGCCATCGCGATTTTTCCTGCGTACTCCGAGGCCTTTCACAACCGCGGCAATTCCTACGCGCGCCTCGGGCGGCGTGAGGAGGCGATGGCCAGCTATCGCCAGTGCCTGCGTTTCGATCCCAACCACAGCGGCGCAGCGGCAAACTTAATGCAGTTGGAAGCGGGATTGCCGGTCAATCCGCCTCGCCAGCACTTATGATGCCCGCCAGCCATTTATGATGAAAGAACCATGGCGGAAGAACCCGGCGACACCATAATTTATCTGCTGGGCACCGGGCTGGGCATCGCCGCCGGCATTCTGGATGTAAAGGTTGGTGACTTGCTGCTCACCGCGCTGCTCGTGCTGTCATCCACTCTTCTGCTGGGAATGTTGCGCCCGCAACGGCCCTGGCGCTGGATCCTGATAGTCGGAGTTTTTGTTCCGCTGATGCAGTTGCTGGCTTACGTGTTTCTCACCGTGAAACCCTACCCGGCGCAGATTTACGAATCCTGCCTGGGATTTCTGACCGGTATTGCTGGCGCCTACGGAGGCGCGGTGGTGCGCCGGCAGGTGAATGAACTGCTGCGCAAGTAGACTCGCGAGCGGGGCAAAATTTGCCGGTCGCAGAAGGATTCATCCCTTAGAGCTTGGGCCACCAAGAAAGTTATCGCGTTTCCACATGGGGAACGCGTATGCTGACCAGCATGGCGACTTGTCTCTCGGTGCTGGCCAGTGGCAGCCGGGGAAATTGTGCCGTCGTCGAAAGCTCGACCACCCGCCTGCTGGTCGATGCCGGAATTTCCTGCCGTGAGACGTTCAGGCGCATGCGCGCCCTGGGGGGCGACCCACAATCGCTTTCTGCCATCCTCATCACGCACGAGCACTCCGATCACGTCAATGGTTTGCTGGTGCTGGCGCGCAAGCTCAAGATTCCGATCTTTATGACCGGCGCCACGCATCAGGCGTGGTCGCGGGCGGTGCGCGACGCCACGGGAGAGCGTCCCGAACTCGCCAAGCCGGAGTTTTTTTTCGCCGGACGCCGCTTTCAGATTGGCGACATTGAAGTCACGCCGTTCACCATTCCGCACGATGCCGCCGATCCGGTCGGCTTCACCTTCCGGGTGGAAGGGGTGAAGATTGCCGTGGCCACCGATCTCGGCTACATGCCGGCCAGCGTGCGCGACCACCTGCACGGCTCCGATGTATTGGTGCTCGAGTCCAACCACGATGTTGAGATGCTGCGCGTAGGGCCATATCCCTGGTCGGTGAAACAGCGAGTGATGAGCCGCGTGGGACACCTATCCAACGAAGCGCTCGCAGATTTCTTCGCCAGCGACTATGATGGAAGTGCATCCTACATCGTATTGGCGCATCTTTCCGAGCAGAACAACCATCCGGAAGTGGCCCGGAGGGCGGCGGAAAAGGCGCTGGGGAACCGGCGCACGTTATTGCAGAACCGCGTGCTGCTGGCAGCCCAGTCCGAAGCGATGCAACCAATCCGATTGTAGGCTGATCATACCCGTATGAGCCCGTGCATTGATCCGATCGTGGGCAAGATCCTGGCCGGCTGGCGCTACGATATTTCCGGCATTGCGCCAGAGATGCGCGGCGACTACGATAGACCACCTCGCGGGCTGCGCGCGTTGCCGCAGCCGGCAGCGGGTGCACCGCACCATCGATATTTCCCTGATCGCGCTGGCTTCGGTTTCGGCGGGCATGTTTCTGCTGGCGTTTGGCGTGATCCGGCACTTTGGCCCGCGCCATGCTTTCTGGCTGGAGATTGCGGCGCTGGCAGGGTTCGCTCTTTCTGCGCTGATCTGGCTCATTGTCGCGGTAGCTACGCCGGCGCCTATGGTAATGGTCGACGCCGCCAAGATTGGCGCGAGGCACGTGCACGACCGCTTGCCGGCAGAAATTCGCGACCGGCTCCCGGAAGAATTGCGGCTGAAGATCACCGGCTCGTGAGCGCGGAATTTGAAACGATGCGTGGTGGCGTGAAACTCGTTGTCTGGTTGCTGCTGGCCAGCGTGATCGCTTTGCCGGTGGCGGCGCAGTTGGCGTCGCCAGCCACAACAGGGCAATCCTCAGGTTGCGACGAACACGGCAAAACCACTCCCGCTCCTTCCAGTAATTATGCATGTTGCCAGGCGGGCCACGATACTGCAGCTTTACAGGAAACTTTCCGCTTGCCCGATCTGGCGGGAAATTTTATTTCAAATTTCGATTCTCACACAGCGGCTGTAAATTCCTCGGGCGAGACTTTGGTTCCGGCCCCGCTGCTCTCCGCCAGCCCGCCATTCATCATTTCCCTTCGCATCTGATTTTTCTTCCTTGATTTCGCGCTAGCGCGACCGTGGCGCTTGTGTCTCGAATTCGTCTGCAAATCATTGGGAGGAAATGTGCGAAGTTGTGTCTTATGGGTGCTTGCATTCTGTCCGCTGCTGTCGTTGGCGCAGGATGTCAGTCAGAATTGCTCGCAAATGTCGTCGGCCATGCCAGAGATGAATCTGGTTTCGGCGCCGTCGTTTCACGACTCTTCCGGCACTGCGTGGCAGCCAGCTTCTGTCCCAGAGCGCATGTGGATGAGCTCGCGCGGCGGCTGGCAGTTCATGGTGCATGGAAACATTTTTATCGACTACAACCAGCAAGGCGGACCGCGCGGCGAAGGCAAAGCCGAGTCGTCCAATTATGCGATGTTCATGGAGCAGCACCGCTTGTGGGGTGGAGTGCTTTTGCTGCGGCAGATGTTTTCTGCCGAATCGCTGACCTCGCCGCATCCCGGCTTTCCGGAACTCTTTCAAACCGGCGAAACTTATCATGGAGAGCCGCTGGTCGATCATCAGCATCCGCATAATGTTTTTGCCGAACTGGCGGCGACTTATACTTTGCCGATTAACAGGAAAATCTCCTGGCTGCTTTACGGCGGGCCGGCAGCGGAGCCGGCGCTTGGCCCGGTAACTTACATTCATCGCGAATCGGCGGCTGAAGATCCGGCTGCGCCGCTCAGTCACCACTTGGAGGATTCGACTCACACCAGCTTTGGAGTGGTGACTACAGGTTTTATTATCGACCGCTTCAAACTCGAGGGATCGGTTTTCAATGGCCACGAGCCGAATGAGGAGCGATGGAGCATTCAACTGGCGGCGCTCGATTCCTGGTCGGTGCGCGGAACCGTCGCTCCGGACCGGAATTGGACTGCGCAATACAGTTATGGAAAGCTCATCCACCCGGAGGCGCTAGAACCCGGCGACCAGACGCGGCAAACGGCGTCGGTCGAGTACAACCGGCCACTGGCCAAGGGCAATTGGGCGACGTCGCTGATCTGGGGACGAGTGCAGAAGACTTTTGAAAATTTCCCGCTGAACGGTTACACGCTAGAATCGACGCTGAATTTTCTGGAACGAAACTACGCGTATACCCGGCTGGAACTTGTCGACAAAGATGAACTCTTCCCCAATTTGCCCGGACATCCGACGTATCGCATCGGTGCGTATACTTTTGGCGGAGTTCGCGATCTATTGCACAACCGCGAAGGGCAAATTGGGCTGGGCGCGGATGTAACCTTTTATTCCAAGCCGGCGGCGCTGAATGCAGCTTACGGAAACAATCCTGTGTCGTTTCACGTGTTCCTGCGCCTGCGGCCGGGGCTGATGAGACATGCACACTGAATTGCGGCTTTAGGTATGGTGGTTAAGTGAGCGTTGAAGTCAGCCCATCGCCGATAGAAGTATGGTCTCCGGATGCGCGGGTGATTTTGCGTCCATCGGAGACTTATCGCGAACTGGCGCAGCGGCCCGGGAAGTCCGGTAAATCGATTTTTCTCCGGCGGCCACTTTTTCTGGTCGTCTTCTTTGCCTGCATGGTTTCGCTGATGGCCTCGCAACGGCTCACGCTGCGATTGATGGTCACTGGCGTCGTCAACATGAGCTTCATTCCGCTGGTAGAAATCGCGGGGCTGAGAGCTGTCTGGCGGCGCGAACGTCACGTAGCTTTTTCTCGCGCGGTGGATTTGTTCTTTATGAGCCATGGCCCGTGGATTTTGTGGTTGTCGGCTTTCGCTTCCGTCTGGGCCTTCGCATCTCCCGACCACGCTTTTTTCTGGACTGCGCCGCGCTATATCTGGCCCTCGTTTTTACTGGCTATCGCGTGGTCG
The DNA here is from genome assembly GCA_963848325.1 of uncultured Acidobacteriaceae bacterium. GTDB lineage: Bacteria > Acidobacteriota > Terriglobia > Terriglobales > Acidobacteriaceae > DATJOJ01. The sequence continues at coordinate 113,801 of CAWKDJ010000001.1, forward strand.
GCGTGGATTGATTATGGTTTTTTCCGGCAAGTGTTTCAGCGAAGCCGAACCCAGGCCGCCTTTGACCTCTTGGTGCAGCGGGCAATTTCGTGGACGCTTGGCATCCTGATTTTCGGCGCCGACCCGCTTGCGCCGGAGATCACGAGAATTCTCCATCTATGAGACTCGTCCGTCCCATCTCGCTGGTCTTGCTGCTCGTCGCCATGACTCTGGGCACATTGTCCGATGTTCCGCGCACCCACGCGCCATTGACTCTTGGCGGCTATCGGGTTTTGACCGCCGATTTTCACGTGCATAGCTTTCCTTTGAGTTGGGGAACACTCGCGCCTTGGGACACGGTGCTCGAAGCCCGGCACGACGGCCTGGATGCCATCGCAATGACGCCGCACAATCATGTGTGGGTCGCTTACGTTGGTCGATGGTTTTCTGAGCGCATTGGAGGGCCCACTATTCTGATCGGCGAAGAAATCGTCACTCCGCGCTACCATCTGCTCGGGGTGGGAATTCATGAAGTGATCGGATGGAGGGAGCCTGCGGCGAGCGCGATTGACGAAGTTCACCGCCAGGGAGGAGTCGCGATCGCGGCGCATCCGCGCAAATATTACTGGCCTGCCTACGATGCGGCTGCGCTGAGCAAGTTGGACGGCGCGGAGATTCTGCATCCGCTCATCTATGCCACAGTGCACGGATACGCGGAGGTGCAGCAGTTCTTCGAACACGCGCATGTTGCCGCCATCGGCGACTCCGATTATCACGGAACCGGGCCCATGGGTATCTGCCGCACTTTTGTTTTTGCGCGAGATGGCTCCGAGCCCGCAATCCTCGATGCGATCCGCGCCCGACATACTGTAGCGATCGACCGCGATGGACAGGCCTATGGCGATCCGGCGCTGATTGCGCTAATGAAAGATGTGGATCTGGCGCAACTGAACCCATCGTTCCTCGACCCAGGATGGATGGCGCGGGCGAGCGCCGGATGCGGACTATTAGGACTGCTTGCCCTATTTCTGCTCGGAAGGATATAACGCGGCTTACGCTTTGATGTGGCAGCTCGCCAAACCTTTTTTCTCCAGATATTGCTGGTGATAGTCTTCGGCCTCAAAAAATGTCGTCTCGGGGACGATCTGGGTGACGATGGGCTTGCTGAAACGGTGCGACTTCTCCAGCGTCTCTTTGGAAGCCTTCGCCGCTTTCTCCTGCTCCGGGCTGGTGTAGAAGATTGCGCTGCGGTATTGCGTGCCCCAGTCGGGACCTTGCCGGTTCAACCGCGTGGGATCGTGGTTCTCCCAGAAAATCTCCAGCAGTTTGTCATAACTGACCCTCGCCGGATCGTAGGTCACTTCCACCGCTTCGGCGTGGCCGGTGCGGTCGGTGCAAACATCTTTGTAGGTGGGATTGTTAGAATTGCCGCCGGTGTATCCCACGCGGGTTGAAAGCACCCCCGCAACCTGCCGGAAGGTTGCCTCCACTCCCCAGAAACATCCTGCCGCGAAAATTGCCTTAGCCATGATTTCTCCTCAAGGTATTGATTGTATTGGATGAATCGGCAGAGAAAAAGTAACATAGCCGCGACCGGCCACTAGCGCAAGTAATAGATAACTCATAAGATAACTCAGAAGACGAAGTCGTTTCCTAGTTGACGTTCCCTGTCGGTATTTATAAACTTCTTTAGGAGCTAGCCCCCAGCCCCCTGAGGCCTTCGTTGTCATCGACCTTCCATCGCATCCGCGCTGGTGTTGCCATGGCAGTGTTCTCACTGCTGTTCGTGCCGGGCGCGCTCGCAGCCAACTCCTCGTTCACGGCGCAGGCACGTCTGGGATTTACTCAAGGCGACCAATGGGAGCCAGCCATTGCCGCCGACGGATTTGGCCACGTCTACGTTTTGTATCCGCAATACGGCACGGTGCCCGGCTGCAATAAATGCGTGTTGCCTTCCATGACGCTGGTAGTCAGCGACGATAACGGCCTTACCTGGCAGCCGCCGCGCGAAATCAGCTCCCACACGAGCGGCCAGTTCGATCCGCAAATCGTGGTCGATTCCGCCGACCATCGCACGGTTTACGCCGCGTGGCTGCAGAACGACAATACCGAAGCCATTGTGGCCAAGTCTGCCGATTTTGGCCAAAGCTGGTCGCTGACGGTGGCAGACCGCGATGACGAAGATGCCGACAAGCCCATTCTCACGGTACGCGCACAAGATGTTTACCTCGCCTTCAACCGGGAGCACCAGATTCGCGTGGCCGCCTCGCATAATGGCGGGATCACATTTACTTCTACAGACGTCATCTCCGGCCTGAACCTGTTTCGCGCGCTCGCGGGCGGCGCCACGGTTGATCCCGATCGTAACGTATTCGTGGCCTGGGCCGGATACACGCGCCACGACGGCGCCAAAGGCCGCGTCAATCTTTATATGAGCAAGTCGACCGACGGCGGCAAGAGTTGGTCTACCAGCTTGATGGACACCTCCGGTGCGCCGCCCGATTGCGCTGCCTTCCACTGTGAATGGGGATTCTTGGGCGCGCAGATCACCATGGCCTCCGACGAAGCCGGAATTTTGTATGCACTGTGGAATGCCGGAAAAGAAGATAAAAGTCCGGCGCGAATCTACTTCGCTTCATCAACCACGGCGGGCCAGACTTGGTCGCCGAAGAGCGAAGTTTCACACGCGCGGCAAGGGACAGAGCACGCCTTTCCTGCCCTGGCTGCCGGGACAGCGGGCGACGTGCGCATTGCCTGGATGGACACCCGCAATACTCCACTCTGGAACACTTTCTACCGCAGTTCGACCAACGGCGGGGCGACCTGGTCGGCGGAGTCCAAACTCTCCAGCTACACTGCCGGATACCGCTACATCCGCAGCAAAGGCTTCAATTTTCCCTTCGGCGACTATTTCGAGCTCGCCATCGATAATCAGAACCACACCCAAGCCGTGTGGGGTGAAGGCCTGAATTTCCGCAGTCCGGGCTCGATCTGGTATAGCAACGGCAGATAGCGGGAAGATTGATGATCGCCGCTTGTCGATCAAGTGCAGAACTTTGCATTGGCTGTCGTCTTGCACAGGGCCAGCCGGCTACAGAAGCCAGGCCCCTTGCGGCACTGGGCAAGCGCTGTCATGATCCGTAAAGCCCGTCCAGCCCTTCCCGCTCTCCCCCCAAAAGCCAAGCCAGTCAACCTACTTCTCCAACCAGCGATAGACGTAGGCATCGTCAAAAGCCACACCTTCGGAACTGCCTTTTGGTGTAGGAAAGATCCCTGCGCGACACCCTCGATCGTTCGCTTAAAATCCCGGAATTTCTGAGAACTCGGGCTCATCACGATGATGTCATCGAGCAAGATACCGAGATTTAGGCCAGCCATCGCCTGTTGAATTTGAAGGTAAGCCTCGAGTGGGCCGGGGGTGCTCGCGACAGAACTCACGATTACAAGCTTCCATGCCATCCGATCAGGATTGTCGAACCAAGCAGCAGCCCGCACCGGTACACCACGATCATCCAACGCCTTAAGCAGCTTTCTCCCGTCCTTTATCATTTCTCTTACCAGTACTGTCTTATACATTGCATTACTCCGTGATCGGGATCGGTTACAGCTTGAATCATCTGCTCCGCCTCTTCCTGAGTGTGCGCTTGATAGCGGCTTTCTTCATCCCAGTTGCACACGTACGCCCAATTGCGCTGGAAAGCCAGGTCAGTTTCACCCAATTGCTCTATGCTCGCAGACAGACGAGCATGACCAGCAAGATTCTCAAGGTCGTGTTGGAAGATTTTTCTCGCTAAGTCCTTGTCGTAGAAATCCTCGGCCCGCGTAAGTCTAGCGATACACGCTTTGAGACCGCACTCTACCGCGTAGCCGACCAGGTAATAGGCCCCACCATATCGTTAACTCGCAAACAGAGTGTTAGCATCTGCGAGCCTCTCTTCCGCCAGATTCTGGAGGTCCGTTTTATTCATTCAGTACACTTAGAATACACGCTCAACCTGCCGCTAATATCTATAAAACCCTCTCCCGCTCTTTCTCCCCAGCCAGCCCGCGTCCACCATTTTGATCAGCAGCGGGCACGGCCGGTATTTGGGATCGCCCAGGCCGTCGAGCAGAACGCGCATGATGTCGAGGCAAACATCGAGCCCGATAAAATCCGCCAGCGTCAGCGGCCCCATGGGATGCGCCATGCCCAGCTTGAAGACTTCGTCGACCGCTTCCGGCGTGGCTACGCCTTCCATCACCGCATACATGGCTTCGTTGAGCAGCGGCATCAGCACGCGATTCGAAACAAATCCGGGCGCATCGTTCACCTCGACCGGAGTTTTCTCCAGCTTCACCGCCAGGTCGCGCACGGTCTGAAAGTTTCTTCGAAGTCGCCAGCCCGCGAATCACCTCCACCAGCTTCATCACCGGCACGGGATTAAAAAAGTGCATGCCAATGACTTTGTCCGGCCGCTTGGTCAGCGCCGCCAGCTTGGTGATGGAGATCGACGAAGTATTCGTCGCCAGAATCAATTTCCGGGCGGCACATGCGGTCGAGATCGCGGAAGATCTCGGCCTTGATCTCAAATTTCTCGCTCGCCGCTTCGACGACGAAATCGCAGTCCGCAAGCTTGGCGCGATCGGCACTGGCTCAATGCGGCCCAGCGTCGCCGCCTTGTCGTCGGCCGTGATTTTGTTCTTGGCCACTTCGCGATCGAGGTTCTTGCCGATGGTCTCGAGGCCGCGATCCAGGAAGCGCTGCTCCACATCGCACAGCAGCACCTGAAATCCGCTGCGGGCAAAAACGTGCGCGATGCCGTTGCCCATGGTGCCTGCACCCACTACTCCCACACGTTGAATATTCATGAAAGCTCCTTCGCTAAGAAAACTTCAGAGTCTACCACCTTGCGGGGAACGATGCGGATTCGGTTACAGCTCGGTCGGCGAGCCGAACTTCTGGGTGACGTTCCTGGGTAGTTGTTCTTCCAGCCGTTGCGCCAGCCACGCGTTGAGCTTGGCGCTGGCCCCGGTAGATAATGATAGAAATTGCAGGCCGGCATGGCCCTGTTCGCTGCTCCAGCAAACTTTCGCTTCCGCTGTGACTGGGACGGGTAAGTTTGGCAGCACGAATTGCACCGTTCCCTCGGCGCCGAGTGTGATCTTTACCGGAGTTCGCAACGCCACGCCACGTTCGCTGATGTTAAGCATCTGCCCGGGCAATTGAGGATTTCCAGGCTGGCGAAAAAGCACAGGAACGCTTATCGGATAACGGAAGTAGCGGCGGCGTTCCCGCAGAATCGACCCGTAGGCGGCCCTAACCGTATGGGTCACCGATTCCGCGTTTAAGGGCCGTTCCAGCAGAAAATGCGCGCCTTTTTTCAGGGCAAGCGCCGCTTCTTCGCGGGCGTTGATCAGGGCAAACGTGACCGCCGTCCGGTTCGACGGCGATTTGTGCACCTGCTGCAGCAGATTCACCGCTTGAGCGAGCTGAAAATCGACAATCACCGCTTCGAACTTGCGCGTTTCGAGCAGAACAGCAGCCTCGCGAACATCCGCACAGATCTTGGCCGAGATGGCAAATTGCTGGAGCGGCAGGATGATTTGATCGATGGCAGCCGCATCTTTGGAGATTACAAGCGCCGTGCCGGTCGGTTTCGAAGAGACAGCATCCGCCATGATTTGTCTCCATTGTATTCTTTGGCCGTTGCTGCCTGTTAATCATCTTGTTACGCGTCTTGTTGTTACGCGTCATGCTTCGGAGACGCAAGTTTCCTGCGGTTGTCCTTCGCCGTTGCATCGGATATCCTGAGTTTTCTTGGCTGTCCAGCCCCCGGTCAGCCCGGCTTGAGCCAAGTTGACCATGCCCATCGACACTAAGCACATCGACACTAAGCACGCTGACTTAGAAGGCCTGCGGATCGACCGCTCGGCGCCGCCCAGCGGCGAACCTGCCGTGGGCGCGGCGTTACATTATTATTGGAGTTGCGCTGGTCGCGTTGCTGAGCCTAGCCGCGCTCGCGTACAGGCTGTTCGCGCCAGACGTTCCCGAGGTCGAAGTGGTGCGGGCGGCGGCGGAAAATGGTCCGACGTTGGGGGGTTGTGCTGACTGCCAGTGGATACATCGTCCCTCACCACAAAATCAACGTCAATTCCAAGGTCACTGGCCGCGTGGCCTGGATCGGAGTGGAAAAAGGTGACAAAGTGCAGGAGGGCCAGGTGCTGGTCCGTTTGGAAGACAGGAGTTCCGCGCGCAATACGATCAGGCGAAAGGCGCGACCGAAAACGCGCGCGCGTATCTGCAAGAGTTGGAAAATGGCTCACGCCCCAAGAAATCGCCCAGTCGCAACATAATCTGGATGAGGCCCGCGCCACTTGGTCGACGACAAAATCACCCTCGATCGGGATCGCGAGCTGTGGGCCGGAGGGGTGGTTTCAAAGCAAGTTTTCGACGACGCAACCGCCAAATTCGACTCCGACCAGCAGCGGGTCGATTCGCTGCAAAAAGTCGTTCCAGTTGATGAAAATCGGGCCTCGCGCCGGAGGAGATTGCCAGGGCCAAAGGCGCGTTGGTGCAAGCCGAAGGTCAGGAAGCCTATGCCAAGTCGTGGCTCGACGCGACGGTAATTCGCGCGCCGGTCAGCGGAACGATCTTGAGCGCACTGCCGAAAAGGGCGAGTTGGTGACGGCGCAGTTTGCCAGCGGGGCCGAGGGCGGCCCGCAGGGACAAGTTGTGGCCCTCGCCGATTTAAAAGACATCCAGGTCGAACTGGACATCGCGCAGGACGATTTCGCTAAGCTGTTTCCCGAAGCAGAAAGGTATCTGACCGTCGATGCGTATCCCGACCGCAAATATGACGGTGTGATTCATGAAATTTCGCCGGAGGCGAACCGCCAGAAGGCCACGGTGCAGGTGAAAGTCCAGATTCTGAATCCCGACGAATATTTGCGTCCGGAGATGAATGCGACCGTGAAGTTTCTGGCCAACGATAACGCAGAAGAGCCAGAGTTCGCGATCTTCGGGCGTTTTCCTGCCTACGGCAGCTATCCACGACCGCAATGGAAAGAAAATTGTGTCTGCTGGCGTTCAATGGCAAAGCGCTGCAGCGCGATGTGCAGATCGTCTCGCAACGCAGCGATGGCTTTATCGTGAACGGGCTTGATCGGCGGCGAGAACGTTATTACGACCGCTCCGGCCAACTTGAAAGATGGGGACAAAATCGAATCAAAGGACAGCAATGAGCACAGCGACCGTCGCCATACCGGCAAACTCAAGCGAAAGTCGTGCAGGCGCGCGGAGTCTCGAAAGATGTTCAAGCGCGACGCGTTCGAAGTAAGAGCGCTGGACGGCGTTTCAATCGAAATCGGCGCAGGAGAATTTCATCGCGCTCATGGGGCCATCCGGCTCGGGCAAGACCACTTTGCTGAATATGATTGCGGCCATCGACAGGCCAACTTCCGGAGAGCTTCTGGTCTTGGGCGAAAATATTTTTCGTTTCAACGACGGCCAGTCAGCGCGCTGGCGCAACGAGCACATCGGATACGTGTTTCAGACTTTCAACCTCATCCCAGTGCTCACCGCGTTTGAAAATGTCGAACTGCCGCTGCTCCTCACCAAGCTCAACACACAACAGCGCCGCGATCACGTAATGACGGCGTTGAAATTGGTTGGCTTGGAGGAGCGAGTGCACCACCTTCCAAAGCAGCTCTCCGGCGGACAGGAGCAACGAGTGGCGATTGCCCGCGCCATTGTGAGCGACCCCACGTTGCTGCTCGCGGATGAGCCAACCGGCGACCTCGACAGCCACTCGGCGTCGGAAATCCTTGAAATTTTGAAGAGGCTAAACGAGGATTTTCAGAAGACGATTGTGATGGTGACGCATGACCCGAATGCCGCGTCGTATGCGCACGTGACGCGGCACCTGGAAAAGGGCATGTTGTTGCCGGCGTAATGCGATCCGGTTCTGGCTTAGTCTGCGGCCATACCCTGCGCTTCCGGTTCTAATGCCTCGGTCGTAGCCTGTCCGCGAAGTTGGGCTTCAAGCGCTGCCAATTGGGATTCAATCTCGTCATTAGCTTTGCGCTTGCGAATGATTTCCTCGCGGTAGCGCCGCAGGAAGTAATCAATCGTTTCCACGCGGATGCGGATCGATCCCGATGGCTTGTTCTCGTCAAGGTCTTTGAAGCAGAAGTAAGGCGTGCCGGATTGTTCGATGATGCCTTCGACTACGCCGTAAATCGGCGCGTCATGGCCGCACTTGAAGCTGGAAATTTCCAGCGCCACCAGGTTCGGGTGCCGCGCCGTAAATTTCGCTGCCCAGACTTTGTGGTTGGTGCTGCACGAATACGAATTCTTCCAGGCGTCTCCGATATCCAGCGGGCTGCTGATTACGCCGGCCCGAACTTCTTCGCCGAACAAGCGGTCAAGCATATCTTCATCGAGCGGCAGGGTGTTCTGGGAGAAGATCGGATAGCCGAGCTTCTGGAACTCTTCCATGATTTCATGATTCAGGCCGGGATCGTGGTGGTATGGACGGCCAAGCATGACGATGCCGATGCGGTCTTCGCTTTCGAGTTGATCAAGCGTCTGGCGGGCGCGATTGCGGATCCTAGTTTCGCAATCCTGCAGCGCCTGATAGCCAGCCTCCACCGCGCGATCGTTTTCTTCCAGAGATAATCCCAGGATCGGCTGCCACGCCTGCAGCATCTGGTGGGCGAAGAGCTTGCGATCCGCAAAATTCAGGATCGGGTCGACGTACTTCACGTTGTGCTCGGCGAAAACGTCGTTTTCCTTGGTGAAAGCCGCTTTCACGGTTTCTGGTGTCGCGGTGACAGTGGGACAAGCGTTCGTCCCGACCAGGTTTACCAGCGGCGAATGTAGCACGTCATACATGGGGAAGAAAATCGCGTCCAGCGGCTTCTTGCGATGCTTTTCCTGAATCAGATTGTAGACGTGGGAGATACCAATCTTCGCCGGGAAGCAGGGATCGATGGCTCCACGATTTGCGCCTGCACGATAAAGTTCGGGACTCGTATAGTCGGAGTAAATAATGTTCTCCGGCTGAACGCCCAGGCTCTCAAGATAAGCATTGAACAGCGGCGCATAGGTGTAGATGTTCAGAACGCGCGGAATGCCGATGCGAATCTTCTTGCGGTTCTCCATCAGCGGAATGCGATCTTTCACTGCCTTGTTCCAGAACTTGGCGACCGGAATTGGATCGGCCACAGGCTTCGGATTTGTGGGGCGAAAGACTTCCTTTGAAGCGGCATCGACGAAATTCGGGTGCTTGTCGCGAATTTGATCGAGGCCCGCCTTGATGTCCTTCATCTCGTTGACATCTTCGACCGTTCCCTTTTCGCAGGTCGCGATAATCAGGCGCTGCTCGCCGTGCATCAACGGGACCTTGGTGACCTTCTGAATGGGAACGAAGCTGAGATCGGTCTTCTCTTCGGTCCGAATGTCGATGAAGGTGCGCAGGCAATTGTTCTTGCAGAAGTTGCAGCGCGTGGCTTCGTTGCGGGTGCTGCGGTATTCGATTTTGCGGACCGCTTCAAGACCGACAAACGAAGTTTCCGTCCCATTCTTCCAAAGGCGCAGCGCTTCCACTCCGGCGCCAATCGCACCCGATTCGCCGCAGAATTTGTGGACGATGATCTCCGGCTTCTTGCCGGCCGCGCGGAAGCTGTTGCGGATGAAATCGACTTCCGCCTTCACCACGGCCATATTGTTCTGCGTCCCGCCTTGCAGCACGAAGCGCGAGCCGAGGGCCGCGAGATTGGGAATGCTGGCGACGTAAAGGAAAACATTTTTCGGAAGAACGGCAGCCAGACCGGCGAGAATTTCTTCCGCGCGCCAGCCTTGCCGCTGGAAGTTCACAATGTCCGATTGCATGAACACCGCGCAGCCGTAGCCAAACACCGGCATTGCCGTCGCAGAGAAAGCCAGGTCGGCGTATTGCTCGACAGTCAGGCCGAAACCTTCCGCCGTCGATTGCAGGAAATATCCATTGCCCGCCGAACATTGCGTGTTCAGTTTGAAATCTTTCACACGACCGTTGTGCAGGATGATGATTTTGATGTCCTGCCCACCCACATCGACGATCACGTGCGGATCGTCGTAAAACTTGAGCGCCGATTCGGTGTGCGCGACGGTTTCGACCAGAGCCACATCGGCGTGGAGAACGTCTTTCAGAATGTCTTTCGCGTAGCCGGTGGTGCCGACGCCGAGGACCTCCAGCTTCGCATTCTGCGCTTCCACCTGGCCGCGCAGGTTCTCGAACATCTCAATCGTGTCCTGGATCGGATTGCCGTTCGAGAGCTGGTAGGCCTTACAGAGAATGTCGCCCTTTTCGTCGATCAGAACGGCCTTGGTTGAGGTCGAGCCACCGTCGATGCCGATGAAGCCGCCAATCGTGCTGCCTTTCTGGAACGTCGCCGGGATAAACTTCTCGCGCTTGTACAGGTCACTTGAAAGAATCCAACTCGCTGGTGTCTTTGATCAGGCCGCCGGCGCCGGATTTGGCTTTTTCTTCCTGACGTCCGAAATCGATGTAGCGCACCAAGCTCTCGTATCCGCGATAGCAGCCGACGCAATCTTCTTCGCTCTTGCCGAATTCGATCGCGCCCAGGGCGGCGAAATACTGCGCGTTCTGCGGAACCTTGATCAGTTCTTCCGGCTTGGCGCCTTCCGGAATCGCGACTTTGCGCTCTTCCCACATGCGCGGAATGTTGGCCTGCCACGCTTCGCGCATGCCCTTCACAAAACTGTTGGGGACCTCCGAGCAGCAGAACATGCGGACGCAATGTGTGGCCGCGGGTTAGCACACTGAGGTTTTGCAGAACGATGGCTTCAAACAGCGACGCCATCAGTTCGTCGGGCGGGGTGCCGACCTTCTGCAGACTGTTGATGTCGGTCTCGGCAAATACGCCGCACTTGCCAGCGACCCTGTGCAACTTGATGCCGTGGTATCCCTGCTCGCAGAGCTCTTCCACGGGAATTTTGAGCTTGGCGTTGATCTTGTCGATGACTGCGCCGGTTCCGCCGGCGCATTTGTCATTCATGGAAGGAATTTTCTTCTTGCGGCCGGATTCCTCATCGTCCTTGAAAACGATAATTTTGGCATCCTGCCCGCCGAGCTCGATGACGGAATACACTTCGGGATGCATCTTCTCGACCGCCAGCGAAACCGCCGTGACTTCCTGCACGAACTTCGCGCCGATCTGCTCGGCGATGGAGCCGCCACCGGAGCCGGTCATGAACATGCGCGTATTGTGGCGATTGATGCCGACCTCCGCCTCCATGCGCTTGAGAAACTCCAGCGACTTCTCCGGCTGCTTGGTTTCGTGGCGTTGATAGTCCTGCCAAAGGACCTTGTCGGTTGCGGCATCGACGACCACCGCCTTCACCGTGGTCGAGCCCACGTCCAGCCCGACCATGAACTTGCTTTCATGGTTGTGCGGTTTCAGGTGCTCCTGCGGTTTTGGCTCAGGGTTCGACACCGCTTGCGTGTGGTCGTGATGCGCGTGCAGATGATCGTGCATTCAGTCCTCGCTTGAATTTCGGAGAAACAGTTCTTCGATTCCGGTTCGTCAGTTCTCAGTCGCCGCTGGCCGTAGCCGGTACTGCGACTGCCACGCGAGCGCGCTTCTTGAATTGCGTGTCTTTGTCGATGCGTTCGCTGACGTGGAGAATGAATTGCGCCGCCGTGCCGGTGATGCCTTCACGGTGCGGCACATGGTAGAACGGCCGCTTCAACTCGGGATGTTCGTCGATGTACTCGCGGATCTCCTGCATCGACTTGCCGGTGGACTTCAGGCACTGCTCGAATTCGCCTTTGGCCTTCACCTTGGCTTCGCCGAGCGCCATCTGCACGCGGCTATGGGCGTTGACTTCGCCTTCGCCGGAGGTCTCGATCGGCAGAAAGATCATGTCTTTGAATTTGTTGATCACGGCCGACTGAACGCCGTCGGATTGCGACGAAGGCATACAGCCGAACGGTTTCAGCGCCAGCACCATGTGGGCGAGTTTGTGCACAGTGTAGTAAACGTTCTTGCCCACTTCGAGGTGACCTTCGCCGCCGCGCGCAAACTGGTTGTAGAACGGGTGCGCCAGTTCCGCCAACTCATTCTGCGGAACCAAGTGGTGCGTAATTCCGCCCAGGTTCTTGATCGTCCGGTGGTAGAAGAAGTTCCACATCTTCTGGCCGAAGCCAATGCCCCACAACTTCTTGCGCAGGCCGAAATAATTCGCCATCTGCTTCTTCAACTCGTACCACTCGGGGGTGCGATGCGGACGGTTGACCGGCCACTTGGCAATAGCATGCGCTTTCGCCTGGTACATGAGGTAAGCGACCCAGGTCGCGATGGGCTCGACCATCACCTGCGCGCCTTCGCGCTCCAGGAAGTCAAACATATGGAAGTTGCCGTCGCCTTCGGTGGTCTGCGCCCAGAATTCGCCGGTGATCTTCACCATCGGTTTCACTTTGGTGCGGTTCACTTCGATGGCATTGATCCGGTCGCGCGCAGTCTTCAACGCGTTGAGGTAATCCTTGCCCCACATGTGCTCGTGCCACTTGCCGAATACGTTCGCAGTGTTGCGGAGAATCTTATTGCTCTTGAATTTTGGTTTCAGCCATTCGGGAGCGCTCTGCTCAATCTCAAAGCTCTTGCGGTCCCGCATGTCTTCGCAGAGTCCGTCGACCATTTCGTGGAACACGCGGTCGGTTTCGCCCTTGTTCACTTCGTACGGACGAATCTGATAGATCATGTCGTTGATTACGTCGCCGAGGTGCAAGGCGTTCAACATGCCGAAGCCGAAGTCGATGGTGAACTTCAGTCCCGGCTCGCCAGAGGCCGCCTTGATGCCGTCGCTGTCCTTGAACAGCAGCACGCGGAAGCCGTCGAAGCCGGCGTTCTTCAGCGCGAAGCGATACTCGGCTTCGTACATGCCGAAGCGGCAAGGGCCGCACGAGCCGGCTGTGAAGAAGACATAGTTGTTGAGAATGTCCTGGCGCGGGATTCCTTCTTTTTCCAGGAACTGGAGATATTGCACCAGGTTGCCGACGGTGAAATAGGTCGGATTACACTGGCCGTTGTTGCCGTACTCTTTGCCGATCTGAAAGGCGGGGACATCAGGCACGGGCAGTTTTTCGCAGCGATAGCCGCAGCCCTGGAAGACGGCGCGGATCAGGTCTTCATGCTTCCAGGTGAAGCCGCCGAAAAGAATTGTGACTTTATTGCGCTCGTCGGCAGTAAAGGCGCGTTCTACCGGACGGTGAAAGTGCTCGGCCGTCTCCAGGCCGGCGATTTGGCGCAGACGCTTCCGTTCCGCCTCGAGGCGCTGCTTAATGTCCTGATCGGTTTCAATGTTGACTAGATTAGTTGCCATGAATTTCCTCCGACGGGTGCGGCGATTTAGACCAACGGGAAGAGACGGACAGACGGACGGGCGTCCGCAGAAAAATTTTCCTGCGCGGGCTGAGATTGCCCTCGAAGACCACAAACAGGTGCTGCGACTGCATCAGAAACTCCTTACTACTGGCAAGAAGGAGGTTCGATGTTTACACCCACGAGAGCTGTGCGTTTAGACACTTGCTCTCCGGGCGCCGGAAACAGCAACCGCGCGTCTCCCTGCGACGGGAGACGAACCCCAATGGAAGCACCCCACACTCAGACAAAACTGCCATCGACTCCCTGGAAGCGATGGCTTGCCTGCTTCAAAACCCACTTAACCACCCTGGCATCGTTGTAACAGAAACCGAGGTTGTGATTCAAGGTCGAGAAGCAGTGGGTTTGGCAAGACTCCTTCATCTCGTTCAATTGCGGGACTTCAAATTTGTGATTTTCGATGACACCCCAGTCGTGCGTCGCCGAATACATGGGGAAGCACGGGGCCAGGCTGCCGTCGGTCCGGATGATAATGGAATTCTGTCCTGCCCGGCAGTTCCACGGCTCGACTTTCCCGCGCAGGAACTCCTTCATGTCATTCAGCCGCTTCACCGAGTTAACCATCTTATAGCCGGACTTGTTTTTCTCGATGAGCCAGTCGATCAGCCCGTCCACTTTCGGCCAATCTTGAGGATAGATATAGGTGTCATTGGCCTCGTAGTGCTTGAAATGGTTCTGCTCGATCATTGGCGACTCGTTGATGTGATAGTCGGTCGCGATGCCGTGCTCACGGGCGATCTCGGTCAGCTGCTGCACATCTTCCAGATTGTTGCGGCAGATGTTGATATTGAAGAACACGGCGTAGCCGTATTTGTATTGCTTGTGGACCAGATAATCGAAGTACTTGCGCACCGGAGTCAGGGCCTTGGGCAGTCCCGGCTTCTCGTCCACCGCGTCGACGGCGAAGTTGAAGATGGCCACTCCGGCGTCGGCCAACCGGTCGATCACATCCGGCCGCAGCAGGCGAGCGTTGGTCGGCATGTAAATCCAGAAGCCTTTCTTTGCTGCGTAGTAGCAGGCTTTGTGCACCAGTTGCGGCCGCAGCAGCGGCTCGCCGCCCATGAAGGCCAGCACCCGGCAGGTGGTGGAATGCAGCCAGTCGACCGAGCGCTTGGCCACATCTTCGGTCATGCCCTTGACTTTGTTATCGAACGCCCAGCAGTAGTGGCAGTCCAGGTTGCATTTCCATTCGGTAAACAAATACGCAATGATCGGGTGAAACGGTCCCGGCAACGCCCGCGACTTCATATAGGGGAACAGCCAGCCGTTCATCGCCCTCCAGACCAGCGGGGCGGTTCAGCGGCGGTTTCCGGCCTTGGCCAGAGCGAGGTTTGCTTCGTAATTATCGTCCTGTGCAAGCAGGTCTGGATGCTGAGGAAAAACCGGCTCGGGAAATTTCTCGGTTCCGTTTTAGACCAGGGTCGGCCTGGGAGCCGGGGCTTTGGTCAAAAGATCGTGGAGGCGGACATCAAGGCGAAACGCTGGGGTGTTTTGTTTCTCATCGTACTGCTCCTGAAGTGCAGGCATGGGTTCTCCTTTATTTTCAGGTTGCAACAACTAATACCTAGGAAATTGTTACCGCGAATTCTACATCCTCGGATGCGCAGTTTACAGAAGTTGGTTCAGAATTGTTACAAACTTTTTCGCGATTTTTGCGAATGTCTCGTTTCGAGACATTCGCAAGTTTGCGACCGTTTTTGATCACACATGCTGTGGTCGCTAGTGAGACTCGTGAGCCAAGAAAAAGTCACCATTGCAAGTCTCCAGCGAGTCGTCCAGGCGAGCTGACGTATATTGATTGCCAGGAATTGATTTGTAAGGAACGGTGTTATGGACATCTTTGACATCACCGAGCTTGAGCGACAACGCGGCAAATCCGGCAAACGATACCAGGAGTTTCTGCGCGTTGCCTCAATGAGCGCAGGCCTCTACGTGTTGCCCGCGGGCGGCGAGGATCCGCAATCTCCCCATCGAGAGGACGAACTTTATTATGTGGTGCGCGGCCGGGGGAAGGTCCGCGTTGGTACGGAAGCGCACACAGTTTCCGCGGGCAGCGTTATTTTTGTTGCGGCCAATGTGAAGCACGAGTTCTACGACATCGAGCAGGAACTGGCGGTGCTGGTTTTCTTTGCGCCCCCGGAGAGCTGATCGGGGCGTTGATCTTTAGGATCAGTACCCTGATCGGATACGGCTTGCAAGCGCCGAGCGGAACCGCCAAACTGCTGAGATGCGAGCCGTGGTACAGCGGGTGAGCCGCTCACAGGTGATTGTTGCGGGCGAAATCGTCGGCAAAATCGAGCGCGGGCTGCTGGTGCTGCTCGGCGTCTCAACTACCGACACCCAGGCCGATGCCGATTATCTTGCTGACAAAATTTCCGGGCTGCGGATTTTCGAAGATGCGGACGGCAAGATGAATCTCTCGGTCGCTGAGGTCGGTGGCGCATTGTTGGTGGTTTCGCAATTCACTCTTTACGGCGATGTGCGCCGAGGCAAGCGACCTTCGTTCGACGCCGCAGCGCGGCCGGAGCAGGCGCGTCCGCTATACGAATATTTCGTGGAGCGAATTCAGGCTTTGGGCTTGCGATGTGAAACCGGCAAATTTCAGGAGACGATGCAGGTGGAATTGGTGAACGATGGGCCGGTGACGGTACTGCTGGATTCGGGAAAAGCGTTTTAGATCAGTTTGCTAGAATGCCGACATGCCGACTGTCCTCCGGTTAGGCCCTTATCGCTTTTATTTCTATAGCCACGAACCCAATGGAATGGGTTTTTCAACCGGGCGCTCGCAAGAAGTGATGCAGCCAGATCAGCGTTCATCCGCGTTGATCCGCGGCGCTTGGGTTTTTACGCCGTGACCATCTGCGGCCTTCCCGCCAGCAACTGCCGCAGCACGAACTGCAGAATGCCACCATTGGCGTAATACTGTGCTTCCTGGGGCGTATCAATGCGCACCAGCGACGAGAACGCTTTCATTTTTCCGTTGGCCGTTGCCTTCACGGTTATCTTCTGTCCCGCCGCGAAGTGTCCGACCACGTCCCGAATCCCGGCGATCTCGAATACTTCCTCGCCCGTCAAGCCGAGTGACTGCGCATTCTCGCCCTCAAGAAACTGCAGCGGCAGAACGCCCATCCCGACCAGGTTCGAACGATGAATGCGCTCGTAGCTTTCTGCAATCACGGCGTGCACTCCCAGCAGCCGCGGCCCCTTCGCGGCCCAGTCGCGCGACGAACCCGAACCATATTCTTTGCCCGCGAGAATGACCAGCGGCACGCCTTCCGCAATATATTTTTCCGAAGCCTCGAAGATGGTCATCTCGGCGCCGTCGGGCAAGTGGCGGGTGAATCCGCCTTCGAGATTGGGGACCATTTTATTCCGCAGGCGAACATTGGCAAAAGTTCCTCGGCACCATGACTTCGTGATTGCCGCGCCGCGATCCGTAGGAGTTGAAATCCGCCGGCTTGACTCCATGGTCGATCAGATATTTTCCCGCCGGGCTGTCTTTCTTGATCGAACCCGCAGGCGAGATGTGATCGGTGGTGACACTGTCGCCGAGCACGGCCAGCACACGCGCATTCCTGATTTCTTCTACTGCGCCGGGCGCGACTTTCATGTCATCGAAGTACGGCGCCTTGCGAATGTAAGTGGAGTCGCCCTCCCACGCATAAGTTTCGCCCTTGGGCACGGCCAGCGCGCGCCAGCGGTCGTCACCCTGGTAGACCTCGCCGTAGCTTTTGCGGAACATGTCCGACGAAATCGAGGTCTTGATCGTCTCGTCGACTTCATTTCGCGATGGCCAGATGTCGGCCAAATAAACCGGTGCGCCGTGTTTGTCGTTGCCAATGGGGTCTTTGCGCAGATCGAGATCGATGCGGCCGGCCAGGGCAAATGCCACGACCAGCGGCGGCGACATAAGATAATTCGCGCGCACATCGGGATTGATGCGGCCTTCAAAATTTCGATTGCCCGAAAGCACGGAAGCGACGACCAGATTGTGGTCGTCAATCGCCTTGGAAATCTCTTCCGGCAGCGGGCCCGAATTCCCGATGCACGTCGTGCAGCCGTAGCCCACAATGTGGAATTTCAATTTCTCGAGATATCCGATCAAACCGGCACGCTCCAGATAATCGCGGACCACTTTCGATCCGGGGGCAAGCGAGGTTTTCACCCACGCCGGCACCTGCAATCCGCGTTCGACCGCTTTTTTCGCCAGCAGACCCGCTGCAACCATCACCGAAGGATTCGAAGTATTGGTACAACTGGTGATCGCAGCAATTACCACGCTGCCGTGGTGAAGATGTCCATTACCCGACGCGGCGGGTGCTGCACCTTTGCCGGACTTAATCAACGAAGGCAGTGCCTGCTTGAACGATTCCCCGGCCTTCGATAAGGGCACGCGGTCTTGCGGACGCTTCGGTCCGGCAAGACTCGACTCAACCGTCGCGAGATCAAGCGCAAGCAGCTCGGAGTATTCCGCCTCGGGAGTCTTTTCGTCGTGGAACAATCCCTGCTCGCGACTGTAAGCCTCGACCAGCGCGATGAGATCTTCCGAACGTCCGGTGAGGCGCAGATAGTTGAGCGTCTCCTTATCAATCGGGAAGATGCCGCATGTAGCGCCGTATTCCGGCGACATGTTGCCGATGGTGGCGCGGTCGGCGAGCGGCAGTTCCTGCAATCCGGGGCCAAAGTATTCAACGAATTTTCCGACGACGCCGTGCTTGCGCAGCAGTTCGGTGATCGTCAGCACCAGATCGGTCGCAGTCGCGCCCTCGCGCAGTTTGCCGGTGAGTTTCACGCCGACCACTTGCGGAATCAGCATAGAAACGGGCTGGCCGAGCATGGCCGCTTCGGCTTCGATTCCTCCCACGCCCCAGCCCAGTACGCCGAGTCCGTTGATCATCGTTGTGTGCGAGTCGGTGCCGACGAGGGTATCGGGATAGGCCGTGCGTTTGCCGTTCGCGTCATTGACGAAAACCACGCGAGCGAGAAATTCAAGATTTACCTGGTGCACGATACCGGTATCGGGAGGAACGATGGCGAGATTGTGAAATGCAGTCTGCCCCCAGCGAAGGAAACCATAGCGTTCTTTATTGCGCAGGAATTCCAGCTCAGCGTTGAAGGCCAGCGCATTGGACGTGCCGAACTGATCGACCTGGACCGAGTGATCGATCACCAGCTCAACCGGCTGAAGGGGATTGATGAGGCTCGGATCGCCGCCCAGTTGCTTCATGGCATCGCGCATGGCGGCCAGATCAACCACGCAGGGCACGCCGGTAAAATCCTGCAAAAGCACGCGGCTGGGGGTGAAGGCGATCTCCTTGTCCGGCTTCGACTTGCTGTTCCATCCGGCCAGGGCGCGGATGTCATCTTTCGTGACCGCGCGGCCATCCTCGGTGCGCAGCAGATTCTCCAGCAAGATGCGCAGCGAAAAGGGCAGATGCTTGGTCGAAATGCCTTGTTTGTCGAGCGCGTCCAGCCGGAAAATTTCGTAATCTTTGTTGCCCACGCGGAGGATAGAGCGGCTGCCAAAGCTATTCATGATGATGGCCTTCCCGTTCTCTAGTTTAGTCGCTCAGGATAGGTTGCGCCAGAAAGCAAAAAGCGCATGTCGTTGGGATTTTCTCCGCGCGCACTCTGCGACCTCTGCGTTTTAAGACTTTGATTGTCGGACAGCCTAGTCGAAAGCTTGAACCGCAGAGGGCGCAGAGCTCGCAGAGAAATCACGTGAGGGGCCGCGGGCAGGTGTACTCGAAGTCGTAGGAATCGCTCCCGGTATTACCCTTGAGCTGGAAATTCTAGCGCACCGCTGCCCACACCTGATATCCGACCACTGCCATCATGAACAGAAGGTAGAGGCGAAGCGCCCACAGCACGAGCAGTTCGGGGCCTTTGAGGTGCCGCCTGGGGATAAAATGCTTTTTGGCCTTCGCCAATTGATCATGTTCCAGCGACGATAAAACCAACTTCTGATCGGAGCTGGAGATCGAATCTTCCGCGTGTTCTTTTTTCACCATAAGCTCTTGTCCTCTCAACTGCAGATCCCTCCCCCTCGACTTGGCTCGGGGCTCGACCTTCGGTCTCGGCAAGGATCGCTCGGGACGACAACAGGTAAAGATCGATCCTGCTATCCCCCGCCCAACGCCGCAAAAATGTTGGGCGCAATGATGCTGATCCCGAACAGCACGCCCGCCGCGGTCAGAACAAACACGACGCCAGCGGACAGTACGTTTGCCCACAGCGGACTAACCAGATCGCCCATAACTTCCTTGTCGTTCACCAGCATAAACAGAAACACCAGCGCCGGCGGCATGGCCAGAACCGCGACCACGTTGACGACCAGAACCACATAGACCAGCGGCAGGCCGGGGATCAGAACGATGGCGGCCGCAGCCACGGCGCACAACGTCAACACCGAATAAAAAGACTTGCCTTGCCCCATGGGAAGATTCAGGCTGTGCGGCTTGTGCGTGACTTCGCCGAAGGCATATGCCGAAGAAGTCGAAATCGTGATCGAGGCCACGATGCCAGCCTCCACCATGCCGAGGGCAAATAGCGATGCGCCAAATCGGCCGATCAGCGGCTGCAGCGCCTGCGCAAACTCGGCCGCCTGAAAATTGTCCGCCGTCATCTGATGGGCGAACAACGGCGCGGTCGCCAGAATCGTGGCCACGGCAGCGGCGGTTGCCAATGCGGCTCCCAGCACGGTGTCAATGCGGCCAAAGCGGATATCTTTGCGTGGTCAGTCCCTTGTCGACCGTGGCGCTCTGCTGAAAGAAAAGCATCCAGGGCGTGACCGTCGCGCCGATGTCGGCCAGCACAATCAGCAGAGTGTCTTTGTTGAAGCCGGGAAGCGGTTGCCATGTCATGAATGAGTGGCCAACCGCGTGCCAATTGGGGTGGGTCATGAGCGCAACCGGAATGAACACCAGGTTGAATACGGCGGCGGCCAGCGTAATTCGTTCCCAGGTCCAATAGCGATGACTCACCAGCGCCGCGTACAGAATGACGAGCGCAATCAGGACTGCCACCCAGGGGCGCACGCCAAAGAAGCCCAGGCCCGCGCGGATGGCAATGAATTCCGTGATGAGCGTCAGAAAGTTCCCGATGCCCAGATCGATCATCGAAAACCAGCCCCAGAACGGCCCGAAGCGGTCGAAGATCAACTCGGCGTGTCCGCGATGGGTTGCCGCGCCCAGGCGCACGGTCATTTCTTGCACCACGATCGCCATGCAAAACGTGAGGGCAACAAAGGGAAGGAAGAACCCGATGCCAAACTTCGCGCCGGTCGCCGCGTAGGAGAGCATGCTGGGGCCGTCGTTTTCTCCCAGCATGACCAGAACGCCCGGCCCCACCAGCAACCACAGCAGCCGCGCGCGCGAGAAGAAGCCGCGCTGGGCGCGCGCTGCCGACACCCGCACGCGATCATGCGCCCGATCTACGTCTTCGTGGGTGATGACGACGGCTTCGTCGCCATTGGCGATGCGGGCGGCGCCATTCGTTTGTGGAGGTTGTGAACCTACGCTCATGGTCGAACAGTTAGCGTGAGTATACATCAGAGGGTAAACTATGGTTAATTACTTTGGCAGAATGATGGCTGACGAAGTTGACTATGCGGGAGAATGGGAGGCAACGCGCCGCGATTTACTGCTGCTCTCCGGTGACCCAGACCTTCTCCGCGGCGCTCTTGCCCGAGGCGACGGCGCCGGCATCGGTGGCGAGCGTCAAAGTTTCATCGTAATTCCGGCCGGAGACGCGCACCCGCGCCCCTGGGCGAACGCCGCGCGCTTCCAGGAATTCCAGCAGCCGGCGGTCGCGTTCGTAAATTCCGCTGACCACGTAATTCTTCTCCGCTTCGGCTTGGGCCAGCAGCAGCAGCCCGCGCCGACGGCGGCTGGCGGGACTTTCCTTTTCGCTGAGATTGCCATGCGGGCAGGCCCGGCGCGCCCCAGCTTCGCCAGCAACTTGGCTTCGAAATCGGGCGAGACAGCATGCTCCAGCCGCTCGGCTTCATCGTGCACCTTGTACCATTCCATGCCGAACATCTCGGCCAGCATGCGCTCGATGAGGTGATGACGAAGCGTGAGTTTGCGGGCGATCTTGCGTCCGGCAGGGGTCAGTCCGACATGGCCGTCGTTCAGCACTCGCACCAGGCCGTCTTTTTTAAGCCGGCGCAGCGCCATGGTCACCGCCGGCGGCGAGACTGCAAGCCAGTGCGCGAGCGTGGCGGAAATGACGGTCTCGCCTTCGCTCTCCGCTTCCAGAATCGCCTTGAGATAATCTTCTTTGGAGACGGTGATCATTGGCGAGAATTATACGGCATGGTTAAGCATGGTTAATGCAATTGCATACATTGAACCACTGAATCATTGAATCAATGACGCAGTCTCTCGACACTCGATGTGCGGGTTCCAACTGTCCGGTTTGACACGGAATCGCCCTGCCCCTAACCTTGTTTGTCCCGACTATGAAGG
Source organism: uncultured Acidobacteriaceae bacterium (assembly GCA_963848325.1). GTDB lineage: Bacteria > Acidobacteriota > Terriglobia > Terriglobales > Acidobacteriaceae > DATJOJ01. Next base: position 135,673 of record CAWKDJ010000001.1, read on the forward strand.
TTCTCGTCATCGGAGGCGGCGGGCGTGAGCATGCGCTGGTGTGGAAACTGCGCCAGTCGCCGCGCGTCTCGCAGAGTCTACTGCGCTCCCGGCAACGGCGGAATCGCCGCGCAGGCAGAATGCCTTCCGCTTGACCTCAAGAGTCTCGATTCGCTGATCGAGCTGGCCACCCGCATCAAGCCCGACCTGACCGTGGTTGGTCCCGAATTGCCATTGACGCTGGGCGTGGTGGACGAATTTCCGCAGCGAGGCTGGAGAATTTTCGGCCCCACCCAGGCGGCGGCGCAGTTGGAATCGAGCAAGAGCTTCGCCAAGGAATTCATGCAGCGCCATCACATTCCCACGGCGCATTACGCGATTTGCGATTCGATGGACGAAGTCCGCGCGGCGCTGCCGCACTTTCACATGCCCATCGTGGTTAAAGCGGACGGCTTGGCTGCCGGCAAGGGCGTCGTCATCTGCAAAACTAAAGACGAGGCAATAGCGGTCGCAGCGGAAATGCTCAGCGGGAAACTGGTCGGCGAGGCGGGCGAGCGGATGGTGCTGGAGGAATGTCTGCAAGGGGAGGAATTATCTTTCCTGGTCTTCAGCGACGGAGAGCGGGTGGCGCCGCTGGTGGCCGCGCAGGACCACAAGCGCATGGGCGATGGCGACACCGGGCCCAACACCGGCGGCATGGGCGCGTACTCGACCGCGACCATGCTGGACAGACAGATGCAGAAGTGGCTGCTGCAGCACGTTGCCCGCCCGGTGGTCGCGGGGATGAAGGCCGAGGGCGCCGAGTACAGGGGCGTCCTGTATTGCGGGCTGATGATGACGGCGCGCGGCCCGATGGTGCTGGAGTTCAATTGCCGCTTTGGCGATCCTGAGACGCAGCCGATTCTCATGCGGCTGGAGAGCGATCTGGTCGAAGCGTTGGAAGCTTCGATTGAAGGACGGGTGAGCGATGGCGATTTCCGCTGGTCGCCGGATGCGTCGGTTTGCGTGGTCATGGCGTCGGGCGGATATCCCGGGACATTTGCGGCGGGAAAAAAGATTTCCGGGTTGGAGGAAGCGGCGAAAGTTGAGGGAGTGAAGGTTTTTCATGCGGGAACGGCAAAGCGTGACGATGCTTACTTCACAGCCGGCGGCCGGGTGCTGGGAGTGACGGCGCGAGGTGCGGACCTCAAGACCGCGGTGGATCGCGCATATGAGGCTGTCGCGAAGATAAGTTTCGAAGATGCGCATTATCGAAAGGACATTGCGGCGCGGGCGTTGAAGAAGTAAAGCTAGAGCTTTTTGTCATTCCGAGCCGTTCGTAACCGCGCTTGCGCGGTGAGAGCGTGTCGAGGAATCTGCTTTGGAACTGCAGATCCCTCGCGTTGCTCGGGATGACAAGGGTGTTGGATTCCGTGCTGAAAACTGATTTCGTTCGCAGACCGCGGCACGATAGAAATCTTAAATTCATTCATGAGAGAGAAACATGAGCAAACCACTGGTATCGATTGTGATGGGCAGTGACTCGGATCTGGAAATCATGCGCGAGGCGGCCAAAGCGCTTGAAGACTTCGGCATCGCCTATGAGATTGATGTAACCTCGGCGCACCGTTCGCCCGAACGCACTGCCGAATTCGCGCGCAAAGCCGCCGACCGCGGCATTCGCGTGATCATCGCCGGAGCTGGCGGCGCAGCGCACCTTGCGGGCGTGATTGCGGCGCACACAACCCTGCCCGTGATTGGCGTGCCAATTCCTTCGACGGCGCTGAATGGCCTGGACTCGCTGTTGGCGACGGTGCAAATGCCGGCGGGAATTCCGGTAGCGACGGTTGCGATTGGCAAGCCCGGGCGCGACCAACGCCGGAATTCTGGCCGCGCAGATCCTGGGGCTTTCCAGCGCGGCAGTGGCCAAGAAGCTGGAGGCTCACAAAGAGCAACTGGCCAATGGAGTGGAAGAAAAATCCAAGAGGCTGAAAATCACGTTGGGTAGCTAGCGCTCCTCCCCAGGTGAGCTCGCCAAGAACGCTCGCGGCACCTGGGGCACCACGCTGCTTATAGCTTCAGCCCCTTCAAATACTCCCGCAGGTCGCCGCCCAGATCGTCACGCTTGAGCGCAAACTCCACCGTGGCTTTCAGGAATCCCAGCTTGTCGCCGGTATCGTGGCGCTTGCCTTCGTAAACGTAGGCATACATTTTTTCGCGCTTGAGCAGCAGCTTCATCCCGTCGGTGAGCTGCAGCTCGCCACCCGCGCCGGTTGGAGTCTGTGCAGAGCGTTTCGAAAACAGTTGGAGTCAAGATGTACCGTCCGATGATGGCGAGGTTCGACGGCGCGTCTTCGAGTTTCGGCTTCTCCACCATGTTCATGATCTCGTACAAGCGGCCGTCGAACTTGCCTTCGACGGGTATTACATCCAGCACGCCATAGGCGGAGATCGCTTTGCCTTCGACCACCTGGGTGGCGATTACCGAGCATTGCGTCTCCTCGAAGACCCGCATCATCTGCTTCAGGCAGGGAGTTTCGGCGTCGATGACGTCGTCGGCGAGCAACACGGCGAAAGGTTCGTTTCCTACCAGTTCGCGCGCCGTCAGAACGGCGTGGCCCAGTCCTAACGCCTCTTTCTGGCGAACATAGGACACGTAAATCATGTCGGAGATGCGCCGCACGATGTGCGAGCAGGTCGGTCTTTCCGCGTTCCTGCAGCATTTTTTCGAGTTCGTAGCTGACGTCGAAGTGGTCTTCGATGGCTGACTTGCCGCGCCCGGTGATGATAATGATCTGATCACAGCCCGAAGCCAATGCCTCTTCCACGCCATATTGAATGATCGGTTTGTCGACCAGCGGAAGCATCTCTTTGGGCTGGGCTTTGGTGGCAGGAAGGAAACGCGTGCCCAATCCGGCGGCGGGAAAAACGGCTTTGCGAACTCGCATGGTCATGGTCGGAGCTTTGATGCCAAATCGCGAATCACGATTGTACGCTGAGAGGAGAACGAAACACAGAGTTGCACAGAAGTTCGTGAACCGCACCGCGACTGAGTGTCGGCTGGCCCGCCGACCGCGTGTTAGAATCGCCTAGAATCTCTCAGCGGAGAGTCCCGGTTGATCGAGCTGGCACCTTCGATTTTGTCGGCGGATTTTGCCCGTCTGGCGGAGCAGGTCCGCGCTGCACCGAGGGCGGCGCAACGGTCATCCATGTCGATGTGATGGACGGCCATTTCGTCCCCAATATCACGATCGGCCCGCCGGTGGTGCGATCGTTGCGCAAGGCGACGGAATCTGCCGCTCGATTGCCATCTGATGATCGAAAATCCCGACCAGTTCATACCCGATTTCGTGGAGGCGGGCGCGGACTGGATTTCGGTGCATCAGGAGGCCTGCCGGCACCTGAACCGCACGCTGCACCTGATTCGCAGCCATGGCGCGCTGGCGGGCGTGGTGATCAATCCCGGCGACGCCGGTCGAAACCCTGAGCGAAGTGCTCGACATCGTCGATTATGTGCTGGTGATGTCGGTGAATCCCGGGCTTTGGCGGGCAAAAGTTCATCCCGGCGCAGTGCACAAAATCCGCCGGCTGCGTGGACATGCGGGCAGCAGCGCGGGCTAAATTATCGTATTGAAGTCGATGGCGGGATCGCTCTGGACACGGTGGCGGAAGTCGTCCGCGCCGGGGCAGAAATTTTGGTGGCAGGCAACGCGGTGTTCGGTGAAGGCGATCCTACTACCAACGCCCGAAAGATGCTCAAGGCGGCCACCGAAGCCACATTGCAAGAGTCTAGTTTCGAAGTGACCAGAAACTAGAAACTGATTTCCGAGGTTTCATGTCACGTCGTATTCTGATCATCGTCGCTGCTGGCCGGCCTGTTGGTCTTATCACCACGGCCTGCACCAACAAGAAGGTCACCAACCCCATCGCCAACGTCGATTCCAAGCAGCCGGACAAGGTGCTGTTCGACCGCGCCATGGATGCCATGAAGCACAACCGCTTCGACGTGGCCCGGTTGACCATGCAAACCCTGATCAACACCTATCCGGATTCGGAGTTCATCGCCCGCGCCAAGCTGGCCGTGGCCGACTCCTGGTATGCCGAAGGCGGTTCGGCTGCGATGGCGCAGGCGGAAATCGAATACAAGGATTTCATCACCTTCTTCCCCAACATGCCGGAAGCGGCTGAGGCGCAGCTGAAGATTGCCAATATCCACTTATCAGGAGATGGAAAAGCCCGACCGCGATTACACCCACGCCATGCGGGCCGAGGAAGAATACCGGCAGCTGATCATGCAGTTCCCCGACAGCAAGCTGGTTCCAGAGGCGAAACAGCGGCTGCGGGAAGTGCAGGAGGTCATTGCCGAGCGCGAGTATCGGCATCGGGCGTTTCTACTATATGCGCGAGTCGTATCCCGCGGCCATCGCGCGTCTTGCAGTCGCTGGTCGACAAATATCCGCTCTACAGCAAAGCCGATGAGGCGCTTGTACCTGCTCGGGCAATCGTATGAAGGCGAGATCAATATGTTGCGGGCGCGTCCCACCTGCGTCGGCGGCTATGGCCATCCGCCAGGCTGCATGGATGAAGCTACGCGCGCGCGCATGATTGAGCAGTTTACCAAAGGCGCCACCGAAGCTTACGATCGCATTTTGACCCGTTACCCGCTAATGGATCGCGCGGACGATGCGAAAGCGCGTCTGATCGCGCTGCATCAGCCTGTGCCCAAGGCGACCAAGGCAGCGGTCGCGCAAAACAAGGCTGAAGAGGACAGCCGTAAATCGGAGAACATGCTAAGCCAAGGTGATCCGGACTTTCGAGAAGCATCCGGACACCGAAGAAGCCGCCAAAGTCGGCGAGCCAACGTTGACTGATCCTACCCCGATGAGCGCTAGTGACCTGGTTCAACAAGCCGCCAAGGCCGCAGCGGTGCCAGCAGGTGGTTCAGGGAGCGAGTCGGTTTCTGTCGAAGCAGTGGGAAATGGCCCCATCCCGGCTGGCGCTCCCACTCCGCGGTCAGACGCTCCGGCTGCCACCGAAACGGCTCCGCCGGCTGGTTCTGCGCCTTCCGCTTCAGCTGCGCCATCGGACGCCAATGAGTTGAAGCCGAACACGGCGCCGGCGGATGCGAACGAACTCAAACCTAACGTGTCACCGGATCAGGGGGCAGCGCTGCCACCGCCGCAACAGGTAAATGAGATTCAAGGGCCGGCTGGGGCCGCCCAAGGTGCTGCCAGCGCAACCAGTTCCACCGACAACGCGACCGCCGGTGCCAGTCAGAACACTGACGACAGCAACCAGGAATCTTCCAGTAAGCGAAAGAAAAAGAAGGGGATTCATAAGATCCTCCCGTTCTGACCAGTTTGTGTCGGTCTTCGTCGGCTAGTTCACCCCTTTGTCGTTGTCCGCTCGTAACCTGCTTAATGGCTTCGTGTCATTGACTTAGAGCCGGGGACACGTTAACTTCGCGCTATCCCCATTTTCATAAAGGGAAGTCCCTTTGGCGCGCAAAATTCTGCTGGCCGATGACAGCGTGACCGCCCAAAACATGGGCCGGCGAATCCTCACCGACGCCGGTTACGAGGTCACGACCGTCAATAACGGATCGGCCGCCTTGAAGAAGGTCGCTGATTTCAAACCCGACCTGATCGTGCTCGATGTTTATATGCCTGGCTACGGCGGGCTGGAAGTCTGCCAGCGGCTGCGCGAATCCGATGATACCGCGCGCATTCCCGTGCTGCTGACGGTCGGAAAACTGGAGCCATTCAAAGTCGACGAAGTGCGCCGGGTTCGCGCCGATGCCTACATCGTCAAACCGTTCGAAGCCAGCGAACTGCTGACTGCCCTAACCAAGCTCGAAGATAAAATTGTTCCGCAAGCCCAGCCGCGCAAGCCCGGCCGCTTCCCCAAGCCGGGAGAGACACTGGACGATTTCGTCCCTTCCGGCAAGCAGTTTGGCGACACCGAAACCGGATGGAAGAACCGCCTGCGCATTCCACCTCCACACCACAAGTCCCAGCCTGAGTTCCCCGATCCGGAACCGGATCGCACCCCGCGCCAGAGTGAATCGCCACGCAGGGAAGAAGCAAAGAAAGAGCCGGTTCAGCCAGTCGCCGTCGAGAAGGAAATTTCGGCGAAGCAAGCGCCAGCCAATAGCCATACGGGTTTGCCGCCCGATATCACGCCGGAAGAAATTGCCGCAATCCAGGCTGCAGCGGCGGCGTTCAGTTCGCCGAAAGAGTTGGCTACCGAGCCTGTAAAGCCCGAGGCAGCCTCGCGGAAGGAAATCTCCCAAGTGAGTTCACTGTCGGAGGTCAGCGCGTCGCCAGCAGATGCGCCGCAAGCCGAGGTGAAGGAAGTCGCGACTGCATCGGAAACGCCCGCGACCATCGCAGAATCGCTCATTGCAGCAGAAACTGCTCCGATTCCCTCCGCAGAACATGCTGTCACCAAACCCGGCAAACTCGCCGAGCACGAAGTGGCAGCCGTGCTGGCATCGCTACAAGCCGTTACCGGCGCCGACGCAATGCAGGATGACGAGCCGCTTTTTGCGACCATGGCAGCCAGCGTCCATCAGGAATTCAGCGGACCACGCTGGGTGGCTACGCCGGTTCACTCGACCGAGGAAGAATCCTCGCTGGTTCTTGAGCAGGAGATGCAAAAGGCAATGGCGACCCTGGCTGCGATGAACGAAACCCAGCCGGACGCGTCGCCCGCAATTTCTGAAAGTATTTCGGTCGGACAGGCGCTGACTGAGATTGTTGAATCGCAGGCGGACGAGACGCCTGCGGCAACCGTCGCCGGCCCGATTGAAGAGCAATCAACTTCCCCGCAAGTCGCAGAAGCAGTCGCATCAATCGTTGAGCCACCGCCCGTCGAAACTACTGCCTTGCAACCGGAGGCCGCATACGCAGCCGCCGCTTCCACTGGCGTTGCGGTCGGGGAAACGATGGTCTCGATCGAAGCGGCAACGGCGGCGCCGGCGCCGGCGGAAGTGCCGCCGACAGCCACAGTTGAACCCGAACGCGAATCCGAACTGGCTGCAGCCTGGGCAAGCTGGAAGCAGATTCGCGAGTCGGTGGTCACACCGCAGATGGCTTCGCAAATCGCCGAGGTCGCCGCCGCTGCATCTTCGTCACCCGAGACGGCTGTTACGGAGACCGCAGCCGAAGATGCAACTGCCGATAGTCCCGACGAATCTGAAGCCATCGCCGGCATTGTGGATACTGTCCTCGCCGAACTCAAGCCCAAGCTGATGCAGGAAATCGCCAAGAAAATGGCGAAGTCGAAAAAGAAGTAGCCGCTCGCCGCACCGCTGCGCACGAATCCGCCTGCATAAGGTAAGATCGAAGATTCCAGCTTCTAGCTCCTAACCTCTAGCTAAAACTCCGCCGACAGCCGCATGGATTGGTGGCGTTGTCCTCAGAGGGTTCAAGCTAGGAGCTAGAAGCTAATAGCTAGAAGCTTCCCATGCCCCACGAACTGCCCAAATCCTACGAGCCTGGCGAGATCGAAAAGCGCTGGGCCGAGTATTGGATCCGAGAAAAACTGTTCTCGGCGAAGACGCCTCCGCCGAGTTCGTCCGAAAAAGAAACTCGGCCGGTGTTCACTCTGCTGCTGCCGCCGCCAAACGTCACCGGACGTCTGCACATGGGCCACATGCTCAACCAGACGCAGATGGACATCATCGCGCGCTGGCATCGCATGAGAGGTTTTCTCACCTTGTGGCTGCCGGGCACCGACCATGCCGGCATCGCGACGCAAATGATGGTTGAGCGCCAGCTGGCCAAAGAAGGCAAGCGCCGTCGCGATATGGGGCGTGAGAAATTCATTGAGCGGGTGTGGGAGTGGAAGCGGCAATACGGCAGCGCGATCACTGACCAGATGCGGCGGCTGGGCGCGTCGGTCGATTGGGACCGCGAATATTTCACCATGGATGAGAACCTCAATCGCGCGGTGCGCGAAGTTTTCGTCCGCCTGTATGAAGAAGGACTGATTTATCGCGGCAAGTACATCGTGAACTGGTGTCCGCGCTGCGAGACGGCGATTTCCGATCTCGAGGTCAAGCACGAAGAAGTTTCGGGCAAACTGTATGAAATTCGCTACCCAGCCGTCGGGAGTTCAGAGTTCATCACGGTGGCGACGACGCGTCCGGAAACGATGCTCGGCGACACGGCAGTCGCGGTAAATCCGAGAGATGAGCGATACACACATCTCCACGGCAAGAAAGTTCTGCTGCCGCTGATAAATCGTGAGATTCCGATTATCACGGACGAACTCGCGCAGCCGGAATTTGGCACAGGAGCAGTGAAAGTTACGCCGGCGCACGATCCCAACGATTTTCAGGCCGGGCTGCGCCATAACCTTCCGCAGATCGATGTGATGGACGAGCACGCCCACATGAACCAGAACGCGGGAGCGTACGCCGGGCTGGATCGTTACGAAGCGCGCAAGCGGGTGCTCGAGGATTTGCGCGAGCAGGGATTTCTGGTAGGCGAGAAAGATTACACGATTGCGCTCGGCAAGTGCGACCGCTGCGGAAGCGTGGTTGAGCCGCGGCTTTCGACGCAGTGGTTCATCAAGATCAAACCGCTGGCCGACCGTGCGACGGAAGTTGTTGAGACCGGCGAGATCACGATTGTTCCGGAAAATTACAAGACGATTTACCTGAATTGGATGAACAACATTCACGACTGGTGCATTTCGCGCCAGTTGTGGTGGGGACATCGGATTCCGGCGTGGCATTGTTCGTGCGGAGAAATCATTGTGGCGCGCGAGGCGCCGGAGAAGTGTCCGAAGTGCGCGAACGGCACTTTGACGCAGGACACGCGATGTTCTGGACACATGGTTTTCTTCCGGCTTGCTGCCGTTTACGACCCTGGGCTGGCCGGAGAAGACGCGTGACCAACAGGTTTTTTATCCCACGACGCTGCTGATTACGGCGTACGAAATCCTGTTTTTCTGGGTCGCGCGCATGATCATGTTTGGTTGCCACTTTATGGACGGGCACAAGCAGGACGCGGCGATTCGAGAAGCGAGCGGCTGGGGTGAAAAGAAAGATGACAGTGTGCCGTTTCGCCAGGTCTACATTCATGCGCTGGTGCGCGACGCCGAGCGGCAGAAGATGTCGAAGACCAAGGGGAACGTCGTCGATCCGCTGGAAGTGATCGAACGATTCGGCACGGACGCCACGCGCTTTACCCTGGCCGCGATGGCCGCGCCGGGCACGGACATTGCTTTCAACGAAAGCCGCACCGAGGGCTATCGCGCATTCGCCAACAAGATTTGGAACGCGGCGCGCTTCATGTTCATGAATGTGGACCGGATTGAGCCGGGCCTGCGGCCCAGCGGGTCTGTAACCAGCCTCCACACCGGCGTTGCCGGCTTCGAAGCTGCGACTCTCGAAGATCGCTGGATATTTTCCCGCTTCAATCGTGTGACAAGAGATGTGAATACGGCCCTCGAGACCTACCGTTTTCACGAAGCGGCGAACAGTATCTACGACTTCTTTTGGGGCGAGTTCTGCGACTGGTACCTGGAGTTGATCAAGCCGCGGCTGGCTGAGGGAGCGGATCCGGCGACGGCGCGAACTGCGTGCAGGAATCTGGTGGCGCTTTTTGAAGCGGCCTTGCGGCTGCTCCATCCGGTAATGCCTTTCATCACGGAGGAAATTTGGCAGGCGATCTACGATGCCAAGCCACCGGTGCAGTCGATCGCGCTGGCGGCATATCCGCAGGCGGATGAAAAGCAGATCGACACCGCCTCCGAAACGCAAATGGCGATCCTGCAAGACTTGATTGTCAGCGTGCGCAATGTCCGGGCAGAGCTAAAGGTTGAACCGAAGCAGCGAGTGCCGATTCAGGTGTTTGCCTACGAGCCTGAAATTCGAGCACTACTGGAAGAAAATCGAAGCGCTGTAGAGCGCCTCGGCGGAGTCGAGAAAATCGAATTCGTAAACGAATCACTGGCGAAGCTCGCCGGCGCGCGGCACACCGCGCGCTTCGACGTGCATGTAATCTATGAGAAGAAGATCGACATTGCTGCCGAGCGCGAACGCCTCAACAAAGAGTTGGAGAAGATTGAAAAAGAAATTGCCAATGGCCAGCGGCAGCTGAACAATGAGGGCTTTTTGGCCAAAGCCCCCGCGAACGTGGTTGAGGGGCTGCGCAAACGGGCGGCGGAGTTGCAAGTCTTGCGCGGAAAAACCACGAGCAAATTGGAATGAGCTTAAACAAATCACATAGGCCCAGACAGTAGTTTTGCCAACGACCAACCACGAATGACGAACGACGGGTTTTATGGACTGGCATAGCCGACGGATAACGGCGATTATCGAGAACGCGCTGCTCGAAGACCGGGCGACGCGCGACGCAACCAGTTACGCCTGCATCGATCCCAACCAGCGCGCGGCGGCCACGGTGATTGCAAAACAAGACTGCGTTCTTGCCGGGATCGGCTGCATTTCGCGCATTCTTGATGTCTACGCCGATCTTGACGGCGCTGTTACCGCTCATTACGAAGTCACGACCCATCCGGAGATTTTCGACGGTGTGCGTCTGCGCAAAGGTCAATCTGTCGCCGTAATTCGGCATAACGCTCGCGTCATTCTTTCCTGCGAGCGCTTGATCCTGAACTTCATGCAGCACCTCAGCGGCATCGCAACTATGACCCGCAAGTTCGTAGATGCGATCGCCGGCACACATGCCCACATTCTCGACACGCGTAAAACCTTGCCCGGCTTCCGGATGCTGGAAAAATATGCAGTCCGTTGCGGCGGTGCGCAGAACCATCGGCTGGATCTTTCCGACGGCGTGCTGATTAAGAACAATCACATTGCGCTTGCCGGAGGAATCGTTCCTGCGCTGGATCGCGCCCATCGCAACCGGCGCGGCGAGCAGGTCATTGAAATTGAAGTGCGCAGCCTCGAAGAGCTGGAGCAGGCCCTCGATCACGGCGCTGAGGCGATTCTTCTCGACAACATGACCGTCGAAGAGGTAAAGCGGGCAGTCGAGCGCTGCGCGCATGCCGATCGGCACATTCCTCTGGAAGTGTCGGGCGGCATTAAGCTCGACAACGTTCGCGCTTATGCGGAGACGGGGGTGAATTTCATCTCCGTCGGGGCGCTCACCCACTCGGCCCCGGCAGTCGACATGAGCATGAGGATCGGGCCGGCGTAACGGGCATTGTCGTTTTGGCCGTTCTCCCTGATAATTTTCCCATCGCCAAATCAGCGACAATTCGCAGGCTCCGGGCGTTGTCCTCCCCCAAGGATTCGCAAACGGACGCCCATCTCGGCCAGATCGTCCGGTTGCTGGCGAACCACGCTACGGTCGTAGTCAGTGGGACGAAAATTGCCTCCGAAATCGGCATCAGCCGCTCCGAAGTCTGGCGGCTGATTCAGCAGTTGCGCGACCTTGGGGTTGCAATTGGAGGACACCCCGCCACCGGCTACAGCCTGAATTCCATGCCCGACTTGTTGTTGCCGGATGTGCTGGCGCCTTTGCTGAAAGGCACGCTCTTCGCCGCACATATTCATCACTATTTCAAAACCGGATCCACAAACGACGACGCAATGGCCGCGGCGAACACGGGGGCGCCGGAGGGCAGCGTTTTTCTCGCTGAGCAGCAAACCGCCGGCCGCGGCCGCGGAGCCCACACCTGGCATTCAGCGCGTTCTGCGGGAATTCATTGTTCGATCTTGTTGCGCCCTACTTTGCCGCCATCGGATGTACTGATCCTCGCACTGGCGGCTGGATTGGCGGTTCAAGCTGCGGTGCAGGAGATCCACCCGCAGGTCAAGGCGGACCTGAAATGGCCGAACGATGTGTTGATCGGCGGAAAGAAATTCTGCGGCATTCTTGCAGAGATGAACGGGGAAGTCACGCGAGTGAGGCATTTAGTCGTCGGAATCGGAATCAACGTCAATCAGAGTAGTTTTCCCGCGGAGTTGCGCGACACTGCTACGTCGCTTCGGATGTTCACAGGAACCGAGTGGTCGCGGGTGGATGTGTGTGCGGCTTTGCTAAAATCGCTTGACCGCGAATATCGGGCGTTGCAGGCAGATCGGGATGCGCGGGAATCGATCCTGCGGCGCTTCTCGGAGCAGTTCGTCGTCAGTGCGCGGAGTGCCGGTTCACGTCGAAGAAAACGGCGGCTTCGAAGGCACGACCGAGGGTCTGGATTCGCGCGGCTTCTTGCAGGTGCGAACCGACCAGGGTTTACGCACCGTGTTGAGCGGCACCGTCAGACGCAAGTAATCGAGTCTTTCATGCTTCTCGTTCTCGATGTCGGAAATACGAACGCAGTGCTCGGCGTCTTCGCCAGAGTAACCAAGGTTGGCGCTGAAAATCCGCGCCCCAGCGTACCTGGGCGCTACGAATTGCTGGCCGCCAACTGGCGCGTGGCCACTAACACCACGCAGACGGTCGACGAATACGCTGTGTTGTTCCGTAACCTGTTCGCCATGGCCAATCTGGAAGTTGGCGCCATTCATGGCATCGTGATTTCCTCTGTTGTTCCGCCGATCGACTCGACATTGCGCCAGGTCTGCGAGCGATGTTTCAACTCCACCCCGCTTTTCATCGGGCCCGGTATCAAGACCGGAATGCCTGTGCTCTACGAGAACCCAGCCGAAGTCGGCGCCGATCGCATTGTCAATTCGGTTGCCGCTTTTGAAAAATATGGAGGCCCCGTGATCACGGTTGACTTCGGCACGGCCACAACTTTCGACTGTGTGACTGCGAAGGGTGAGTATCAAGGCGGCGTAATTTGCCCGGGTATTGGCATTTCCGCCGACGCTCTCTTTGAGCGCACTGCCCGCCTGCCGCGCGTCGACATTCGCAAGCCGCCACGCATCATTGGGACCAACACCGTTGCCAGCCTGCAATCCGGGCTTTATTACGGATATCTTGGGCTGGTGGATGGCATTCTCGAGTTGCTGCTTAATGAACTGGGACACCACTCGACCGTAATCGCTACCGGAGGCCTGGCCTCTTTGATCGGAACGGGATCGAAATACATTAAGCACGTGGATGATTTCCTGACGCTCGAAGGGCTGCGCATCATCTGGGAACGAAACGTGCCCGCGAAACCGGCCCGGGAAGCCGAATCCACGCGCTCCGCCAAAAGCCGCCCTTCTTCAAGACTTTCCTCCTCGGGAAAGCCCCGCTAGCGGTCGTGGAAAATTACTTCAATTACTTCACCGAAATCGAAGAGCACTTTCAAAAGCGCTCTGGCGGGGCACTTGCTGCTCTCGACTCTGGATTGGGCGCTGATTGAAATCTGGAAAGATGCCGGCATTTCGCTGGAAGCGGTGCTGCGCGGGATCGATGTCACCTTCGATCACTATGAGCGGCGACCGTCGAAGACACGCAAGGTGAACAGCCTGGGTTTTTGCGCGCAGGAAGTTTTGGCCGCGGCCGAAGACATGAAGGAAGCCGCTGTGGGCGCGCAAAGATCGGAAGAAAGAACCGCCGAGCCACGAGGATTTCAGAACTCCGAGATCGCGGCGTTTCTCAGGAATAACGCTGAGAAACTTGAATCGGTCAGATCGCCGGCGGAGCAAATGGCGGGAGAAACGGCCCGAACTCTTCGCGAGTTGGCCGCTTCACTGGACGCGGCGGAATCGTTACCGCGCTTGGAAGACCTTGAACGCAAGCTGACCGTGCTCGAAGAAAAACTGTTCGCGGCGTTGCTGGCCGCAACGCCCGACGAGGCCCTCTTCGCGCTGCGGGCGGAAGCCGATCGCGAACTCGCCCCTTACCGCCGCAAGATGAGCAAGGCAAATCGAGCAACTGCAGAGACAGTACATCCACAAGCGCCTGCTCGAAAAACATGGCCTGCCGCGGCTAAGTTTGTTCTACATGTAGCGCGCCGAAAGAGAGCATACCCACAAGGCCGCACCGGCTAAAACAAAACGCGCCCGCTGTCGAAAACGGGCGCGGTGTGGCCTTTCTCTTACTCTACGGTAACGCTCACTGCCGGCGAAGGAATTCCATTCGCCACTACGACCAGCGAACTGGCTCCGGTCTCCATTTTTGACGGAACGTCAAAGTTAGTGGAGACGATTTTGCTTCCCGTGGCCACGCCCATGCTGCTATGGTCGTGCGTCTTGGCATAGAAAACATGGCCTGTGCTGTTGTTGGTGATGCGAACCAACGGATAGTTGGTTGCGGTCTGGTATTCGTCGCCAAAAGCGTTCGCCTGCGATAATCCGTTGAACTGCGTGCCCGAGATCTGGTACGTGCTGCCGCGGGTCACAGTCTGCGGGTAGGTGGTGATGTTCGGCGCCCACGAAGCCTGATAGGTTCCGGCGGGGTTGTAAACTTCAAACCCGCCGATCAGGATCTGCCCGGTAGGCAGGGCGATCAAGCTTCCGCCACCGTACGGCCCCGTGGTCATGTTTTTTCCGTCGAACGTGTACAGCTGACCGGACTCGCCTTCGACCAGCACTTCGCCGTTGGGCAGGAGCGCTGCGAAAGAATCACCAGCGTCGTCGTTATTCGGAAAATTCGGCCCCGCAACCCACGTTCCGGTATCGAGCAAGCTCTGGCCGGGCGTGTAAATCGCGGTGTGTCCGGGGCCAGCCCGCAGCCGGCGTAGAACCGGTAGCGAAGACGGTTCCATCTGGACGAAGGATGGCGGGGCCAATTTCTCCAGGCGGATAGTAGCAATACTGACCGTCGGGCCCGAAGGGCAGGCAACCGTAGGGCGAAGGCGAGTGCAGATCGACGATCGTGCTCCCGGCGGTGATCCACTCTCTCTTCGAAGGAATGAAGCGCTCCGAATTGGGCGCCTTTTTCACATCGCAGGTCAGAATGGTGCCGTCCGGCATCAGCGTCCAACCCTCTTCGGCATTGAAATCGGCCTTGCCGGGCGGGAGACCCTGAATCCACTTCATAGTTTTGGGATTGAGCGCGGCATCATTTTTCACCAGCTTGTCGCCAATCAGGAATGTGCCGTCGGGCAACACGGAGGAAGGCGAATCTCCGATATAAGACCACCCGGGAGGCGGCTCTAGATTAGTCCAGACGTTGGTAGCGGGATCGTAGATGTCACCCAAATTGGTAAGCACAAAATTGTTGAAGTTGTATTCGCCACCCTCGATTAGAAGCCTGCCATCGGCAAGCACTGCTGAAGCGTTAGCGTCCGGAGAATAATCCGAGGGCAAACTGGCCAGTTGAATCCAGGTTCCGTTGACATAGCTGCCGTTTTCATCCGGCGTGAGCTTCCACCAGTCGGAGTCGCCATAGCCCTGGGCCCATCACCGTGCCATCGGTCAACTGATAAGGCATAGTAACGCCGTCAGGAGCGGAATTCTTCAATGACGTTACCGACTGCGCCAGCGACAGGGCGGACATCGCCAGCCACACTACCCCCACTGCAAGACAAGACAATCTTCGCAAGATTCGCCACCTTTCTGAGAGCACATAAATGGGAACGGATTCTGCCGGCTGGGAGACTGGCAGGACATCCATGCTAACAAAAGGTACCGTTTCGGACAACGCTTTTTCTCAAGTGAAAAGCCTTGCACAGCGCCGGAATGCGGGCCATCTACTACCGCGGACAGTAACGTCCTTGACGGCCAGGAAATTATTAGATCATAATTGACACTATCATGAATGATCTAATAATCCTGGCGTTGCTGTTCGACGCGCCGAAGCACGGATATCAGATCAAGCGCGAGGCCGGCTTCATTCTCGGCCAGCCGGAGATGCACAACAATCTCGTCTATCCACTGCTCCGGCGCTTCACGCGGGAAAACTGGGTCACGCGGAAAGCGGTTCCGGGCGAGCGCGGACAAACCCGCCAACAGTACGCGTTGACTGCGAAGGGCCGGCAGGAATTGCTGCGGAGGCTGGCGGAATACGGCGATGAAGACGCACGCTCCGGACGGGGCTTTGCGACCCGCGTTGGCATGTTTGCGCTCTTGAAGCCGGAAGTGCGTGCCGGGATTCTGCAGAAGCGCGAGTCCTACTTGCGCGAGCGGACGGAGCGGCTGGCGACGCTCAAAGCAAACATGGAACTGGGAACCTACGGGGCGCAGGTGATTCGCTTTTTCACGGAACAAGGCCAGGCGGAGATGGCTTGGATTGCGCGGTTGCGCCGCATGCAGAAACAGGAATCGCGGCCGAGAAAGCCGATGTTTCAGCGAGGTGACGAATGACGAAGTTCGATTTCAGAACTCTGGAAATGATTCCCTGGTACGCATTCGCGCTGTACTGGGGCGTGAGCGCTCTACGCGTGAAAACCACAAAGTCGACCGAGCCTCTTGCCGCCCGCGCCTTCACGGTATTGTCGATCGCGGCGGCTTTCTATCTTTTGTTCGCTGAGCGGGTGCATTTGGGTCGATTGGGAGAACGCTTCGCGGCGCGCTCGGTGTGGTTGTACAGCGCTGGCGTGGCGATGACATACGCTGGTGTCGCGCTAGCGATTTGGGCGCGTTCCAATCTCGGCGGGAACTGGAGTGGCCGCGTGACGCTCAAAGTGGACCACGAACTGATTCGCTCTGGTTCGTACGCCCGTCTGCGCCATCCCATTTACACCGGATTGCTGCTGGCGCTGATCGGGACTGCGCTGGTGATCGGGGAGTGGCGCGCGGTGCTCGCGGTGGTGATCGTCGGCGTGGTGCATAGTCTGAAAGCGAAGCGTGAGGAAGCGTTGATGCTGGCAACGTTTGGGGAGCAATATCGAAGTTATCGGGAGCAGGCTGGATTTTTGCTGCCGAAGCTGTAATCGGTTAGCAATTAGAATCGCCTATTGCAGCTTTCCATCGAAAAACTGGTCTACGGGGGTGATGGCCTTGCCCGCCTGCCCGCCGACGAAGCCGGCCGTGGCAAAGCTGCATTTCTGCCGTTTGTTCTCGAAGCCGAAAAAGTGGAAGCGACGGTGCTCGAACACAAGCGCGGATTCGCCCGCGCCCGCGCCGACCAGATTCTCGAGCCTTCGCCGCATCGGGTCGAAGCGGCCTGCCCTTATTTCCGCCGCTGTGGAGGATGCCACTACCAGCACGCCGACTATCAGCATCAGTTGCAGATCAAGGCTGCTATTCTCAAAGAGAACCTGCGGCGCATCGCCAAAATCGAGCTTGAAGCGGACCTGATCGCCCATCCCTCGCCACCGTGGAATTATCGCAATCGCGCGCGCTTGCAGGTGCAAAGCCATCCAGAATTTGCGCTGGGGTATTACCGATACGCCTCGCACACCCCGCTTCCAGTCGAGCAATGTCCGATTAGTTCGCACTTGATTAATTGTGGAATTGCAGCCTTGTGGGAAGTCGGGCGCGCCGGGAAGATGGGGCAGACTATCCACGCCATTGAGTTTTTCGCCGATGCAGAGGACGAGAAACTTCTTCTACAGCTTGATTGCGCGCCGCAGATTTCCAGAGACGATGCCAAAAAGCTGGCGGAAGAACTGCTCCAAACCCTGCCTTCGGCTGCGGGAGTTTTGGCCCTGCAATCGGCGGAGAACCAAGAAGCTTCGGCCCAACTCCTGACCGGGGCGGGTGCGACGGAACTGATCTACAAAACACAGCTCCACGGTTATCGCGTAAGCGGCGGCGCGTTTTTTCAGGTGAACCGCTATCTCATCGACAAGCTGGTAGAAATTGTGACTGATGGCCGATCCGGCGCTTTGGCTTTGGGCCTTTATGCGGGAGTCGGACTTTTTTCGCGGATTTTGGCCGGGAGTTTTGCACAGGTAATCGCGGTTGAAGCATCACCGACTGCGTTTGCCGATCTTTCGTACAATTCCACCTCGAACACGCAAGCCTGGTCCACGCCACGACCGATGAGTTTCTGCGGCGCCGCGCGCGTAAGTTGCGCCCTGAACTGGTCGTGGTTGATCCGCCGCGCGGGGGACTGGGGGAAACGGTGGTTCGCAGTCTGGCAGATTTGGAAGTACAGCAGGTTGTGTACGTGTCTTGCGATCCGGCGACGCTTTCTCGCGATCTCTCCGGCCTTGTCGCCGCGGGATTTCGCATCCGCCAGGCCCACATGGTGGGCCTCTTTCCCCAGACTTACCACGTGGAGAGCGTCTTCCAGTTAGTTCGATAAATCGCAGGGAGCCGCGATGGCCTTACCACAGCCGATCCCTCACGCTCCGCCCGCGAAACGTCCTCCCCGCCAGCCGCTGCTATGGGCGGCTCTCGCTTACGCGGCTGGGATTGCCGGGGGCGCATTTGTGTGGCGTCCGGCTAGGTGGTGGATGGTGGCTGCTCTAATTTTCTTCGCCTCAGCCGCGTATCTGCTGCATCGCCGGAAGAAAGCGCCGTTTGCTCTCGCGCTGGCTGCGTTTGCCGCTTGCGGGGCGCTTACGATCCAGCTGCGCAGCCCTGTGAATGATGGTGCGACCTTCAATGACGGCGATGACGCCGTGATTACCGCCCACGTAATTCGTGAAGGCGTTCTTCACAAAGCAGGCGGCTTACGCCAACGAGTCGACCTCGAAACCGAATTAATCTCGACTGGACCTCAAACTGTTCCCGCACATTTCGGAATTCGCGCGACTTTTTACGACAAAGAAACCAGCGAATCGGCGAGTTCAGCTCCGACTTTTCATTATGGCGACCGCCTGCGATTCTCGGGCCGGCTCAATCGGCCTCACAACTACCGCAATCCCGGCGCATTCGATTACGAGGGCTACCTTGCGGACCTGGGCATCGTGGCTGTGGCGTCCAGCAAGACGGAAGAGGTGGAACGGCTCCCCGGATTCGTCGGCAACCGTGCCGAATGGTGGAGGGGCCGGCTTCACCGCAGCATCATTCGGCAAATTTCGTTGCTCTGGCCGCCAGAACAAGCCGCGCTCGTCGACGCGCTGCTGATCGGCGAGAACAGCTTCGTCGGCCGCGACCTGCTCACCGATTTTCAGCGCACCGGAACCTACCACGTGCTCGTCATCTCTGGATTGAAAGTTGCGATTCTTGCGTTGGTGACGTTCTGGATTCTGCGCCGCCTGGGCGCCGGGGTGTTCGGTTCGAGTGTGACGACCATCCTGCTCACAGTTTTATATGCGCTTTTCACCGACGTGGGCGCTCCGGTGTGGCGGGCAACGCTCATGCTCGCGGTCTATTTGTGCGCGCGGGTATTGTATCGAAAGAAGTCCACGCTCAATGCGATCGGGGCGGCGGCGCTGGCGTTATTGCTCATCGATCCTCATGCTCTATTGGGGGCGAGCTTTCAACTTAGCTTTCTTTGCGTGCTGATCATCGCAGGAATTGGAACCCCGATGCTGCAGCGGACCACGCAACCGATATTGTCCGCGCTTCGCAACCTTGACGCCGTGAGTTACGATTTCGCGCTGCCGCCGAAGTTGGTGCAGCTTCGTCTCGACCTGCGCCTGATTGCAGGCCGGATGGGACGTTTCATCAGCGCGGAAACATCATTGCGATTGCTGGCAGCGACTGGCAGGTTTCTTCTTCTCGCATGTGAGTTCGCCGCAATCTCTCTCGCCCTGCAAGTGGGATTCGCCTTGCCGATGGCCTACTACTTTCACCGCGCCACGATCGTCTCGTTACCGGCAAATATTCTGGCGGTTCCGCTGACTGAAATTGCGATGGTAACGGCGATGGCAGCCATTGCGCTCGGCTACCTCTGGATGGTTCCGGCGAAAATGATCGCTGCAGTCGCCGGCCTCTCGTTGCAATTGATGTCCGGATCAGTTCGCTGGCTCGGTGCCTTGCGGTTGGCAGATACGCGCGTACCCACGCCGCAGCTAGCGGTCATCCTTCTCTCGGGTGCGAGTTTGGCTTTAGCCATGATTCTCGCGCGCCGCTCTCGCGCCTGGGCGGCCGCTGGTCTCGCCGCAGTTTTCGCAAGCGCTATCTGGATTTGCCTTGTACCGCCACATGCTCAGGTGAAACCCGGTGTTCTCGAAGTCACGGCCATCGATGTTGGTGAAGGCGATTCTATCTTCCTGGTCTCACCCGAAGGCAAAACCTGGCTGGTCGACGCTGGCGGAATTCCCCACTGGATGCATTCCGAGCTTGATATCGGAGAAGACGTCGTTTCCACCTATCTCTGGTCGCGTGGATTTAAGCATCTCGATATTGCCGCGGTCACCCATCCTCACGCCGATCACATTGGCGGAATGCGGGCCGTGCTGGCGAACTTTCGGCCGCGTGAACTCTGGATTGGCCCGGGAGAATCGACTGCGGAACTGCGTGACCTGCTGCGCCAAGCCCAGATGCTCGGAATTCCGGTGGTGCATCACCAGGCGGAGGAGAGATTTCAATCCAGCGGGCTCAGCTTCGAGGTGCTGGCTCCGGCCGGCAATGCGATCTCGCGCAAGGCCAACGACGATTCCCTCGTCATGCGCGTGGGCTATGGAGATACTCACGCTTTGCTGGAAGGCGATGCGGAAAAGGAAGTCGAACGAAAAATCGCCGAGCTGAATCCGAGAGCGGATTTACTGAAAGTGGGCCATCACGGGAGCGCAACTTCGACCATCCCGGAATTGCTGGAATCAGTGCACCCGCGTTTCGCGGTAATTTCTGTGGGTGCTCACAACGTCTACCGGCATCCGCGTCCCGATGTCCTCGATCGCCTCGAGCGATCCCACGTACTGACTTTTGGAACCGACCTCGACGGCGCAGTCACTTTCTACCTCGACGGAAAGACGGTCAGCGCTCACTCTCAGGGTCTTCAATAGCCTCGAACTCCGCAGTCTCCATCTGATCGGGCGCGCGCCGGTAATCTTCGATCAATTTCCGGGCGGTCTCGGCATCTTCTTCGCGGACGAGAATGACGGTGCCGCCGACGCCCGGCAAGATATCCTGAGGGGCATCGAGCGCCGTGATATCGGAATCGATGCCAGCGGACTCAAGCAGGCCGCGCACCACCATGGCCTCCGATTCCTGTTCGGTATCAAACACGCGCACCAGTTTTTCGTTCGGATTCGGGGCGGCGGGTTTGGGGGTAAACGCTGATCCTTGCATGAGTCCTCCAAAGACGGCTTGTGCAGACGCCCAGGAGTAACTCCAGGTTGCCTGCGTACTCGATTCTAACTCGGGCAGGGCCTGTGGCCGCAAATTCGGCGATTTTTCGGGGATGCGCAGCGATCGATTACCAAAGCCCCCGTTTCTCACCCGCACCATGGGGCTATTGCATCCGGCCCGAATTCCTTGAACAATGGCCTCATTGCCGGGCGCAACGTCCGGCGAGGGCTGCACATCTAATCAAGCGGTCGTGGGGGCTTCATGGAAAGCGCGGAACGTGGCGGTCAGCGCAGTGAGGAAGAGCTGGAAGCCCGCAAAATCCGCCGCCTGCAGATCATGATCAGCATGGTCATGTCAGTGATCAGCCAGGATCCGAATCTCACCGTGGAAGAAGCCTCGGAATTAGTGGCGAACGCGAAACGCGCCGCCCTCGCCATGTTCCCCGACAAAGAATTCGCCTACGACATTCTCTATAGGCCCAGGCTCCAGCGGTTGATGAACGAGCGCTACCGGTTGCAATAGGGAAGCTATCTCACTGTGGGTCGCCTCAGCCTGCCTTCGTCGAAGGCGGGTCATCGGGAATCTCCAACCCAGCTTTGCGCAGGCCTTCGATAACGGGTTCAATCTGCTCGGAGTCGAACCATTTGGCATATTCCTGGCGTACCGTGGCGGCGAAGTCGGGACGGAGCGCCAACACATCCCGCAAGGCTTTCTGCGCTTCTTCTCGCCGGCCGAGTTGACCGAGCGCCGCTGCCTGAATCGCGGGGACATGGAAGTAATTGGGCATATTAATAAGCGCCACTCCCTTGAGAACTTCCGCGTACTTGCCCTGCCAGTAGGCATTCCAGCACTGAGCAAAATAAAAGTATCCCGGACAATTGGGGTTCAGCTGCATCGCGTACTCGACCATCTGGCAGCCGCGGTCCACTCCCCCGCCGCTGCAATCAGCAAGCCAAGGTAGGCTTTCACAGAAGCGTCGAGCGGATTGAGCGTCAAGGCCCGCTCGGCCTCGACGCGAAACGGAACTATCTCTTTGCGGAAGAAATAAACCGTCGCCAATGCATAGTGGCCTAGAGCATTCGTGGAAGCGAGTTCGACGGCGCGTTGTGCCGCCGTCAGAGCACGGGTCCAACGGATTCGGCCGGGCATTATATCCCTGGGCGAACTCGCCACGATAGATCATCGACAACATAGCCCAGCTATCAGCATGATCCGGGGCTTCGCGGACGGCGCGTTCGAGAATATCTCGAACCGCCGCATGTTCCTCAGGCGCGATGTGGGTGAAGTAGCTGAAGGCGCGGAGCACGGCCTCGTGTGGGGTCAGAGCATCCGCGCTCTTGCTGCGCAGGACTTCGCTCATGCTGCGCGGTAGAACGCCGTACTGATCTGCAACGGTGGCGACAATTCGGGGAACAAGATCGTCCTGGACTTCAAAAACCGACTCGGGAGTGAAGGCCCGCTCATATGTCTCCGCCCAGAGATGCGCGCCGGAGACGGTGTCTGCGACTTGCACCGCCACGCGCAACTTGCTGCCCGCCTGGCGCAGGCTGCCTTCCATCAGATAACGTGCTCCGAGTTCTTTGCCAATGGCGCGAACGTCGCCCGATTCGCTCGAGTATTTCGCAGTCGATCCGCGGGCGATCACGCGCAGATAAGAGAATCGCGAGAGTCCGGTGATCACTTCTTCCGACAATCCTTCGGCCAGAGCTTTCAGATCGGCGCTGCTGCCCGAATATTTGAAGGGCAGCACGGCGACCCAGAAACCTTCGGCGGCGCGGACGGCGCCAGAAGTGTGCATGGCCTGCGATTTCGAAATGGAGCCTGAGGCTGACGCGGGAGGCGCAGTCTCGTCACTGACATCGAGGCCCGCTTTGCGCAGACCCTCGATCAGGCGCTGGGCGAGTTCCGGCTCATATCGTCCCCGCCAGGCTCGACGCACGATTTGGGCGGCTTGCAGATTCAGTTTGAGAAGCTCTTGCACCGCTTTGCCGGCTTCCTCCTGCTGGCCAAGTTGCCCATAGATTGCGGCCAGCAGCGTGTGGGTCCAGAGAAAGTTAGGCAGGTTGATTTTGAGCGCATAGCCAAGCGCGGCCTGGTAGTCGCGCTTGCGGTAGGCATTGGTCGCGAGCGGAAACCAGAACCAGCCCGGATGATTGGGATTCAGCTGCAGAGCACGCTCCACCAATCCGCAGCCGCGCTCCCACTCACCGGAGTAGGCAATGTAAGCGCCCAGGTGGGCAACATTGCATCCGTCCAGCGGATTGAGGGCGATCGCCCGGTCAGCCGCGGCACGGAAAGCCGGTATTTCGTTTCGGTAATAGTGTGCCATGGCTAAGGCATGGTAGCCGCGGTGACCCGAGGGGTCGAGTTCGACGGCGCGGTGCGCAGCGTGGAGCTCGCGCTCCAGGGGATCGGGCTTCGGATTAAACCCCGACTCGACCTCATCTTTGATCGTCAGCGACAGCAACGCCCAGGCGTAGGCGTAGTTGGGCGCGACTTCAACCGCCCGTTCCAGAGCAGCCCGTGCGATCGCATGTTCGCCAGGAGAAACGCGCTCGGCGTAACTAAAGCAACGCAATACTGCTTCGTACGGGCTCAGTTGTTCGGGATTCTTGCTACGAACGCTTTCTCCCAGAGTGTGGGGAAGGATTCCGTGGGCATCGGCGACCGTGGAAACGATGCGCGGCACCAGTTCGTCCTGCAGCTCGAACACTGTATCGGGGTCAAACGTACGCTCGTAGGTTTCCGCCCAGACATGCGAACCGGTCGTCGCATCCACCAGTTGGACAGCCAGACGCAGCTTTGTGCCCGCCTGGCGCAGACTGCCTTCCATCACATAGCGCGCGCCAAGTTCTTTGCCGATCAACCGGATATCACCCGACTCGCTGGAATATTTCGCGGTCGAGCCGCGCGCGATTACGCGCAGATAAGAGAAACGCGAAAGGCCGGTGATGACTTCTTCCGACAATCCTTCGGCGAGGGCCTTGAGATCGGCATTGGCACCAGTGTATTTGAACGGCAGCACAGCGACCCAGAAGCCTTCGTCGGTGCGGGTTTCACCGGAAGTTGTACGCGCCGGGGAAACGCCAGAGGAAAGCGGTAGTGTAGAGGTCGCGGCGTCAATCTCCAGCCCGGCCTTGCGCAGACCTTCCAGCAAATGCTCTTTCAATTCTTCGTCATGCCACTTTTTCAGTTCGTCGCGGGGGAGCTCTCTAAAGTTGGGCCTGATCTTCAGCAGCTCCCGAACTGCGTTGCCCGCCGCATCTCGCTCTCCCAATTGCCCGTTCGCGGCGGCAAGCAAGAGCTGCGTACGCCAGAAACCGGGTAAGTTCGTCTTGCGTACTATCTCGAGCGCTCCCCGGTAGTCGCGCTGCCTATACGCGTCAAAAGCGCGAGGGAACCAATACCAGCCGGGATGGTTGGGGTTGAGCTGCATCGCTCGGTCGGCCAATGCGCAGCCTCGTTCCCAGTCGCCGCTGTAAGCGATCAGCATGCCGAGGTATGCAAGGGTGTATCCCTCCAGCGGGTTCAGAACGATCGCCCGCTCGGCTGCCGCGCGGAAGCCCGGCAGGTCATTCATGAAGAACAATGTCGAGGCCAGGGCAGCTTGCGCCAGATGATTGCTCGGGCCTGCGTCAAGGGCCCGCCGCGACGCCGCCAGCGCCCTCCCCAGCGGATCGGGCTGCAGATTGAAGCCGTGCGTGTATTCCTCGCGATACAGCAACCCCAGATTAGCCCAACAGTCCGCGCGATCGGGAGGCCGTTTGACCGCGTGTTCCAAAGCCGTTCTCGCGGCCAGGTGCTCGGTTGCATTGACGCGCTGATAGTGCCCAAAGCTGCGTAGTACCGCCTCATAGGGCGTGAGAGTTTCAGGGTCGCGATTGCGCAGTGCGTCTGTCATGCTGTGCGCGAGGACACCCTGCATGTCGGCAATAGTACAGACGATGCAGGGCACAACATCGTCGAGAACCTCCAGCATTGTCTCGGGCGTAAAGCTGCGGTCATAGCTTTCCGCCCATAGACTGGCCCCGGCGCTGGCGTCCACCAGTTGCACGGCAATGCGAACCTTTGCCCCAGCCTGGCGGATGCTGCCTTCCATGACATAGCGGGCGCCGAGTTCCTTCGCTGCGGTGCGCACATCGACGGTTCGATGCGCATATTGCGTCGTCGAGCTGCGCGCGATCACGCGCAAGTAGGAGAACTTCGACATGTTGGTAACAACGTCGTCGGTCAATCCTTCGGCGAGAGCTATCAGATCCGAGTTCCCGCCGCTGTATTTGAACGGCAGCACAGCAACCCAGAAACCTTCATCGGCGCGAGCGGCTCCCGAGTCGGCCTTCACGACGGAACCGGAGATTTGGGGCTTGGACGGCGCGGGATCCTTCTCCGACGCTACTTCCATTCCGGCTTTGCGGAGGCCATCCATGACTTGTTCGACCAGTTCCGCCTCCCACCACTTGCTGCATTCTTCCCGTGCCTTGGAAGCGAATTCCGGACGCGCTGCCAGCAGTTCCTCGACTGCGTTACGAGCCAACTCCAACTCGCCGAGTTGGCCATAGGTGGCGGCGAGTGCGAGTTCGTTTCGCCAGAAACCCGGCATGTTGACCTTGAGAGCGAATTCCAGCGCGGCACGATAGTCGCCCTTGCGGTAGGCATTGAAGAAGGGTGGAAACCAGTACCAGCCGGGGTGGTTGGGGTTAAGACTGCGGGCCTGCTCCATAAGAGCACAGCCGCGCTCCCAATCTCCCGAAAAGGAAATCTGAAAGCCCATGTAGGCGAGGGTGAAGCCGTCCATGGGATTGAGCTCCATGGCGCGCTGGGCGGCGCTACGAAAAGCTTGCGGTTCCCGCCGGAAATACAACACGGATGCCAGCGCGTGATGCGCAAGGTGATTGGAGGGGGCGGCGTCTACCGCGCGCCGGGCTGCTGTCAATGCACGTCCGAGGGGGTCGGGTCGAACGTTGAACCCGTGGTTGTATTCTTCTCTATACAGCATGGACAGCATGGCCGAGCAGTCCGCATTGCGGGGTTCTTGCTGGACCGGCTTTCTCGAGGGCTGCCCTCGCGCCTGCGTGGTCTTCAGGGTTGACATGCTTGAAGTATGCAAAGCCACGCAGCAAAGCTTCGTAAGGGGTCAGGTCGTCAGGGTTCCGGTTGCGCAGAGTTTGGCTCATGCTATAGGGCAGAACACCGTGGGTGTCGGCCACGGTGGAGACGATGCGAGGGACAAGCTGATCCTGCAGAGCGAAAATCTCATCCGGGCGGAAAGCGCGCTCGAACTTTTCCGCCCACAGGTGCGCGCCAGTGGTTGCGTCCACTAACTGTACGGCTAAGCGAATGGTTGAACCCGCCTGGCGAATACTTCCCTCCATCACATAACGAGCTCCGAGTTCCTTGCCGACAGCCCGCGCATCCCCCGACTCACTCAAATATTTTGCGCTTGAGCCCCGCGCGATCACCCGCAGGTAAGAGAATCGCGACAATCCCGCGATGATTTCCTCGGTAAGCCCCTCGGCGAATGCTTCTAACCCCGGTTCCGAGCCCTTGTACTTGAACGGCAAAACCGCGACCCAGAAACCTTCGTCGCTTCGGGCTGTTCCTGAATCCACAGCTTTCGCGGGCCGTGCGGCTGCCGTAGATATTGGCGTCGGGCGCGCGGTAGCTCGCGCCATGTCGCGAAACTCGTTGCTTACATCGCGCGCCGTCTGCATGCGGTGACGCGGGTCTTTTTCGAGGCAGCGGCGAATCACGCGCGCAAGGTCGGAAGGCAACTCCGGCCGGACGTCGGTGACCGCGGGCGGGTGGTCGCCGCAGTATCGATGAGATCAGCTCGGCGGATGAACCGCCTTCAAACGGCCGCTGCCCTGTAGCCATCTCGTGCAGCACCACGCCGAAAGAAAAAATGTCGGTGCGGTGGTCGAGGGGCCGCCCCGAAACCTGTTCCGGCGACATGTACGCCGGAGTTCCCATTACTATCCCGGCCTGAGTGCGGCCCGCAGAAGTCAGGGTTGCGTCGTTTGCCGTCTCGGCGCCGACATCTTTGGCCAGTCCGAAATCCAGCACCTTGACCCGGCCTTCATTCGTGACCATCACATTCGCGGGCTTCAGGTCACGATGCAGGATGCCTTTCTCATGCGCTGCCGCCAGTGCTTCGGCCAGCGCACCTGCGATCTCGACAATGCGATCTACTGGAAGGCCTTCGGCGGAGATGCAACCGATCAAGCGGCTGCCCCTCGATCAATTCCATGGTAATGAAGTGGATGTTGCCACATTCCTCGACTGAGTAGACCGTCACAACGTTGGGATGATTCAGGGCAGCGACGGCGCGGGCCTCGCGCTGGAAGCGGGCCAAGCGGTCGGGGTCGCTAGCCATGTCGGCCGGCAGGACTTTGAGGGCGACGTCGCGCCCGAGCTTGGTATCGGTCGCGCGATACACTTCTCCCATGCCGCCGGCGCCAATCGCGGCGTTAATCTGGTAGTGGGCCAGTGTGTGACCGAGCAGACTGGTCTTTCCCAAGGCATCCACCTGTCAGTCTCCGCGCCTGAATTAAGGCAGCCGAGATTCTACACTACCCGCTCATTGACCGCTCTCATGGCCGCAGACTAGACTCGACTTCCAGTGGGGTGCCCATGAAGCGACTTGCGTTTCTGCTGGCTTTTGCACTTCTCATCCCTTCGGCCGCGCTGGCCGACGATGACGCCCATCACCACGATGAACTGACCGCCGAGCAGCTGGGTACGGTGCATTTTCCCACCTCCTGTGTGCTGCAGGCGCAGAAGCCGTTTGAGCGCGGCGTGGCGCTGCTCCATTCCTTTTGGTACGAAGAGGCGCAGAAACAGTTTGAGCAAGTTGCCGCCGTCGATCCGCATTGCGCCATGGCGCATTGGGGCATCGCCATGAGTTATTGGCACCAGCTTTGGAACCAGCCCGATGCCAAGACGATTAAGAAAGGCCAGGCCCAGGTGAAGAAAGCGAAGTCGCTGCATTCGCGCGACGACCGCGAGCGGGGGTACATCGCCGCCATGGATGCGTTCTACAGCGGCCCCAAGAAGCGGCCTTATCACGAACGGGCAGTTGCCTATTCGAAGGCGATGGAGCTTGAGAGCCAGCGCCATCCGGAAGACCTGGAAGCAGCAGCGTTTTACGCGCTTTCGTTGCTGGCTTCCCGCCCTGACAATGACACGACTTTTGCCAACTCAAGGAAAGCCGCCGCAATTCTCGAAAAACTTTTCGCGCAAGAAGAAGACCATCCTGGCGTGGCGCATTACTTGATTCACGCCTGCGACAGCCCGCAGATGGCGGCGATGGCGCTTCCGGCCGCGCGGCGATACGCGCAGATCGCGCCCGCGTCGCCTCATGCGCTACACATGCCTTCGCACATTTTCGCCAGGCTTGGATTGTGGCAGGACGACATCGATTCCAACCTCGCTTCGATTGCCGCGACCCGCAAAGCTGCCGCCGAACATAAGGGCGGCGAGAGCCACCAGTTCCACGCAATGGATTTCTTGGAGTATGCCTATCTGCAATCGGGGCGCGAAGCCGACGCGCAGCGCCTGATTGAAGAGGTTCGTGCCATGCCAGAAATGAAAGATGACATGTATGGGACGGATTTCGATCCGAGAACTTATTCGCTGGTGCTATTCCCCGCGCGCTACGTGTTGGAGCTGCATCATTGGGCGGACGCCGCCTCGCTCGCGCCGCTCCCGGAGGCGCAAGGTCGGGGACCTCGCCATCACCTATTGGGCACGGGCGATCGGTTCGGCCCGCAGCGGCCATCCCGACGAGGCCCGTAAGGATATTCTGCAGATTGAAACCATTCACGCGACGTTGGTGCGGCAGCAGAAAAAATATTTTGCCGAGGCGGTTGACCAGGACTTGAAAGAAGCCACCGCCTGGGCCGACCATGCGGAGGGCAAGAATGACAGCGCTCTAAAGACGCTGCGCGCCATCGCCGAAACAGAGGAAGCCGAAGCCGACGAACCGCTGGCCATTCCGGCCCGCGAAATGCTGGCCGACATGCTGCTCGACATGAATCAGCCGAAAGAGGCCTTGACCGAATACGAGGCCGACTTGAAAAACAACCCCAACCGTTTCGACGGACTCTACGGAGCTGCCCACGCGGCGGAACTGGCTGGCAGCAACGACAAAGCGAACACTTATTACGCGCAACTGATCAAAATCTGTGCCGGATCGGGCTCGGAGCGGCCGGAACTCAGCCGCGCGAAGTCGCTGCTGGCGCAGAAATAACGCCAGATGATTTTTCAATCCGCTGCAGGCGGAACAGCAAGGTTCCCCACGCCAGCTTTGATCGCATCTGCACCGGCGTGCGATTTGCGTCGTCGGAGTACCACACCCAGACTGTGCCCCTGCCTTTTAGCGCTCCGGAAATAGCTTCGACCTTTACTCTCACTGTCTGAAATTCGCCCAGCGGCACTTTCACTTGCTCGCGCGCTTCCACCCTGGTGTTTGCCTCGGTGGTTTTGCCCCCGTCATTAACGGTAAAAGTGCTCGTGTTGCCAATTTGCAGCGGCAACGAAGCTAGATAAAAGAAGCCGGTAATCACGTCGCTGACGCACCCGGGAATATCGTTCTCCACCTGCTTCTGTTCGCCGGTCTTGAGGTTCTTTTCGTTCAGGACACTCTTGCCGCGGGCATAGTCGAAGTGCAACTCCGAATCGCGCGCGTGAGAGCCTTCTTCGACATGCTTGACAATCTTAAGCGAACAAAATGTGCGTGGATCGAAGTACGAGTCAAAACGGTCGTTGACTTTGTAAAGAGCGTTGACCACGCCGGCGGAAAGCGCCGTAGAAATCACGTGTTCCTGATTGCCTTCGGCTTTCAGACCCATGCGCGCCGTACCGGTGTTTAACAGGTGCCATTCGACCGCGTACACAAATGTCTGATCGTTGGGAAAGTGGTAGTTCGGGGGCGGAGGAATGATCACCGAGGAAGGCGACGCGCTGATGGTCGGCAGAGTTTGCGGATTGGGCTGAGAGGGGTTGGTTTGAGCTGCGCAGACAAGGACGAACACAGAAAAAACAATTAAATGGATGATAGCTCGATTCATATTTATTAGACGCTCAGCTTCCCCATAACGTGAGGCTCGGAAGTTTCTCGTTGCCTAGCGCGAAATCCACGACGACTTCACGACTAGCACCGCCAGAATTGCCGCTGCACCCAGTGTCGCATGGTACTCGCGATGTTTGTGGTAGAGCTCCCAGGAAAATTTGCTCTCACTCCGATTAGCAGGCGTTAGTCTTGGCAACAGTTTTTGCAGACCTCGCGCGCATATTGCGAAAATTCCGGGAAGCGTTGACGCAAATATTCTTCCTCGCCGCGAATCACCGGGAGATAAATGGCTCCGAACATAATTGCCAAAATCAACACCACCCCCGGGCTTCTGGCAGCAACGGCGAATCCGGCGGCGAGAATCAACGATCCGAGATAAAGAGGATTGCGCGTGTAAGCATACGGGCCCCCCGTCGCCAGCCGTTCATTTTTTTGCAAATGTCCCGAAGCCCATCCGCGAAGAATTAATCCAATGCTGGCTATCGCTGCGCCAAGCACGAGCGAAGGTGCAGAAGGATGCGCCAGATACAGATAAATTGCCGTGACGGCAAATCCCGCAGGCACGCGGATACGGCGAGCAATGGCGGGCCAACTAGCCACAAGAAGTCCTTAACAAATCTTGCGCTGCGGCCGCAACTTGCGCCGAGGTGATTTCCAAAAGCCCGCGGTCGACGCCAGCGCGATGCGAATGCGAGGTTGTGCTTGCAGCACTCCGCAAAACCCGGCTACGTGTGCCATAGGGCCCGTTACGCGCGGGATCGGTGGGCCCGAAGATGGCCACCACCGGAACGGCCAGCGCCGCCGCTAGATGCATCGGGCCTGTGTCGCCCCCGATAAAAAGTCTGGCTCGCCGCGTTAGCGCAATCAGTTGGGCGAGTGAGCATTCGACGGGAATCGCTGCTCCGCCGCTGGTGCGCGCAGCCTCATTTGCGAGACGTTCCTCGCCGGGCCCAAAGTTGATAAGCGATTTCATGCCATGCTCGTTCAGAACTTTTGCCACATCGCCGTAACGTTCAGCCGGCCACTGCTTCGCTCCCCAGCCTGCTCCCGGGTTGAGCAATGCAAAATCAGTCACACCCTTGCTCTGCAGCCACTCGGCCATTTTCTGCGCGGCGGCAGCGTCACTAGGGAGTTCGACTTCGGCTGTTGCGTCTGTGCGTTGAACGATGCTCTCTGCGAGCGAAAGGTTTTGTTCGACAACGTGCATCCCAGCGACCGCGACTTGCCGCGTGTAGAGCATGCTGGCTATGCGTTCCCACGGCTGCCGTGCGCCCAAAACGACGGGGGCACTGGACCATCGGGCCAGCAATGCCGAGCGCACTGCACCTTGAAAATCCACTGCAACTTGATATTGTGGGGCACGCAGTTCGCTCAAAGCCGCCGCGATCCGCTCCCAGGTTTGCGGCGAAAACGGTGCCAGCCTCCATTCTTTTGTGTTGACCGCATGGACTCGATCTACGATCGGGCGGCGAGGTGAGCGCGGCCCGGAGCGCGGCTCAGATGTCGCACATAACAATTCCGCCCAACGCTCCTCGACAACCCAACCGATCGTCGCCTCTGGCAATGCCTGGCGCAGCAAATTCACCGCTGGTAGCGTGTGAAGAATATCGCCCATCGACCCCAGGCGGACGATCAGCAATCGCTCAAAATTTCCCGCCGCATCTAAATCTTCGTGACTCGACGCGAGCGTTTGCTCCTTCACGACCGCTTGGCTCCCAGGCGCGTCCGGATGATCTCGCTCGCGGAATGGTCTTTGGGATCTCCGACAATTGCAACCCGA
The DNA here is from genome assembly GCA_963848325.1 of uncultured Acidobacteriaceae bacterium. GTDB lineage: Bacteria > Acidobacteriota > Terriglobia > Terriglobales > Acidobacteriaceae > DATJOJ01. Next base: position 167,410 of record CAWKDJ010000001.1, read on the forward strand.
CCGCCGTACGCCGACACTTCATCGCGCTCCGGCACAGTTTCAGCCGTGTAGTCGGTACCCTTGGCGTGAACGTCCGGACGCAACTCGCGAATCAGCGCGCGCACGTCCGGTTCGGGAAAAATAACCACCGCGTCAACGTCGCTGAGGGCGGCAAGAATTTCGGCACGCTCCTCGGCGGAAATCAGCGGACGGCCTTCGCCTTTCAGTTTGCGCACCCACTCGTCGGCGTTTACGGCTACAACCAGGCGCCCGCCAAGCTGCTTTGCCGCGTGCAGGTAGCGCACGTGGCCAACGTGCAGCAGATCAAAACAGCCGTTCGCCAGCGTGACGGTCTCGCGGGCGTTCCGCCATTCCTGGACGCGCCGCTGCAATTGTTCCCGGTTGAGGATTTTGTCGTTCAATGCGTCCTTGTCACCGGCGGTGACTGTTCCAGCGCATTCAGCAGTTCTGCCTGCGAAACCGTCGCCGTCCCGCGTTTCATGACCACGATTCCACCCGCGTAATTGGCCAGTTGCGCGGCCTCTTCGGCGCTCGCGCCCGCTGCCAGGGCTGCGCTGAACGCGGCAATCACCGTGTCTCCCGCTCCAGTCACGTCGGCGACTTGATCGGAGCCGAAGATCGGGATATCCACCGGATGGCGCTTGCCCTCGAACGCCACCATGCCGTCACGGCCGCGTGTAATGACCAGTGACTCCAGCTTCATCCGCGACATCAGCGTTTGACCCGCAGAACACAGCCGCGGCCAGTCATCGCCAATCTTCATGCCCAGCGCCGCTTCGACCTCTGCTTCGTTCGGCGTGGCGGCGGCAATTCCAGAGTACTCAAGAATGCGATAACGCGAATCCAGCACGACTGGAGCCCGGTTCAACCGTCCTCGCGAGCGGATCGCATTCAGGATCGCCGGCGAAGCCGCGCCGTAACTGTAGTCTGAAATCAGCAACAGGTCGGCCACGCGTGCATATTCGCGGGCGGCGCGAACGATCTCGCGTTTCATATGAAGGTTGGGCTCCGCTTCCGGTTCGCGGTCGATGCGGACTACTTGCTGCCGCGAAGTGTGCGCCATACCTGCCAGAATGCGGCTCTTGGTCACAGTTGTGTAGTCTTTGTCTCGTAAGACGCCGCTCAGCGGAATGTGCTGGCGACGAAACTCACGCAGAAGCAGACGTCCGGGCTCGTCATGCCCCAGTACGCCGACAGGAAGGACGCTAACGCCCATGCTGGCGAGATTGAAGATCGCGTTCGCGCCGCCTCCCGGCACCACCGTCCGCTCGCGATGTTTCAGGATCAAGACCGGAGCTTCGCGCGAGACGCGCGAAATTTCTCCGAAAATGAATTCGTCTGCCACTAGGTCACCGACCACGGCAATGGTGACGTTGGGAAACGACTTCACGATCTTCTTGAGGCGTTCGGTTTCTTTAGGATGTTTGGTCATTGCCAACAACGAATTCTCTCACGCCTTCCGCCTGCGCTCTTCAATCCTGCGCAGCATGGTATCAACGGCGTTAGCCGCATCGTTAAGCTCCATTTTGACCGGAACAACGGTCAAGGGCTGCAGCGCGGAAAGAAATGCGCCCAGGTTGATGGCATCTTTTTCTGTGGTGATGAAGCCATCGGCCTCGCTCCGCTGGCGCACACCGATAAGATCGCGAACGTCCGATTCCGTATAAGCGTGATGGTCGCGATAGAAAGCTTCCGCCGCAGGCTCAACGCCCGCCGTGCGTAGTTGCAGGAGAAAGTTTTTCGGGCGGGCAATTCCGCAAAATACTACCGGCCGCGTGGGCGCGGCTTTTAGCTCGATTCCCCGGCGAACCCGCCACACCAATTTTTCTTTCACCGGAAAGGCGTCGGGCGAAGCGCCACTCGCGAGAACTACCGCATCGGCCCTCGCCAGCGAACTGAGCGGCTCCCGCAAACGTCCAGCGGGCAAGAGACGGTCGCGGGCATCTTCCGGCGTCAACAACACAATATCGAAATCGCGATACAGCGACCGATGCTGAAAGCCGTCGTCCAGCAAATGCAGCTGGGGGCCGACCTTTTGCTCCGCGAATGTTCCAGCTTCATACCGGTCCTCCGCAACAACCACGGGTATGCCGAGTCTGCGGGCGATCAGCAGAGGCTCATCGCCGAAGTCGGCAGCCGCGCCCCCTGGATCGACCATGGCGATGCCGCTCCGCTTGCGGCCATAACCGCGCGAGAGGACATCGAACTTCACGCCTCGCGACTTCAGCAAATCCCCCAGCAGGAGAACAAACGGAGTCTTGCCGGCCCCGCCGACCGATAAATTTCCCACGCTGATCACCGGCCCTTGAAGCCTTTGCTGCGTCAGCGTGCCGCGGTTGTAAAGCGCATTGTGCGCACGGACGCCCAACCCGTACATCGAAGCCAGGGCATTCATCATGTGGTGCGAGCCTTAGGGAACGCGGCAGGGTTTGTGCGAGTTGAGGTTGGTTGAAGCTGCAAAAGTTCTTTCAGCGCATCCGCGGTGCGTTGGGTCGCACCGCGTTGAGACTGCAGAGTTTCCACGGCGCTCCGGCCTAACGCCACCCGAGCATTCTGGTTTGAAATAAGCTCCAGGAGAACCTTCGAGAGTTCTTCTGGGCGAACTACGCGCAGCGCTTGACGATTTTCGAACAAGCGAACAATGTCGCGGAAATTCTCCGTATGTGGGCCGACGACAATGGCCGCTCCGTGCCGCGCGGCCTCGATGATGTTATGTCCTCCGCGAGGGACAAGGCTTCCGCCAACAAACGCGATATCGCCGAGCGAATACAACGCAGCGAGTTCTCCGATCGTATCCAGGAGCAGAACTCCTCCGCTCAGCGTTTCGCCTTTCCACGCCGACCGCTGCCAGAAACGGATTCCGGCACCCTGCAGAAGTTGCGCCACAGCTTTGAAACGCTGAGGATGCCGCGGCGCCAAAATCATTACCGCGCGAGGATGGCTGGAGAGCATATTCGCAAACGCCCGCAACAGCATCGGTTCTTCGCCCTCGACCGTGCTCCCGCAAACCAGGATCTGGACCCGCATCCGCAACTCGAAGTGCACTGTGTAGTTCGGCCACGATGGGCGGCTCGGGCGGCGAAGGAGCATCAAATTTAAGATTGCCCGACACTTGAACTCGCTCGGTGGGCGCGCCGATATCGCGCAGGCGAGTGGCGTCTTCTTCCGTCTGTGCCAGAAAAACATCCACATTCTGCAAAATTGTTTTCAGCAAAAAACGAAACCGCCGATAACTTGGCCATGAACGGTCCGAAATTCTGGCGTTCACCACGGCGATGCGCGCTCCCCTTGCTTTCGCGAGAAGTAAAACGTTCGGCCAAAACTCTGTCTCTGCGAGAACCAGCAGCCGCGGTCGAATCGCCAGCAGATAGGGCTGGATCGCAAAGCGAAAATCCAGAGGAAAATAAAAGACATTCTCATCGCCGAATTCTTTCCGCGCCAATTTCTGTCCGGTGTCGGTCGTCGTCGAAACCACAACTCGAAGCTGCGCATGACGGCGCAGTTCCGCGACCAGGCCCATGACCGCCATTACTTCACCCACCGATACGGCGTGGATCCAGACCGTGGGCTGATCTGAATGCAACGCCAGCCGCGGAGGAACTTTTCCCAAACGTTCACCCAATCCCGCATGATACTTGCCGTGGCGCAACATCTGCACCAGCCAGTACGGCAGAGTAACGAACAGGGCCGCGGCCAAAAGCGCACTATAAAGCCAATACATGGGGAATGGGACATTCTAACTGCATCCGCCCGGTCGACGGCAGGCACCCGTGCGCGATAAGTCCGGCATCCTATAATCGAGAGTCATGCCAAGGATTTCCAGAGCCATTCTCTCTCGCGTTCTCGGGGTCGCCATTTTGCTTTGCACATCGGCGTTGGCGGCAAAACATTTTGTGATGCCCACGGCCAATGCCGGGAAGACCTATCCCGCGCACGACGAACACACGAATGAAGGTGTGACCGTCGGACTTGACCCGTACGACCTGGCCGACAAGGCCAGCATTTTTTCCATTCCGTTCGGCAGCTACGGGTTCATGCCCATTTTTGTGGTGATCACGAACGACGGCGACCAGCCAGTCTCGCTTACTAATGTCACTCCTGAGCTGGTCACCCACGACCGCACCAAGATTCCTCGCGCCAGCGAAGACGACATTTACCGCCGCATTGCGCACGCTCCCAGCGATCGTCGGCCAACCCGCTGCCCTGGCCGAAAAAAGCCAAGGGCACACTCAGCTCGCAGGCGCAGGAAGAGGTTCAGAACTCCCAGTTCGCTGCAAAGGCCGTCGAACCGCACAGCACGCAATCAGGCTTCATGTTTTTCGATGTGTCCGGAATTTCAACTCCGCTGGCGGGTGCGAGTTTTTACCTGACCGGCGTGCTCGACGCCAAGGGAAACGAACTGATGTATTTTGAAATTCCGCTGGAGAAATATCTCACTGCGCCGTCGCGATAACTCTTGTGCTGTTGCAATGTTGACAGTTGTATCTCAGTGAAGAGGAACACGATATGGCAAATAGTTTTGGCGCCGACATTCTGATTCAAGCGCCCGATCCGGAGAAAGCCGCGCTTTTCTACGTCAATCAGCTCGGATTTGAAATCACCGACCATAATCCGAAGATGATCGGCCTGCATGGCAAGCACATCAACCTGTTCATTGAACCAGGGCCGCCGCTCGGGCCGGTGCTGGAAGTGACCGTGAAGAGCGTGGAGGAGGCCAAGTTGCGACTCGTTAAGCAGGGCTGCACGGTCGTGAAAGACGAGCCAGATTTCCCTCGATGCTACGTGAAGGACCCCTTTGGCCTGATCTACAACCTGACGGTTTAAGCGCGCGATTTAATGGCCGGAGAAATCATACCTGACGAGCTGGATCAGGGCATTGTTTTTCTCTGCGCAATGTTCTCTGCGAACTCTGCGTTTTGAGCTTTTGAACATCTTGAAACGCGGAGAGCGCAGAGAATGGACGCGGAGAAGAAATTGATCCTGGGCACGGAGAAGAAGGTCGATAGAATGATTGCGTGCCTTCGCGCGAATATCGGGGAAGACTGGCGCCGTCGCCGACCGGTTTGCTGCATCTCGGCCACGCGCGTAGCTTCTGGATCGCGGCCCAGCGGGCAGTTCAGCAAGAAGGAACCTTGATTCTCCGCAACGACGACCTTGATCCGCAACGCAGCCGGGCAGAGTTTGTTGACGCGATGATCGAAGACCTCCGTTGGCTGGGAATTCGATGGGATGAAGGCCCGGATTGCGGCGGGCCTTACGCGCCGTACTCCCAGAGCGAGCGGCGGGAGCACTATCTCTCCGCGTGGCGCAGCTTGCGGGATGCAGGTTTCATCTATCCGTGTGCCTGCTCCCGCAAAGACCTGGCACAGTCGGCAAGCGCTCCGAACGATGTTGATGATGAGCCGCTTTATCCGGGGCGCTGCCGTTCGCGGACCGATGCAACGGACTTCGATGTGCCTGCAGGAGTGAACTGGCGGTTTCGGGTGCCCGATGGTGAGGAAATCGGTTTCACCGACCTTCACCTCGGCCAACAGCTTTACCTCGCTGGCTGCGATTTCGGCGATTTCGTGGTTTGGCGGCGCGATGACGTTCCTGCGTATCAGTTGGCGGTGGTGGTCGACGATGCCGAAATGAAAATCACTGAGGTCGTGCGCGGCGCAGATTTGCTGAAATCGACAGCCCGGCAGTTGCTCTTGTACCGTGCTCTGGCCTGGACACCGCCGGAGTTCTACCACTGCGATCTGCTGCTTGACGAAGCCGGAGTTCGCCTGGCCAAGCGCCACGACGCGCTGAGCATCCGGCATTTGCGGGAAAGCGGGTGCAATCCAGCGGATGTAATCGGCAAATTCAGTGCACCTGGGGCGCCATAAATTCTTTATATCTACTCCATCACCTTTTTTGATTGGCACACCGCACTCCTGCCGTTTACTCTTAGCTTTCGTCCCCCGATTCATCGCAGTAAGCCTCACTGAAAACCTAAGGAGAACTATGTCCGACGAGCTTCGCAATTTTCTGGCAATTCCCTATGACGAACTGGAAGAAATGAATCTGAACGCGAAAGAACAGCGTCAGAAGCGCGCGGCCGCCAGCAAAGTCCGCGAAGAGCGGCTCGGCTATCTCGACGGCGAGCGGCGCATCAAGGCCGTGACCGTGCTGTTCAGCGACCTCGAAGGCCGCCTGCACATGCTCGACTACGACAAGAAATTTCTGCTCAAGAGCTGGGACAACCTGACCTTCGACGGCTCGTCGATTCGCGGCTTTACCGCTCAGCGGGAGAGCGATCTGCGCTTGGGCATCGATTGGTCGGCATTCTACTGGGGCCCGGCGGATATTTTTGGCCCCGGCAAAGTGCTCGTCTTCGGCGATGTGATCGACAAGAACGGCGAGCCTTACGCCGCAGACATTCGCGGCGTGCTTAAGACTTTTGCCGAGGGCCAGTTCAAGAAGAATGGCTACACGTTGAATGCAGCCAACGAAATTGAGGGGTTCCTGTTCAGAGGGATCGACGCAGAACGGCGCTTCTACGAGACTGGCAAGTTCGAGTACGTCAACACTGGCGGATATTATCACTCGCTGCCCGGCGACACGCTGCGCACTTTCATCGATACCACTGCGGAAGTGCAGCGTGCCATGGGATTCCAGAACGAGAATGACCACCCGGAAGTCGCACCGTCGCAGTTTGAAATCAATTACGGATACGGCGAAGTTGTGGCCGCCGCCGACCAGATCCAGTTGTACAAGCTGGTTTGCCGCCAGGTGGCGACCAAGATGGGCTGCACTGCGTCGTTCCTGCCGAAGCCGGTGGTCGGCGTGAATGGCAGTGGGATGCATACGAATGTCTCGATCAGCAAGAACGGCAAGAATCTCTTCTGGGATGCGAAGGGCGAGGAAAAACTCAGCAAGACGGGCTGGGAATTTATCGACCGCATTTTGACCCACGGCAACGATCTGTGCCTGCTGCTCAACCCCAGTGTGAATGCTTATCGGCGGCTCGATCCGCACTTTGAGGCACCGAATCAAATTAAAGCGTCAGCGGTTGATCGAGGTTCCATGATTCGCATTCCGATTGGCAACGAGCGCAGCATGAGAGTGGAAGTTCGCTCGGTCGCGCCCGACGCCAACCCGTATCTGGTGATGCTTTCGATCTTCAAGACCGGACTCGATGGCGAAACCGCGAAGATCAAGAACCTTCGCCAGGCACAGCGCTATTTGCCAGACAACATCTACGACGCGTTGAACAACTTCCGCAAGGCCGACTGGACGACCAAGTTGCTGGGCGCGGACGTGAAAGAGCGCTACGCCGATCTGAAGCAGGCTTCGGCCGACCGCTGCCCGCGCCTGCTGGGAACGGTGGTAAAAGGCCCCGAGGTCGCAGTACCACCACGACGTTTACAACCAGTTCCTGTGGAATTTGTTCTAGGTTGCGGCTCGATAACCTGTCATTTCGAGCGAAGTGGATCTTGCCGTAACCGAACGATTCCGCGGAGCCGAGAAACCTGTTTTGGGGCGATCGTCGAAAAACAGATTCCTCGTCGCTGTGCTCTCAGCAATTTGTTCGAATGGCTTTCGAGTAAACAGTCGTTGACTTTTGTGTACTAATCGTGTATCATACGCCATGTTCGCTGTCGAAAAGCACGCTGCCGTTGCCCCCCTCGCCGAATCATCTGTCAGTGTTCCATCCGTCCGAACTCATTTGGCCGCCGCCGGTACCGATGAGCATTTCGGCTTGCGTCCGATGTTTCCCTCGGTAGACTCGGCATTCGGAGCTAACGCCAGCAGAATGCGCACTTACACAAAACGCAGTCGCAACTCCTTTAGAATACGCACTTACGAAATTATTAGACTTAAAGTCGTTTAGAATGCGCACTTACAAAAAAGATGGGTGGGGGGCGGCTTCGCGGCGGGCTGCTTTAGACCCGCCGCAAGCCGGGATGCATAACTAAGGCGTTTAGAATGATATCCTTGCATAATTGGCAGAGGCAAGTGCCCTGGAATGATATCCTTATAAAAAAAGGTGGGGGGGGGGGGTCGCTTCCGCAATGATTGACAGCGCGTAACCCCCCGCCGTACGCTATCTCTAACCCTCTGGAGGTGATTGAACATGGATGTTTTGGAAGAGGTTCTCCGGCTCCGGCGCGAAGGCAAGCGCGCCGTGATGGCCACCATTGTTCACACCAACGGCTCGATTCCCAGCTTTGAGAGTTCCCGCATGCTGGTGCGCGAAGACGGCTCGATCGTCGGTACGATCGGCGGAGGCTGCGTGGAGGCCGAAGTCTGGGCCGCGGCCAAGGACGTCTTGAAGGCCGAGGCGCCCCGCAAAATGACTTTCAACCTGAATAACGAGGCCAGCTTCGATAACGGGCTGATCTGCGGAGGCACCCTGGAGGTTTTTGTGGAGCCCATTCTGCCCACCCCGACTTTGTATATTTTTGGCGGCGGCCACGTCTCCATCGCTCTGGCCAACGCGGCCTACACCGTGGGCTTCTCCATCGGCGTGATCGATGACCGCGAGCAGTTTGCCAATAAGCAGCGCTTCCCCATGGCGGCCGAGATCTACACCGATTTCGAGGACTCTTTCACCAAAATTAAGCCCAATCCTTCCACCTATCTGCTGATCGTCACGCGCGGGCATCGCGACGATATGCACGTGCTGGCCTGGGCCGTCAAGACCGGCGCGCGCTATATCGGCATGATCGGCAGCAAGCGCAAGGTGCTTTCGGTGTATCAGGCGCTCGAGCGCGAGGGCTACGCGAAGGAACTTTTCGACCGCGTGAATGCGCCCGTGGGCCTGGAGATCGGCGCGCTCACGCCGGAAGAGATTGCCGTCAGCATTACCGCGGAATTGATTGCCGTGCGCCGCGGAGCCACGGACGTCGCGCACAAAGCTGTGGTCCGCAAGGACGGCGAGAAGCACGCCGCCTCGGCCGCTTCACCGGGCGCCGAGGAAAAAGCCCCCGTCGCCGAAAGCGTTTCGCGCTGATCGCGCTCGCGTGCTCGCCGCGGTCATTCTTTCCGGGGGTGAGTCTTCGCGCATGGGTTCGCCCAAGGCGCTGATTCCGTTCCGCGGCAGCACCTTTCTCGGATGCCTGCTGGAGACGATTCAACAAGCGAACGAACAAGCCAAGAAAAATTCCGATCCGGGCAAAGCGATCGGCTGCACGCGCGTCGTCCTGGGCGCTCATACCAAGGAGATCAGCGAGAAAATTCCGCTCGATAGCGCCTAGATTGTCGTCAATCCGCAGTGGCAGCAAGGCCAGTTGTCTTCCATGCAAGCGGCCATCCGCAGCCTTCAGGAAACGCCAACCGATGGCGTGATGTTTTTCCTGGTGGATCATCCCATGGTCAGCCCCGAATTGGTCGCGGAACTCGTTCGCCAGTTCTATGCCTCCGGACGCGCCATTCTTGTTCCGAAGTTCCGCGACAAGCGCGGCCATCCCGTGATTTTCGCCTCGCGCCTTTACGGCGAACTTCTCGCCGCTCCCGCCGACCAGGGCGCGCGCGCCGTGGTCTGGGCGCACGCGGACGAAGTGCTGGAAGTGCCCACGAACGAAGAAGGAGTGGTGCTGAATCTGAACGATCCGGAAGCGCTTCGCCGCGCGCTTACGGGAGTGTAGAACGAGGTTAGTAGGATTCGCGGCAGTCGAAGATGTCGTTGGATGCGAATGACGCGCGGATGAAGGAGAGCGAAGAGTCGTCCGCTCAGAGCTGATCGAGAAGCGCGTCCAAGGCGTCTTCGGCGAGCTGGCTGCCATGCCGCGTTGCCGCCGGCAATCCGCCCAGCGCCTGCGAGATCTGTTCCGCGGTGATCTCGCGAATCTCTTCGATGCTTTTTCCGGTCATCAGCTCGGTGAGCAGAGACGCGCTGGCGATCGCCGCTTTGCATCCGCGGCTGTGGAAGCGCGCGACGGCGATGCGTCCATCCTCGACGCGCACGGCCAGCCGCAATTCGTCGCCGCATACCGGATTCGTCGCCTCCGCGGTATTGGTCGCGTCGGGCAGTTCGCCAAAGTTACGGGGATGCGCGGAATGCTCGAGCACGGCTGCGCTGTACATGTCCTGAGTATACCGCGCGCGAACGGCGCCAGCCCGAAAGCCAAGTTGGGCTCGAGGCAGAAGCGCAAAGTGCGATGCTTCCGCTGTTAGATTTGAACGAGATGTGCGCTCTCGGAGCGAAGAATCCGAAGTCGCGTGCGCCACGGTGAGCAACCGAAACCGCGGGTTTACGGCTGAGCGGCTCATGCTGATAGAATCGAAAGCGGAGGAGTGGCCGAGCGGCCGAAGGCGGCGGTCTTGAAAACCGTTGGGCCCGCAAGGGTCCCGGGGGTTCGAATCCCTCCTCCTCCGCCAATTCTTTGTTTTCAATGAGTTGGATTCCTTCCTAAAACATTTCCTAAGAGTTCCTCAAACCTCAGTATTAGCCAAACAGAGGAATTTCTTATGGCTGGTAAATTTTCGATCTACAAATACGTGAAACTTGACGGCAAGGGCTGGCGGTACGCACGTGCTGCGTTTCACCCCAACGGAAAAATCAAGCCGAATGTCGTGATCGTGAAAGGGGCGAACGGCAAAGCTACTGAGGAGAAGCACGCTGAAGGTGCTTACTTCCTCAATTTCAATAACACGTGGATACCTGTCGGCGCGGATGCGTTGGAGGCTCAGCACCAACGCAAGGTCAAGCTCAATCAAGTCGAGCATGAGAGGCTGAGCGGTAGGACCGCCGCTCCCGCGCCAAACCTCGTTCAACTGGGGAGGAAAGTGATCAAAGACGAAGTAGACGCATACCTAGCAAACTTGGAACTTGCGAAGCGTCCATACAAGACTGTTGGAGAGAAGCGTCGTTTTCTCACCTCGTTTCTGAGGATCGTTCCAAAGAAATTCGCGGACGAGTTTAGCCGGAACGACGTGCTCACTTTTCGCAACGAACTCATGGTTGACTACGACCCGGAATACGTCGGCAAGCAGATGATGGCGGTCGTGACGTTTTACAACCAGTGGCTCCGGCTCAAGCTCAACATCCAAAAGTGCGACTGGCCGGAGCACGAGCAGAATCCTCCTGAGCCGTACATCGATGTGGAGATCGTCGCCCTTGAGACTCACACGAAGGGTAAGACGAATTTGTTGGTGCGGCTGTTCAGGTCAACGGGATGCAGGGACATGGAGGTTGCGCACTTGACCGACGCCGACATCAGTCCCCGCACGAAGGAAATCCTCATTCGGCAGAAGCCGTGCTTCCATTGCAAAGAGTGCATCAGTCGCGGGAACATCTGGAAGCCCAAGACCCCGGCAAGCACGCGCAGCATCCCGGTGAGCGACGGACTCTTGGCGGAACTGCTGGCATTGCCCAAGGGGCTGCTCTTCCCGAACGAGAACGGCAAGCCGGACGTTCATTTTCTCGACAAGCTCAAGCGCAAGGTGAAAAACTCCGGCGTGGCGCACGTCAAGCTGCATCGTTTCAGGGATACGTTCATAACGAACAAGCTGAGGGATGGCGTTGACATCCGCACCGTGCAGCGTTGGGCGGGCCACGAGGACGTGAACGTCACGATGGGATACGCTGCGTGGCTCGACGGTCAAAGCAAGGCTGCGAGGGATGCTGCAAACCGAGAGGATATTCGTTATCGCAAAACGGGCACTCAGGGCGACTAACCTTATCCTTCCAACGCCATCGAAGCTGGTCGAGCTAATGAACGCCTGTTCGGATGGTTGCGGGGGCTTGCAATGCACCGAAGGCGCTAGTCCTACCATTCAGATATAGATTGCCGGTCCACCGCGCCTAAGCCGTAGGCCGAGCCTGTAAGCCGGATTGTCAGGGCTGGATTGCAAAGAATCAAGTTGTCTAAATCAACCAATTCTAACTGTCAAAGATGTCAGCTTTGGCAGGGTGAGCAGGTTTTCCGTCACACCGGCGTCACAATCTGCCGAGGGTCGTTCTCTACCCTGCAATGAAAGGCGTGTACGCGACGACGAAAAGGGCCTGGCATCGCTCGATCGAACCGTATACGAAACTTGGCTGAGAGGGTGGGAAACTTTACCGGGCTTCCGCAAGCCTCTAAAACACTGGCTTTTTAACCTATCCCCTTTCTTTCCATCAAGGCGGCACTCTTTAGAGCACGCCTCTGTACGCCTGTAAACACCCGCTTTGACGCTGGAAAATAGTAACGCCAGTAACGGAAAACGCATAGTACGAAACAATTCCTTTCCCGGGGCGTCCCGCGCTCCGATGGAAAGACACGCTTCGAGTGTGCTCTTGTGGACAGACTCCGGTGTTCGCTGCGTCCACAATGAAGGCGCATGGTGAGGATACGAGTGAAAAACGGAGGATAATTTATGAACAGATTTAAATATCTTGCACTAGCTGCTGTTGCTGGAATCTGCTTCACGGTGACCGCTCCCAAAATAGAGGCTCAGGTCAGCGTCGGCGTCAACATTGGAGCCGCCCCTGCATGCCCTTACGGTTACTATGACTATGCTCCTTATGGCTTGTGCTCCCTACGGCTACTACGGCCCGGAATGGTTTACGGGTGGTGTCTTCATTGGCGCTGGCCCGTGGTTTCATGGCCCTGACAACTTCCAAGGCCACGTAAATAACCGTTTTCATCCTCGAGCACGGCTATAAAGGCCCAAGGCCAAAGGCTGGCGATAAACCTGAGCCGTCAAAGCGTCTCGATAAGGTTGTCCCACTTCAAAGGAAATGAAGTGCGTGATGGGCGCGGCCACGTAAGCGGAGGCGGGGGCAAACGTTAAGAACGACCGATGAGAATGGTCCAAACGTCAGCGTCGCGAAGCATCCGGTGGATTGGGATGGTCAGATACGGATGGACCCTTCTTCGCTCTATGCGATGCAGCGATTGATAGGAATAAAGGATGGCTTCGACGTTTCCTTTGCCTGCGACACCGACCATGACCGGCACGGCATTGTCACCAAGAGCGCGGGATTGCTGCCGCCCAACCATTATCTTTCCGTCGCGATCTTCTATCTCTTCCAGCACCGGCCGAAGTGGCGCAAGGAAGCGGCGGTCGGCAAAACGGTGGTCAGCAGCCAGATGATTGATCGCGTCACCGCGAAGATTGGCCGGAAGCTCTACGAGGTGCCGGTTGGCTTCAAGTGGTTCGTGGATGGCTTGCTCGACGGTTCGCTTGGATTCGGCGGCGAGGAGAGCGCGGGAGCCTCCTTTGCGCGTCTGGACGGCACCGTTTGGACGACGGATAAAGATGGCATTGTCCCGGCTTTGCTGGCGGCGGAGATCACGGCCCGGATGGGCCGCGATCCCGGCGAAATTTACAGCGAACTCACGCGCGAATTTGGTGAGCCTGTCTATGACCGCGTGGAGGCGCCGGCCACGCCGGATCAAAAGGAGCTGTTGGCGAAACTCTCGCCCGAGCAGGTCAAGCTCACCGAGCTGGCGGGCGAAAAAATCCAGACTGTTCTCACCAACGCGCCGGGCAACGGCGCTCCCATCGGCGGCCTGAAAGTGGTGGCCGAAAATGGATGGTTCGCGGCGCGTCCGTCAGGGACCGAGAATATCTACAAGATCTATGCGGAGAGCTTCCGGGGAGCGGATCATCTGCGCCGCATCCTGGAGGAAGCCCAGACGATTGTCAGCAATGCTTTGGCGGCGGTGCTGGCACCGGAGCGGGGTAAAGGAATGTGGCGTAACGACGGGAACCTAGCTGATGCATTCGAAGATTCGGGCCAGAACGAATTCGGAGCAGAAACCGTGAGCAAACAAACACGTGTCAGCCACCCGATATACAGCCTTCTACCCACGGAAATCGAGGGGTTCGATTCCCTGGCAGAGCTTGCCCTGGACATGCGCTGGTCGTGGAACCATGCCACCGACGGAGTGTGGCGCACGCTCGATCCCGTACTGTGGGAACTCACGCAAAATCCTTGGGTTGTCCTGCAGACGGTCTCGCGGGACCAACTCGAGCGCGTGCTGGCCGATCCTGCTTTCCGTAAGAACGTTGATGACCATGCTGCGAGCCAAGCGTCAGGCGGCGGAGACGCCCGCATGGTTTCAGCAAAAGCATCCGCAAGCTCCTTTAACCTGCGTCGCGTATTTCTGCATGGAATTCATGTTGAGCGAAGCGCTCCCGATCTATTCGGGAGGACTTGGCAATGTGGCTGGCGATCAACTCAAAGCTGCCAGCGATTTGGGCGTGCCAGTGGTCGGAGTGGGACTGCTCTACCAACAAGGCTATTTTCGCCAGGTGATTGACAAGGACGGAGCGCAACAGGCTCTTTACCCGTACAACGACCCCGGACAGTTGCCGATCACGCCGGTGCGCCAGCCGAACGGCGAATGGTTGCGCTTGGAGATCGCCTTACCAGGTTACTCAGTCTGGCTGCGCGCCTGGCAGGTCCAGGCTGGGCGAGTCAAGCTCTACCTGCTGGACAGCAATGACGCGGCGAACTATCCCCGCTCATCGAGGGATCACCAGCGAACTGTACGGGGGCGGGCCGGAGTTGCGCCTCAAGCAGGAAATGCTTCTCGGGATTGGCGGCTGGCGGTTGCTCCGTGCGCTGGGCATCAAGCCGGAAGTCTGTCACTTGAATGAAGGGCATGCGGCCTTCGCCGTGTTGGAGCGTGCCCGAAGTTTCATGGAAGAAACCGGGCAGCCCTTCGAAGTCGCGCTGGCCGCCACGCGAGCGGGGAATCTCTTCACTACCCACACGCCAGTGGCCGCCGGCTTTGATCTTTTCGATCCTGCTCTCATTGAACAATACCTGGGAGGGTATGCGGAGAAGAAACTCGGCATCACACTCCACGATTTGCTGGCCTTGGGCCGCCAGAATCCGAACGACTCGTCGGAAAGTTTCAACATGGCCTATCTGGCGATCCGGGGGAGCGGGGCGGTGAATGGCGTGAGTCGGTTGCACGGGAAAGTCAGCCGGCACCTCTTTGAGCCTCTTTTCCCCCGCTGGCCAGAGGACGAAGTGCCCGTCGGACACGTGACCAACGGAGTTCACATGCCGACCTGGGACTCGGCGGCAGCCGACGATCTCTGGACGGAAGCTTGTGGAAAAGGCCGCTGGCTAGACCCGACGGAAAACCTGGAGCAGAACATTCGCCGCCTCTCCGACGCCAGGCTCTGGCAATTCCGCACCGCCGCCAGCAAGTCTCTTGTTGAATATGCTCGCGAGCGATTGTCCGGACAACTGGCTGCCTCCGGCGCGTCGCCCGAGGCGATTGACGAGGCGAAACATCTATTTGATCCCAACGCGTTGACACTCGGCTTTGCGCGCCGCTTCGCGACCTACAAGAGACCGAACTTGCTGTTGCACGATCCAGAGCGGCTTGCTTCGTCTATTGAGCAATTCCCAGCGTCCGGTGCAACTCATCATCGCCGGAAAGGCGCATCCGGCGGACCAGGCGGGGCAGGCCCTGATCCAGGAATGGATGCAGTTCATCCGGCAGCCCGAGACACGCCCCCATGTGATCTTCCTCAGCGATTACGACATGCATTTGACCGAGCACTTGGTACAGGGCGTGGATGTCTGGATCAATACACCACGCCGGCCCTGGGAGGCTTGCGGGACGAGCGGCATGAAAGTGCTCGTCAATGGCGGCATCAATCTGTCGGAACTGGACGGCTGGTGGGCGGAAGCTTATACGCCCGAGGTTGGTTGGGCGTTAGGGGACGGCCAGGAACATGGCGATGATCCGGCCTGGGACGCGGCCGAAGCGGAAGCCCTCTACGACCTGCTCGAACGGGAGGTGATCCCGGAATTTTATACCCGAGACAAGCACCGGCATTCCCACCGAATGGGTCAAGCGTATGCGGGAAAGCATGGCGCGATTGACACCGCGCTTCTCCGCCCACCGCGCGGTGCGCGAATATACCGAGCAACGTTACCTCCCGGCTGCTACGGCCTACCGTGAGCGCGCGGCGAACAAAGGCGCAGTCGGTAGGCAACTGGTCGACTGGCAGCACAGTCTGGAACAGAAATGGGCCACGCTGCAATTCGGCGAAGTGAAGGTTGAGACCCGTGGCGAGCAGCACGTATTTGAGGTTCAGGTCCGTCTCAATGACCTCGATCCCAAAGCAGTGCGGGTAGAGCTTTACGCCGACGGAATCAACGGCGGCGATCCCGTAAGGGAGGAAATGAAGTGCGCAGGATCGCTGCCGGACGGATCCCGCCGCTGTGTATTTCACGCAACCGTACCTGCCGCGCATCCTGCAAGCGATTACACAGCGCGAGTGATACCTCAGCGCTCCGGGGTAGCGATTCCGCTCGAATCCGCTCGAATTCTATGGCAACGATGACGAAAACGTCCGAACGCGAATTGCACGGTTACATCTCGGAGATCTCCGAGCGCGCTGACGTTCGCGCGGGCTCTCCTCTGCCCTTGGGAACCCAGGAAACGGGAGGAGGGGTTAATTTCGCCCTTTTCAGTCGTTACGCCAGTCGTGTTCGACTGGAGTTGTTTGACCATCCCAAAGACGCAACGCCCGCACGAGTAATCGATCTGAATTCAGCCCGTAACCACACCGGTGACGTATGGCACGTTTGGGTGAAGGGAATTGGTCCTGGTCAACTCTATGCTTACCGCGTGGATGGCCCTTACGAACCCAGCGAAGGGCATCGTTTCAATTTCAACAGGCTTCTTGCTCGATCCCATTCGCTACCGCGATTTCGCGGATGCCCCCGTGGGATTTCACATCGGCACTTGGATACGAAGCGTCGGCGCCAAAGCAAGACTTGGTTATCTCGAGGCTGGACAATTCACGGTCGATGCCGAAATGCGTGTTCGTCAACGAGCCCTTCGAGTGGGATGGAGACCAGCCACTCCGCCATCCGTGGTCGAAAACCGTAATTTACGAAATGCATGTTCGCGGCTTTACGATTCATCCCGATTCGGGCGTGGACCATCCGGGAACCTACCGGGGCCTGATGGAAAAAATTCCCTACCTGAAAACTCTGGGAGTGACCGCTGTGGAACTGATGCCCGTGCAGGAATTCAATGAGCTTTCTGTCACACGCAGAAATCCGCAGACAAATCAACCGCTAAGGAATTACTGGGGCTATGATCCCGTGGCTTTCTTTGCGCCCAAAGCTTCGTACAGCAGTTCGGGTGGTTTGGGCCAGCAGAAGCTAGAGTTCAAGGAGATGGTTCGGGCCCTTCACCAGGGTGGTATCGAAGTGATTCTGGACGTGGTGTTCAATCACACGGCCGAGGGAAACGAACAGGGACCTACACTTTCTTTCCGCGGGATCGATAACACGATCTTCTACATGCTAGCGGACGACAAACGCTACTACAAGGACTACACGGGCACCGGCAACACTATCAATGCCAACCATCCCGTAGTGCGGAATCACATCCTGTCCGCATTGCGCCACTGGGTGGTGGAGATGCATGTCGATGGATTTCGGTTTGACCTGGCTGCAGTGCTCGGTCGGGGCCGCTCCGGCAACGTGCTGTCCAATCCCCCGCTTCTCGAACGAATCGCCGAGGACCCGATCTTGAGGGATGTGAAGATCATTGCCGAGGCGTGGGACGCCGCCGGTGCGTATGAGGTGGGTAGTTTTTCAGAGCGGCGCTGGGCGGAGTGGAACGGCCGGTACCGGGATGATGTCCGGCGTTTCTGGCGCGGCGACGAGGGGACGCTGGGTTTGTTTGCCAGCCGCATCTGCGGCAGTGCCGATATCTATGCCAAATCAGGCAAAGGCCCCGAGGCCAGCATCAATATCGTCACGTGCCATGACGGCTTCACTTTGAACGACCTGGTGAGCTATCGCGACAAGCATAACGAAGCGAATGGAGAAAACAACCACGACGGGACGAACCAGAATTTCAGCGAGAACTACGGCGCGGAAGGTGATACGGCGGATGGCCGGATCGAATCCATCAGGAAACGTCAGATCAAAAACTTCCTTCTGACGGTACTCATTTCGCGCGGCGTACCGATGTTGCTTGGCGGGGACGAATTTCGCCGGACGCAAAGCGGCAACAACAATGCCTACTGTCAGGACAATGAAACGAGTTGGTATGATTGGGGCTGTCTCAAACAGCACGAAGACATCTTCCGCTTTGCCCGCAGCATGATTGCGTTTCGCCGGGCACATCCCATTCTGAGCAAGGAGCAATTCTACACGGACGCCGAGATCCGCTGGTTTGGGCCGCGCAAGGAACCGCCCAACTGGTCAGACCCAAAGTGCAAGACACTCGCCTGCCTAATCAACGAAGACGGACAAGATCGGCTTTATCTCATGTTCAACGCGGCGACGGAAGAGACCGAATTTAGTTTGCCGCCGCTGCCACTTGGATACCGCTGGCGTCTCGCCGCAGGCACATCCCCCTCCACGCCACAAGACTTGTCTGAAGCAGGACGAGAAGCCCTCTTGGAGAGTTCCACGAGCTATCACCTGGAGTGCCAATCCAGCGCGATACTTCTGGCACGGAAGTAGGAATCCGTCTTGGGAGGAAATTCCGTATGAATCAATGAGCCCTCGGTTGCTGCGTTCTTGGCCTCAGCTTGAAAAAGGAGAATTGAACCATGCAGACAGAAACTCTCGCCTCAACTCTTTCCCCAGAACTGCTTCACAGGATGAATGCCTACTGGCGCGCCGCCAACTACCTGTCGGTCGGACAGATTTATCTCTACGACAATCCGCTGCTGAAGGAGCCACTTAAACTGTCGCACGTGAAGCCGCTGGTGGTCGGACACTGGGGCACGACGCCCGGCCAGAATTTCGTCTATGTGCATCTCAACCGTGTCATCAAGAAGTATGACCTCGACATGTTTTACATTGCTGGTCCCGGGCACGGCGGCCCAGCGATTGTGGGCAACGTATACCTCGAAGGCACCTGGACTGACATCTATCCGGACGTCACCAGGGACGAAGCCGGAATGAAGAAGCTGTTCAAACAGTTCTCGTTTCCCGGTGGCATTTCGAGTCACGTCGCGCCGACGACGCCTGGGTCGATTCACGAAGGTGGTGAGCTCGGGTACTCGCTGAGTCACGCCTTCGGAGCGGCGTTCGACAATCCCGATCTGATCGTTGCCTGCGTTATCGGAGATGGTGAAGCGGAGACGGCCTCCCTGGCGACTTCATGGCAGTCCAACAAGTTCCTCGACCCGATTACCGACGGAGCTGTCCTGCCAATCCTGCACCTCAATGGCTACAAGATCAGCAATCCGACCGTCCTGGCCCGCATCGAGCACGAGGAATTGGAGCAATTTCTACGAGGCTGCGGCTGGACGCCCCACGTTGTCGAAGGGGATGAGCCGGAGAAGATGCATGAACTCATGGCCACTACCCTGGAAAAGGTCATCGAGGACATCCGGAAAATCCAAACCAATGCGCGGAACAATAACGACACCACTCGGCCGCGCTGGCCAATGATCGTTCTCAAGTCGCCCAAGGGCTGGACTGGCCCGAAGGTAGTTGATGGACTGCAAATCGAGGGTACTTTCCGAGCGCATCAGGTGCCGCTCCTGGTCGATTCCGAACATCCCGATCACGTCAAACAGCTTGAAAGCTGGATGAAGAGCTACAAACCCGAGGAGTTGTTCGATGGGAATGGACGACTCATCCCCGAATTGGCGGAATTAGCACCGAAGGGCGACCGACGCATGGGCGCCAATCCCCACGCCAATGGCGGCATTCTGCTGCGCGACCTGCGCATGCCGGACTTCCACGTCCACGCGGTGAATGTGCCTTCGCCCGGCGCGGTTACCAGCCAGGATACGCTCGTGCTTGGCAACTTCCTGCGGGATGTAGCCAAGCTTAATGAGGATCAGCGCAATTTTCGAGTCTTCGGTCCCGATGAGACCGTCTCGAATCTCCTGGGCGCTGTTTTTGAAGTCACCAACCGTCAGTGGGACGCCCGACAAGTAAAAAATGATGAATTCCTCGCGCCCGCCGGGCGCGTTCTGGACTCGATGCTCAGCGAGAACCAGTGCGAGGGTTGGCTCGAAGGATATCTTCTGACCGGACGGCACGGGCTGTTCAACAGCTACGAAGCCTTCATTCGCATCGTCGATTCGATGTTCAGCCAGCACGCCAAGTGGCTGAAGGTGTGCCTGGAACTGCCCTGGCGCCGGAAAATCTCTTCGCTGAACTATCTGCTCGCCTCCCACGTCTGGCAACAGGATCACAACGGCTTCACGCACCAGGATCCCGGTTTCCTCGACCACGTCATCAACAAGAAGGCGGATATCGTGCGCGTTTACCTTCCGCCCGACGCCAACTGCCTGTTGTCTGTTTTCGATCACTGCCTGCGTAGCCGGAATTACGTCAATGTGGTGGTTGCAGGAAAGCACGCCCTGCCGCAATGGCTGACCATGGACGCCGCGGTCGTGCATTGCACGGAAGGAATTGGCATCTGGCAATGGGCCAGCAACGACCAGAATGCCGAGCCGGACGTGGTAATGGCCTGCTGCGGTGACACTCCCACGCTGGAGATTTTGGCCGCCGTTTCCATCCTCCGCGAGCATTTGCCCGATCTGAAAATCCGGGTGATCAATGTCGTCGATCTGATGAAGCTGCAGTCTTCGAGCGAGCACCCGCATGGACTGACCGAAACGGACTACGATTCGCTTTTCACCAAAGATAAACACATCATCTTCGGCTTTCATGGATATCCATGGCTAGTCCACCGGCTGACCTACCGTCGCGCCAACCGCAACCTCCACGTCCGGGGCTACAAGGAAGAAGGCACCATCACAACCGCTTTTGACATGAGGGTGCAGAACGACTTGGACCGGTTCCACCTTGTCCAAGACGTGGTCGATCGGCTGCCGCACTTGGGCACAAGGGGGGCTTACCTAAAGCAGCTGGTGCAGGACAAGCTCATCGAGCACAAGCAATACATCGACAAGCACGGCCAAGACATGCCGGAAATCCGCAACTGGAAGTGGAGCAATACCAAATGAATTCACGAGCTCTTGTAGACACGACGAAGATGGAGATTCGGCGCTCTTATAGGCTGGAATCAGTGAAGCGCAAACAAAAGGTAGATCGGCATGACCTCGATCGCACCACTCCCCGCACGAGGGCCGTGGCTCTCGGCCGCCACTAACATCCTGATCCGGCGCTACAGGAACTACAGAGGGAAGAGCATGCCAACAAGTATCTCGAAACTAACGAAACCTGCGCATAGCAAGGACAGGAAGGACACCCGTTATGAAACCCAATGGCGATCAGCCCAAGGCTCCCGAATAAAGCCGGAATCGAAGCCGGAATCGAAACTCAAGGCTTCGGAACCAAAGGGGGGGTCTAAGCCCAATGCGCCCGACCCGAAAGATGATCTGAAAACCCTTCCGCTGCCGGAAGTGGAGAAAAAACTGGGGTCATCGCCGGACGGCCTCAGTCAAGCCGAGGCGCAGAAACGTCTTACTCAATACGGCCCTAATAAGATTGAAGAAAAGAAAACCAATGCGTTCCTGAAATTCCTCACTTATTTCTGGGGTCCCATCCCGTGGATGATTGAAGCGGCGGTGATTCTGTCGGGGGTGGTCCGGCACTGGCTGGATTTTTTTATCATCCTCCTTCTTCTTTGTTCCAATGCCGTGGTCGGATTCTGGGAAGAACACCAGGCGGGCAACGCCATCGCCGCACTCAGGGCCAAACTGGCGGTCAAGGCCACGGTGAAGCGTGATGGGAAGTGGGTCAACCCGAACGCATCCGAACTGGTACCTGGCGACGTCATCCGCCTGCGGCTGGGCGACATTGTGCCGGCAGATGCGCGCTTGCTGGCGGGCGATTCGATTGAGGTGGACCAGTCGGCGTTGACGGGCGAATCTTTGCCCGTCACGGCCAAACCTGGCGGAGCGGTGTTTTCGGGGTCGATTATCCGTCAGGGCGAAATCGACGCCATGGTCTACGCCACTGGTGCGAACACTTACTTCGGCAAGACGGCGCAACTGGTACAGGAGGCGCACACCGTCAGTCATTTCCAGCGTGCCGTTCTGAAGATTGGCGATTACCTGATCGTGCTCGCCGTGACTCTGGTGGTGTTGATATTGCTCGTAGCGCTATTCCGTGGCGACAAGGTTCTCACAACTTTGGAATTCTGCCTGGTGCTTCTGGTGGCCGCGATTCCCGTGGCGATGCCTACGGTGCTCTCTGTGACGATGGCGGTCGGCGCACGTCTGCTGGCGAAAAAAGAAGCAATCGTGACGCGGTTGTCGGCTATCGAGGAGCTAGCCGGTGTGGATGTGCTGTGCTCGGACAAGACCGGCACCCTGACCCAGAACAAGCTGACACTGGGCGATCCCTTTACAGTGAACGGAATTCCCCCGGACCAAGCCATCCTCTACGGCGCGCTCGCCTCGCGTGCGGAAGACAAGGACACCATCGACCTGGCGGTGATTGGAGGCGTGAAGGACGATAAAGCGCTGAAGAGCTATCAGGTACTTCATTTCAAACCATTCGACCCGGTGCATAAGCGCACGGAAGCCACTGTCAAAGGCACGGACGGAAAACAGTTCTTTGTGACTAAGGGAGCGCCGCAGGTAATTCTGGAGATGTCGGCCAACGCCGGTGAGGTAAAGACCGCCGTTGAGAAAGCCGTCAATGAATTTGCCGGGCGCGGCTTCCGTTCCTTGGGTGTTGCTCGTGCAGATCAAGAAAACAAATGGCAGTTTGTCGGCGTGCTGCCGTTATTCGATCCGCCGCGCGATCAGGCCAAAGCAACCATCGCCAGCGCCCGGGAAATGGGCGTGAAGGTCAAAATGGTTACCGGCGATCAAATAGCCATCGCTCGAGAAACTTCCAGACAGCTGGGATTAGGCACAAACATCCTTGATGCCAGCGGATTTGGCGACATGAAGCAACACGAGACGACACAGGCGGCGGAGGCCATCGAAAAAGCGGATGGTTTCGCCCAGGTATTCCCTGAACACAAGTTCCACATCGTGGATGTCCTGCAGCAGCGCGGCCACATTGTCGGCATGACCGGCGACGGAGTGAACGACGCCCCGGCGCTGAAGAAAGCGGACTGCGGCATCGCCGTTTCCGGCGCACAAGATGCGGCCCGCGCGGCAGCCTCCATCGTGCTGCTGGCGTCTGGGCTGTCGGTGATTATTGACGCGATCAAGGAAAGCCGCCGCATCTTTCAGCGGATGAATAGCTATGCGATCTACCGCATCGCCGAAACGCTGCGCGTGCTGTTCTTCATGACACTGGCGATCCTGGTGTTCAACTTCTATCCGCTGACTGCGGTGATGATCGTGATGCTGGCGTTGCTCAACGACGGAGCCATCCTGTCCATCGCCTATGACAACGTTCATTACAAGGATAAGCCCGAGGCCTGGAACATGCGCCTGGTGCTGGCGATCTCCACGGTGCTGGGCGTCATCGGGGTCGTGGCCGCGTTTGGCTTGTTTTATCTTGGCGAGCGCGTCTTTCACCTCGATCGCGCGCACATCCAGACGCTGATGTATTTGAAGCTGTCTGTGGCAGGACATCTGACGATTTTTCTGACGCGCACGCGCGGCCCATTCTGGTCCATACGCCCGGCGCGGGTTCTATGGATAGCGGTGCTCGGCACGCAGACGATCGCGACCCTGATTGCGGTTTATGGGCTGTTCATGACGCCCCTCGGCTGGGGCTGGGCGGGGTTCGTTTGGGCCTACGCTCTAGCTTGGGCCCTGGTGAATGACCGCGTGAAACTGCTCGCTTATCGGATTTTCGACCCTACGAAAGCCCCACTGCTGGCCAAGAAGCCGCTCGATCTCACACCGCAGATTGCCTCACGGGCCTATGAACTCTACCAGCAGCGAGTCCAGGGCGAAAGCCAGGCAGATCAAGACTGGCTTGAGGCGGAGCGCGAGATCCGGAGTGATCAAAAGGCGCATGCAAAGGCTGCATCAAGAACCGCCTGAACTCCATGAATGCCAAATGCAATTCGTGCACTTCGTGATGCGGAACGGATGAAAATGAAAATCAATTCAAAGGATTTCCGCGTGCGGCCCGGAGAAAAGGTCAAACTCCATAAGTGGCCGACGATTGTGAAGCCCTTTTGCAAGTCGAAGAAGCAGTATAAAAAACTCCTGGAAAAACACGTCGAGGAGTTGAGTTCACTGCAACAGCTTCACTACGCTTCCGACCGCTATGCGTTGCTGCTGATTTTTCAGGCGTTGGACGCTGCCGGCAAGGACGGTTCTATCCAACACGTCATGTCTGGGGTCAATCCGGAAGGCTGCGATGTTTTCAGTTTCAAACAGCCGAGCGCCGAAGAACTGAAACATGATTTTCTCTGGCGCACGACGTGCCGTCTTCCCGAACGCGGGCGGATCGGCATATTTAATCGTTCTTATTACGAGGAAGTGCTGGTCGTTCGGGTGCATCCGGAGATTCTCCGCAACGAGGGGCTCTCGGAAGAGTTGCGCGACGAGAAGACCATCTGGAAGGAGCGGTATCGTTCCATCGTGGACTTGGAGGAGCATCTCTACCGAAACGGCACTCGGATCGTCAAGGTCTTCCTCCACCTGTCGAAGAACGAACAACGAAAGCGATTCCTCGAGCGTATTGATGAGCCGGACAAGAACTGGAAATTCAGCCTCGCGGACATTCACGAGAGAAAATACTGGAAGCATTATGCGAAGGCTTATGAGGAGTGCCTGCACGCCACAAGCACCCATCACGCACCCTGGTACGTCGTTCCCGCCGATGATAAGGAGAATGCCCGGCTGATCGTTTCCCGAATTGTCCTCGATGCGCTCAATGAACTTAAAATGGCATATCCCAGGACCACCCCGAAACGTCGGCGGGAATTACGTTCTATTGGCAAGCTGCTGGCGAAGTAAGCCTCGAATTGTGGGCGCTGCCCAGGGGACTCGAAATGCTCGCCTCAGATGACCTATGGGACGCAGAAAGTCAGGGAACAACTCATGACCTCAGGTAATGTTGCCGCAGTTGTACCACCCAGTCCCCCCGCAACGCCGGTTCAGACTACCGCATCGAGCGGACTCACGAGCGCCGAGGCAGCCAGCCGCCTTCAAAAAGACGGGCCAAATGCAATGCCCGACACGTCTGCTCACCCACTTCGAAATGCACTGACCAAGTTCTGGGCCCCTGTCCCGTGGCTGCTCGAAGCCTCCATAGTGCTTCAAGTGGTGCTGCACAAATATCTCGAGGCCGCGGTCATTGCGGGTCTGCTGGTTTTCAACGCCGCACTGGCGTATTTCCAGGAGGGTCGCGCCCAAGCTACCCTCGCTGCCTTGAAATCGCGTCTCGCCCTGAATGCTTCCGTACGCCGCGATGGCGCCTGGAAGACGATACCTGCGGCGGAGTTGGTGCGGGGAGATTTGGTGAAGTTATCGCTCGGTGGGGTGGTTGCGGCCGATGTGCACTTGCTCGATGGATCTGTCTCTCTCGATCAGTCGATGCTTACAGGCGAGTCTCTGCCTCTTGAAGCCGGCCCCGGAGTGAATACCTATGCAGGGGCATTGGTCCGGCGGGGAGAGGCAACAGCAGAAGTAACGGCTACTGGCGTTCACACCAAGTTTGGCCGAACTGCGGAACTTGTTCGCACCGCGCACGTTGTGAGTTCACAGCAGAAGGCTGTGCTGCGGATCGTCCGTAACCTGGCCATGTTCGATGGCGCCGTCATCCTTCTGATTGGAGTATATGCCTATTTTCATGCGATGCCGTGGAGCGAGATCATTCCCCTGTTGCTCACGTCGGTTCTCGCTTCGATACCAGTGGCATTGCCCGCGACCTTCACCCTCGCGACAGCGCTGGGAGCTCGCGCGCTGGCGGCGGTGGGCGTCCTTCCGACACGGCTCTCCGCTATCGATGAGGCGGCAACCATAAACGTCTTGTGCTCGGATAAGACCGGAACTCTGACCCGCAACGAGCTTTCGGTAACAAGTGTCCGGCCTATGCCGGGCTTTGACGAAGCCCACATTCTCGGGATGGCAGCTCTCGCAAGTTCCGAAGGCGGCCAGGACTCTGTTGATGCCGCGATTCGTTCTGCCTCTTCCCACAAGCCGGCACCAGACCTGCCAAAGCTAACCAAGTTTGTGCCGTTCGACCCTGCGAAGAAGACGTCCGAGGCAACAGCGACGGATGCGAAGGGCGGCGCACAACGCATCATCAAAGGAGCCTTCACAGCAGTCGTCGGTCTCACGGCTCCGTCGCCCACTGCAGCCGGGATAGCTGACGAACTCGAAAAACAAGGCTTCAGAGTTCTAGCCGTGGCTGCGGGTCCGCCAGCATCCATGCAGCTCATTGGGCTGATCGCGCTCAGCGATCCGCCCCGTAAGGACTCGGCCTCGCTCATCTCGGAACTCAAGACCCTGGGCGTGCGCACCGTGATGGTGACCGGCGATGCGCCGGCTACGGCCGGAATCGTCGCCCATGCCGTTGGGTTGGACGGCGCAGTCTGCCCCCCTGGACCGCTTCCGAAAGCCCTTAAGCCAGAGGACTTCGCGGTATTCGCGAGCATTCTTCCGGAAGGCAAATTTGATCTCGTCAAGGCGTTCCAGAAGGGCGGGCATACGATCGGGATGTGCGGCGATGGCGCCAACGATGCACCCGCGCTCCGTCAGGCACAGATTGGCATCGCCGTATCGACGGCAACCGATGTCGCCAAGTCGGCGGCAGGCGTCGTACTGACGAAGGCTGGGCTTGGCGGCATTGTCGCTGCTGTCAAAGAAGGCAGGATCACGTTTCAGCGCATTCTCAACTACACGCTCAATTCCGTTATCAAAAAGATCGTTCAGGTGCTCTTCCTGGCAGTCGGCCTGGTCATGACGGGACACGCGGTCTTGACCCCCATGCTCATGGTCATCGTGATGATCACAGGAGACTTCCTTGCCATGTCACTGACCACTGACAGAGTGCGGCCATCGAAGATGCCAAATTCGTGGCGAATTGGCAGGATTACCGGCGCGAGTGCGATTCTGGCGGGTTTTTTTCTGGCGTTTTGTATAGCAATATTAGCGGTAGGCAAGTTCGAAATGGGGCTCGGAATAGAAGCCCTGAGAACTCTTTCTGTCGTCGCTATCGTCTATGGCAGCCTCGTACTGCCTTCCCCGGCCACGCGTTGTGTTCTCCGCGCGCTGATTCTCGCTTCCTGAACAGCCAAGGCGGGTAAATACAAAATACAAGGTGAACTTACCAATAGATCGCCACAGACCCGAACCTTCCGCGCATCAACCCCTCTATTGGCTAGGCACCGCCACATCACTGGTCAGCAAATCGCATTTTCATACTGTGACGGTAGATGGCGTTCAGAAGCTGATGCGTAGGTACTGTACCAGCATTTGAGCGGAATCCGGCTGCGGCAAATTCGCAAGGCGTCCGGTCATGCTTGCGCTCTGCTGAATGCCAACAATTGGGGCGCATCCGGGAATGGAGACCTCGACTTCGAACAATTGACCACTCAGCGAGCGCGCACTAATGATTCGATGAACCGGTCGTTTCTTGATCCAGGGCATCTCGGGATTGGTACTGGGTCAGTTTCAAACTGACCCAGTACACGGGATTTACAGGTTCGCGTCCGAGCAGAGCCGGCCCAGGCAATTTCTTCTTGACGGCGTTAAACATTTGTTTTAAACATATGTTTAGTATGGCTCATCGCGCTACCACTTCAATGCAAGCCGCGGCCCGCTCGCGGCGGCCGCGTAAGGTGAGCACGCCTACGCGGGCGAAGTTGCTGGAAGCGGCGGCACACGTGTTCGCCGATCACGGCTATTACGGCGCCACCATCCGAGAGATTTGCCAGCGCGCCGGCGCGAATGTGGCGGCGGTGAATTACACCTTTGGGGACAAGCTGGGTTTGTACACGGAAGTGCTGCGGCAATCGCTACGTACGCAGGAGATGATGCAGTTAATGGCGGAACTGGACTCCGCGCATTCGCCCGAGGAACTGTTGCGCAAGGTGATCCGCGCGCGAATGAGAAGCCTTTGCGGCCGTTCCGACATGCACTTCCGCATCGTCATGCACGAATTTTCAGAACCCACTCCGGCCCTCCCTCGCGTTGTGGAGGGCATCCGGCCGGTCTACGAACGCACCTGCAAGGCGGTGAGTGAATTGTTAGGGCTGCCGCCGGAACATGAAAAGACGCGCCTGTGCCACAACAGCATCGTCGGCCAGGTCCTTTTCTATGCCGTGGCGCAACCCTTGCTTTCGCTGTTGCAGCCGGATTTCAAGCTCACGCCGCAACAATTCGAGCGCGTGGCAGAGCACATTACCGAGTTTTCGTTCGCCTATCTAAAGAGGAACCGCCATGAGTGACACGCAAACCGTGACGCCACCATCGGCAGCAGGCGCGGCTGTTGCGCCCGCGAGCCCCGCGGTCAAGCTGCCAACCGGAACAGGGGAGCATGCACCGCGCAGCCGCGTCGCGCTCATTTTAATCGCGGCAGGGGCAGTGATAGCGATTCTGCTGATTTGGAGGCTCTTCTTTGCGAGTCCGGCGCTGCCCGAAAGCATTGTGGCCTTGAGCGGCCGAATCGAGGGCGACGATTCCGCGGTGGCGCCAAAGACTAGCGGCAAAATCCTGGAAATCACTGTGCGCGAGGGCGATTCGGTGTCGTCGGGGCAGGTAATCACGCGGCTGGACGACGCACAGGTTCGGGCGGCGGAAGAGGCGGCCAAAGCCGCGCTCGTCGATGCGCAAGCAAAAATGCAATCGGCGAATGACCAGATCGGCGTCCTGCAAGAGCAGTTGCGCCAGAACCAACTGCAGGCCACACAATCCAATACCGATGCCGAAGGCCGCGTGCGACAGGCGGAGGCAGACCTGACGGCGGCGGAGGCGGACCTCGCGCAAGAGCAGGCGGCTCTGAAGCTCGCGGAATTTAATCGCGACGCCTATACGCGCTTGGCGAAAACGGGCGCTGTCTCGGAACAGCAGGGTTTGCAGGCCGAGGCCGCGGCAGAGCAGCAGGCTGCGGCAGTCTCGGCCGCTCAGCGCCACGTGGAATCCACGCGCGGAGCGCTGACGACAGCGCAAGCCAATCTCGACAATCCGAAGATTCGCGACTCGCAGGTGGCCAGTACACAGAGGCAAATCGTCCAGCAAGACGCAACCATTGCCGCGGCCAGGGCGGAAACGGCGCAAGCGCAAGCACAACTGGCGGAAGCCGAGGCCAACCGCGCCGACTTAACCGTGGTGGCGCCATTTTCCGGCACGGTGATTACGCGGGCGGCGGAGCCCGGCGAAGTAGTGCAGGCGGGCACTGCGATCATTACGCTGCTGGATTTGAGCAAGGTCTATTTGCGCGGATTTATTCCCGAGGGCGAGATCGGGAAGGTCAAAATCGGCCAGCCTTGTCATGTTTTTCTGGATTCCAATCCCAATCAAGCCCTTGATGGCTATGTGCTGCGGATTGATCCACAGGCGACCTTCACCCCGGAAAATACCTATTTCCGCAATGACCGCGTAAAGCAGGTGGTGGGCGTGAAGCTGCAATTGACGCAAGGCATTGGCTATGCCAAGCCGGGCATGCCCTCCGACGGCGAAATCTTGACCAGCGGCAATACCTGGCCGCCGCACAAGCGGGAGCAATGAGCACAGCGGTTATAGACCGGAACGGATTCCCCGCAAGCGGTGCTATGCCCAGCATGCCCGCGATTGCGGTGCATGATTTGTGGAAGCGTTACGGCGCGGTGGAAGCGGTCCGCGGGATTGGGTTTGAAGTAGAGCGCGGCGAGATCTTCGGGTTGATCGGCGCGGACGGCGCGGGAAAAACGACCACGTTTCAAATTCTAGCGGGCGTGATGGAAGCCAGCTCCGGAACCGCGCAAATTTTCGGCAAGCCTTCTCGAGAGGCTCGTTCGCAAACGGGCTATCTCACGCAGACGTTTAGCTTGTACCTCGACCTCAGCGTGATGGAAAACGTTCGCTACGTGGGACAGTTGCGGCACGTCCCGGACGAGGAAATTCTCGAGCGGTTCGGTGCGCAATGGCCTCTACGCGGTCAACTTTGGCGGCGGCCAGGTCGATATCACCAACGGCAAGTTCGTCTTTTCGGCCTCTGAGGCCTACCTAATCGAGGACGGCAAGGTGACCCGTCCGGTCAAGGGCGCGACGCTCATCGGCAACGGTCCCGACGTGCTCACTCGGGTCACGATGGTCGGCAACGATCTTGAACTCGATCCGGGCGTCGGCACGTGCGGCAAGGACGGCCAATCGGTACCGGTGGGCGTAGGGTTGCCGACGATTAGGATCGACGCAATCACGGTCGGCGGAACGCGCTCCTGACGCGGGCCTATCGCAGCCGGAGAAATATCGCAGATGTCATCAGTTGAACCGGGCGTCGATCTCGCGCAGTGGAGCCTGGAGCAGGCGCGCGCCGCGGGCGCCGACGCCGCTGAGGTTTTGATCGTGAGCGGCGAGTCGCTCAGCGCCGGTGTGCGCATGGGCGAGGTAGAGAAGCTCAAGAGTTCGCGCGAGCGCCGCCTTGGCGTGCGCGTGTTTGTCGGAAAATCCTCGGCCACCGCGTCGACCGCCGAGTTCGAGCGCAAGGCGCTGGCCGAATTCGTCGCCGACACGGTGCGCCTCGCCCGTCTGACCGCGCCCGACCAGTGGTCCGGCTTGCCCGACCCGGCGCTTCATCCGCAGGTCGTGCCAGAGCTCGAACTCTCCGATCCTTCGAGCGGAATAATCGACGCCGACCGCGCACTGGAAATCGCGCGCACGGCCGAGCGCGCCGCGCTCGGGGCCGATAGCAGAATCAAAAATTCCGAGGGCGCGGAGTTCGACTCGGGCCGTTACCGCGTGGTCTTCGCCAACAACCAGGGCTTTGCCGGCGAGTATGCCGGCACGAGCTACAGTCTCGCGGTCGCGCCGATCGCGGAAGAAAACGGCGCGATGCAGACCGGGCACTGGTACACGCAGAACCGCCGCTTCGACGGCCTCGAGGATGCCGCTTCGGTGGGGCTGACCCGGCCCGCCGCGCGCTCAGAAAGCTCGGAGCGCGCAAGATCAAAACCACACGCGCGCCGATCGTGTTCGATCCCGACATGGCCGCCGGCTTGCTGCGCGCGCTGGCGGGTGCGGCCTCGGGGCCCTCGCTCTATCGCGGCGCGTCGTTCCTGGTCGGCCGGCTGGGCACGGAAATCGCCAACGCTGGAGTGACGATTATCGACGACGGCACGATGCGCGGGGGCCTCGGATCCAAGCCGTTCGACGGCGAGGGTTGCCGATCACGCGCAAAAACCTGGTCGAGCGCGGCGTGCTCAAGACCTATCTGCTCGACTCGTACTCCGCGCGCCGGCTCGGCCTTGCCTCGACCGGCAACGCCGCGCGCTCGGTCGGCGACGCGCCCTCGGTCAGCCCGACCAACCTTTACCTGCAGCCCGGCGTCTATTCTCCCGAGGAGATAATCCGCACCGTCAAGCGCGGCCTCTATGTGACCGAGCTTATCGGCTTCGGCGTCAACTCGGTCACCGGCGACTACTCACGCGGGGCGGGCGGGATGTGGATCGAGGACGGCGAGCTTGCCTACCCGGTGCAGGAGATCACGATCGCCGGCAATCTCAAAGATATGTTCATGTCGATCGAGATGATCGGCAACGATCTCGCCTGGCGATCTTCGACGGTCGCGCCGACGCTCAAGATTTCCGAGATGATGATTGCGGGCGAATGAGCCCGCGACGCGCTATCACATCGGCAATCATCTTGTAGGGGCCGTTCGTGACGGCACTGTCTGTGCGCAGAGGACCGCGCGCAGTGCGTAGTCGCGGCGCTGGCGGCGCGCTTCAGCCGCGCGCGAAGAGCGAGCGGACCAGCCGCACCAGGTAGCGCCAGAATAAGAAATGGCCGTCCTTGTGTTCTCCCGCTGCAGCGTTCGTAAGAAAATCGTACCAATGGTTCCTCTCCTCATCACGACGGCGTCGCTCCTGACGCAGAGACCCGTGTCTCGCGCTTTGGACTGAGCTATGTGAATAGGATCGATCGGGATGCTACTGACGGACGGCGCCAGCGATTGAGATCGTTGTCAGCGAGACGCCGAAGGGCAACAGCGAGCTTCCTTGGGGCATCCTTTCGCCGCTTGTTGACGGTGATCGGCCGTTCAATATTCGGATGGGAATATCGTTCCTCGCCCGTCCGTCGGACATCTTCGACTAAACCACCGAACAGCTTCCAAAGCCCTCGGGCTTCGCGCAAACTAAGCGCGACGGAAATGTTGTGGACGTACATATACGCCCTCCTTCGATTAAATTCCGGCGACAGGTAATGCCTGTCCGTCCGGGCACGCATACGCGTGCGTAGATAAAAACGCCGATGCGGGCACTAACCCCGCACCAGACTCAAAACCTACTTAACCCCGCACGAGCGTCGGCGGCTCCGCTTTGCGGTCCGGCGAGGTCGATTCCCATCAGATGATCGCCATACTCATCGAGATCGAAGAAATCGACACCGAGCTTGCCGTCGAACAGCCCGGCCACCTTCCAACGATAGTCAAGTAGTGACCCGAAGTACGCGAGGCCAACCTTGCCGTTCCCGATCCTATGGCGAAGATCTGCAAGCGGCCCGGAGAGCTCGAACGAATGAGAGACTACCAAGAACTCTGTATCAGCACGGGCCGCCATCAACCCTGCGATGTACGCGATTCGAGGCGCTAGCGAAACCATCGATTTGCCAGTCACCTCACTCGGGCTTCGGCCAGGCGGAGGAGACACAAAGGTGTCCCGGAAATGGACGACGTCCACTTCAAACCCAGAATGCTTCAGCATGCCTTCGAAGCGCTTCTGCCCTTCGGAGTTAGGGTCGATGGACAGGAGGATCCAATTGGGTTTCGCGGGACGCCATCCACGCTCCTTTCGCAACGAATCGAGGCGCTCTCGCAGATTGGCGTAGTTTAATGTGACCTTGCGACCGACGCGCTCACCGATGAATTCAGACGCGTCAAACAGCGAAGCCGCGTCGACAATGGTGGGATCAAGCGAAGGGGTTCGAGCCATTTCTGCGCCTCTTATAAGCGCGCTGTGCGCGCGGGCAGTTCCGTTTAAATTTGCGGGTATCGCCCGCAATCAAGTCCCTCGGCAAACCGTGCTGAGGGCTATCGTCACTATGGCCACACGTGGGGCCGAAGGTCAACCATGGAGCGGCAGCCGCGCGCGAGCATGGCGGT
>CAWKDJ010000002.1:0-97758 GCA_963848325.1 uncultured Acidobacteriaceae bacterium
GATGCGATCCGAGGTGGTCAGCGGGCGGTTCGTGTTGGCTGCAACCCAGTCATTTACGCCGCCGGGCTGTGTCGAGACCTCGCCCGACATGTACTGAACGCGCGCCACGCGACCGGAAGGCTCCTGCTGCGGAGCGCCTTGCTGATAAGGACCCTGCGCCGCACCCTGGTCGGGGTAATTCTGTTGGGCGCCCTGATCGGGATAGTTCTGTTGCGCCTGCGCGTCGGGAGGCGGAGGCGGGTAAGCGCCCTGATCCTGACTCTGGCCCTCGTTCTGGGCAAATGCCGCGCCAGTGCCTAGCGCGACGAACAGCAGCGCGGTAAATAACCATTCAAACCGCCGCCGTGGTTTCATGTTTCCTGCTCCTCTCGCCTCTTACAGATGATCGTGGTACAGGAGGCGATCTATGATGCCCTGACATCACGCGTGACTCGGTAACGTGGTGTCGATATTGTGAACCCGAAATCTATGAACGAGTTGCGGCGGAATTCTTGCAGCGCAATTCGTAACAATTCTTCACAGAAAAAGCGAAGATTGGAGGCTTCAGCGCCCGCTTACTCGAGCGGTTTGACGAAGTAGCCAGCCACACGCCACTGGCCGTTCGGTTCCTGCATCGGCGTGATGGTTTCGAGCAGCGTGGGGGAGTTGGCAAACTTGGTGCGAAATTGGATGACAACGAACTTGCCGCCAGGTGCGGCGGGAATGTTGTTATCGGGAGTGGCGCTCTTGAGCTGTCGCGAGACCACACTGCCATGCCCGCTGCGGCCGCCGCCCATGGTGTTTTCCCATTGCTCCCTGGAGATTTTCCGCTGAAAGAGGGCGGAGGCGTTGTCCCAGCTTTCTCCGTAGTGGCCGGAATCCACAAGAGCAAGCCAGTCCTGGGCGGCATAGGTTGCGGCTTTGACGTTGGGGTCCTGGGCAGGGGAGCACCTGAGCAGGACCGAGACGACTATGAGTGGAAGGCAGACCCGGGCGCAGATTTTCATAGGTCCCTCCAGAAGGCGGGCATATTGTAGGCAAAAGGCGGTAGGAATGTCAGTGACAAAGGTGGTTTAGGGAATTGAGGTGTGACGAGGTTCGGCGTTGCTGCCGAGGGCGGATTGTGCATCGAAAGCAGCATGCGAGGCCTGCGCAAGGGCTGGTGGATTCTTTCGCTGATTATTGGGCTTGCGGTCGTGGCGAGCGCTGGGACGCCGGGATCGTTTCGCGGGACGATTGTCGACGGGCCCCACGATGCCGGCAAGAACTGGATTTACGTACAGGGACGAAACGGAATGGCGCGCCGGGTCGACATTTCACGCGCGCGTGTGAGCTATGACGAGAGCGTGCCGACGGCGACTCGTCTGGCCAAGCCGGAAGATGCACTGACCCCCGGCGCCGAGGTGCGAGTGACCGCGGAGCAGGGAAGCGATGGCGAATGGCGGGCGAGTCAGGTGGAGATTCTTAAGAAGCAATTAGCAGCCAGCAACTAGCTTCGAGCTACGAGCCGCGAGTGTTATCGTGTTTGCAGCGTAAAAGCAGTCCAGGAGTGCATTTCGCTAAGACATTCCACAATGACATTCTTGACCAGCAAGACAAGTCCACCCGCTAATGCAGGGCTCACGAGGGCGGAGGTCGTTGCCGCCTATTGCTGGCTCCTAGGTCGCGAGCCGGAGAGTGAAGACATTGTCCGCTACGCGCTGGAGAACTATAAGAACCAGAACGAATTGCGCCAAGCACTCCGCGAAGGTGAAGAATTTGTCCGCGGGATTTCATCGCACGTATTCGCGCGCCGCTTTCCCCTCGATCTCGACGTAAATCCACAGCCAATCGAGGTGCATGGCGATGCCGAAGCTGTAGCCAGGTTGTTGGCCCACGTGGAGGAAACTTGGAGCCGCCTAGGCAAGGAGGACCCGTACTGGTCGGTTATCACGCACGACAACTGTCGCCTCGACAACTTCGAGAGGAATCAGGAGCAATTCTGGAATTCCGGCGAGCAGGAAGTCGTTCGGCTGGAGCGATGGATGGAGCGCAACCGCATGCCGCTTCCCGCCAGTCTTACCTGCCTCGAGTTCGGGTGCGGTGTGGGCCGGATCACGCGTTCTCTATGCCAACGCTTTGACCATGTTCTGGCCTGCGACATTTCTGAAGCGCACTTGCAGAAGGCGCGGCAGGCGATTCCTGCCGAGGTGTCCGATAAAGTTACATTCCTCCGCACCGACCAGCTTCGAACGCTGGACCAGCTTCCGTCCTTCGACCTCCTGTTCTCGATCCTGGTTTTGCAGCACAATCCGCCCCCCGTAATGGCTTACATCCTCGACAAGCTTCTGGCCCGTCTTCGCCCTGGAGGGTTCGCCTATTTCCAGGTGGTGACGTTTAATCGAGACTACCGTTTCATGCTGCAGGAGTATTTGGCTGCCGCAACAACCGAGATGGAGATGCACGTTCTGCCTCAGCGATATGTCTTCGAAATAGCTGCCCGACACCGGTGCGAGGCGGTCGAGGTGAATCCCGATAACTTGACCGGAACGATAGAGTACGTTTCCACGACATTCCTGCTCCGGAAGGCTTAAGGCGCCGAAGACGGGCAGCGCCATTCAGGATCACTTATGACGAGTGCTAACTGCTAACTGCTAATTGCCGCCTTTCTCACACAGCTTCCCGTACATCGAGGTGTACTGCAGGCCGATCTCGCCGCAGGAGCACTGCTCGACCGAGTAGACGACGCAGGAGTCGAACGGCCGCGAGTAGATGTGCAGGCTGACGGCGCGCTCGTTCCACTCGCGCGGGTTGCGAACGTCGTGCACCGGATTCAGCGGATCGACGGCGACGGGATTCTCCCACGTGATGGCGACTTCGTCGGTGGGAACGATGTTGCAGTGATGCGCCGCGAGGTTCTCCTCGAGCACGCGATAGTTCTGCACCAGGAAGCGGCCGACGGGCGCGGCCATCCAGCAGTTCTGGCCCTTGTGGTTGTGGATGGAGCTCTTCATGCCCGGCTCCCAGCAGAGCGAGAGCAGTTCGTAGAGATCGGTCTTGTCGATGAGGTTGCGCGTGTAATGCTGCGCGTTCCAGAAGAGATAGGGCTTCAAGGTTTCGGGGTCGACAGGATTAGCGCGCATGTACTCCAGAGCGCCCTCGACGCCGGTGAAATCTTTCTCTTGGAGCTTGCGCAAGCCGGCGATGAAGTCCTCAATCGAAACCGATTGCAATATTTTTTGCGATGAAGTTGGTGCTGCCATAAGAGCCATCCTCCTGGGACAAAACGCTCATTCTAGACCAAATGTGGCAGATTCTGCCCGCGAATTGCACGGCGGCGCTCCGCGGTTCAGCGAAAATCTTTGTTTCCCGCGACGGACGCGGAAATCCATTTGCGCCACATTGCGATTCCAAGCATATAATGTCCGCAAGAAGCACCTTCCGGCAAGAGGTGCGGTCCAGAGTTGGGCACTGGAGTTTCCCATGAAATCGCGTGCGTTCGCAGCGATGATTGCGGTGCTGCTGGTTGTCGGCGTTTCCCTGCCTGCGCTGGCACAAGACAACACACAGTCGCAAACGTCAACTCAAGTTTCCAGCAGTTCCCCCGATCAATCGCAACCAGCGAGCACCACCGCGAATGACAGCGCTCCGCGCAGCGCAGTCGGGAAGCGCACCGGCGGCGCAGTCCGCAACGAGTGCGACTGGAACCGGTAATCCGGTGGACAGCGCGTCCGAGACAGCGGCCTACGGCCAACGCTCCGAAGGAAACCCACAACAAGGACAAGAACGATATCGACGATATCGGCGATCGCAAAGTGGGTCAGACCGGCAAGAGTCTGGGCGACTGGTACTCGATCGACACCGACGTCAAGATGGGCAAGCAGTACGCGATGATGGTCGAGTCCAGCGCGAAGATGGTTCAGGACCCGGTGATCACCGAGTACGTCAATCGCGTGGGCCAGAACCTGGTGCGCAACTCCGATGCGAAGGTGCCGTTCACGATCAAGGTCGTGGATTCCGACGACATCAACGCCTTCGCTCTGCCCGGCGGATTCTTCTACGTGAACACCGGCCTGATTCTGGCTGCTGACAATGAAGCCGAGCTGGCCGGCGTGATGGCGCACGAGATCGCGCACGTCGCCGCTCGCCACGCCACGCGCGAGATGACTCGCGCCAATTACATGCAAACCGCGGCGACCATTCCGCTGATCTTCGTCAACA
Organism: uncultured Acidobacteriaceae bacterium; assembly: GCA_963848325.1. Lineage (GTDB taxonomy): Bacteria > Acidobacteriota > Terriglobia > Terriglobales > Acidobacteriaceae > DATJOJ01. The sequence continues at coordinate 4,180 of CAWKDJ010000002.1, forward strand.
GCTGGGGCCTGTACGAAGCAGCCAATATGGCGATGAGCCTGGCGTTGCCGGTCACATTCATGAAGTTCTCGCGCGACTTCGAAGTCGGAAGCCGACTACCTCGGCCTGCAGTACATGTACAAGGCCGGATACGATCCGCAGTCGTTCATTGCTTTCTTCGAGAAGATCAAGGCGCTGGAGAAGGAGAAGCCGGGAACGCTGGCCAAGGCGTTCGCCTCGCATCCGCAGACGCCGGATCGCATCCAGAAGAGCCAGGAAGAGATTCGCGAGGTGCTGCCGCCGCGGCCGGAATACATCGTGGACACTTCGGAGTTCGAATCGGTGAAGGCGCGGCTGGCGGAGTTTGAGAACCGCAAGAAGGTGATTCCCGACAAGAAGGACAACCAGCCTACGTTGCGGCGCACGCAGACCGCCGACAACGGCAATGGCGGCAACAACACGCAAACTCAGCCAGGCGATGATCGTCCAACGTTGCAGAAGCGCGATGACGATTATGCGTCGGTGACCAATCTGGCGCGGTCGTTCTGAGCAGCCTAATTGAAGGTCTTCCGCCGGCGGCCGCGTGCCGCCGGTTTCGTTTTGGTATGGCGTTGGTGCCCCAGGTTCGCGGCCTTCGTTTGGACGCTAACCTGGGCTCATGGATGCATGATGCATCACGCGGCAGGCGCTGGATGCGCTGCTGGTCAGCCGCAATCTGGAGCGCGTGGCCGACCACGCCACCAACATTGCGGAAGATGTCATCTTCTGGGTGCGCGGCGCGGATGTGCGGCACAATGTTGCGACTGAGGCTCCGCTCCATCAGCCGGCTCCCGACGCCCACTGATCTGCTAAAGTGGTCTTTCCGGTAAGGAGAGCTCCTTGCGCAAGCCTGCCCTGTTTCTTTTCTTTGGCCTCGCCATCACTCTGCTGGCTGCTCAAGAAATCCGCATTCAGTTCCGCCACGTGGATCTGCCCACTAGCAAGACTCTGGCCGGACTCATGCCCGGCAGAGTTGCGCCACTGAATGGATTTACGCCAACCATTGCGGTCAGCCCGGACAAACACTATGCTGCGCTGCTCAACGACGGCTACGGAAGCCAGCAGAACAAGGTGCATCAGTCGATTGCGATCCTGGATTTGAACACCAACAAGCTCACCGATTTTCCTGACGACCGGCTCGCAGAAGACGCGCACCAAAGCTATTTCATCGGCCTTGGGTTCAGTTCCGACGGAAGCTCAATCTGGACGCTTCGATGGGTTCCATCACCGATCCCACGGGCGAACGTCCCGGCGACACCGGCAACGGGATTGCGGTCTACAAATTTCAGGACGGCAAAATCGAAGCCCAACGCTTTCTGAGTATTCGCACCGCAGAAAATCGATGCCGGCAAACAGGTCGCTTATGCGCTGCGAAAAACTGCGGATGGAACGGCAATTTCTTATCCTGCGGGATTCGCAGTGATCGCTGTCAACGGAAAACCTGATCGTTTGCTCGTCGCCAACAATTATTCGGATAACGCGCTACTCATCGATTCCGCGAACGGGCACGTTCTCGCCGACTACGATCTGAGCACGAACAGGAGTATCCCTGCGTTAGTTTCCTTACACCTGTGTTGCAACCCGCGATGGGGCGCGCGCGTGGTGCAGCTTGTGGAACGCTTCGCAAGTGGTTGCGCTCGACCTTAATAAAGGAGGCTATCGCCCGCCGGATTCCGCTGCTGCCTCCGCCCGATGCGGTCTCGCCCGGCTCTCATCCGACCGCCATGGTTCTCAGCCCAGATGAAAAGCTGCTCTACGTCGCGCTGACCAATGCCGATCATGTGATTGCCGTGCCCACCAATGGCGAGGGGCCGGCGATGCAACTCGACACCGCCGCTCCCGGCCAGAAGTTTGGCGGAAGCTGTCCCAGCGGATTGGCAAATTCTGCCGACGGAACACGGCTATTTGTTGCCGACTCCTGCCTCAATGCAGTTGCAGTATTCGACGTTGCCAATCTTCAGGGAAGTTCCGGTGCGCTGAGCGCTGTCGGTTTCATTCCTACAGACTGGTATCCGAGCGCGCTCGCGACCGTTGGCGACGATCTGCTGATCGCGACTTCCAAAGGGCAGGGAACTGGGCCGAATAATTTCCGCGGCGATACCGGGTACGAGCGACGGCACCGTGACACCGCTTATATCCCGACTTTGCTCTACGGTTCGGTGGCGCGTGTAAACATCAATGACATTGAAAAGCAACTGCCCGAGCTTACGAAAAAAGTTGAACAAAGCAACCGGCTCAATTCCGATTCCGGCAGCCTTTCTTTCGTGCAAGGCTCCAATCCGATTCACCACGTGATTTACATCATCAAAGAAAACCGCACCTACGATCAGGTGCTGGGCGATTTGAAAGTCGGCAACGGTGATCCCTCTCTCACCCTCTACGGTGGCGACGTTACCCCGAACCAGCACAAACTCGCGCTGCAGTTTGGGGTTCTCGATAATTTCTACGACAGCGGAGAGGTTTCTGGCGACGGCCATGAGTGGTCTACGGCGGCGATCGCCACCGACTACAACGAGAACACATGGCAGATTGCCTATCGCAGCAAGGAGCGCACCTACGATTTCGGCGGGACGGTGGCCGATGAATTTCCGCTCGATAACAACGAAGCCGACGTTGACGCACCCACGACCGGCTACATTTGGGACAACGTTGCCAGCCACGGCTTGACCTATCGCGACTACGGAGAATTCATCACCGCGATATGGTGCCGGCCGGAGCGCGTGAGCTTGCCGAAGCAAGGTACGCCGTCGGCGTTTTCAGAAACCTGTCCGCGGGCGCAGGTGAAAAAAGGCGAGCCGCTGCCGACGAATGCGGGCCAGCCGCACGGTTCAAACAGTCCGTGGCCATGGCCGGTCCCGCTGATGAAGCGGACCAAGGCAACAAAAGCGGTTTTGCGCGACCACTTCGACCCGCAGTTTCCGGATTTCAATACCGAATACCCCGACCAGCTTCGCGCCGACGAATTTCTCAACGAGTTCGACGGATTTGTTCGCGCCCGCCAGGAAAAAAAGGGAACTGAGTTGCCCGCATTCGTCCTGCTCTATTTGCCCGACGATCACACCCACGGCACGACTCCCGGAAAACCGCGCCCGGCGGCGTCGGTTGCCGACAACGATCTCGCCGTGGGCCGCGTAGTCGAGGCGGTTTCGCACAGCCCCTACTGGGACGATACCGCTATCCTGATGCTCGAAGATGACGCGCAGGATGGCGCCGACCACGTGGACGCGCACCGCTCCATCGCGTTTGTGATCAGCAAATATTCTCCCGGCTCGATGCAGCAGCCTTTCGTCGAGCACGGTTTCTACACCACCGTGAACTTGATTCACACCTTTGAGATACTGCTCGGCATTCCGCCGATGAACCAGAACGACGCCTATGCTCCCGTCATCTCGCGGCTTTTTTCTGGCACGGGAAATCAGGCGCCATACACGGCGGACTGGCGCAATCGCGATAACGGATTGATCTACGAAACGAATCCGCCAAGGGGACAAGGCGCGGATGCATCGGCGAAGATGGACTTCTCGCGTCCAGATGCCAACAATCCCGCGGTGCTGAACGCGATTCTCTGGCGCGACCGCAAGGGAGATGCCCCGATGCCGGCCGCGAAGCACACCATGGTGCAGCCGTCAGCGGAAAAGGCCGAAGATTAAACTCCCACCATGTCATCCTGAGCCCAGGATTGCGATTCGCGTTGCGAATCGCAATTCGGAGTCGAAAGGACCCCGCAAAACTCTGAAGTGCCGTCGGCGTGGCCGGGAGTTCTCTAGGACGGACGAGAGAACTCCTTGATACGTCGCTACAGGGTGTTGATGAGCATGAGGCCTTCGACTTCGCGGGAATCTCGCTTTGCGATTTTCCCGCTTCGCTCAGGATGACATTTCAGTTGATGATATGCGGTCGCAAGCGGCTCAGAATTACATTCGTGCGTTGGGGCAGGAGTTGTAATCCCACACCATGTCATCCTGAGGCGCTTCAGCGCCGAAGGACCTTACGACTTCTTCACGCTACGCTGCGGCGTACGAGCCCAGCTTACGGGATCACAACAAACGCGACATTGCTGGTCAACTTGCCAGAGGGCGTCGTCACGGTTACCGAACCCGTAGTTGCGCCAGAAGGAACGACAGCTTCGAGCAAGCTTTTCGACTCCACCGTAAAGGTCGCCGACACGCCGTTGAACGAAACGTCCGTGGTTCCCTCGAATCCTTGCCCAAGGATTTTGACCTGATGGCCGACTCTTCCACCATTGCGGACGAACGCAACAAACGGGTCCAGCCCCATATCGAGGCTGAAAATGGTGCCGCAGCCGGGATAGTTGCCGTAGTTGCAAGGAGAACTTCCTCCGGTATACGTTGTGCCGTAGAAGGTTCCATTGGTGGCTTGGACGAGACTAGCTTCGGGGTACGATCCGTCAGTCGGATATCCGGCGAAGGCATAGAGACTGGATGAACCGCCGTTGAGCGGCATCCCAAAGAGCCCGCCATAACGGGAGTAATCACTATACAACGACGACCAGTAGAAGTTTCCGTCAGAACCCAATATGGGAAGGCTCGGGATCTCGCCCGCAAACTCGGGCAGCTGCGTGAAGGTCCCCTGGGTCGTGAGTTGGTAAAGGGACTCTTCTAGCCTGCCATAGAAGTTTCCGTCGTTTCCTAGAATCAGACCGGGCTCCGAAGCGAAATTTTCAAACGTATACAAGAGGATAAATTTGCCCTTTGGGGTGATCTTGAAGATCGTACCTAGCTTGTACAAGCCACCATTGAGGGTCGTACCATAAAAATTGCCATCCAGCCCTTGTGCCAAGGCGCCGTAAGGATTTTCGCCATCGGACAGTAGTTCTGCGGACAGAAACTATACAGCGTTGTGACCACCCCGGCAGGCGTCATCTTGTAAATGGTGCCGCAGCCGCTGGGGCAAGAATTCGACGGGGTCCCGCCGCTCGCAGCCGCTCCGTAAAAGTTGCCATCCACGCCCAAAGTTAGGGCGGTTGGGTCGTAGCCGGCATCATTGCCGGGTATGAACGAGTGAACCACGCTGAGTGTGCCTTCGGGCGTAACCCTAAAGATGGTCCCGTTCGCGCCCCCTCCGTTAGCCAGTCCATACAAGCTGTTGTCCAGCCCAAGGACGAGATTGCCATAGGGAAAGACCAAGCCGCCGTTTGCCTGGAAGTTATACAGAATCCTGAAAGCGCCGCCGCGGGTGATCTTGAAAATCACACCGCACCCGATTGTGTTACCCGTGCAGTCTCCGGTTCCACCGTATGCGGTCGTCCCGTAAAGATCGCCATCGACCCCTTGCGTTAGAGGAGTCATACTGCCCAGCGGCCGTGTTGCCGTTGAAGCTGATCAGTTCGTTATAGATTTGCGCGTAAGCAGGAGCGGTGACGATTCCAAGAATTACACCCAGGCAGATTACCGGCAGCGGTTTGCGTAGCATGACCGTCCTCCGTGGCGAGCGTTGAGTTGTAAGCTGGGGCTAATTCGGCGACGGTGGGGGGTGTCGCGCCGAGCAGCGAGAATTATCTACCCTCCATAAAGGGGCGTCAACAAGCATTACGCTTGGGTAGACTCGCCACGCATGGCAATCGCGACGCATTACAATCAAGTCAGCGGCCCCATAGCTCAGATGGCCCCGTAGCTCAGTTGGATAGAGCAGCGGTTTCCTAAACCGTTGGTCGGCGGTTCGACTCCGCCCGGGGCCTCCACATTCGTCCGGGGCCCATCGCGGCGCTCGGGATTTCGGCTGGCAGCTCCCGCTCGGAGCTTTGCTCCTCGCTCACGCCGCCAAAACGCCTCAAGTTCGACTCCGCCCGGGGCCTCCACTCGCTCACAATCTCTGCAGAACAGCGAAGCGTTTCCGATTTCCCAATCAGACTTTTTCCAACCGGCTGTAAACGACGAGATCGCCTTCGCGGTGCAGGTCGCTGGGGTGGTATCGCGGAATGGGAAATTCCGCCTGCTTGAACTCTACCGGCGCGGTTTTCTTGTCGATCAGGCCGAGCGCCACCGCGACTCCATAGATGATCGCTTCCGGCCGCGGAGGACAGCCGGGGATGTAATAGTTCACCGGAATAATTCTCTCGACCGGGCCGATCACGGAATAGGAATCAAACCACATTCCGCCGCCACAGGCGCACGATCCGATGGCGAACACCAGTTTTGGCGCGGGCATGGCTTCGTAGGCCCGCCGCAGCGCGGTGGCGGTCGAACGCATGGCCGGTCCCTGGCAGAGCATGACGTTGGCGTGACGCGGCGAGCCGACAAGCTTGATGCCGAAGCGCTCCACATCATAGTAAGGAGTAAGCACGTTGAGCACCTCGATGTCGCAGCCGTTACAGCCGCCGCTATTGGCGTGGTAGACCCACAGCGAGCGGCCAAACATTTTTTGGCAAAGGTTCTGCAGCATAGTCATACGTCCAACTCGATATGAACGTCATCCGCCACGGCATCGCCACGCAAGTAGGCTTGCGAGCGGAAGATCCAGCGTTCGTTCTCCAAATCGTCGAAGCGGTAGCCCTTCATCTTCAATTCGTCGAGCACGGAGGCCGGCTTGAAGCAGCGTCCGCAACGCTGGCAGGTGCTCATGAACAGGTCGAGCCGTTGACGCAGGTCGGAGATTTTGTCGGTGCCGTTTTCAAACTCGTGACTCATGGTGATGGCTTTTTCCGGGCAGACATCCGCGCAGCGCCCACAATATGTGCATCGCCGGCCGAGATATTGGAGGATGCGAATTTCCTGGCACACGTCGAAGACCAGAATCTCGCGCGCGGGACAGTTGTTGGCGCAGCCGGCGCAGCCTATGCACTTCGAGGCGTCGAAAATCGGCCGCCCGCGAAAGTTTTCCGCCACCGCCCGCGGCTCAGCCGGATAGGGCAGAGTCACTTTTCCCGCCTTCAGGCAAACTACGGTTTCTTCGATTTTGCTCAATACCGACATACGAATGTTTTCTCAATAGCCATAACTGGCAAGCACCAATCCGGCCATCGCGACGGCCATGAGCGCCGCAAAATATCGGATGGCCTGATCGATGCGATAGCGAGCATGCGTAGCAGCGACCAGCGTCACCGCCAGCAGCAATGCGAATACTTTGATCCAGAACAGCAGCCAGCCAACAGGGAACACCAACTTGGATCCCCAGGGCAGAAACAGCGACGCGAACAATCCGCAGTAGAGGACGACTTTCATCATTTGTGCGTACTGAAACAATGCCAGCTTCGCTCCCGAGTACTCTATGAGCGGCCCTCCCATCAACTCGGTTTCCGCCTCGGAGATGTCGAATGGCGCTTTCTGCACAAATGCCTGCAAAGCTAAGAGCATCACAGCCAGCAGAGTGAGCCCTGACCAAGGAATTCCGGCGCCGGCATAGATGGATCCGTTGAACACCGCGTCCAGTCGCAGAGAGTGGGCGTGGAGCGCGCCGACGATGAGCGCCATCGCCAATAAAGGTTCCAGCGAGACCATGCCCATCATTTCGCGGCTGATTCCTAATAATGAGTATGTCGATCCGGCGGCGAGGCCGGCGAACAGAGTGCAGATTCCCGACAAAGTCAGGAGATAGATCAGCAAGATCACGTCGCCGCCAGAATTCATGGGCGCAGCGAAACCCAGGGGCAAGCACGCGGAGATCACAAGCACAGTGGCCAGGGAGAGATAAGCCGCGAGGCGCTGCATACCCGGCGTTTCGCCCGATTCAATGTCTTCTTTGCCCAATAATTTCAGAAGGTCGAAATACGGCTGCCACAGCGGCGGTCCCTGGCGCGACTGGATGCGGGCGGTCAGCTTGCGCCGCACTCCTTCAAACAGCGGCGCCAGCAGCAGGAGGGAGGCGGCGTTCGCCAGACCTCCGGCAATCGTCCACAATATTCCGTATCGCATGGTTACGCCTTTCCCGCTTGCGACAATTTGAGCAACTCCTGTTGTGTCCAGATTTTCGTCGTTCCGGAACGCAAGTCGATGGTTTCCATCCGGTCGGTGCAGGAGAAACAGGGATCGATGCTGCCCAGCGAAATTGTCATGTCGGCGATCTGCTGGTCTTTGATCATCGCCGGCACACCCTGCAAGTTCTGGTAAGTCGGTGCGCGCACGCGCCAGCGCCGCGGACGATTGTTCTCCCCGGTGATGACAAAATGATGGCTCTCGCCGCGCGGCGCCTCCACTGACGAGAGTCCGATGCGCCCGACCGGCAGTTCATCCTGAATGTTCAGTTGCAGCGGCCCATCCTCCATCTTGTCGAGGCACTGGCGGATGATGTGAATGGACTCAAACACCTCCTGCACGCGGACCAGCAGGCGCGACCAGACATCGCCGTTAGCGCCGGTGATGACATTGAACGAGACGCGGTCATAAGCGGCGTAGGGATGATCGCGGCGGCAATCGATATCGACGCCGGCGGCGCGCGCGACCGGACCACCAGGCCCACGCGTTTCACCAGGCCTGTGTCTGCGACGCCGATTCCGCGGGTGCGCTTCTGGAGATTCTTGTCGTGAGCGATGGCATGCACCAGAGGACGCCATTCGGCTTCGAGGTGGTCGAGGCACTGACGCAGTTCGTCCTTCATCTCCGCGTTAATGTCCCAACGAACACCACCGATCTGGCAGAGCGCGTATGTCTTCCGGTTGCCGGTGATTTTTTCCGCCATCCACATAATCGGTTCGCGGATGCGGAAGCTCTGCATGAACAGCGTGTCGAACCCCAGGATGTGACAGGCCAAACCTGTCCATAACAAGTGGCTGTGCAGGCGCTCTATCTCGAGCATGATGGTGCGGATGTATTCCGCCCGCGGCGGCGGTTTCAAGGCGGCGGCCGATTCGACTGCCTGGACGTAGGCGACGCTGTGCACGCACCCACAGATTCCACAGATGCGTTCGGCGAGCATGGGAATGTCGTTGTAACTCATAACCGATTCCGCCAGCTTTTCGATTCCACGATGCGCCATGAAGCCGCGGTACTCGCAGCCCCGCACCATTTCTCCTTCGACATAAAGCCGGAAGTGCGCCGGCTCGTCGAGGGTAGGATGAAAGGGTCCGAAGGGCACGACCATGCAACCGGGCGGAGGATCGTCGAAGGTCAACTCGTGATCGGCGCTGAATTCGGCGGGAACGTTGTCCCACCGGGCGTCTTTGCGCAGGGGATGCACGCCCTCGGGCCAGCCGTCGGGGAGTACCAGCCGCTTGAGATATTTATGGCCAACCGGCTCGATTCCAACCAGATCGCGCATCTCCCGTTCCGCCCAGCTCGCTGCCGGAACGACTTCCGAAATGCTCTCTATCCTTGGATATTCTCCGGGCAACTCGACCAGCACGGAGCAAAGCAGATGATCTTGATCGAACGCGAAATTGTGTGCGACCTGGAACTTTCCGGAGTAAGGGCGGTCGTCACTGCCAATGCTGATGACGTAGCGGGCATCGAGTTCGTGAAAAATATAGCCACAGATTTCTTTGATAACGACAGGCTCGACATACACGAACAGGCGATCATCGCCCGGGATGTCCGCGCGCAGGATTGCCTCGCCGAACTTGCCCCGAAGCTGCTCGAGCCTCATACGCGCGATCACTTCAGCCTCCCGGCCACCGGAGTACGCTCCACAGAAGGCATTCCGCCAAGCCAGCCGAAGTAACGCTTGATCTCTCCGTAGAAATTGTGCGCGACGTAGCGATTGCACTCCGACTCAAGCGTGTAGCCGCACAACCATGGAGTTGCCGCGCGGCGCGGGGCCTTCCCGAGTCTCGCCGTCCAGACAGCAAGCGAAAGTGAAACTCCGATTACTGCCAGCAGCACGACCGGCATAAATACTGCGACGCCATTTCCGAGGCCAATGCCGGCGAAGCTCCCGTTTGCGGAACTTATTCCATGCGCCAGCAGGGTGCCGTAACCTTGCGGGCTCATATCCAGGGCCCGATGAATCAGCATTAAGGCGGCCACCGGCGCGATCCCGATCCCAACACACAGCACAGCGAGAAAGACCTGCGGAAGCTGCATCAACCAGGGGACTTCCAATCTACGAGTGCTCGCCTGGGCTTTTACCAGAGCGCTGCTGCGGCAAAGGAAGCTGACGCCAAAAAACTTCACAAACGATGCCAGGGTAAGGGCGCTGGTCAAGATCGCCACAACCGCGCATATCGGCAGATAGCGGCCAGCGGTGTTGCCTTGGATCGCGGCTGCGTAGATGCACCACTTGCTTACAAACCCGTTGAACAGAGGCACGCCCGAAATCGAAAGCGATGCCACCAGGCCGGTGATCGCCGTCAGTGGCATGAACTTCATCAGACCACCCATTTTGTTCAAATCCTGAGTGTCGGTGGCGTAGAGCATAGAACCTGCATTGAGGAAGAGCAGGCTCTTGAAGAGGCCGTGGTTGAGCACGTGCAACAGGGCCCCTAGAAATGCGATGGCGGCGAGCGTGGATTGGCCTGCGCTCAGCAGCGCGGCCGAACATCCGGTCCCGAGCAATATGTATCCAACCTGGCCGATACTGTGAAAGGCCAGCAACCGCTTCGATTGCTCCTGCTTGAGCGCCTGCATAGTGCCAGTGAACAGGGTGATGGTGCCAAGAATCGCGATGGCCATTCCCCACTTGCCCAGGGGATAAGACGTTGCACTGGGTCGGGACCAGCCACAGGAAGTAGCGCATCAATCCGTAGACGCCGGTTTTAATCATTACGCCAGAGAGCAGGGCGCTCACCGGCGAAGGCGCTGCCGGATGCGCATCGGGGAGCCAGCCTTGCCCGAACGGCCACATGCCCATCTTGATTCCGAAACCAACCAGGAAAAGTGCGAAGGCAAAAGTCGTTGCCATTGGCCGAATGCTCATCAAGAGCGGAACATTCGCGCTCACCGTGTCGAAGTCGTATTTCAGTTCCGGCACGCCGCGCATGAGCGCGCCCGTGACTGCAAGCAACTCGGCGCCAATCATCGTCGCCGCGCAGGCAATTTCCATCATCAGGAGAAACTTAGTTCCGGCGCGAACACTCTCTGTCCGGCGATGCTCGTAGCGGATCAGGGCGTAACCCGGCAGCGTCATCATTTGCCAGAAGATGAAGAAGAACCACATCATGTCAGTGGTGCTGAGCAGGCCATACATCGCGGCCAGGAAAATCAAGAAATAAGGGTAGTACCGGGCCACGCCGTACTCGTGGTAGCGGCGCATATAAAGGATGGAATAGAGCGCGGATGGAGGTCCGATCAGCACCGTCAGAAGAAGGAAGATGGCAGTCAAACCGTCGACGTGAATGCGCAGGGCAAAGCCGGTCCCGGCATGCACCAAAACGTCGTGCTTCGCAGCGAGGGCCCCAGACCAGGACTTTGCAGATCGCCGAGCCGATTAGCGCCGCGCTGAGCGTGGTCACGAAGAAGGTCCACCAGCCTGCCACGGTCTTGTTACGGGACAGAGGAATGACCAGCAAGGCTCCGCCGAGGCAAAGCAGGATCGAACTCAGAACGAATTGTTCCGGCGTCAACATGCTCGCACTTCCTGGTTGCGCTCAACCTCCGCAGCGGATGCGGCCGGCTGCCGGCTCGACCGCAGCATGAGATCCAAAAGGATAGTTAATGTTTTTTCTACGGGGGGGCTGAGCCGGTTCCGGCTGCAAGCTTGCAGGCTGTACGCCCAGCAGCCAGACGCGCGTCTTGCCATCGGATTTGATCAACTCAGCCAGAGTGGACAAGGCCATCTTGTGGGTTGAGATTTGCGGAAAGCGAGACTTCAGTTCGTCGCAGCCGAGGAAAATCATCGAGCCGGGCACAGCGCCGAAATCCACCGCATCGAAGAACACGACATCGTCAAAATGTTTTTCGCGAATCGTGCCGAGATTATTTTCGGGAGTCGCTCCACCAATCAGCACATCGGGTATTCCTGCGGCGAACAGGCGCACGGCAAGGCGCACGCCGAAGCCGTCGTCTCCGCAATCGATGTTGCCGAGGCCCACGCAACCAACGCGGCGTCCGGAGCGCTGAACGAATAAATGTTCGAAGGCTGCCATCAAATGTCCTCGCCCAATCTGCTGAGTTGTTGATAAGTGAACACCGGCCCATCCACGCACACGTACGCCATGCCAATGCAGCAATGCCCGCATTTTCCCACGCCACATTTCATGTAGCGTTCGAGAGTCGAAACGATGTTTTGCTCGGCGAATCCCATGGCAAGCAGGTCTTTGATGACGAAGCGAAACATGATCGGCGAACCGCAAACGAAAGCAATGGTATTTTCGACGGGCACGCGCACGCCGGGCCTCTTGAAGAGACTGCCAACCACGCCCACGTTTCCTTTCCATCTGCCGTCGGGCCGGTCGACGGTCAGATGGCATTCGATTCCCGGCGAATGGCGACCACTCCTCGAGTTGCGAGTCGTACATCAGTTCGCGCGGAGTTTTGGCGCCGTGAAAGATCTGGATCTGTTTGTATTTTTCCCGGTTTGCGATCGCATACACGATGCAGGAACGCAGCGGAATCAGTCCGATGCCGCCGGCAACGAAGACCAGATTTTTCCCTTCGTATGCTTGCATCGGAAAGCCGTTTCCATAGGGGCCGCGGATGGCGAATTTTTCTCCCGGCACCAAGCGGTGCAGGGCCGAGGTGCAACTTCCGACTTGGCGCACCGTGAAGAACGTCTTCTCCTCGGTTGGACTGGCGGGCAGGGAAGTAGGAAATTCGCCGATGCCGAACAGCGATACCTCGGCAAACTGCCCCGGCCGAAAGCTCCGGAAGGCGCTCTGCTCGGCCTGGCTCATCGAAGTGCCAATAGAACGTCTTTACCTCGGGGATCTCGCTCACCACCCGGTCGATGACCGCCGTCTTCGGCAAATAGACGTTCTCATTGATTGACGAGTTCATGACTGACGAGTTCATTTTTCTCCGTCTCCGTCGTGGCCCGGCGGATCATTTCCACCACGCTGGGCATACCGACGTCCCCGTGACAAACCTGCACGCAGCGTCCGCAGCCCACGCACGCCATCGAGAGCTCGCGTTGAATGAAGTAGTGCGCGAGCTTGCGGAAAAATCTCCGGTTGCGCCGGTCGTGAACCGCGCGGCGCGGGTTAAAGCCTCCCGCCATGCGGGTGAATCCACTCAACGCGCATGAATCCCATAGGCGTACGCGTTCGACCACATCTGGCTGCAGTTGGCGATCGCTGACCGTGAAGCAAGTACACGCTGGGCAAACGTATGTACAGCCTCCGCACTCCAAGCAGCGGTTGCCGATTTCTTCCCACGTCTTTTCGAGGACTTTTCCTTGCGAGATGTAACGGATTGTTGCGGAGAACCAGCTGGCCCGCTCTTTGAATTGTTTACGAGTTTCGTCGAGGATCGCGCGCCGCTTCGCGACGTGGGCCGGAGTCGCTTTCCGGAAGATCGGGTCGGCGAACAATGCCTCACCGGCGGGCGAACCGGCCACAGCCATGAGCTCATCGCCGAGTTCCATCAGTTGCAGATCAAAATGATCATGTGCAGCCGGGCCGGTGTCGCTACACACGCAAAAGCAATCTTCGGCGATGTCGCGTTCGGGATCGGTACAAACGACGTTCACCAGAAACAGGTTGGCGCGGCGTTTCTGGTAGTAGATGTCGCGATGCTCGCGTCCAAGATAAAAGCGGTCAAGGTGGTAAATTCCGGCCACATCGCACGAACGGATGCCGAAGATAGCGCGCCGGGTTTCGGAATATTTCGGCTGGATGTTGATCTCGCCATTCTCGCGATGAACTTCGAGCAGCGGCTCAATCGCCGGGAAAACATAGCGCTTGGGTGGATACGAAGGATTGAGAAAATGGAACCGAATTCGTTCCCGGTTCTCATCGGTGACGAGGTCGAACCAGGTGTCGTCGCCATGGCCTTGAAACGGAGCGACGACCTCGTATTCCTGGCGGCGCAGCAGGTCCACAATCTTTAGCACATCGCCGCGATCGAGAATGCGCGCCTTCATGCCGCCACCTTTTCCACCCGCACCTGCACGGTTCCCTCAATTGCGGCGCTCAGAATCTGTTCCTCGACGTCTCGCACAAAGTAGGGGACGTAGATCGTTCCACTGCGAACTTCAGGAGTGACCCGCGCAGTCGAGACAACGGAAGCTGTTGCTGCCTGCAGACGGATTTTTTCGCCGTCGCGGATGCCCAGTTTGCCCGCGTCATCGGTGTTGAGCTCGACAAAGCCCTCGGGATAATCGAGCAGCAACACGCAATATTCCCGCTGCAGGGTTTCGCTGTGGCGGATGAGAACATTCTGGTTCCAGTAGTAAAGCGAGTGACCGAAGATCAGAGTAAAAGGCCACTCCTTCGAAACGCGATGCACGACCCCGTCGGTCACAGGCACAAACTTGAAGCGGGGCTCTCCGTTCTTGTGGGCAAAGAGGTATGGCGTTCCCAGCGGGATCTCTTTCGTACACGGCCATTGCCGGCCGTAATCGCGAGCCAGATTGTCGTAGTTTGCAGATTCATAGAACGGAACGACGCTGCCGATTTCATCCATTACATCGGCGGCACACCGATAGGTCCAGTTCGCTCCCAGAAGATTTGCCACGTGCATGATTTGCTGCCACGCCGGAGTTAAGCCCGGAAGGGGCTCAATGACTTTCTGCGCCAGCTGGATTCGGCGCTCCGTACTGGTAAATGAAACTTGTTCTTCTCCGAAGGCCGTAGTCGGCAAAATGACGTCCGCGGCGCGAGCGGTTTCGGTCGTGAATACGTGTTGAACCACAACGAACTCGCACTGGCGGATGGAGCCAGCGGCCTCGGTGAACGCCGCGGTCGAGATCGGGTCGTAGCGACATAACCAGAGAGCTTTTGCGCCACTCTGCTCCAACAGAGAACGCGCACTCAGTCCGGGGTTTGCGGGAACATCGCCGCCCCAACGGGCTGCGAAGCGAGCGCGAACCGCGGGATCGGAAACTGGCTCATAGCCGGGCAGCCGATCTGGCAGCATTCCCATGTCGCAAACCCCTTGTAGATTGTTCTGCTCGTTGAGCGCGAAGATTCCTGCTCCCGGCCTGCCAAGGTTGCCCGTAAGCAAAACCACGTTGACCAGGGCGTGGATGTGATCCAGCGTTCGGAGTTCGATGCCGGTGGAATAGAGCATCGCAGTCGCCTTCGCGTCGGCAATTTCGAGGGCTGCGGTTTCGATCAGGCCGGGAGAGACCCCACATACCTCGGCTGATCGGAGCAGATCAAAATGGCGGACGCTTTCAGCGAACTGATCGTAGTTGCGGCAACGGTTGTCAATGAAAGGGAGATTTGCGAGGCCATGATCGATGATGACCTTGGCGATCGCGCCGTAAAGCACAGGCTCTGTGCCTGGACGGACCTGAAGAAATACATCCGCGTTCTCAACCAGGCGCTGGCGCCGGTTGCCGACCACAATCAATTTAGAACCTTTGAGTTTCGCGCGCAGTACAGCACCGCCCAGCGTGGGCAGTTGGCGGCCGAGGTCAACGCCGTCGACCACGATCACGCCACTATAGGCGAGTTCTGCGAACGAGTTCGTGCTGGCCGCAACGCCAATCGTCTCCAAAAGCACTTCAATTGAATTATTGGCGTAGACGCCGGTACCGTGGTCAACATTGTTGGTACCAATGACGGAGCGGGCCAGCTTTTGCAACAGATAGGATTCTTCGTTGGAACAGCGAGGAGAATTGAGAAACGCCAGGCTATCCGGGCCGTGGCGTCGACGAATTTCCTGCATGCGCGAAACCACAAAGGCGAACGCCTCATCCCAGCCAACTTCCTGGAACGTGCCATTTTTCTTGATCAGCGGTTTGGTCAGGCGGCGAGGAGATGCAGCGATTTCGTGCACGTGCCATCCGCGCACGCAAATGCGGCCGGCATTCGCGGGGTGGGGCCGGCTGGGGTAAACGCCCATCACGCGATTGCCCGCGGTCTCAAGGTAGAGCCCGCAGCCCACTCCGCAAAAAGTGCAGGTCGTGAGGTGATGGGCCATATGTCTCCAAGCGCCAGGACAGACGGAGAACTCGGGCTAGGAGTCCTCCACTCCCCATGGTTGATGTTAGAGAAGCTTGTCTCGCGTAACGGTGACTGACATCACGTGAAGTTGTGACCGAGTGGCCGGTGGAGGGTGCTCAATAACCCAACTAGCTGTCGGTCATTCTCGAGGAAGGTGACTGTGCTGAGTGATCGCCGCCGCGACCATTGCCTGACCCAAACTCAGGCCGCCGTCGCCGCAGGGCACTGCGCTCTGTACAAAAACCTGGAATCCTGCGCGAACCAGACTGCTTCCGAGGCGTTGTGAAAGATAGGAATTATTGAAGCTGCCGCCGCTGAGACAAACCCGGTCAAGGCCAGTCTTCTCCCGCACGGCGATGGCGGTCTTGACCAGCGCTTCGGCTAGTCCATTATGAAAGCGTCGGCTGATTGCGGCCAAGGGATGGTTCCTGCCAAGGTCGTGTACCAACTGTTCAAAGAGCTGTCTCGTACCGATAATCCAGCCGTTCTCGGCACGCATCAACTCCAGCGGATAGCTCTCGTCGCCTTCTGAACTGCCGATCGCCATCTCAAGTTCGATCGCGGCCTGCGCTTCATAGTTAATCTTTTGGCGGACCCCGGCCAGCGCGGCTACGGCGTCAAACAGGCGTCCACAACTGGAGGTGAGCGGAGAGTGCACGTTTCGCTCAATCATGCGCAGCAGGGCGTTAGTGTGCCGCCGATTCAGTTGCCGCACAAAGGGAATGTCAAGATTCAAAAATTCGCGTCCAAAGTGATGAAATAGACAAGCTACCCCGAGGCGCCAGGGTTCGCGAATAGCCGCCTCGCCTCCAGGCAGCGGAAAGTATTCGAGGTGCGCGGCGCGGTCGAAGTGATCGTAGCCGGCGACGAGCACTTCTCCGCCCCAAATGTTTCCGTCCGTGCCGTAGCCGGTGCCGTCGAGAGCGATGCCGATCACCCGGCCTTCAAGATGATTTTCCGCCATACAACTTGCAATATGAGCATGGTGATGTTGCACAGCGATCAACTTCACGCCTTCCTGTTGGCGGGCCCACTGCGTCGAAAAGTAATTGGGGTGCAGGTCGTGGGCAATGATCTCAGGACGAATTTCCAGAAACCGCTCAAAGTGCTGGATTGTGCTCTTGAAAAAATCGTAGCTTTCCAGGTTTTCGAGATCGCCGATGTGCTGGCTCAGGAATGCCTGTCTTCCCTGGGTGAGGCAGATCGTGTTCTTCAGTTCGCCGCCCATGGCCAGGATGGAAGGCAACTCATGATTCAGGAAAACTGGCATGGGAACGATGCCGCGGGAGCGCCGCAGGTATCGCGTAGTGCCTGCGGCAATGCGAACTACGGAGTCGTCGCAGCGCAGGAGGATGTCGCGATTGTGGACGAGGAAATAATCGGCCAAGCCCTGCAGCCGCTCAACCGCTTCCTGATTACCGATGGCAATCGGCTCTTCGCTTTGGTTGCCGCTCGTCATTATCAGCGCCTTGAATCCCTCGGCGAAGAGCAAGTAATGCAGCGGTGTATAAGGGAGAAAAATTCCCAGGAAGAGATTGAGGGGGGCGACCTCATCGGGGAGCGGATTCGGAATTCTTTTTGGCAGGAGCACAATCGGCCGCTCAATCGACTTAAGGGCCTGCAAGGCTGCGGGGTCAAGTTCGCAAAACTCGCGGGCGGCATCTACGTCTGGGACCATCACCGCGAACGGCTTTTCGACGCGGTGTTTTCGCTCACGCAAAAGGGCCACGGCGGCGGGATTCGTTGCGTCGACCGCGAGATGAAATCCGCCGAGTCCCTTTATCGCGACCACAAAACCGGCGCGGAGTGCGGCTGCGGCTTCGGCAATCGGGTCTTGGCAACGAATTGTCCGTCCGCGCTTGTCCCACGGTTCCACCTGAGGGCCGCACTGCCAGCAAGCATTAGGCTGGGCATGAAAGCGCCGGTCAGCGGGATTTTCGTACTCCGCCCGGCAAGCCGGACACATGGGGAAATTGGCCATCGACGTTTTCGGCCGGTCGTAGGGAATCTCGCGAATGATGGTGAAACGTGGCCCGCAATTAGTACAGTTAATGAACGGATAGCGGTAGCGCCGGTCGTTGCGATCGAACAGTTCGCGCAGACAGTCGGCGCAGATCGCAACATCCGGCGAAACCAGAGTGTGGACTTCTTCTTTTTCGCTACTCTCGAGGATACGGAACCCGGTTTGCGCATCCCGACAGGAAAGGTCGTGGATCGCAACGCTGGTGATGTGCGCCAGTCGCGGCGCCTCGGCGGGCAGGCGCTCAACAAAATCGGCAACCGATTCCGCCGGACCCTGAATTTCGATGTTCACCCCGGACGATGTGTTGTGAATCGTGCCCTTAAGATTTCTCGAAGTGGCCAGATGATAAATGTAGGGACGGAAGCCGACTCCCTGCACAATACCTGCAACTTCGATTTGGCGACGAACTTCCATAAGTTATCCGCTCATCACGGAGGCCCGCATTGCGTTATGCGACTGGCGCCGCGCATTGAGCCAGGTCATCCACTCGTTCAGGCCTTCTCCCGAGAGGCATGAGACTTTAACAATTTCCATCCGTGGATGAACTTTGCGGGCGTTCTCTTCAGCTTCTTTGAGCTTGAAGGGAACGTAGGGGAGAAGATCAATCTTGTTGAGCACGAGCAGATCCGATTTGAGAAAGATGGATGGATATTTCAGGGGCTTATCTTCGCCCTCGGTGACGCTGAGCACTACGATCTTCGCGGCTTCGCCGAGGTCGTAACTGGCGGGGCAAACCAGGTTCCCGACGTTTTCAATGAAAAGCAGATCGAGGTCGTGGAGATCCCAGTCGGCGATGTGACGTTCGATCATACGCGCATCCAAATGGCAGGTCCCGCCGGTCGTGATTTGGCGCACGGGAAAGCCAAAGTGTTTCAGCCGGTTGGCATCGTTTTCGGTTTGAATGTCGCCGGTTAGAACGGCCACGCGATCGCCGCGAGGCAAGGCTTCTAAAGTGCGCTCCAGCAGGCTGGTCTTGCCGGAGCCAGGAGAACTGATGAGGTTCAGACAGAGAACTCCATGTTCGCGAAAACGGTCGCGTAATGAAGCGGCGACGCGGTCGTTTTCACTGAGCACTTTTCGTTCGAGCGCTATTCGCTCCACTGTCCACCTCCAGGTACGCCAGTTCCAGCTCATCACCACTGGCGAATATGGTTTCCAGGCTGCCGCATTCCGGGCAGCGCGATTCGTAGTTGTGCACGACAAAATCGCGTCCGCAGGCTTGGCAGCGGTTCCGCAAAGGGCGCGACTCGATTTCCAGCTCTAGCGATTGCAGATCGGTGCCGCGAGTAAGGCTGTCAAAGGCGAAGCGGAGCGCATCCTGGTCGATCGCGGCCATTTCGCCGATGCGAACTCCAATTCTGCAGGGAACTGCGTCCGGGTGTCCGCGCATCTCCGTTCTGACTTGCTGCAGCAGCGAAGTTGCGATTCCCAGTTCGTGCATGGCTCCTCAGCAGATCCGCGGCAGTTGATCGCCCGGCAGCATATCGACGATGCGGCTGGTGCCGAATGACGTCCGCATTGTGACCAGTCCCGGCTGGCGGTCGTTTACCGTGCCGATGATTTGTGCTTCCGCGCCCAGCGGATGGCCCTCATCGCTTGCAGCACGGCGGACGCGGCGTCGGGTGCGACAATGGCGATCAGCTTGCCCTCATTCGCCACATAAAGCGGATCGAGACCCAGTAATTCGCAGGCGCTTCGCACCGCGTCGTGGATCGGGATGGCCGGCTCATCCAGTTCGATTCCGACGTGGGATTGCTGCGCGATTTCGTTCAGCGTGCTGGAAATTCCACCGCGAGTTGGGTCGCGCATGCAGCGAATGCCCGGAGTCGCGCGAAGCATTGCGGCGACTAGCGTGTGCAAGGCCGCGCTGTCACTTTGAATTTCGGTTTCAAATTCCAGTCCCTCCCGCAGCGCGAGGATTGCGATTCCGTGGTCGCCGATCGCGCCGCTGAGCAGAACGCGATCTCCGGGCTGGGCGCGATTTGCAGAGAGTTCAAGACCCTCCGGCACAACCCCGATTCCCGTTGTGTTGATGAAAAGCCCGTCGCCTTTGCCTTTTTCGACGACTTTGGTGTCGCCGGTGACAACCTGCACGCCGGATTCGGCTGCGGCCCGGCGCAGCGACTCGACCACGCGCTGAAGATCGTTCATGGGAAAGCCTTCTTCGATGATGAAGGCCGCGCTCAGGAACAACGGTGTGGCTCCGCCCATGGCAAGATCGTTGACCGTGCCGTGGACTGCGAGAGAACCGATATCGCCGCCGGGGAAAAATATTGGCTTCACCACGAAGGAGTCGGTGGTGATCGCCAGCCGCTGACCGTTCACATTGACGATTGCCTGATCGTCGAGACGCGCGAGCGCCGGATTATGAAATGCAGGAAGAAAAAGCTCGCGGACCAAGTCGGAGCTTAACTTTCCGCCACTGCCGTGGCCGAGCAAAATCGTGTCCTTGGCGGGAATCGGCAGCCCGCAGCTCCATTCGCTAATGGTTTTGGTTGGCAAGTGCCCTCCCATGCGCGACCCCGCTCCGGAAGTGATAATAGGCGGCACATGCGCCTTCGCTTGAAACCATGGGCGCTCCCAACGGATGTTCCGGCGTGCAGCGCCTACCGAACTCTGGGCAATGAGGCGGTTTCTTCAGCCCTCTCAGAATTTCCGCGCTTTTGCACTCGGCAGGCTCTGCCACCTCGAAATCGTCCATGCCAAAATGCAGGTTCGCATCGAATACGGCGTATTCTCTTCGCAACCTCAGTCCGCTCTGCGGGATCGACCCAAGTCCTCGCCACTTCTGGTCAGCGACTGCAAATACTTCTTGCATGATCTGCTGGGCGGGTTGATTGCCGGCGCGGGCGACGGAGCGAGCGTATTGGTTCTCCAGCCTCGCTTCTCCGGCTTCCAGTTGTTCAATGAGCATGAGCACCGCTTGCAAAATGTCGACCGGCTCGAATCCTCCCACCACGATGGGCAGCCGAAAATCACGGACCAGGTCTTCGTATTCCTTGCAACCCGTCACGGTGCAAACGTGGCCGGGAGCGATGAAGCCCTTCACCCGATTGGTGGGCGAAAGCAGCAAAGCGCGAATGGCCGGTGGCACCAGCACTTGCGAAACCAGCATGAAGAAGTTCTTCAGGCCCTCCCGCTTCGCCTGCCAGGCGACGAGCGCATTGGCCGGCGCGGTAGTTTCGAAACCAATTGCCAGAAATACAACCTTGCGGGAAGGATTCGAGCGCGCGATCTTCAACGCCTCAAGCGGAGAGTAAGCAATGCGGACATCGGCGCCTTGCGACTTGGCCCGCAATAGGTCCGAATGCGAACCGGGAACCCGGAGCATGTCGCCATAGGAAACGAGGATCACCTCGCGGCGAAGCGCTAGTTGAATTGCTTTGTCCACGGTTTCGAGCGGTGTGACGCATACTGGACAGCCCGGGCCGTGTACAAGCTCGATTTCGCGAGGCAGAAGGTCTTCGATCCCAAAGCGCATGATGGTGTGGGTTTGGCCTCCACAGATTTCCATCAGCACCCAGGGGTGGGCTGTCCGGCGGGCGATTTTCGCCGCCAAAGTTCGAGCGATTCGCGAGTCGCGGTATTCGTCAATGTATTTCATGGCGTTATTCCGCTAGACTCCCTAGCTCCTGCTCGACTGCGCCGATCTGCTCGAGAAGCTGAAAAGTGCGCTGGGCCTCGGCAGCATCGATGCGGCCGATCGCAATGCCCACATGAGCCATTACGAAGTCACCGATGCGGGCGTCGGGGACCAACTGCAGAGAGACTTCGCGGAAGATTGCGCCGAACTGCACGCGTGCCGTGCGAAGCGGTCCGGTTTCATCGATGGCGCAGATCTTTCCTGGAACGGCGAGACACACCACACACCCCCATACTCACAAGTACAACCAGCGTGTCCGCCCTCTCTGTGATCAAGCGCACACCTTCGGGTGAGGTACAGCACAAGAGCGTCGAGATGGCTTGGTACGAGGGTCCGATCGCATCGCCTGCAGTCAGTAATTCCTTTACACCATGAAAGGTGACCCTAGTCACAGTACCGGGTGCGCGTCTGGGCCAAAATCAGTAAGGTAGGCGGTTCGTCCCTTGCAGGATTCATCGACTGCAGGCGGTCCAGGAGGCACGTATGCCGGTGTCAAAAAAAGAAGCTCTCGACTATCACGCTTTACCAACGCCGGGGAAAATTGAAGTTACACCGACCAAGGCCTGCCGCACTGCCCGCGATTTGAGTCTGGCGTACACGCCGGGCGTGGCCGACCCTTGCCTCGAGATCCAAAAGAATGCCCACGATGCATTCAAGTACACCGGCCGCGGGAACTTGGTAGCGGTTGTGAGCAATGGCACGGCTGTCCTCGGGCTCGGCGACATTGGCGCGCTGGCCGGCAAACCGGTGATGGAAGGGAAAGCGGTATTGTTCAAGCGCTTTGCCGATGTCAACGTTTTTGACATCGAGGTCAACAGTCACAACCCCGAAGACGTCATCAAATTATGCCAACTGCTGGAACCGACATTCGGTGGCATCAATCTTGAAGACATTAAGGCCCCGGAATGTTTCTATATCGAAGAAACGTTGAAGAAGACGATGAACATTCCGGTCTTTCATGACGATCAGCACGGCACTGCGATCATTACCGGAGCGGCGCTGTTGAATGCGCTGGAACTGGTGGGCAAGGACATCGCGAAGGTCAAAGTCGTTTTCAACGGCGCGGGCGCATCAGGGATCGCTTCGGCAGAACATTATGTCCGCCTAGGCGTGAAAAGGGAGAACATCTTTCTCTGCGATACGAAGGGCCTGGTCTATAAGGGCCGGAGCGAGGGCATGAATCCCTATAAAGAGCGCTTTGCGCAGACTACAAGCCTGCGCACGTTGACCGAAGCGGTGGAAGGCGCAGATGTGCTGGTTGGCTTGTCGGCGAAGGGTGCGTTCACCAGCGCGATGCTGAAATCCATGGCCCCGAAACCGATTCTTTTTGCCATGGCTAATCCCGATCCGGAGATTAGTTACGAGGAAGCGCGAGCCGCACGCAAAGACATCATCGCCTGTACGGGGCGCTCGGACTATCCCAACCAGGTCAACAACGTTCTGGGTTTTCCATTCATCTTCCGCGGCGCGCTCGACGTTCACGCCACCGCAATCAATGAAGAAATGAAGGTAGCAGCGACGCAGGCTCTGGCCCGCCTCGCGAAAGAAGACGTTCCCGATTCGGTTTGCCGCGCTTACGGAGTCGAGCGGTTTGCCTTCGGCCCTGACTACATTATTCCGAAGCCGTTTGATTCGCGCGTCCTGGTGTGGGAGGCTTCCGCGGTCGCACAAGCGGCGATGGACACAGGCGTGGCGCTCGAACCAGTGGACATTCACGAATATCGCGAGCAACTGGAAAAGCGGCTCGGTCGCGCCCACGAAGTCATGCGCAATGTGATTCACAAGGCACAAGCGAAACCCAAACGCGTCGTCTTTCCGGAAGGGAACAACGAGAAAGTCTTGCGTGCCGCGCACATTCTGGTTGACGAGAAAATTGCCAAGCCGATTCTGCTAGGCAACATGATCAAGTTCAGACGTGCGCAACGACGCTGGGCATTGACCTGAGCGGCATGGAGGTGGTCGATCCAGCTACCTCGCTTTGGCGGGACATCTATATTCAAGAGCTTTTCTGGCTGCGGCAACGGCGTGGTGTGACGCTCTCTGAGGCCCGCGACCTGATTGGAAACCGCAATATCTTCGGCTCGCTCATGGTGCATATGGGCGACGCCGATGCGCTGGTTTCAGGAATTACGCAGCACTATCCTGATACGATCCGCCCGGCGTTGCAGATCATCAAGCTGCGCGATGGAGTGCACCGAGTAGCGGGAGTCTATGCGCTGGTGACCAAGAAGGGGGACATGCTTTTTCTGGCGGATTGCACGGTAAATATCGAGCCGACCGCGGAAGACCTGGCGGAGATTGCACTCTGCACCACCGAAGTGGCGCGGCATTTCGATGTGGAGCCGCGGGTAGCGATGCTCTCGTTTTCCAACTTCGGAAGTACCAACCATCCGCTGTGCCAAAAAGTGCGCCGCGCAACGGAACTGGTGAAGCAGCGCGATCCTTCATTGATCATCGACGGAGAAATGATGGCGGATACCGCATTGCTGCCGGAAATTGTGGAGCGTGAGTATCCATTCTCCTCTCTGCACGGCAGCGCCAATGTGCTCATCTTCCCCGATCTGAATTCCGCCAACATTTCCTACAAGCTGCTGATGCGGGTCGGCGGCGCGGAAGCCATCGGGCCAATCCTCACCGGGCTGAGCAAGCCGGTTTATCTGCTGCCACGCGGGGCGCAGGTGGAAGACATCGTGAACAGCAGCGCGCTGGCGGTAGTCGACGCAGAAGAATGCTTACGGACGGTGCCCTTCTCGAAAGTGCGAGACATGGCTGTCGCAAGCTAGTCGAGAACGGCGGCAATTGAAGCCAAGGCGCGAAAAGTTATTCGCGAACAAAACCTCGTTGTTCCAACCTCGATTGTTTCCCGGTGACTCAAGTCACCCGGTCGGCTTCCCGTCCGTAATCTCGTTTCGCCAACACGTCACAAGCCCAGGTGACATCGGGCACTGCCGGTTGTCTTCGACAAGAAGAAGATAAAGGGGCACGATTGCGAGGGGAAACACCATGAAAAGAGTGTTGATTCTGGGCGCTGCAGGCCGCGACTTTCATAACTTTAACGTTGTATTCCGCAATAATCTCGATTATCACGTAGTCGCCTTTACTGCTACACAGATTCCGGACATCGCCGGCCGGCGCTATCCGGTGGAACTGGCCGGGCGTTTATATCCCGATGGAATTCCCATCTACGAAGAAAAAGAATTGGAGCGGCTGATTGCCGAGTCGGAAATCGATACAGTCGTCTTCTCTTACAGCGATATTGCTTACCCGAACCTGATGCACCTCGCCTCGCGCGCGCTGGCGGCTGGAGCGGATTTCTGGCTGCTGGGAACGGAACATACGCAGTTGAAGTCTGCTGTTCCGGTGATTTCGGTTTGCGCGGTGCGGACCGGATGCGGCAAGAGCCCGGTTTCGCGCCTCGTGGCGCAGGAGCTACGGCAAGAGGGATTGAAGCCGGTGGTCATTCGCCATCCTATGCCTTATGGAGATCTGGCCGCGCAAGCGGTGCAACGCTTCGCGACCATGGAAGATCTTGATCTGCAGCAATGCACGATCGAAGAACGCGAGGAGTACGAACCACACATTCGCCAGGGCACCGTGGTCTATGCCGGAGTCGATTACGAAAAGATTCTGCGGCAGGCGGAGAAAGAAGCGGACGTGATTTTGTGGGACGGCGGCAACAATGACACTCCGTTCTATGTTTCCGATCTGGAGATCGTCGTTGTCGATCCGCACCGTCCGGGCCATGAGATTTCGTACTACCCCGGCGAAGTGAACCTTCGCCGCGCTGATGTGATCGTGATCAACAAAGTGGATACGGCGCAGCCTCAGGACATCGAGACGGTGCGGCAAAACATCGCGCTGACCAATCCGAAAGCGGTGGTTTTTGAGACCGGTTGCCAGGTATCGGTCACATCGCCGGATTTAATCAAGGGTAAGAAAGTGCTGGTAGTGGAAGACGGCCCGACCCTTACGCACGGCGAAATGCCTTACGGCGCGGGGGTGGTGGCAGCGCGGCAAAACGGAGCGGCGGAACTGGTCGATCCGCGGCCTTATGCGGTGGGATCTATCCGTGGCACATTCGCCAAGTACTCGCATTTGACCAGCCTGCTACCGGCGATGGGTTACAGCGCCATGCAGCGCCACGAGCTTGAAGAGACCATCCGCCAGACTCCGTGCGACCTGGTATTGATTGCAACTCCCATCGACCTTACGCGGGTGATCAAGATCGATAAACCGCATCTGCGTGTGTCTTACGAAGTGGAAGAACTCGTTCAACCCGGACTGGCCAGATTGTTGGCCAAATTCGCACACGAACATCAGCCAGAACTTGTAGGAGCAGAATAATGACCGGCAAAGACTTTCTCTCAATCAAGGATTTCTCGCCGTCGGAAATTCAGTACTTGTTGATTCTGGGCCGACAGGTAAAGACGCATCCCACGCATTACGCGGATGCGCTCAAGCGGCAGACGCTGGCCATGATTTTCGAAAAACCGTCGTTGCGCACCCGGGTCAGCTTTGACGTCGGCATTCAGCAGTTGGGCGGGTTCTCCATTTACTTGTCGCCGTCGGAGATCAATCTGGGGAAACGTGAGTCGGTCTATGACGTTGCCAAGAACCTGGAGCGCATGGTCCAGGCGATCATGATTCGAACTTTCTCGCACGAGATTGTGGAACGCATGGCGCAATATGCCAGGGTTCCGGTGATCAACGGCTTGACGGACTATAGCCATCCCTGCCAGGCGATGGCGGATTACCTGACGATGTGGGAGTGCAAAGGAGACCTGCAAGGGCTGAAAGTCGCGTTTGTCGGCGACGGCAACAACGTCGCTCACTCGCTGATGTTTGCCGGCGCGCAGCTGGGAGTAAACATCTGGGTCGCGACTCCTCCCGGGTACGAACCGAAGGCAGAAGCGATGGAGTGGGCGAGCCACCGCAGCGATGACACCGGCGGGAGCTGCAATCTGACGAACGATCCGGTGGAGGCGGTGACCGACGCCGATGTGGTTTATACCGATGTTTGGGCGAGCATGGGGCAAGAAGCGGAAGCGGTGAAGCGTGACCAGGTCTTCAGGCCCTATCAGGTGAATGCGGCGTTGTTCCGTCATGCCAGGCGCGATGCGATCTTCCTGCATTGCCTGCCGGCGCACCGGGGCAAAGAGGTGACGAGCGACGTGATCGACTCGCCGCACTCGGTGGTTTATCAGCAGGCGGAGAACCGGCTGCATGCGCAGAAGGCGATCATGCTCGAACTTATGAAGGGCGAGTTCCTGAAGCTGCCCGAACTGGCAGAGCTGCAGGAACTGGTGCATGTGTAAGGACGGGAGCAGAGGCCGCCGATGAGACGCTTATGAAGACCATGCTTTTAGCCGTCGGCGGCAACTCCCTGATTCGGGCAGGTGAAAAACGGACCGTTGCCCAGCAACGGGCCAATGCGCAGCGGACGGCCGTAGAAATTGTGGGGCTTTGCCAGGCGGGACATCGAATTGTGCTCACGCATGGCAATGGCCCGCAGGTGGGCGCGGCGCTGTTGCGCTCGGAGCGTGCGGCGAATCAGGTTCCGGGACATCCGTTGGACGTTTGCAATGCAACAACCCAGGGAGAGATTGGATACCTGTTGCAGCAGTCGCTCGAAAGTGAGCTGAACCGGGCAGGGTTGGACATTTCGGTGGTCACGGTTGTGACGCAGACCGTGGTCTCGCCCGATGACCCAGCCATGCGGCATCCGACCAAACCGATCGGACCGTTTTATTCGCGCAACGAAGCCGAGGAGCGGCAGCGGCAATTTGGGTGGGAGATCGTGGAGGATGCGGCGCGCGGCTACCGGCGTGTGGTGCCATCGCCCGAGCCGATTGAGATCGTCGAATTCAACGTCATTCGGGAATTGTTTGATCGGGGAGTTCTGGTTATCGCCTGTGGCGGGGGTGGAATTCCAGTGATTTGGAAAAACGGCAAGCTTGAGGGAGTTGACGCGGTGCTGGACAAAGACCGCGCGTCTGGGCTGCTGGCTTCGCTTCTCGGCGTGGACCAATTCGTCATCTCTACCGATTCGCCGTATGTGTATGTTGACTACAAGAAGTCCACGCAACGACCGCTGCTGCAAGTCAGCGCGGCGGAATTGCAAGAGTACCTCGATCAAGGCCACTTTCCTCCTGGCAATATGGGGCCGAAGGCGGAATCAGTGCTGCGGTTTTTGCGCAGTGGAGGGCGAGAAGCCATTATTACCTCGTCGGAGAACCTGCGAAAGGCGGTTGCGGGCGAAGCCGGAACGCATGTTTTCTCCGGACGCGAACAGTCCCGCTTAGACTGGGAGCTGCAACTCGAGCTGCCGGTGAGAGGGCGATAAAGATGCCGACAACTTTCCCGTGGATCGAAAGAGAGAAGATCGAAAGTGAGAAGACGGCAGCGACGGGCGATGTGCGCCTGCGCCACGTTGTCGAGTCCCAGCAATTCACTTTGCCCTTGCTCATGGAACTGTTCGACCGTTCGCGGGGCATGGAGAATGTGGTGGCCCGCGGCGGCTCGCTCGACTATCAGAAGCGGATCATGGCCACGCTTTTCTACGCGCCCTCGACCCGCACCCGGCTCTCGTTTGAAGCTGCCATGCACCGGTTAGGCGGTCAGGTGTTATCGACGGAGCAGGCGCGCGCGTTCTCTTCCGAAATCGAAGGCGAGCAAGTGGAAGACTCCATCCGCATCATCGGCGGATATTGCGATGTGATCGTCATTCGTCATCACGAAGAAGGTGGCGCAGAACGGGCGGCCGAAGTTTCTGCCGTCCCGGTGATCAATGCCGGGGACGGCGACGGAGGACAGCATCCGACGCAGGCCTTGCTCGATCTTTACACGATTTATCGCGAGCGGCCGCTGGATGGGCTGAGCGTTGCGATCATCGGAGAACTCGATAAAGGACGAACGGCGCGGTCGCTGGCGTATCTGCTGGCGAAGTTCGACCGCATCAAGCTATTCTTCGTGGGCCCGCCCGAGTTGCAGATGAAGCCCGACATTCTGCGCTATCTCGATGAGCATAACGTTCACTACGAACTGGAATCGGAGCTCGATGAGGTGATCCGCGAAGTGGACGTGGTCTATCAAACCCGTATTCGCCCCGAGCGGCTGTGCGCCGGGGCAAATATCAGGCGATATATGATCGACTCATCGGTATTGCAGCGGATGAAGCCGGACGCGATGATCCTCCATCCGTTGCCGCGCACGGTAGAGCTCGACAAGTCGGTGGACAACGATCCCAGGGCGCTCTATTTCCGCCAGGCCAGGAATGGCTTATTCGTGCGGATGGCGCACTGCTGACAATGTTACTGGAAAAATAAAAGCGATTTCAAAAGGAAAACTCATGGCGACGGAAATCATCAACAAGAAGCGTACCGAGGACTTTGTCGAACTGGAAAACCAATATGGAGCTCACAACTATCATCCGCTGGACGTGGTCATTGAGCGGGGCGAGGGTGTATGGGTCTACGATATTGCGGGCAAACGCTACCTCGATTGCCTGGCGGCGTATTCGGCTCTGAACCAGGGACATTGCCACCCACGGATTCTTTCGGCGCTGATCGAGCAGGCGTCGCGAGTGACGCTGACTTCGCGGGCATTCCGCAATGATCAGCTTGGGCCGCTCTATAAGCAGCTTCACGATCTCACCGGCTTTGAAATGGCTTTGCTGATGAACTCGGGCGCCGAGGCGATCGAGACGGCGGTGAAAACTGCGCGGAAATGGGGCTACAAGGTCAAAGGCATTCCGCAGGGCCAGGCGGAGATCATCGTTTGCGCCAACAATTTCCATGGACGCACGGTAACCATCATCAGCTTCTCGACCGACGAACAGTATCGTGACGGCTTCGGACCGTTTACTCCGGGATTCAAAGTCATTCCGTTTGGCGATATTCAAGCTTTGCGGGAGGCGATTACACCGAATACTTGCGCTTTTCTCGTCGAGCCGATTCAGGGCGAGGCTGGCATTGTGATGCCTGCCGTGGGCTTCCTGAAAGAGGCCGCGGAAATCTGCCGCCGGAACCGCGTGCTGCTGATGGTGGATGAAATCCAGTCGGGCCTTGGCCGCACGGGCAAACTTTTCGCCTACATGCATGAAAACATCACGCCCGATCTGCTGATTGTAGGCAAGGCGCTGGCTGGCGGATTTTATCCAGTTTCGGGTGTGCTGGCATCAAAAGAAATTCTCGGAGTTTACAAGCCCGGAGATCACGGCAGCACTTTCGGCGGCAATCCGCTGGGATGCGCTGTTGCCCGGACCGCTTTGCGTGTACTGATCGAGGAGAGGATGGTGGAAAACTCGGCAGAGCAGGGAGCGTATTTCCTTGGTTTGCTGAAGACCCTGCGCAGCCCTGATCTGAAAGAGGTTCGTGGCAAGGGCTTGTGGATCGGCATCGAACTCAACAGTGCGGCGCGGCCCTACTGCGAGCGGCTGAAAGAGGAAGGAATCCTATGCAAGGAGACGCACGACAGAGTGATTCGAATTGCGCCACCTCTGATCATCTCTCGGGAAGAAGTCGACTGGGCGTTTGCGCGAATCAAGAAAGTGATCGAGGCTGGGCAGGCGCGGTAATTGCGTTTCCAGCGGGGACGAGCTTCGGACCGCACCGCGTTGCGGCTCGAAGGGAAAGTTCCTTGTTTATAAATCAAGCGACGAACCGCGAGGGGCGTCGAGCAATTCGCGGATTTTGCCGGCCAGCCGGTTCAGAGCGAAAGGTTTCTGCAAAGTTTCGGCCATCTGGTCGGGCGCGTGATCGCTGAGGGTTGCGTGCTCGGGGTGTCCGGAAGTGAATAGCACTTTGCAGCGCGGGCGCTTGCGCCGCACATCCTGGGCCAGTTGGTGCCCTCCCACTTGCGGCATTACAACATCAGTGAGCAGCAAGTGGATTGAGCCGCGATAGCAGTGAACGATTTCAAGCGCGTCCTGGCCATTTTTCGCGTGCAGCACAGTGTATCCATTCTGCTGAAGATATTGGCAGACCATTTCGCGAATCTGGTCTTCATCTTCTACCACCAGGATGGTCTCGCTACCCTGCTTGTGCCGCGACGGAGACCGTTCTTCGTCTTTGGACGATGACCGCAACTCGCCGGTGGCTTCGGGAAGATGAATCACAAAGGATGTTCCACGTCCCAACTCGCTCTGGAAGGAAATCCATCCTCCGCTCTGCTTGACCATACCGTAAACGCTGGCCAGGCCGAGACCGGTTCCTTTCCCCAGTTCTTTGGTGCTGAAGAACGGCTCAAAAATGTGGCCTTGGGTTTGCGGGTCCATGCCGGTGCCGTTGTCGGTGACTTCGAGCACCACGTATCGTCCGGGGCGGACTGCGCCGTTCTCCCGGTTCTTCCTGTTCGCCGATCTGAACATTGCGCGTCGCAATGCTCAAGGTTCCGCCGTTTGGCATGGCATCGCGGGCGTTGAGGGCGAGGTTCAAAATCGCCTGCTCCATTTGTCCCTGATCGACTTTCACCGGCCATAGCGAGGGCGAAGTATGCAGACGAACTTCAATGTTGTCGCCGATCAGGCGGTCCAGCATTTTGCTGACTTCGTGCACCACGTGATTCATGTCCAGCAATTTCGGTTGCAGCACCTGCTTGCGGCTGAAAGCGAGCAGTTGGCGAGTCAGAGCAGTGGCGCGCGCAGCGGCTTCCTGGATTTCCTGGGCGTCGCGACGGCTGAGGTCGTCCGCGGCGGAGCGCTCAAGGATGCGCTCGGTGCGGCCTTGGACGATCATTAGAAGATTATTGAAATCGTGGGCGACGCCGCCGGCCAGTTGACCGATGGCCTCCATTTTCTGCGATTGCCGCAGCTGATCTTCGAGAAGTTTGTATTCCGTAATATCATGCAGCACGCCTTGCATCAAGGCCTGCTTTTCGTTGGTTTTCAAATACACCGCATCATCGCGGAACCAGATCACCCGGCCGTCACGCGCCATCACGCGGTACTCCGCGCGGAAAACCCCGCCGATCTCCCAGAAGCGGGTTTCGGCTTCGAGCGCGTGCGCGCGGTCATCTGGGTGAATATGATTGATCCAGTTGGCGGGGTCGGAAGCCCATTCCTCCGGGGTGAATCCGAGGATCGATTGGATTTGCGGGCTGACGTACCACCAGCGGCCGAGAACGCCGACTTCAGCAATGTAAGTAATGGCGGGAAGATTCTCGACCAGGGTTCGATAGCGGTTCTCCGCCGCGTGCAATCCTTTCTCGGCCCGGTCGCGTTCGATCGCCACGCCTGCAAGGTGGTTGGCGCACTCGACCATGTACACGTGGTTGGGATGGGGGTCGCGAGGCTCGCGGTAATAGACAGCAAACGTTCCGAGGGCAGCTTTTCGTCACGGGAAAAAATAGGAGTCGACCAGCAGGCGCGCAGCCCGTGGGGCAATGCGAATTGCGCGAAATGTTTCCAGAGCGGGTCGGTCGCGATGTCCCGAACGACGACCCGCTCCCGGCGATGAACCGCGGTTCCGCAGGATCCTGCCCCGGGGCCAGCCTGGACGCCGTCGACCAGCGCATTGTAAGCCGGAGGCAAGCTGGGCGCGGCCCCGTGGCGCAAAGTCAAGCCGTCGGATTCAAGCAAGAGCACCGAGCAGGAGAGCTCGGGGAACCGTTGTTCCAGGAATTTGCACAGGCTTTCGAGCACCTCGAAAAGCGAGGCTTGAGTGCAAATCAGTTCCAGAACGGTCTTGTATAGGAGCGAGGAGGTTTCCGCCAGTTTCTGATCAACGCTTGCAGGGGCGGTTTTAGCTCCGGTTATCATCGCTATGACGTTTGTTTTTTGCGCCCGGAGCAGAAGAAGTTGGTTCCGGTGAGCCTACATCGATTCTGGTGCACGCTCATTATTAACGACGGGGGTACCTTCCGACACATTACCGGGGTAACCGGCTGCAATGAATTGTGACAGCTGTACTTGTAATGCGCAGTCGCAGAAGCTACTGTCCATAAGTAGCTTCCGAGAGGACCTGAAACATGGCCACGCAGACCTATACGACAATTCTTGCCTCGACCGAGGGCGCCATCGGCACAATTACCCTCAATCACGGCAAGGTCAATCCGCTCAGCAAGCAGCTCATCGATGAGCTGTGCGCGGCCCTCGAACAAATGGCCACTGATGCGGTCCAGGCGGTGATCCTGCGTGCGGCCAAGGGAGCAAAAGTGTTTTCCGCAGGGCATGATGTCAGGGAGTTGCCCACCAATGGCCGCGATCCGCTGACCTACAACGATCCTCTGCGGCACGCGGTGCGGATGCTGGAACTACATCCGGCGCCGGTGATCGCAATGGTCGAGGGCGCGGTGTGGGGCGGAGCCTGCGAGTTGGTGATGGCGTGCGATCTGGTAGTGGCGGCTGCGGGCGCTCAATTTGCCCTAACTCCGGCGAAGCTGGGCGTGCCGTATAACCTTACCGGCACCATGAATTTTCTGAAGGTTGCCGGCATCCATCTGGTGAAAGAAATGCTGTTCACGGCGCAACCGGTCCCTGCGGAGCGACTGGCGGCAACGGGGGTGATCAATTATGTGGTCCCGTTGGAGCAGCTGGAGTCGTTCACTCTGGAACTGGCTACGCACATTACGGAGACTTCGCCGCTCGTACACCGCATTCTGAAAGAAGAAGTTCGGGTGTTGGCGAATGCGCACCCGCTGAATCCGGAGGCCTATGAACGGATCCAGTCGTTGCGCCGTGAGGTCTACGACAGCAGCGACTATCAGGAAGGCATTCGGGCATTCTTTGAGAAACGCAAACCGGTGTTTCGCGGAAAATGAAGAGCAGGGTTTGAAATCGTTAACCACGAAGGGCACGAAGGAGCACGAAGACTTGGGAGCGGGGATCAGCCTACTGAAACGCTCCGGCGAAAAAAATCTCGGTGAATTGCCGCGCGATCTGTTCGGCGTTGAGCGAATATTCCGGCTTGTACCACTGATAAATCCAGTTGATCATTCCGAGCAGCGCGAATGCCGCCGCTCGCGCGCTGACCAAGTGTTGTGAGCGCCGCGCCTGTTGGACTTCGCTCACCAGTTTTTCGACGAAATGCATGTAATCTTTCTTGCGCGTGTTGATCCGCTTGCGCAGTCCCGGCGGCAGCGGATGGTTTTCATGCAGCAGCACGGTGATTTCGCGGTCGCGCACGCTTAGGATCACTTCCACGTGCAAACGAATCAGTGTGCGCAGGCGCTCTTCCGGTTCGGCGATCTTCCGCACCGGCTCGACCACGCGCTCCTGGGTGACGTCCATTGCCTGGTTCATCAGGTTGAAGAGAATCTCGTCTTTGCTCTGAAAGTGATGGTAGAGGCCGCCTTTGCTAAGTTTGAGCGCGCCGGCCACGTCGCTCATCGAAGTGGCGTCGTAACCTTTTTGCTGAAACAGCCGTGCGGCGGTGCGCAGTATTTCCTGGCGGGGCTCGAGGACGGTCTCGCGGGCCATCGTGGAAAGAGTATACCGGGCAGAGCAGAGATGCCAAATGCCAACTCGGAGCATGCCCTCGAAATTCAGCGCGCGGACCTTTGTGCATAACGATGTGAATAAGCGCGAAGTTATTTTTTCGCTTTGCGTAAACGCGCGCGCTGCAGACACTTCGCAGCAGCGATTTTCGCTGACACGCAACTCGCGATTGCACCGAAAAATGGCGTTGACATTTCTGGCGCGAGTGTTTAGCGTGGCTTCCGTCGACGGCCGAAAGGGTTGGTTCAAATAAAATTAGCCAGTCCGAAGTAAGCTGAGTGATAAGTCAGGCGGGGCGACTCGTCGGGCAGCCAAACCCGAAAAAACCACCGGCTCTGCGAGGAAAAGGTGGGGTTTGGAACTGCGAAAGCAGTGATCACATCAAGGGCTGTGACGGTGCGTGCGTCCACGCTGACGGTTCCCTCGCAGGAATTGGCGGCTAGAGCACAACCAATGTCACAGCCTTTTCCATTTTGCGGGGAACTTCTTCGTGAGAGCCCATTTGGCTGTGCGAGATCTTCGACCGGTGTGTGTGCAGGTTGAGCTCTGCAGCAAGACAGTCGTGAATTTCAAATTCCGCCCTTAATCGCAGAATCAGGTCGTCGGTTCTTCCTCCGTTTTCCGTGGAAGCTTGAAATTTTCTGTGACACCAGCGGCAAGTAGCGGTGACTGGGCGTCCAAGCTGAAGACTTGAGAAGTGCAGGTCACGATCTTCGTTGTTCACTCCTATAAATTAGGGAATGATCGCTCTGCCAATCCATACAGGTTTTCCTGTATTGGAGATCTCTAGTGTGGTTCGTTGCCTGTGGACAACTGAGGCGCGGCACCTATTGTGTGGGCTATCGCGCGCCAACAGCCATCACTCGCAGCATGGGATCCGCTGGCACTCCCATTTCGGGAATCAATGCCGGCAAACGCATCGCCCAGACGAACGAGACGGCTGAAGAAACGACGATCAGCGCCCACGGAACCAGCTTGCTGACCAGCATCCAGTGGAGGCCGAAGCGGCCGATGACAAGCCATGCCAGGAACATGCCGCAACCGGCGACCGCGGGTAGCCAGCGCTGGCGATTGCCGAAGCTGACGGTTCGCACCATGCAGGCCTGCATCCAGAGCGAGAAGGGAAATGAAACGACGAGATCGAAGAGATAGTGTTCTCCGGTGGCGAGTGTGTCGAAAACTGTGGCGAGGAGAAGCGCCGCGGCTACCGCCCGTGCCCAGCGTGAAAGTCCGCGGGTATTAAAAAAAATCAGCAGCGCCCAGGTCATGTGCAACGACGGCACTCCGTTGCGCGGGAAGGCGGGCAGTACCGGAATGCTCTCGAGCGCGAGCCGGTGCAGCACGCGATAAGGAAGATACGCGTTCGGAAAATCGACCGCAAAGGCATACTGCGGGCCAGAAACCGGGAAAATGCTGAAGAACAGATATCCGATCATCGCGGGCGCGAAAAGAAATTCGATGATCTCCCAGATCGGCTTTTCGCGGCGGTTCATCCAGGCGGCGTAGATGGCGGCCATGGCCAGCACGATTCCTTCGTAGCTGACTTTTACAAAAGGAAACAGCCACGGGTTCGCTTTCACAAAATGGGCAAGCACAAAACTCGGCTGAAAGCCGAGCGAGCCGTCGAACGCATACGCGTAAAGATCGAAAGTTCTTGCGTGGAGAAGTGAAGCCATGTTGAGCGAATACTGTGCGCCCAGCACGAGAAACGTCAGCACCGATGCGGGCAGCAATGCGCGGTACGCAGCAGGCTCGCGATCGCGGCCGTTCCAGGTCACCACACTAGCCAGCACCAACAGGGAGGCGAGCCCGAGCGATCCTAAGAACTGCACTAATAATGTTGGGAAGTCCGCGAAGTGACCTCGTACGACCGCGGCTGCGATCAACGATCCCAATCCGCATACGGCTAGAGTGGAACGCAAGCCGGGTTTCGCAGCTAGAAAAAGCAAGAAAGCGCCGCCCACGCCGTACCCGATGAAGGGCTGGCGAAAATCGAGATGAAAGGCAGCCAATCCGGTTAGCGCTGCGAAGCAGGCAAGCAGCAGCGCTTTCACCGCTGGAGCGATAGGTTTCGGCGAGTGCACTTCGGCCGGCATAGCCTACTTGCAAGGTACAGGCCATATCGGCGTAACTCAACCAAAGGCGGGTCCGCAGGAGTTACCGGCGTAATCGCAATTCCATTTAGATTTCGACTTTCTCTTCGGTATGCCGGGCGACGTACCAGCACGGCCGATACCCAAGTTGCGGGAAAAGCGAATGCACGCAGGTCCGGTCTTCCGGAGGAAGGAAATCGTACTCGGTCTTGCCGTTTTTCTCGTGGATCACGTAGGCGGGCGTCACCGTGACCGTGCCGAATTGGCTCCGGTTTCCGGGAATGCGGAAGCGGACGGAAAGATAATCTCCGGTATCGACCAGGGCCGTAAGACCGAGAAGTGCGGCCAGAGCGCAAAGCAATATTTTCTTCATCGGTGAGACCACTTTACTCGTAAACCGAACCGCCGCGATGCTGCGTCGCCTTCACCTTGTGGTTTAATGTTGACTATTTCATGGGGTATTTTGCAAGTCGCGGAAGCGGGGACGCCTGATATGGCTGCGGAACAAATCGAGATTCGACGGCTGACTGCGGAAGACGCGCACGCTTTTTATGGTCTTCGTCTGGAGGCGCTTGAGAAGGAGCCCAAGGCGTTCGCCGAATCTTCCGAGGAGCATCGCGGCATCACCATCGAACGCCTGGCCGAGGAACTTGGTTCAAACAAAGAAGGCGCAGAGGCGCTAGTGATGGGCGCGTTTACGGAAGATGCATTCGTCGGCATGGCGGGATTTGCGCGTATGACGGGGCCAGAAGCGGCAGCACAAGGCGCTCATCTGGGGAGTGTATGTGAAGCCGGAGTGGCGGCGAAAAGGGATCGGGCGCGTGTTGCTTTCCGAGATACTGGAACGGGCTAGGGCGATGGCCGGAGTCGAACAGGTGATATTGAGCGTCGGCACCGAGCAGGCCGCGGCGAGAAAGCTTTACGAATCTCTGGGGTTTGCGGTCTACGGCCGCGAAACCCACAGCCTGAAGGTTGGCGACAGTTATGCGGACGAAGAGTGGATGATATTGCGGCTGAAGCGGTGATGGAGCATCGGGATAGGGCGCGCCCATGCAAGCCCGGTTCTGGCTTGAGTGGGCGGTTCCGGAGCGTAATCCGAACTCAGCTAAACGACGAAATATTTAGCGGCCGGATGGTGGACGACGATGGCGGACGTGCTTTGTTCGGGTTCGAGCAGGAACCCGGTCGTCAGGCGCACGCCGACATTCTCTTCCGGATGGAGCAGAGCAAAAAGCTTGGTCTGATCTTCCAGGTTCGGGCAGGCGGGATAACCGAATGAGTACCGCGACCCTTGGTATTTCTGATGGAAGAGGTCGCGGATGTGCGGTGAGTCTTCGTTTGCGATGCCGAGTTCCTCGCGGATTTTCTTGTGCAGATATTCGGCAAGGGCCTCGGCGGTTTCTACGCTCAGGCCGTGAAGATAGAGATATTTTGTGTACTCTCCGCCTTCGAACAGGCGCTGGGTTTCGAGCGAAGCTTTGTCACCAATCGTGACCAGGGATAGGCCGATCACGTCCATTGTGCCGGAACTTTTCGGCGCGAAGAAATCGGAAATGCAGAGTTTGCGGCCTTCCCGCTGGCGCGGGAAGGTGAAACGGAGGAGTTCCTTGGACTGCAGATCCCTCGACTTCTCAGTGTGGTTCGCAAGCGAACCATCCTGCTCCGCTCGGGATGACAGGACTGAAGGAGGCTCGTACACGATCACGTCGTTGCCTTCACTCTGTGCAGGGAAGTATCCGTACACAACTTTGGGTTCGAACAGGCCGCTGGCGATAATTTCTTCTTCCATCTGCTTTTTGATTGGCCGAAATTTCTGCTCGACCAGACGAAGGTAATCTTCCTGCGAGGCGGTTTTCAGCTGCCACTGGTTCTTGAATAGCGCGGTGTCATTGATGTAAGGAAAGATTTCCCGCAGATCGAAATCTTTTCGCACTCGTACTCCCCAGAACGGCGGCACAGGAATGTTGGGCGCATCGCCGACTACCGGACTGCGCTCGGCGAAGACGGGACCGGTTTCCTCATCTACCGCCGCGGCTTTGGCGTACTCCTTTACCTTGCGTCCCTCCTGCAGGCGGTCCTCGCGCTTACCGTCGGGACTGGAAAGATCTTGCATAAGGTGCAGCCCGGTGAAAGCATCGTCGGCGTAGAAGACGCCGTTCGAATATTCACGGCGCAAATCGTCTTCCACATATTTGCGAGTCAAGGCTGCGCCTCCGCAGATCACCGGAAATTCCAGTTGCTGGCGGTGCAGGTCCTGAATTACATATTTCATTTCGAGCGTGGACTTCACCAGCAGGCCGCTCAGCCCGATCGCGTCGGCTTTCTGTTCGAGGGCCGCTTTGATGATCGCATCGCCCGGCTGCTTAATGCCGAGGTTCACCACCTTGAAGCCGTTGTTGGTGAGAATAATATCGACAAGGTTTTTGCCGATATCGTGCACGTCGCCCTTCACCGTGGCTAGAACGATCGTGCCTTTTTGCGAGCCGGCTTTCTTCTCCATCTTCGGC
This sequence comes from uncultured Acidobacteriaceae bacterium, assembly GCA_963848325.1. Taxonomy (GTDB): domain Bacteria; phylum Acidobacteriota; class Terriglobia; order Terriglobales; family Acidobacteriaceae; genus DATJOJ01. Next base: position 42,834 of record CAWKDJ010000002.1, read on the forward strand.
TCAAGGTAAGCCACGGCCTGTTTCATTACGCCGGCCGAGTCGAGCACCGAAGGCAGCTGCATTTTGCGCGCACCGAAGAGGTCGCCGACCGTCTTCATGCCATCAAGCAGCACAGTATTAATCAGTTCGAGCGGTGAGTATTGTGTCAGCGCTTCGTCCAGCAACTCTTCCAGGGTCTTTTTGTGTGCACCTTCGCCCACGGATTTTTCGCCGTTGATGATCGCGAACTTCAACTTGTCCTCGATCGAAAGCGTTTCCACGTGCGCGGTGGTTGTAGCTTGAGACTTGCCCTTGGTCCCGGCAAAGTGCTGCATGTATTTTTGCAGCGGGTCGCCGTTGGATGCGTCGCGATAGATCAGCTTGCGGGCAAGTTCAACCTCTTCATGAGGGATTTTGTAGAGCGGATAGATTTTCGTGTAATTCACAATGGCCATGTCGAGGCCGTTGTTGACTGCTTCGTGCATAAAGACGGAATTCAACACGCGCCGCGGATAAGCGTCCAGGCCAAACGAAATATTGCTGACGCCGAGGATGGTCTTCACCTCGGGCAGTTCTTGCTTGATTCTCTTGATGGCGTTTAGCGTCTCGATGCCGGCGTTCCGGTACTCTTCCTGGCCAGTAGAGATCGGCAGGGTGAGGGCATCGAAAATCAGATCGACCGGGCGAATCCCGTAGTTATTGACCGCGAGGTCGAAGATGCGCTTGGCAATGGCGGTTTTCTTCTCGGCGGTGAGCGCCATTCCATCTTCGTCGATGGTGAGTGCGATGACGGCGGCGCCGAAGCGCTTAGCCATGGGAAGAACCTTCGAAGTGCGCTTTTCGCCGTCTTCTAAATTGATCGAATTGATAATGGCTTTGCCGGGAATACGTTTCAGTGCCTCTTCGACAACGTCGGCCTCGGTCGAGTCGACGAGTATCGGCGCGGGCACGCGGGTAGCGATCTTCTCCAGGATCGAAGTGATGTATCCCTTTTCGTCTTCGCCCACGATGGCGCAGCACAAGTCGAGCATGTGCGAACCGTCATTGACCAGCTTTTTTGCCAGGGTCAGAATGTCGTCGTACTTCTTGCCGCGAACCAAATTACGGAAGTGCTCAACCCGCGTCGTGGTGTTCATTTCTTCGGCGACGATCAACGGTTTCGGTTCGAGATCGAGCGGGACCATCGTATAGGCGCTCGATGCAGCCGCAGTCGCTTTGACATCCCGCTTCGCCGGCTCAACACCGGAAACCGCGTCCACCACGGCTTTGAGATGTTCTGGCGTTGTGCCGCAACAGCCGCCAACGATCCGGACGCCGTAGTCCTGCACGAAGTGCTTGTGATATTCGGCCAGTTCCGTTGGAGTCAGCTTGAAGACCGCGTTGCCGCCTTCATTGACTGGAAGTCCGGCATTGGGCAGAACCGAAACTTCCTTGGTGGAATTCAGGCCCAGGTAACGGACCGCGTCGTTCATCTCTTTCGGCCCGGTGGCGCAGTTCATGCCGATAATATCAACGTCGAGAGACTCCAGCGCGGTGAGCGCAGCGCCGATTTCCGTGCCGAGCAGCATGGTGCCCGATTCCTGCAAGGTGACCTGCACCGTGACCGGCAGACGTTTGCCCGCTTTCTGCATAGCCTGCAGCACGCCGATGGTCGCCAGTTTGGCTTGTAACAAATCCTGACAGGTTTCAACCAGCAGAACGTCTACGCCGCCTTCGATCAAAGCCGTAGCCTGCTCTTCGTACGACGCGACCATGTCTTCGAACGTTATGTGCCCGAGTGAGGGAAGTTTGGTGGAGGGGCCAAGTGAGCCGGCCACGAAGCGCGGCTTATCTTTGGTGGAGAACTGCTGCGCCACTTCTTTCGCCAGTTTCGCCGCGGCAAGATTGATTTCGTGCACGCGGTCGGCAAGGCCGAACTCGTTCAGCACAATGCTCATGCCGCCGAACGTATTGGTTTCGACTACGTCGCAGCCGACGCGGAAAAAGTCGGCGTGAATGTCACGAATAATATCTGGCCGGCTCAGGCACAGGACTTCGCTGCAATTCTCCTTGCCCCAATAGTCGTCAAGCGTAGGATTGCGCTTGTGAATATTGGTGCCCATGGCGCCGTCATAGATGACGACGCGTTCTTTTACGGTTTGAAGAAAATCTGCCATCAAGACCTGATATTAGATTCCTGGTTTATCCGTGTTGATCCGTGCAAATCCTTGGCGAAAGGTTTCCATACACGAACGCCGGCCCGCTGGGAACCGGCGTTTCGCCCAATGAACAATTTTATCGAACTCTCAGCTTCCTTGCACCGGTACCGCCGGTGCGCTGCCGGTCACCTCGGTCTGGTTGAAAATTGAGTTGGCTCCCATGTGTGCTGGCTTGGGGGCCAGCATTTGTTCTTTGCGGTAGACCAGGTTGCTGGCGTTGAAAGTGGCAAGCTCGAAGCCATGTCCGTGAGTGATGGCGTCCGTGGGGCATGCCTCGACGCAATAACCGCAGAAAATGCAGCGGTTGTAATCGATGTTATAAACCTTGGCGAACCGCTCAGCGCCGCTCACGCGATTCTCCGCGGTATTCTCCGCTGCCTCGATGTAAATGCAGTTGGACGGACAAGAAGCCGCGCACAGGAAGCAGGCAACGCATTTTTCGAGGCCATTTTCATCGCGTTGCAGCACATGCACGCCGCGGAACCGCTCCTGAAACTGCGCTCCCCGCAACGGCCCCGGGCCGTCCGGATAATTTTCCACCTGGGTAGGTTCGAACATCTCGCGAAACGTGATGCTCATGCCCTTGGCGATGGCGGCGATGTTCTCGAGAATCGGCATACACTCTTAGTATATCGGAACTGAGGTAATCGCTTCTCCCTGGGGTTGACAGTTTCCAGCCCTTCCCAGACGGTAGAATTAGGTGCGAGCGCCGGTGAACACGGGATTAATTAAGGCGGTATGCATGCTGATGCTGGTAAGTTCTTCCAGCGTTCAGAGTGGGACCAGCGTGGTTCAGGCGAGCCGCTCTGCCAGTTCGGTCATGATTTCTCCGGAAAGGATCGATTTCAGTCCGCAGACGGTCCAAACGGCCAGCCATCCCACGGCAGCAACCCTCACAAATGGCAGTAGTGGGAATGTTTCCGTCCGTGACATCAGCGCTTCGGGCATCGATTTCACAGAAACGAACGATTGTCCCGCCACATTAGTGCCGGGGGCCAGCTGCAGAATCGTGGTCACATTTACTCCCGCCATCACGGGACTGGCGCCTGGGAACAATCATTGTGAGCGTCTCCGAACGCGGCAGCCCGCTCTTCCTCATTTTGAGCGGAACGGGCACGTAGACCACCGACGCTCATTTCTTCTTGTGCTTGAACGCCGCTTCCTGTTCGGCCAGCAACTGCTGATCGTCCTTCAAGCTGTCATCGAGAGTATCCATGGCGTTAGCGAGAAGGAATTGATACGTTTTTGCTTCCTGCGGGCTGGAGTCGGCGGAACTCTGTAGCGCACGCAGTTTGGCCTGAAACTCAGTGTCGGCCTCGATCAGCGACTTGAGGGGCTTCCTCAAATCCGATTTTCGCTCGACGAAAGTGTCGATGTTTCCATTGAGCTCGTCGTAAACGTCGAGAAAATTCTGCAGCTTGTCATGGGTTTGCTGGGCGCGGTCGGTGACCTTGGGATCGGCGCGCAGTTGCTCCAGGGAAACCAGGCGGTCGCGGGCAAAGGTGATGTAGAGCTTGATGCGCTCTGACGGCTCTTGTGCGGCATCGCGCAGTTGATCGATCTCTTTGTCATTCAGCGGCTCGCGGCGATATTGGGCGGTGGCTTGTGAGAGTAAAAGCGCAGTGAAGAGTGGCAAGCACAGAAATTGTCGCGCGCCGTTCATTTGCCCTTCCCAAACATGTGATTGAGTAAATCGTCAGCCAGACTTTGCAACTGGTCTGCCGCGGCCTGCACCGGAGGCTGGTCTTCGAAATTGAGCGTGTGCTTCAGGTCCCGCAGTCGCTGTGCCATGCGGCGGACGCCTAGCTCAACGTTTTTCAGTTTCTTGTTCGCCTGAATCGCGGCGTCGTGAGCTTTGGTCGAATAAGTCGCAACGTCTTTAATCGCCGCCTGGGCTTGATCCACCTTGCCTTCGGTGAACAAATCGTCAGCGACTTTAAGTTGCCGCTCGGCGATTTCAAGATACAAACCGGGCTTGTCTCCGGGCGAGGCCGCATCTGCGCGCGCCGTCATTTCCTGTACCGTAGGCTGCTCTTTCGAAGCGAACGCTGCCAGGGGCACAGCCAACACCACGAAAATGGCGAGAAATCGCAGCATGGTTATTTCTTCGGATTGATCGCAATCAGACGATGGCGTGCCTGCCATTCCTGGTCCGGATATTGACCGTTCGCAACTTCTAAAAACTTGCGATAGTTCAACGCTGCCATTTTATAGTCCCGCAGGTGGTCGTAGGCGGAGGCGCGCAGGAAATAAGCGACGGGGATTTCCGGCAGATACTTCGCGCGCGCGTCGCAGGCCCGGATAGCGAGATCGTAATCTTTGTTTTCAACCGCGGCCACGGCGAGGTCGCCGTAGGCTTCGCCGTAATCGGATTTCAGTTTCACCGCTTCAAAGAATTCCTTTTCGGCGTCCTGATATTTCTTCTGTCGCAGCAGCGTCAAACCTAGACCATAGTGCAGCTCCGCATTTTCCGGATGGACAGCGAGCAGCGCCCGGTAACTGTTCTCCGCTTGGCCGGGCTTACCTGTCTTGGTGTACAAGTCGGCCAGATCGCGCTGCAGGCTGAGGTCGGAGGGATCCAGTTTCAGGGCAGTTTGCATTTCGGCTACGGCGTCGTCGTTCTTGCCGAGGGCTGCCAGCACCCGACCGAATTGTCCGTGAGCCGCGGCGTTCCCGGGTTGGAGCGCCACTAACTTGCGGAGCGTTTCCTCGGCATCCACAAAATGCTGCCCGCGCATATCGATGTTGGCAAGACCAATCAGCGCGTCGCCAGAGGCCGGGTCGAGCGCCAGGGCCTGGTGATATTCTGCCTCGGCGTCGGCAAACCGGTTCTCTTTTTCAAGCAGCGCGCCGGCGGTTAGGTGCGGCTCGGGATCCTTCGGCTGCAGAGTCGATGCCTCTTTGTAGGCTTCAACGGCCTGCTCGGGCTTCTGGTCTGCGAGCACGTGCGCGAGCGACAGCCACGCGCGTTCACGTCCCTCATCGACGTTCGCCGTGGGTTTGAGGGTTGTGGCTGCGCGGAGGAACTGCTCGGCGTCCGCTTGACCGGTTTTAGCCAACTGCAAACCCAGGTTCAGGTTGGATTCGAAGACGTCAGGCTTGGCTGCGACTGATTTGCGATAGGCCGCGATCGACTCCGGAATGTTTCCCAGCGCGTTATAGACGAACCCGAGATCAAACCAGGCCTGGTAATTCTCGGAATGATCGGCGACCACTTTTTTCAGCAGCGGCTCGGCGGTTGTGTAATCTTTCTTTTCAATCGCGGCTTCGGCCTGAATAAGTTCAGGGGGAACCGACGAATCCTGCTCTTCAACCTTGTGGTGGCGCACGGTCTGGCCGCTGCCCAGGGCCTGGCCACTTGCGGGAGCGGCGCAGATCGCGGTTGAAGCGCCGAACAGCAACAAAGCGCGAGCTAGGCTAGCGGTTCCCATTCCGCGAAGTTCCGTTTCCGTTCAAAACATGCGCCAGAAACTGCCCGGTGTAGGATTCCGGCAGCTTGGCAATGGCCTCTGGTGTACCCGGAGCCGACGACATAACCGCCCCGGGCCCCGCCCTCGGGGCCAAGATCGATGACCCAGTCCGCTGTCTTGATGACTTCCAGATTGTGCTCGATCACGATTACCGAGCCGCCTGCTTCGATTAGACGGCGAAAAGCCGACAATAGTTTGCTGATGTCGTCAAAGTGCAGGCCGGTGGTCGGCTCGTCAAAGATGTACAAAACGCGGCTGGCTTGCTTCGAGCCGGGCTGCAGGTGAGCCGCCAGCTTCATGCGTTGCGCTTCGCCGCCGGAAAGTGTGGAGGCCGACTGCCCAAGTCGTAGATATCCAAGTCCTACTTCTTCCAGGACGCGCAACTTGGCGGTGATTTTCGGGACGCTGGCGAAGAACTGCAACGCCTCATGGACAGTGAGGTTCAGCGCTTCATGAATATTTTTCCCTCGATAGCGGACATCCAGCACCTGCGGTTTATAGCGCGTGCCCTTGCACTCTTCGCAGATCAATTCAACGTCGGCGAGGAACTGCATCTCGACTGTGACCGTGCCGTCGCCCTGGCAGGTTTCGCAGCGTCCGCCGGGAACGTTGAAGGAAAAATGCCCGGCGGTAAGGCCGCGTTTTTGTGCCTCCGGCAGAGAGGCGTACAACTCGCGGATGCCGTCGAAGGCCTTGATATAGGTCACCGGATTCGAGCGCGGCGTGCGCCCGATCGGGGATTGGTCGACCAGCACGACTTCGTCGATGAACTCTGCGCCTTCCACGTCCTTCCAGCCCGGCGCGGTGGGACTCGATCCCGCCGGCTGGCGTTTGGCGGCCGACAGGGCGCGGAATAGAACGTCATGCAGCAGGGTCGATTTTCCCGAGCCCGAGACGCCGGTGATCGCCACCAACATGCGCAGAGGAATCTCCAGATCGATGTTTTTGAGGTTGTGCGCGTGCGCGCCCAAAATCCGGATACGCTGCGGGCCGGGCTTGCGGCGGTTGGCCGGCGTCTGAATGCGGAGATCTTGAGACAGATAGCGGCCAGTGAGCGATGCGGGAATTCTTCTTGATCTCATCGTAAGTGCCGGCAACGATCAGCTTTCCGCCGTGTTCTCCCGCGCCCGGGCCGAGATCGAGGATCACGTCGGCGGCGCGCATCACGTCGGGATCGTGTTCGACGACAAGAATCGTGTTGCCCAGGTCGCGCAGGTCGTGAAGAATGTTGATCAACCGCTGGGTGTCGCGGCTATGCAAGCCGATGGATGGCTCATCCAGAACGTAAAGCGTGCCCACCAGGCGAGAGCCGAGAGAGGTAGCGAGTTGAATGCGCTGCGCCTCGCCGCCAGAAAGCGTCGACGAGAGCCGGTCGAGAGTCAAATATTCCAATCCAACGTCGTTCAGAAAACGTAGCCGCTCCTGGATTTCCTGAAGCAGTCTGCCAGCGATTCCAGACTCTTGCTCGGTCAACCGGACTGGGAGAAGAATTTCGCAGCTTCCTCGACCGTAAACGAGCAAACTTCACAAATGTTCTTGCCGTTGATCTTGACTTGCCGTGCTTCGGTGCGCAGGCGCGTGCCGTTACAACTCGAGCACAAAGAATAGCCGCGATAACGGCTGAGAAACACGCGAACGTGCAGTTTATATTTTTTGCGTTCAAGGTAATTGAAGAACCCGCGCACTCCGGGAAAGCGGTCGTCGCCCTCGATTATCAGCCGCTGCTGTTCCGGCTCCAGATCGCCCCAGGGCACATCCATGGGAATCTTGGCCAGCCGGGCGAAGCGCTTCAGGTCAGTGGCGAGGGCGCGATATTTCGGCTTGGTCCAGGGCTCGATGGCGCCGTCGCTCAGGGTCTTCGATTTGTGGGGAATCACGAGGTCAAGATCGAAATCGATGGTGTTGCCAAATCCCTGGCAGCGCGGGCATGCGCCGTAAGGATTATTGAACGAAAAGAGCCGCGGTTCGGGCTCCTCGTATTTCAAATTGCAGGCTTTGCATTCAAAGCGCTGCGAGAAACGCAGGCGGCGCGGCGCAGATTCGTCACGAGGGACGGTCTCGAAGATCACCTCGCCTGACTCGCGGTAGGAAATCTCGACTGCATCGACGATTCGGCTTCGTGACTCCGGCGAGACGGCCAGCCGGTCCACCAGAGCAAACACTGGCTCGGCGAAATTCAAGTCAAGCAACGATTCCGGAGTGGAGAACTCGAAAATCTTGCCGTGCTGATAGAGCCGGTTGAAACCGCGCGTGCGAAGGTCCAGCAGCCGGGCCTTTAGTTGGTCTGAGATCGTTGCAGAGGGCGGCTCCTCGTTTTTCTTCTTCGATTTGCGGGCTGGAGCTTTCTTGCGTTTTTTGTCCACCTCGACGGTCGGACTCGGTGTTACCAGTGGGAAGAGCACGTTAAGCCGCGTGCCATCGCCTAAAGCCAGCACCGCCGCGGCTACTTCGTCCACGGTATCTTTTTTTACTTCCTGCCCACACTGCAGGCAATAAGTTCGGCCGATGCGGGCAAAGAGCAACCGCAGGTAGTCGTAAATTTCGGTGGCCGTGGCGACGGTCGACCGCGGATTGCGCGTGGTATTTTTCTGCTTAATCGCGACCGCCGGGGCGATGCCGTCAATCACGTCGGCATCCGGCTTTTCGATGCGCTCCAGAAACTGCCGAGCGTAGGCCGAAAGCGACTCCACATAGCGGCGCTGGCCCTCGGCGTAGATGGTGTCGAAGGCGAGCGACGACTTGCCCGACCCCGAGACGCCGGTCACGACGGTCAGCGAATTATGCGGGATTTCGAAGTCGATGTTCTTGAGATTATGAACCCGAGCCCCGCGAACAACGATGGTTTCCGTGGACATTCCGTTCAAGCACAGCCGGTGACTTTCTAATAGTTTAACAGTGTCCGATCTAATACCTCTTCAATCCCGGCTCCGCCGGCTCGCTGAGAGTCTTGTAACTTTGTTGTCGCTCACGAATCTCATTCGGGCCGCTGTACTGCGGCCAAATCAGACCTAATAGGAGGGCCCCATGAAGAAGATGTTTTGCAGACTGCTGGCTATGTGTTTTCTGGCCTTCTCGCTGACCGCTCTCGCCCAGTCCGGCGACAATATGAAGCAGGACGACTCCAAGCAAGACAATATGAAACAAGGTCAGATGAGTAATGACCAGATGAAGAATGATCAAATGAAGAACGACGCCAAGAGCGCCAAGAAGTCCAAGACCAAGAAGACCAAGGCCAGCAAAGATAACATGAAGAAAGACGATGGCATGAAGAACAACGACAACATGAAGCATGACGACGGCATGAAGCAATAGGCGGTTATTTTTCGCGACAGGGTAGTTGATCCGATGTTCAAGCAGCAGCCACCCTGTCGCGTCCAGGCAGTAAATGTCCGAACCAGTGAGGTTGCTCATTGAAGTCTTCTTTTTTTGTGGTCCCGCTACTTTCCTTGGCAGTTTTGGCTTTAGCGACCAGCCGAGGGCCATCCCTCGAGGCGCAAGCCCGCGTCCCTGTACTAGTCGAACTCTTTACTTCTGAAGGTTGTTCCACTTGCCCGCCGGCGGATCGATTCCTTGAACAATTGGACCAGCAGCCGGTAGCGGGAGCGGAAATGATCGTGCTCAGCGAGCACGTAGATTACTGGAACCACATCGGATGGAAAGATCCCTACTCGTCCCATTTCTTCAGCGAACGGCAAAGTGCGTACGGCGACCGCTTTCATCTTGAAAGCGTTTACACGCCGCAGATGATCGTCGACGGGACTGCCGAATTCACGGGAAGCGATACCGCCCGCGCGAACCAGGTTTTCGCACAAACCGTAAAATCTTCCAAGGTCGCGATTCGTTTGTCTTCGCTTTCGCTGCAGCCGGATCGGGCACGATTCAGGTCAGGATCGAAACCGATCGGCTTCCCGCGTCAAACAGAGCCGAAATTTATGTCGCCTTGGCTCTTAACCACGCCCAATCGCACGTTACCGGCGGCGAAAACGACGGGCGAACGCTAACTCACGTCGCGGTTGCTCGCAGCCTGGTGAAGGTCGGAACCGTGAATGGCGGAGAGGCCTTTGCGCAAGACGTGCACCTGAAGTTGGATCCGGCCACAGATCCACGCAACCTCCGGGTGATCGTCTTCATGCAGGAACCCGGACAGGGGAAAGTTTTTGGCGCGGCCGAAAAGTCTCTCAGCCAGTGAGCTTAAGCGGCGCCTCACGTGCGTAAGTATTTCTTCATGCAACGCACGCACGGCGTATAGCCTTCATCGATTGCTTCACGCGCCGGGATGGTGCGCAGATTCACTTTGTCGTGAATGAAAGGACAAGTTGCAACGTGAAACGTCTTGCCATCCTGGGCGACCACAACCATCATTTCCGGCGGTACGCCCTTGCCCGATTGCGCCTGCTCCGAGCGCAAGGGTAGGCGATTGGCGGGCGAGGAGCCGAGCCGCTTCGAAAGCGCCGGCGACCAGGATTGCCGCAGCAGTGGCGACCATCCATCCCAGAAATCCTCGCCGGCCGCCGGTGATGCTCGATTCCAGCCTGCGCTGCAAGCGGCTGCTGAATCCCAGGGGCACCTCCGACATTCTTTCGTCGCCATACAATTGAATGACATTTCGTGTCCCTTGCAGCACCGCCGTGCAGCGCTTGCAGCCGCGGATGTGCTCTTCCATCGCCGTTCGCAAACCGGGCTCAGCTTCGCCATCGAGATAGTTCGAGATCTCGCGCCACACTTCTTCGCAATTGACTACCATGGCTTTGTCCCCTTCGCGAAAGACAGCTTGCTGCTCCAATTGCTCCCCGAGACCTGGCGCCAGCAGATCGCGCAACATCAGCCGCGCGCGCAGCAGGCGGGTCTTGACCGATGCGGCGGAAATCCCCAGAATCTTTGCGGTTTCTTCAATGCTCAAGTGCTGCATATCGCGAAGCACGAAGACTTCACGATATTTTTCCCCAAGCGATGCCAGCGCCTCAGCCAGTTTCTGCCGGACTTCTTTGCGCTCCAGGGCTTCGGAAGGAATCTCCCGCCAATCGGCAAAATCGCGCGGCAGGTAGTTGCCTTCTTCGTCGCGGCGGTCATCGCATCGGCTCCATGAGTTCGGCGATGTTCTTTTCTTCTCCGCATCCGCGCCTCGTTGACCGTAATCTGGATCAGCCAGGTGCTGAATCGCGCCTCCGCCCGAAACTGGCGAATGTATCGAAAGGCCTTTCAGCACCGCCTCCTGCGCCACGTCTTCGGCATCGGCTTCGTTTCGCAAGATGGCCAAGGCGGCGGCGAATACCCGCCGTTCGTACGGGCGAATCAGTTCATAAAAGAGCTCGTGTTCGCCGTCGCACGATCCGCCGGATCAGCGTCCCTTCGTCGAATGGTTCGCGGCTGGATTTTCCAGTTCGACTCGGTGCTTCCGGCATCGCTCCTCACGGCAAACCGGATGCAGGCTGCAATGCGCGTTACTCCAGCGGATATTCCGGGTCTTTCTTCCATCCGGTCAGCATGGAGACAAAATTATTCCAGCCATGCAGCACCACCATGACCAGATGCCCGAAGACAAACGCGAGCATCGCCCACATGATGATGAAGTGCCAAAGCCGGGCCCAGTGGAAGCCGCCCATCAGCCACGCCAGCCAGGAGAACTGCACCGGCTTCCAGACGGCAAATCCGGTCAGGACGGAGAGCACGCCCAGGCCAATGGCCGAAGTGTAAGCATGCTTCTGCAGCGGGTTGTAGGCTTCTCTTGCCGGCGGCTTGGGCCCGAAAAAGAAGTAATGGCGCACCATCGGCCAGACGCCAGGAATGTCGCGCCGCACAAACAGGACCTGCTTGTAGTTGCCGCTGAAGACCTGGTAGCCGAGGTAGAGCAGAGCCGGTGGCGATGTAGATCCACATGAAGGTCAGGTGCCACTGCAGCGCGCCGCCCAGCCACCCCCCGAGGGCGAAAGCCTTGGGCCAGTGGAGCAGATCTTTTTGCGGGATTTTCGCGCCGAAGCTGGGAAAGGCGCGGAAGATCTGCAGCCCACTGCCGACCATCACGAACAAAGCGACGGCGTTGACCCAGTGGCACAGGCGCACGATGAACGGGTGCTCGTAAACGGCAGCCGTTGCTTCGCCGGTCTTTGTGTCTTCGATTGCGATCGCGCGGGTCGCCATTCTCTGCCTCCTGGCTACAAGCCGTAGAACTCCGAGTAGCCTTGATCTTCCCAGTAGCCGACCCGGTCCAGCACATGGCTCACTTTAAGGTCAGTCAGATATTTGGCCTGCTTGTAGCCGATCTTGGTGGGAATCTGCAGCCGCAGCGGCGCGCCGTGTTCGCGGGTCAGAGGCTGGTCATACATTTCATAACAGAGCAGCGTCTGCGGATGCATCGCCGTGGCCATGTCAAGTGACTCGTAATAGTCGTCGGCGCATTCGACGCTCACGAAGCGCGCCGTGGGATCGGCGCCGATCATCTTCAGAAAATCGGACAAGCGCGCGCCGCCGAAGCGGCCAATTACATCCCACCCTTCTACGCAGACATGCCGCGTGTTTTGCGTGAGTTTGGGCAGGGATTGGATTTGTGCCAGCGTGTAATCTCCCGGTTTCTGTACCGCGCCGCTGACCGTCAAAGTCCAGTTCTCAAAATCGACTTCGGGGTCGTCTACGTCGTAGCCATTGATAGGGAACTTGGCGAACGGGGTAAGATCGGAGTCGCGCAAACGTGGGCGCCAGGTGGCCGGAACGAAAAAGCCTGGCCGAGGCCCAATCGCTGAAACCGAGCCCGGCCTTGAGCAGCCGTTCCTGCAGCGGCGGAATGGCAAACGCCCCCAGAGCCAAAACCGGCGTAAGCTTCAGCAGTTCGCGTCGGCTCAGTTTCTTGAACTTGCGGCGATCAGTTCGCGAGCTCATGCTGCAATCCCTCGCAGAGACGAGTTAAAGCCCACATAGGATGCGGGCTTTCGGGAAAAGTTACAGAAAGACTAGGCCGCTCTCCCTGCACTTGGCAAGTAGTCAGGCCATGAATTGGTTGGCTACGACTCGCGCTAAGCAATCACCTCTTGTGTGAAAACAGATTAAGATCATAAAGTTGGGGAGTAAACGTGTCAGTATCAATCGACCGCGCATGGTTCTTTCGCCCACCGCCGCACTCGCGACACTTCTAGGCCGCATCAAGTCCATCGGCTTCATTAGCTTCTATGCGAGCGTCGTCCTGGTTGAAGTCCTCCAGCAGGTCTCGGACCTGTTCGAGGAAACCAAAGGCAATATGTACAATGTCCTGTGGGCGCTGGTGTTCGGTTTTGCGACGTTGAACATTCTCGGACTGGTCTTTCGCCCTTTCGATAACCGCAAGATGGGCCTGACGTTTGGTGAAATGATTGCAATCACGGTCGTGATTTTTTCCATTGTTCTTTTTGGCCTTGAGATTCTGGGCGTTCTCCATCTGCTGCCCATCCACCTGACCCCACGTTAACCCAGCTTTGCGGTATCATCTTGAGCATGGCCCGGGGCGCTCAGGCTTTCGAAATCACTTGCCCCTGCTGTAACGCTGTGCTGAAGGTAGATCCGGCCACAAAGGGCGTAATCGCCCACACGGCCGCGGTTAAGCCCAAGACCTTCAACGATATTGAAGAAGCCGCGCGGGCGATGAAAGAACAGGACAGCCGTCGCGAGTCGATCTTCCGGCAGTCGGTTGAGGCGCAGAAACATGCCTCGGACCTGCTAGAGAAAAAGTTCCAGGAAGCGGTCAAGAAAGCCAAAGAAAGTCCAGACACGGGCAAACCAATTCGGGACTTCGAACTCGATTAACTAGCAGGTGCAGGGTGAATTGTCACAGACTGTGAATTTCTCCGTTCTTTACAATCGGAATTTGGAGCGTAGAATTTCGCGCTAATGCATTCTCCCCCATTACTCCTCGGCCATCGAGGCGCGCGGGCTTCTACATCCGTGCCGGAGAATACATTTGAGTCATTCGACCTTGCGCTGCAGCACGGTTGCCAGGGCTTTGAATTCGATGTCCGTCTGACCGCATGTGGGCGCGCGCTGATTTGCCACGATCCGGAAGTGAATGGCGTTAAGGTGGCTGCGGCCGGTTGCGAGCAATTGCGCGATCTCCCGCAGTTGGGAGAGGTTTTGGCGCGCTACGGCGGGCGGGCGTTTCTCGATATCGAGCTCAAAGTGCCGGGACTTGCCTCTGAGGTTCTGGTCGCCATCAGCGAGCACATGCCTCAGCGGGGCTACGTTGTGTCGTCCTTCTTACCCGAGGTACTAACCGACCTTCGCCGGCGCAGCGCGGTTTTGTCCCTCGGACTCATTTGCGACAAGCGTCAGCAGCTTGACCGCTGGCGGGAAATGCCAGTGCAGTACCTGATTTTGCATCATTCGTTAATTCGGCGGCAGTTGGTGGATGAAATCCATAATGCAGGCCGCAGCCTGCTCGCCTGGACGGTGAACGACGAAGCTGCCATGCGGCAACTCGCCGAGTGGGGAGTCGACGGCATTATTTCGGATGAAACGGAATTGTTGGTGCGCACACTTGTGCCGGGCACGTTGCCGGTGTGAGGAGAGCGTAGCTCCCTAGCGAAGCCGAGCGCCTACTTGATGCGCTGCAAGAATCTGCTTCGCTCTACTTCAAAGTTCTCGAGTTCTTCACTGGTTTGATGGTCGTTCCAGCCCATGGCCTTGGCAACGGCATTTGCCGCGTGGCGGCTGCATTCACGAGACCAACAGCGGCCAAGCGCCACAGGCACTCTCCGCAGTAGCGCGTCGGCCAACGTTGCAGCCATCTCGTTTTCAAACGCATCGGCTGCTTCGGCGACGATATGCGGCGTATGCGGGCATAACCGAACCCGCATTCCTGCGTGACTCCGCGCCCTCCGGGCAATGGTCATCGCCCGCTTGCCGAACCATTCGACAATGCCACGCGCCGCTTCATGACTTATATCGCCAGCTTGGGCGACGCCCTGGGTACAGCGATTGAGGAGAGCCTCGACATCCGATTCCTGGACTACCGTCTCGGTGACCGACTGGTACGAAGAAATTCCAAGCGTCGCCAGACAATCCTGGGCAAGCCGGCCAGCGGTGGTAAGTTTCCCGCCGATCACGGAGATCATTCCGGCAGCGCCGTCGGCTTCGTGATTGTGAAAAGAATGCCGTCGGCTGATGGACGAGGGCTCAGAGGGCGGTGAATAGGGAAGTGGCCGGACTCCAGCAAACGCGCAACGGACATCACTTCGCGAAACGCGGGCGGAGGGAAAGAGGTTTTGCAGCGAACGCAGCAAATAATCGATCTCGCCGGGCGAAGGCTGAGCCTGCGCAGGATCGGCTTCGTCCCGTATCTCGGTCGTTCCAAACAAAATCTGATCGTTCCACGGGATGGCAAAAATAGGACGGCCGTCGACCGCCTCCGCATACACGGCAGCCTGCGGCGCTCCCGCAAATGCCGGCAGCAGCAAATGGGAACCGCGAACGCCGCCGACCATCGGTTTTTCAGTGCGAATGCCAGAGTTGCGGCAAATGTGGTCGGCCCACGGCCCGGTGGCATTGATGATCAGGGCGGATTCAACATGCTCCTCGCGCCCGGTGATTTCGTCCCGCAGTAAAGCGCCGTGAACACGTCCGTGGTCCAGTTTCACCGCCAGCAAACCTGTATGATTGCGCGCGACGCAGCCAGCCTCCATGGCCTCAACCAGCCACTCTGCTACCAACCGCTCGGGAAACTCGCACTGCGCATCTTCAAAACTGAACAATGAAAAGCGGCTGCCGGAGTCGAGCAATCGTTCCAATTGCGCCCGCTCGTGGCCGTTGGTGTTGACCGGCAAGCGTCCGCCGATCTTGCGATAAAGCCACAAGCCGGTGCGGATCGCGAGCGCACTTCGGCGGCTGTTTCCATCGAGCGCCAGAAGAAATTCCATGGGGCGCACCAGATGCGGATACTCGCGCAGCAGCCGTCCGCGCTCGTGCAGCGATTCTCGCACTTGAGCGACGTCCCCATGCTCCAGGTATCGCAAACCGCCGTGAATGATTCTCGTCGACCGGCTGGTGGTGCCGGAAGCAAAATCGTGCTGTTCGACCAGCAGAGTGCGGCGTCCGGCGCGGGCACATTCCCGCGCGATGGCGACTCCATTGATTCCGCCACCGACAACCAGCACCTCGAAACGCTCGCCGTCGAGTGGCGATCGGGAAGTCATGGTGCGCTTTAGATGCATAGCTACAAATCAGGGCCGGAGGTGATTGCCATCAGTCTCGCCGAATCCTCACCGGTACCGAAAGATGACCTAAGTTTACGCGACTCCTGCACCCTGGCATTGCCCGCGCTATCGCTGCTCATTTACAGTGTTGGCTTCCATGCCAACCACCGGAGAACGCTTCGAACGCGCGGTTTCAATCATGGCCCGGCTACGTGCGCCGGGCGGATGTCCGTGGGACCGCGAGCAAACCTTCGATTCGATCAAGCCCTATACGCTGGAAGAAACTTACGAGGTCCTGGAAGCCATCGACAACCGCGACTGGCCGGAACTGGCGGGCGAACTCGGCGATCTCCTGCTGCAGGTTCTTTTCTATTCTGAGATGGCGCAGGAGCAGGGCACGTTCTCAATTGACGATGTTCTCGATCGGCTGAGCACCAAGCTGATCGACCGCCATCCCCATGTTTTTGGCGATGTGAAAGCGGACACACCGTCGGAAGTGGTGCGCAACTGGGAGGCGCTCAAGGCGCAGGGAAAAAAGAAACGTCTCGAAGCGGGCGGAGGCAAGGCGGAGCAAGCGTCTGCCAACGAGCAGTCGGTGCTGGCAGGAATTTCTTCTGCCATGCCCGCATTGCTGGAGGCGCACAAGTTGAGCTCCCGCGCTGCGCATGTCGGTTTTGACTGGCCGAATATCGGTGGCTTGTTTGAGAAGCTCCACGAGGAGACGCAGGAACTGCAGGGAGAGCTCAAGGAATTTCCTGCTCCCGGACCGCAGCCTCACAGCCGGGGTGTGGCAGGCTCGGGAAGTCCGCGAATATCTGACGACCTCCGCGGCCGCCTGGAAGATGAAGTAGGCGATCTTTTCTTCGTGTTGGTGAACATCGCGCGCTATCTTTCTCTCGATCCTGAATCAGCGCTGAAGAAAACCAACCGCAAGTTCAAGCGCCGTTTTCAATGGATGGAAGAGCGTCTGCGTGCCAGTGACCGCTCGCCGCAACAAGCGACGATGGAGGAGTTGGAATCCCTGTGGCAGCAAGCCAAGCAACGGGAGCAGGAAAGGCTGTGAACGCAGGCAAGGTCGCGATTCGCAACTGCAGCGGCCTCGAGGAACTGCGCACCTGCGTCGCCCTGCAGAAAGAAGTCTGGTGCTTCACCGACATTGAGCTGGTTCCGCTGCGCATGTTCGCCGTCGCGCAGAGAATCGGTGGGCAGGTCGTTGGAGCGTTTGAGAACGATCGGTTGGTCGGCTTCGCTTTCGCGATCCCCGGCGTCCGCGGCGAGCACAGTTTTCTGTATTCCCAGATGCTGGCTGTGCAGGAACGCTATCGTAATTCGGGGCTCGGCCGCCGGCTCAAACTCTTTCAGCGCGACGATGCCATCGCCCGCGGATTTGATCTAATGGAGTGGACTTTCGATCCGCTCGAAATCAAGAATGCGTACTTGAACATCGAAAAGCTGGGCGCGATTGCCCGCCGTTACAACGTCAATCAGTACGGGATCACGTCGTCCCCGCTGCAGGGAGGTTTGCCGACGGACCGTCTGGTCGCGGAGTGGTGGTTGAAGTCGAAGCGGGTTGAGCAAACGCTGGACGCCGGAGCGCGTGCGGGGTTTAAGACCGCAAAGACGATCTCGGTGCCTGCGCAGATACACGAATGGAAGTCGGCGCCCGAGACTCGCGGTCGCGCGCAGGGAGTTCAGGACCGCAATCGTACAGAATTTCTTTCAGCCTTTGGCGAGAGCCTGGTGGTCTTGGGCTACGAACGCGATCGCCAGGGCAATGGCAAGTTTCTGCTCGGTAAGTGGGATGAGAAGTGGCTGTATTAGTCCCGTGTCTCTCTGTGCCCTCTGTGTTTTGATTTCTAAAAATGAAAATCGAATCCATTACACTGCACGAACTGGAAATGCCGCTGGTGCATTTCTTTGAAACCAGTTTCGGCCGCACTTACACCCGCCGCATTTTTCTGCTTTGCGTTGACAGCGACGGAATCACCGGCTGGGGCGAGTGTGTGGCCGGCGAGAATCCTTTTTACAGCTCCGAATGGATTGAAACCGCGTGGGCGACGATCAAGCATTTTCTTGCGCCGGCACTTCTCGGTAAAACGCTTGCCAAGGCAACCGAAAGCGTTGCTCTGATGTCCAGAGTTCGTGGCCATCGCATGGCCAAAGCCGCGGTTGAGAACGCAATCTGGGACGCCGAAGCCCAGGAAAAGCGGCAGCCCTTATGGAGAATGCTCGGCGGCACGCAGCGCGCGATCCCGTGCGGCGTCTCCATCGGCATTCAGGACTCCATCGAGCAACTTCTCGAAAAATTCGAAACTGAGCTGGCGGCCGGGTATCGCAGAATCAAAGTGAAAGTTAAACCTGGCTGGGACCTGAATGTTCTGGAGCGTGTTCGCTCCCGCTGGCCCGATACCCTTCTTAGTTGCGACGCCAATTCGGCATACACTCTCGACCAGATCGAGCACTTGAAAAAATTCGATCAATTCAATCTGCTGATGATCAAGCAGCCGCTGTGGGACGACGACATTTACAATCACTCACGCCTGCAGCCCCAGCTGACGCACGCGATCTGTCTCGACGAGTCGATTCACCATGCACGCGATGCCGCGCAAGCCATCGAGAGCGGCGCTTGCCGCATTATCAATATAAAAGTCGGTCGAGTCGGAGGCTTCACTGAAGCGAAGAAAGTCCACGATGTTTGTGCGTCCCACAACATTCCCGTTTGGTGCGGGGGAATGCTGGAGTCGGGAGTCGGCCGCGCTCACAACATCGCACTTTCCACGCTGGCAAATTTTCGCCTGCCGGGAGACGTTTCCGCTTCCAAACGCTACTGGAAAGAAGATGTAATCGATCCGGAGGTCGAAGTGACGCCGCAAGGCATGATCGTGATTCGCGATGAACCCGGCACTGGATACCGCGTACGCAAGGACTTGATCGAAAAGCTCACCGTGAGGAAGGAAACTCTGCGCGCGGGAGCAAAATAAACTTATCTTGAATCCTGCGATGGACGCTGGGGCTGGTTCTCAGCCAGTTCCGGACTTTGCTTCTTTAGAAACTCCACCGCTTGCGCGAAAGTCATATCAGCAGGCGCCGGACGAAAATCGCTGAAAACCTCGTTCAATTTGAGGTTGATGCTCTTGAACAGCAATTCCTTGCCGGTAAAGGCAAGGTCATGCGCGTGAGTTCCCAATCGGAACCGTCTACACAGCCTTGCTCTACTATGAATTTTCCACCTTTGTTCAAGCGGCCAAGGATGCCCCAGCCAAAGCTAACGTCTTTAAATAGCGTTCCGTCGATTTGGGCAATGCGGTGCTTATTCGCATCGATCAGAATCACCCCCTCCATGCCCGTCAGCACCTGCTCGGTATGCGAAGGCGGATCGTAGCTCGGGTTGGGACGAAATTTTAGGCGCACCAATTCGTCGTCCGGACTGCCAACCCCGGCCCTGCCGGGCACGGTTCCGTCATATTCAAAGATGAATGCACCGGGGAAAGCCCGCATAATGCGCTCGGTGTGGTTGGAGTCTTCCTTTTCCGCTCTTTCTTTTTTCTTCAATTCTTCGGGATTGTTCACCAGGTTCGCTAGCCGGGAATCTTCAGCCTGGCGCTGCTCAGGAGTGAGCGGCTTGCCGTCCACTGCCACCAGCATGCCTGCGGTTGCTCCCTTGGTCTCGACGATCAACTTGGTTTGCGAGCCGTGCAGGCCCTCGCGGTAATCGCGGAACATGAACTTCTTGCCGCCATTGTTAGACGTGATTTCGTTCTGCACCGTCTGGCGGACAAGGTCCGCGGCCGACTGGGCAGTCATTTGGGCGGGCGCCGCGCCAGTCAGTGTTGCCAGTATTCCGAGCGAGACCGGCCAACTCCGATACTTTTTTATCATCGTCATCATTGTGAGTTGAGATGGTGATTATCGTTCAACCGTACACTCACCAGTCCCACCCCCGGCCCCTCTATTACGATTCTAGTGAGATTTCTGTATTTTTTCCGCTCTTTCCTCATTCCCAAGGTCACAAATGGTTTAGAATCCCGTATTCGCACCTGCATTTGGTTTCGGATTTGCTCCGGGAGGTTGTGTTTATGGACGCGCCCAAGACGACAGAGTTCGCTCATATTGGCAAGTCGGTCATTATCAAAGGACATCTTTCCGGCAGCGAAGACCTGTATGTGGATGGCGTGGTCGAGGGAACCATCGAACTGCAAGGCAATAACCTGGTGATTGGCCCCAATGGCAACGTGCGCGCCACCATTCAAGCCAAAGGGGTGGTGGTACAGGGAAAGCTGGAGGGCGACATTCGCGCCACCGAGCGCGCCGAGCTGCGGAAGTCCGCCGTCGCCGTGGGCGATATTGTGACCCAGCGGATCGCCATTGAGGACGGGGCGTACTTTAAGGGCAAAGTGGACGTTCAGCGGGAAGGCGCAAGGCAGGCGACCCCTCCCGTCACCCGGGCGGAAAATCCGCCGGAGACTAGAGCCGCAGCGGCGGGAGTTCCGGTAGCGACGAAGACGGCAAGCTCTGCAATGGGAGCGGGCACTCCGGTAACCAAAGTGTAAGGAATTTTGACCGGTCCCGGCCTTCGACGCCGCGATAATATTTCGTTAGTATTGGGGTAATCGGACCAGACGCCCGGTTGGGGTAGAAATGGCATCGGTGGCACAAAGTTTCATGAAACTATTTCGCGGTTCGCCATCCGGTCCCGAGCATCAGGGTAGAACGGGCACCGGGCAAGCAGGGTCTCACCCGCCGCTCGAGCGGTCTTGCCGAACTTTCCCGCCACTTCCGTACGGATGAGCCGATGTGCATCTTCGATATCGGCGCCACCTCAGCGGCTAATATCCGTTATTTTACCGAACGCGGGCAAAGGATATACAGCGAGGACCTGCTGGTGGCTTCGACCGACCCATCATTGGCGATCAAAGATGACGACGGGCGTTCGGTGCTCGATAGCAAGCGATACCTGGCGGAGAACCTCACGTACCCCGGCGGGCATTTTGACGTGGTGTTGTGCTGGAACCTTGCGGACTATCTCGATGAAAGCCTGGTCAAGCCGGTGATCGGCCGGCTGTGGTCGGCGATGCGCCCCGGCGGTCTACTATTGGCTTTCTTTCATACCCAGGAAGCTGGGCCCGATTCGCCGTGTTACCGCTATCACATAGTCGATCAGGACACGCTTGAAATGCACGACATCGAGATGCGCCGCGACGCCCGCAAAGGCCCGTCGGCAGTCGGCCACGCGTCGGCCCATACTGGATTCCGGCTGCAGCGCGTTTTTAACAACCGGCACATCGAAAATCTGTTCCGCGATTTTTCTTCGATCAAGTTCTTCCTTACCCGCGACAATATTCGCGAAGTGCTGGTGGTTCGGTAGAGCGCGGTTTCTTTTTAGCCCTTGTCATTCCGAGGGACTTTAGTCCCGAGGAATCTGCTTTTAAACTCTCACCGCGTTCGCCTCACCAACTGCCGCATGATCGCGGGGCTTCTTTGGAGAATCGACAACGCTGGCCGCCGCACAACACTCGGCAGCAGCATCATTCTCCTTAGCCGCGCCGACGATCGAAAAACCGAAGCGAAGCGCCGCCGATAATCACTCGCGTATCTTTGGGTCGCGGACGCCAGAGAAATTCTCCCAGCGAAGAATTCCATCAGACACAACGCCGCTAATTCCCCGCCGCGAAGCGCAAGCGATATGCCGTCCCCTACGAATGGGTCCACAAAACCGGCCGCGTCTCCAGCCATCAAAATGCCATCGCGTAAAGGCTCAGGTGTTTCGAATCGAAGCGGGGCCACGCTCAAAGGATCGCCGAGCATCTTCCAATCGCGGCTGCGCTCTCGCAAGGCGGGATGCATCTCAAGCACTTGCGGCAGCCTGCTGGCGACCTCCGCCCGCACCATGGCCGCAGCGTTGACGGTGTTCGGACCGAATGGCTGCACTCCGCAGTAGCCGCCTGAAAAAAAATACAAATCGACTGAAGATGACGGCGATGCCTCCGCAAAATGCGCCTTTAGTCCGATCCACCTGGCGGCGCTGCCATTCTGCGATGGCGCTCGGCGCAAATTCGACCAGCGGCCGGAAGCATTGATAACCGCGCGTGCTGTGAAATCTCCCTCAGCAGTCAAAACTACAAACGGCCCGCCGCCGCGAATCTCCCGCACCTTCACGCGCTCGAATGTCTGAACCCCCGCCGCGGTGGCTGCTTCCCACAGCGCTGCATCCAAATCGAATCTGGAAATACTGGCTGCGGACGGTTTAATTTCGGTGGTCAAGACGCGTTCGTCGATGAACAAGCGCGCATGGCCGATCTGCATTGCGTCTCTCAACAGCGAAGCATCGCCGGAGTCGAACAATCCACGCAGCAGGTCGAGCGATTCCGCCGAGACAAACTCTCCGCATACCTTGTGCCTTGGAAAGCGTCCCGCTTCGAACAAAAGAACTTTCGCGCCACATCGCGCAGCCGTGATCGCAGCTGCCGTCCCTGCTGGCCCTCCGCCTACGACGATCAGATCAGCCGAGTTCATTTCCAGATCACCACGCCCATGCGAAACAAAAAATGCCGGTCGATTTCAACGCGTGCCGCATGAGTTCGCTTCAGCAGTTCCGCCATTTCTTCTCGCGTGTACGCCTGACGCACGGAAGCCGGAGCGTCGTGCCGGGTGAGGCGGCTGCGATACAGCGGAGTGCCGGCGTACACCAGCGCCAAATGCATTGGATGCCGGATAAGATCGTTAATCAACACGGCAATACGCGCCACGCGCAATGCCTCGTTCACGGACTGCGCGACTTCGTCCGGCGCGAGGTGATGGACAAAAAGATTCGAGCAGACCACGTCAAAACTCGCGTCAGCAAAGGGAAGCGCGAGGGCATCGCCTGCAACGCCTCGTGACCCATTGCCGAGTTGAAGGTGCGTGGCCGCGCGATCCAGCGCAGTGAAGCGTGCATCGATGCCGCGCCGCTGCATCGCAGCTCGAACTACGCGAGGCAACTCACTCGCCCCGGCGGCCACTTCCAGAATCGAAAGAGACCGTGCTTTGCTTTCCTCGGCGACACGATCGAGCATCGCCAGGGACGTGGCCAGCCCGCCAAACCAGCGGTTAATCCTGCGCAGATCGGCAAGAGATTGGGCAACTTCCTCGGGCGTGCCGGAATCCGAATCGAGGAGTTCAGCCGTGGGTGTGCGCTTCATCGTGAACGAACAGAAACCATGGTCAGTCCAGCTAACGCCAATCTCTTTGCGTTCTCTGCGAATGCTTGGCGCCCTTTGCGGTTCAAAGCTCGGCTGAAGTTCGCCAGGTCCCTCACTCTATGCCGATAGCATTCCTATAATTGTGGCATGATGGGCGGCTCGAAGTTGTTATCGTGCTTTGACAACCGCTTAGACTTCGGCCAGCTCTTCCTCGAGTAACTGCTTGTTATAGAGATCGGTGTAATAGCCGTTTTTCTCGAGAAGCTCGTCGTGGGTGCCGAGCTCCACAATCCGTCCGCCATGGAGCACCGCGATGCGGTCGGCGTTGCGCACCGTGGAAACGCGGTGAGAGATAAAAATGGTTGTCCGCCCCTGCATTACCTCCCGCAGATGATTCAGGATTTTGTCCTCGGTGTGGGTATCGACACTCGAAAGCGCATCGTCCAAAACCAGGATTCGTGGATTGCGAATCAATGCCCGGGCAATTGCGGTGCGCTGCTTCTGCCCGCCGGAAAGCGTAATTCCGCGCTCTCCAACCAGCGTCTGATAGCGCTCCGGAAAGCTTTCGATATCCTCGGCAATGTTGGCCGCCTCCGCCGCCGCACGGACCGCCGTATCCGTCGCGTCCTTCACGCCAAAGGCAATGTTTTCCCGCACGGTCTCGCTGAAGAGGAATGTTTCCTGGGGAATAAAGCCGATGTTCTCCCGCAAAACCGCCAGCGGATATTCGCGGACTGGCTTGCCATCGATGAGCACCATTCCCGGCGCAGCATCGTAAATGCGGGGAATCAGGCTGACCAGCGTCGTCTTTCCCGAGCCTGTGGGCCCCACTATCGCCAGGCTGGTCCCGGCAGGAATGCGCAAGTTAATATCATGCAAAACCTGCGCGCCGTTGTAGGCAAAATTCAGATCGCGAAATTCGATCTCGCCTTCGATCTCGGTGCTGCGGCCGCCGCCTGCGAGCACTTCCACGCTGTCTGCAATCTCCGGCTTCTCAATCAAAATTTCATTAATCCGCCCCATTGACGCAGTCCCACGCTGGAAAATATTGATCACCCAACCCAGCGCGATCACCGGCCAGGTCAGCTGCACCATATAAGTATTGAAGGCGACAAAATCGCCGACGTTAATACGGCCCTGCAGCACTTCGCGGCCACCAATCCATAGGACGAGCACAATCGCCAGGCCGAGCATGGTTTCGAGTGTCGGCCAAAGCATTCCCATCAATCGCACCAGCTTCAGGCTGCGCCCAATATATTCGCGATTGGAGGCTTCGAACATCGCGATCTCCGGCTCTTCCTGCACATAAGCTCGAATCACTCGCGCGCCGGAAAAATTCTCCTGCGCCCGCGCCGAAATCTCGGAGAACATCGCCTGGATCGTTTCGAAGCGCTCGTGAATCTGCTTGCCGAAGTACTGAATCACAATGCTCACGATGGGCAAGGGCAGGAACGCGTACAGCGTCAGCTTGGGGCTGATTGCCAGCATGAAGAAGAGCGCGCCGGCGGTAAACACCATGGTGTTCGCCGAATACATAATCGCCGGGCCAAGCAGCATGCGGACGGCATTCAGATCGTTGGTCGCGCGCGCCATAATATCGCCGGTACGGGTACGCTGATAGTAGGAGTACGACAGAGTTTCGAGGTGCTGAAAAAAATCGTTGCGCAGGTCGAATTCAATGTCGCGCGAAACACCGATCACGATCCAGCGGGTGAGAAACTGAAAAATGCCTTTGGCGCAGGCAATGGCGAGCAGCACCATCGCGTAGGTAAACAGCTTGTGGCGATCCACGCCCTGATTCAGGTCGTTTACCGCCCGCCGAATGACCTGCGGGAACAACATCCAGATTCCGTTGGTGAGAAAAACGCACAACGTCCCGGCGATATAACTCCACCGGTACTTCTTCATGTAAGGAAGTAAGGGGCGCAGGCTCTTAGGCAGCATGTGCTTGTAGTAGATGAAATTGTCTCACAGGCCGATTCAGGTTGGTGACGCGAGGTTCGGCGATATCTCGCTACTTGATTACATGGAACGGCACGTTGCTGGTCAGCTTGCCCGTGGGCGTGGTCACGGTGACGTAGCCAGTGGTTGCACCGGGGGGAACTGTTGCTGTGATGTAGCTATCGGAAACCACTCTGAAGTTCGCAGGAATTCCGTTGAGTGTGATGCTCGTCGTTCCGATAAAGGCTTGCCCGAGGATGCCGGAGGTTTGGCCAACCTTGCCGAATGCATTAACGAAAGCGACGAATCGGACCAAGCCTACTGTCAAATCGATACACCGAGCCGAGACCACCACCGTTCCCCGCTACTGAAGTCGTTCCATAAAATGCTCCATTCGTATCTTGAAGCAGCCCGCCGAAGGGAAACGCGCCGCCGTACAGGTCAAAGCTGTAAAGCGTCGTGAGCACT
The DNA here is from genome assembly GCA_963848325.1 of uncultured Acidobacteriaceae bacterium. Classification (GTDB taxonomy): domain Bacteria; phylum Acidobacteriota; class Terriglobia; order Terriglobales; family Acidobacteriaceae; genus DATJOJ01. Next base: position 68,219 of record CAWKDJ010000002.1, read on the forward strand.
CCCTCAGGCGTAATGCTAAATGCTGTTCCCTGGGCGGTCGAACCGCCCTGGCTCGTCGTCCCGTAGAAGTTTCCATCCGTAGCTTGTACCAATCCAGCATAAGGAACGTAGCCGTCGAAGCAATTGGGCTTCGAGCAGAAGCTATACAGCGACGTAACCCCTCCTTGCGGGGTCAGCTTGAAGACGGTGCCCTTGTTCTTCGTTCCGCCCTGGCTGGTCTCTCCGAAGAACGCTCCGCCTCCGGCGTACGAAGTCAGGGACGGGATGGGGTTCGCTCCGTTGATAGAGTCAAAACGGTGAAGGATGGTCATCTCACCGTTCCCGTCGATCCTGAACACTACGCCCAGGCCGGCGCTTGAAGTGTAGCTGCGCAGTCCCCCAAGCACCGTTGTTCCGAACAGATTTCCGTCGGGATCTTGAGCGAGGCTGGAATATGGTTCGGAGCCGTCTGTGAATTCGAAGTTGTGGATCGTGACAAATGCACCTGAGGGGCTAATTTTGAACACGGTGCCGCAGCCGCCCCAGCAATTTGTACTAGAGCCGCCGAAGGCAGTGGTCCCGTAAAGATTGCCATCGCTGGCCTGAATTAAGGCCGCGTATGGATATGAACCGTCAGTTGAATTGAACCTGTGTAAGGTGGTCAAGCTGCCGGTGGGGCTGACCTTAAAGATCGTCCCGCAGCCTCCAAAGCAATCATTCGTTCCGCCTTCGAAGGTCGTCCCGTAAAAGCTTCCGTCAGCCGCCAGCACGAGCCCGGTAGCCGGGAAGGTGCCGTCCGTACATTATGTCTCAGAACAAAAACTGTAGATGGTCGTGAGCGCGCCGGTAGGGCTGATCTTGAAGATTGCTCCGTCGCCGTTTGCCCCACCGTATTGAGTCGTGCCATAGAGATAACCGTCCATGCCCTGAACGGGGGTTACATAGAAGGGATTCGCGCCGTTGATTCCGTCAAAACTTACGAGCATGTCAAACTCGGGGACAATCGCGCCGGTCAGTAGGAGGATGGACAGTAGCGCAACGCAGCCCTTCCATCCCCTTAGATTTGAAAACCCTCGCATGTAACCTACTCCAAAAGAGCCACAAGTCCCCGTGGGCCTTGGGATGGCAGATCTTCTCCCAGGCGTCCACCAGAGCTTCGTCGACACCTGTCTTCCTTGCCCACGCGTCATCAGGTCCGCGGCTCCGGTGTCGCTAGGCGTGAGAGCGCTCCTTCGGCGCGGCACCTCAGCATCGCATCTCCCTGCCACGCGGCAAGCTGCTGCAGCAGCGGCTCAATCGGAGGGCGGGCAACTGACGCCGAGAAGTCGATCGCGCCTACATCGCTGCCCAGCTGCGCTCGTTCCGTGGCGGCCCTTCGACTCCGCTCAGGGCGGACGCCGTCGCCGCCCTGCGGTGCGGGGTTACTCACAGCTCTTGCCGGGAACGGCAGTGATGCCGATGACGAAAGCAAAGTTATCGTTGATGACAAATGGCGAGTGCGGCACTTCCTTCAACGAGGTTCCGTGGGCGCCAAGAACTGCGATCTGCGCGGGACTGTCTTCTGCGACAAAGATTCCTTTCCCGCTCTGAACTGTGGCCATGCCCAACGTGGAATTAAATTGGGAAACATTGAGCTTGACCACGCTGTCGAAGGTTAAAGCGCCATTTGCGCCCACCGTCAGAGTTTCGACCGAGTTGGAAACCACTTCGCTGACATACAGCAGCTTGCCATTCGCGCTCAACATTACGTTGTTCGAATTCTGGCCATTCGTGTTCCCATAATTGTTGATCTCGCTAAGCTGGCCAGTTGCACCGATGCTGTAAACCTCGACTTCGGTGTTGCTTCCCGCATCGCCGAAGTACGCAGTCGTGCCGTCACAACTGATGTCGACGCCCACGGTTGCGCCCTGCGAGGAGAACGGGCCAAGTTCGGTCAAGGTTCCATTGCTGTAGTCAATTTGCCAGGAATCAGGTGAGCCGATATTCGCTTCGATCAGGAATTGCCCGTTGGGCGTGACTTTCATGCCGTCGGGCGAGCCAGGAGCGGCGTAAGTTTCGCCGAGCTCAAGGGCGCAATTGGATTTGATTCCGAAAACAGAGATGTTATTGGAGACGGTGTTGCCGGCGAACAGAAGCCGGTTATCGCCAACCGCGAGTCCAATGTCATAGTTATTGCCTAAGCCGCCTGAGGCAAAGGGAGATCCGCTGACCGCCGTGAGCGTGCCGTCCGATGGCTTGATGGTGAAGGCGGAAACATTATTGCTCCCGCCGTTCGAGACGAACAGACAAACGTTGGAGCCGACTTTGGCGGCGACAATGGAAGTCAGCGCGTTAAATCCTCCGGTGCCGAGGCCGCCGGTGGGATAAGTATTGATTACGCTCATTTGTCCGGTATTGCTTACTTTGAATGCGGTGACCTGATTGTGATCGCCGCCAGAGTCGTCGTCATTGTTTGCATATACGTATTGCTGGGCTTGCAACATGCATGGAACGAGCAGAAACAAGATCGTGGCAAAAGAAATTGCTGCGAGTGTGCGCGATTGCATTTTCATATCGATCCCCTTGTGAAAGTGATTGCAGACAGATGACAGATTGTTACGGGTTAAAAGCCGCATGGTTAGCGGCGTTCAGGACTTGGCGCTTTTACGGACGGCCAATGTATACCACAATTCCGCAGAGCAATGCAGTGAAATTTGGCTGGGCACCGGAAGGTCCGCGCCCCATTTATGGCACCGGTCTGCATGGGGCAAAGACAAAGACAGAGTCTGGAAGATTGGCTCGATTCTTAACGGTGAGTTTTCCTCGTCCTCAGCCTCCGCAGAGAACGCGGAAGGCCGGGGCACCCGTTCTCCTAAACGAGAGCAACCTATTTTTCCGACCACACCGCCAGAACGTTCCCACTCGGATCAGAAAAGTGGAAGCGTCGTCCGCCGGGAAATGGGAATGCATCTTTCACGATGACGCCGCCGGCATCGCGCACTTTCTTTTCCGTCGCTGCCAGATCGCTTGCGTAGATCACAACCAGCGGTCCTCCGTGGGCGACGGTACCCTCCTTGCTAAAGCCGCCGGCAATTCGGCCGTCCTCAAAGCTGGTGTAATCGGGACCGTAGTCGGTGAACTTCCATCCAAAGGCCTGCTGATAAAAAGCTTTGGTTTTGGCCACATCGGTGGCGGGAAATTCAATGTAATCGATGCGACCGTTGTTATCTCTAGTTTCCACGGTTTTCGGCTCCTGTTGGGCAAAGGCCAGAATTCCAGCAACGAACACTGCGATGACGCCGATGATGCGCATTGCTTCCTCCGGTTCGTACGGGAAGAGCTTAGGTCAAAGGAGTCGGGCGGGATAGGAAAAAACGGTCAACGGCAAAAAGCGGCCCTTCGCCCTCTCGTAAACGACCGAGGTTCCCCCTTCCGGTACACTAGAAGTTAGCATCGAAGGCGTATGGAAAACGTATTGGAAACTCCGGCCACCGGTTCCCGCTCCGACGTGATCCTGCTGAGCGCGGAGGACATTCATCTCTTTAACGAGGGACGGAACTACCGCGCCTATCAAAAGATGGGAGCGCACCTCACCAACGCGGGAGATGACGCTGGGGTGTGTTTCAGCGTGTGGGCACCAAACGCGCGCGAAGTATCGGTGATTGGCAGCTTCAATCGCTGGGATCCGGGCGCGCATCCGCTGTACCCTCGCGGCGGTTCGGGACTTTGGGAAGGATTTGTCCCGGGCGTCAAAAAGGGCGCGCTTTACAAATTCAATATTCGCTCGCGTCATCATGGACACATGATCGACAAGGCCGACCCGTTTGGGCTTCTGCATGAGAAGCCGCCGCGCACCGCTTCCGTGGTGTGGGACCTCGAGTATCAGTGGTCAGACAATGAGTGGATGAAGGGGCGCAAGGGAAGGAATTCGCTCCATGCCCCCATTTCGATTTACGAAGTGCACCTGGGTTCATGGATGCGGGTGCCGGAGGAGCATAACCGTCCGCTGACCTATCGCGAACTGGCGCCGCGGCTGGCTGAGTATGTCAAGCAAATGGGCTTCACGCACGTGGAATTCCTGCCGGTCATGGAGCATCCATTTTACGGGTCGTGGGGCTATCAGACCACCGGATATTTCGCTCCCACATCGCGTTATGGCACGCCGCAGGATTTCATGTATCTGGTCGACTACCTGCACCAGCATGGCATCGGCGTGATTCTCGATTGGGTGCCATCGCACTTTCCTTCCGATGGCCACGGGTTGGCTTATTTCGACGGCACGCATTTGTTTGAGCACGCCGATTCGCGGAAGGGATTTCATCCCGACTGGAAGACCCACATCTTCAATTACGGGCGCAACGAAGTCCGCAGCTTTCCTGCTTTCAAGTGCAATGTTCTGGCTGGACAAATATCACGCCGACGGGCTTCGCGTGGATGCAGTCGCCTCGATGCTGTATCTCGATTATTCGCGCAAGGAAGGCGAGTGGCTGCCGAACCAGTATGGCGGGCGCGAGAACCTGGAAGCGATCGACTTCCTGCGTCAGTTCAATCAAGAGGCGTACCGCGAGTATCCCGGCATTCAGACTTTTGCTGAAGAATCGACGGCGTGGCCGATGGTTTCCCGGCCGATCTACCTGGGCGGCCTGGGCTTCGGGCTTAAGTGGGACATGGGATGGATGCACGACACGCTGGAATACTTCAAACACGATCCCATCCATCGCAAGTTTCACCACAATATGCTGACATTCCGCATGTTGTACGGATTCACCGAAAATTTTGTGCTGCCGCTTTCGCATGACGAAGTGGTGCACGGCAAAGGCTCGCTCATCGGAAAAATGCCGGGCGACGAGTGGCAGAGGTTTGCGAATTTGCGGTTGCTGTTCGGATACATGTTTGCGCAACCGGGAAAGAAACTACTTGTTCATGGGCGACGAATTGGGCCAGGTGCGGGAGTGGACGCACGACAGCAGCCTGGAGTGGCACGTTTTGCAATATCCGGTACACCGCGGCTTGCAGCGCTGGGTCGAGCAATTGAATCGCGTTTATCCCGAGCAGCCCGCGCTGCACCATCTGGACACCGAGCCGACTGGCTTTGAGTGGATCGACTGCAATGACAGCTCGAACGAACACCATTTCGCTGCTGCGCAAGAGAGGAAGCCCGCGCAGAACATCGTGGTGGTTTGCAATTTCACTCCGGTTCCGCGAGTGGAATATCCGCATCGGAGTTCCGGTCGGCGGATACTGGCGGGAAATATTGAACAGCGATGCAACAGAATATGGCGGCAGCGGAATGGGCAATCTCGGCGGGGTGCAGGCGGAAGAAGATCCCGTCCACGGACGCCAGTATCTCGCTTAAGCTGACCTTGCCTCCGCTGGGCGCGCTGTATTCTGAAAGCCGAATGATCGGCAGTCTTGACGAAGGTTCGGCAGGGCCGCTCGCCCAAAGAACGTCATCCCTTGCACTCCTTACGCGAAGCGCTGAATGCAGGCCGCGGACGATCCGCCATAAGCTGTTCCACCTGGCGGACGATGGTCACGGACCGAAACTCCTTTCGCCGATCGCCGCGTCGATAAATGGTGAGCATTTTGTCCACTGTGGTTCCGCGCCGGAGACCATCATGATTGGCAGCGTGGGATCGTGGCGTTTCAAGACGCTCGCCAGCTCCAGGCCAGTCATTCCCGGCATCTCGTAGTCGACAATCACGACGATTGATGCGGGGTGGCGTGCGAATAGAAGGCATCGAGTGCCTGGTGACCATTAGCTGCGGCGATGACGTCGTAGCCATATCTGGCCGAGGAGGTCCTCATAGAACTCGAGGATCGCCTCGGCATCGTCAACGCATAGCACTGTCTGGGCATCTCACAGGGGGAGGGTCGTCCTTTCTAGCTTCGCCTCGAGGGGACAGGCGAATCGTTTCCCAATACCTAGCACTCGAAATGCCACTCGACAGGGCGTGCTAGACTGCATTTCATCGGCTCTCATGCGGATTCTGACCCGCTACATTCTGCGCGAAGTGACCGCTCACGCCCTGATCGGCGTGTGCGTGTTTACGTTCGTCTTGTTCACCCGCGACCTGGGCCAAATCCTGGAATTGGTGGTCCGCAACAGCGCTCCTCTGCCGAGCGTGGCACAGGTTTTCTTCTTCATTTTTCCGGTTACTCTCACCATCAGCATCCCGGCGGGAGTGCTGGTGGGAATTCTCATCGGCTTGAGCCGCCTGGCCGCCGACAGCGAAATCACCGCCATGCGCGCCAGCGGCATCGGAGTCTGGAGCTTTTCTGCGCATCATTGCGATTTTTGCGGTGATCGCCTGGGCGCTGGCCATTGGCCAACGGCGTCTATCTCGCGCCGCGTCGCCAGGCGGCCATGGCGCGCTTGCAGGACCAGACTGAAATCTTCGCAGGTTTCGTTTGAAGTGCAGCCGCGAGTATTCTATGAAGGCTTTCCGCAACTCGTGCTCTACGTCGAGAACGTGAAGGCGGCGCAGGGCGCCGCGATCTGGAAGGGAGTGTTCATTGCAGATACCAGCACGCCGGCAGCACCGCGCATTACTGTGGCGCAGCAGGGAATTCTGGTCAGCGAAGGGCCGCAACACGCTGCATCTGCACCTGACCAATGGCTCGACTCACGAGAGCGACCCGAGGACCCCAGTCATTATCAGATTTCGACTTTTGAGCAGACCGATATCCCGATCCCCGTGCCACCCGCCGAGAGCACCAAGGAACAGTGAACCGGCGCCGGTGTCGCAGCTTAAGCACGCGCGGAACTCTGGCGAAATGGCGGCCCAACCGGGCAATCCGCAGGCGCGGCTGGGCACTGATTGAATTTCACCGGCGATTTGCCCTGTCGACAGCGTGCCTGGTGCTGGCTCTGGTCGGAATCCCGCTGGGGCTTTCGTCAAAGAAGGGCGGAAAGTCCAGCGGCTTCGTGCTGACCATTCCTTCTGGTTTTTGCCTACTACTTCGTCTCTTTGGTGGGAGTTTCCTTTGCGCGCCAAGGGAAGGTTTCGCCCGGATTCGGCGTGTGGCTGGCGGACATCGTTTTCTTTTTGGGCGGGGCATTCTTGCTGTGGCGGGCCGAACGCAAGCCGTTCGATATTTCTGGCTGGCGCGAACCGTGGAAGCCAATGACAGTCACAGCACGGCCGTCTCGCGATCCAGCCGTCGCGAAGATGCTTTCGAGCCCGCGCATCGTCGCGGCGCGCGGTTTTTCAGCGCCCGCTTCCCCATGATTCTGGACGACTACGTCCTGCGCGACTTCGCCACAAATCTGATTCTGGTGCTGGCCACGTTCCTATTATTGTTGCTGGTGTTCACCCTGTTCGAACTGTTGGGAGACATCCTGCGCAATCAGATTTCCCAGTGGTGGTCGGCGAATATCTGCTGAACGTCTCGCCGTATTTTATCTACAACATCGCCCCGCTGGCGATTCTGCTGGCGGTGCTGATCACGCTGGGACTGATGCAGCGCACCAACGAAGTCACCGCGATGAAGGCGACCGGCATCAGCATTTATCGGGTTATTGTGCCGATGATCGTGGCCTGCGCCATGGTCGCGGCGGGATTGTTTTTCTTTGATCAATTCTACTTGCCCCACGCCAACAAGCGACAGGACGCGTTGCGCAACCAGATCAAGGGCAAGCCAGCGCAGACCTATCTCAATCCCGACCGCAAGTGGATTTTCGGCGAGCATTCGAACATTTACTACTATCAACTGTTCGAATCGGAACGAGATCAGTTTGGACGGCTGTCGGTTTTTCAGTTCGATCCGGCGACTTTCCAGTTGACCAAACGAATCTATGCCGACCGCGCCCATTGGGATGACGGCTTGCAGCGATGGGTCTGCTCTCAGGGATGGGAGCGCGACTTGCGCGGTTCAGCTATTGAAGACTATCGCATCTTCGATGTTTCCACTTTTGCCGGGGTGAGCGAGCCTCCGACCTACTTCAAGAAAGAGGTCAAGCAGTCCTCGGAGATGAATTATCAGGAACTCCGGCGTTACATTCGTGACCTGCAGCAGAGCGGCTTTGACGTGGTACGGTTGCGTGTGCAACTGGCGAAGAAATTCGCCTTCCCGGTCATCACGCTGGTAATGGCGGTGCTGGCCGTTCCCTTCTCGCTGCAAGCGGGCAAGCGCGGCGCGGTCGCCGGAGTGGCTCTGGCCCTGGGAATCGCAGTGATTTATTGGACGGTTTCAGGCCTCTTCGAGGCCATGGGAAACATCAGCCAATTGCCGCCGGTGCTGGCGGCGTGGTCGCCGGACTTGATTTTCGCGCTGCTCGGCGGATACATGATTTTGAAAGTGCCGACGTAGGTGTTTGCTCCGGTCGTTCAGCCCGTATAGTGTTCGAGAACCAGATTTCGCAAACGGAGTTTTGCCATGAGCGAAGAACTGAACAAGCGAGTTGGGGACTACGAAATTCTTGGCATGCTGGGTAGTGGCGGCATGGGAAAAGTCTTCAAGGCTCGCCACGTCATCACCGACCGCATTGAGGCGATGAAGATTCTCTCCTCCGAGCTCGCCGGGCGGCAGGACATCACCGACCGTTTTCTGCGCGAGATCAAAGTTCTCGCTGCGCTCGACCATCCCAATATCGCCGCGCTTCGCACTGCGCTCAAGGTCGACAACCAGTTTGTCATGATCATGGAATACGTCGACGGCACGACGCTTTCCACCCGCCTGAGCATGGGTCGCATTCCGGTGGCGGACGTCCTCAACTACATTGACCAGGCGCTCGCAGCGCTGAGTTACGCCCACCAGAAGCAGGTGATTCACCGCGACGTAAAGCCGGGAAATATGATGCTGACGCCGGCTGGCGTGGTGAAGGTGATGGATTTCGGCATCGCGCGCTCGGAGGGCGATCGCGGTATGACGATGTCCGGCACAACCCTCGGTTCGCTCTGCTACATGTCGCCGGAGCAGGTCAAAGGGCAGAACGTCGATGTGCGCTCCGACCTTTACTCAATGGGAGTTTCGCTGTACGAGCTAGTCACGGGAGAGCGGCCGTTCCGCGCCGACAGCGATTTCTATCTGATGACTGCGCAGGTCGAGCAGACTCCGAAGCCGCCCATTCAGCTGCGGCCAGATCTTCCGCCGTCGCTGAATGAAGTGATTCTGACCGCAATGCAGAAGGACCCGGCGAAACGCTTCCAGTCGGCAGACGCATTCCGCAACGCCCTAACCAGCGTTCGCAGAGCGATGGGAGAAGCGCCGACCGCGGAAATGACAGCCGAGGCCAAGGCGGCGAGTCCAGCTCCGCAAAAATCGGACTCCAGCTCCACGCGCACCCTCGAAATGGCGCACGTGCTGTTTACCGATATCGTCGCCTACTCACAGCTTCCAATGGACACGCAGGAACAGGTGCTCCGTCAGCTTCAAGACATCGTTCGGGGAACGACGGAATTCGGCCGAGCGCAGGCTTCCAGCCAGCTGATCATCTTGCCGACCGGCGACGGAATGGCGTTGGTGTTCTTTGGCGATGCGGAAGCTCCGGCGCGCTGCGCTCTGGAGCTTGATCGAGTATTGCGCAAGCAGTCTGGCATTCCGCTGCGCATGGGAATCCATACTGGCCCGGTGTATCGCGTGGCCGACATCAATGCAAACCGCAACGTGGCCGGCGGCGGCATCAATATGGCGCAACGCGTGATGGATTGCGGCGATGCGGGACACATACTCGTCTCGGGCGCGGTCGCAGATGTGCTCGGCCAGGTCAGCACCTGGCGGCAGGCGCTGCACGATCTGGGCGAGGCCGAGGTAAAACACGGCATCCGGGTACGGATTTATAACCTCTACACCGACGAGGTCGGAAACCCAGAGTTGCCGCACAAGTTGGAGTTGGCCCGCAGTGCGATCGCCTCGACCGCCACGGCAACGTTAAGTACTCCCGTGCCGACCGCGGCAACGCGGGACGACGGTTGTGCCGCCGCCTTCCGCAGCTCAAGCGCCTGTTCCCAGCGTGACCCAAATGGCGCCCCCGACCGGACGCCGTGGACTCTACATGGCGATGGGAGCTTTGCTCGTGCTTGTGGTTTTAATAGCGGCGGGACTTTATGTTCCTTATCGCAACAAGACACGAGCCAGTGAACACGTCGCGAGTCCAGCGCAGACCGAGTCGCCGACGGCGAACCCGCAGAACAATTCTGCGACGCCGAACCCCAGCCAGGCTCCGGCTTCGAATTCGGCCACAACGCAAACTGCAACTCCGACCGAGCCTGAAACCCCTCCGCCGAGCCAGCAATCTGTGCAGAAGCCCGTAAACAAGAAATCGGTCGCCGTCTCTTCACCTCCCGCTCAGCAAGCGGCGCAGCCTGCTCCTGCGCAATCGAATGACGCCGCCGAACTGGAAGAACTCGGGCAGACCGTCGACCAACTCACCAGCCGTGCCGCAGCCGTCGACAGCAGCCTCGACAACTTACGCCGCCAGCAGGCATCCCAGGGATACGGTCTGCGCGGCGACATCAGCTCTACCGACGAGATGCTGAAAATCAACCTCAGCCGGGCGCAGGCAGCATTGCAGGCCCAGGACGCGAAGAGCGCCAAGAAATATTCCGATTTAGCTGCGAGCGAAGTGGAGAAGCTGGAACAGTTCCTGGGACGCTAGGGCAAATGACGCCAACTACGTGATTGTCATTCCGAGCGAGGATCAACGATCCGCCTTGCGGATCGCTGACCGCAGTCGAGGAACCTGCTGTTCCTTACCGAAAAAACCGGTTTGTCGAAATGACAACGGAATCGTTCAATTGCCGTCCGCGGGCGTCCTTGCCCTCCAACCTTTAATTCGCCGCAATCGCCGAAGGATTGTTGGTGGTGGTCGTCGGCGCACCGAGCGGCGTGAGCAACCCGCTCGTTGTATTCAGCGTAAAGGCCGACAGAGTCGATCCTCCCAGATTGGTCACATAAACATAGTCGGTCGGATTGGTAATGACGTTCCCGACGGCAGCCCCGATTTGTCCCGATACCACCACAAACGAAGTCGGCGTCAGGCCGGTCGAAACCGAAGGCGGCGAGAGCGGCGTCAATTGCCCGGTGCCCGTGCCGTAAGAAAATTGCGAAATCGAGTTCGATCCTTTGCTGAGCACGTAGAGAAAAGCGAAATTCGGGTCGGCGGCGATCGTGATCGGGCCGTGTCCCCGCTGCCTAAGGTAAATGGCGATCCGGTGAGCGCCGTGAGAGTTCCATCCGGCACATTCGAACTGGCGCAACTGGTCACGACCTTATCGCAGATGGCAAATGCCGAAACGTTATTCGATCCAGAGTTGGCGACGTAAAGAAAAGCGCCGCTGGGAACGATTCCGATCCCCGAAGGCGCGGTGCCCACCGTGTACGGCGATTGGCCGAGCGGGGTGAGCTTGCCGGTATTGATGGAAAACGCCGCCAGCGTGCCGGTGGCATTGTTGGTGACATAAAGAAAATTTCCGCTGGCACTCACCACCAGGGCCGTCGGCGCCGTCGGCGCGGTCGATCCCAGAGGAATGGTCGTGAACGGCGAGCCCGCAACCGGAGTCAGAGTCGTACCGCTGACGGAATAAGCGGAGACGTTGTTCGATCCCTCATTGGCGACGAACATGTAATTCCCGCCCGGATTGATGGCGATCGCCGTGGGTATCTTTCCGGTCGCGACCGTGCCGGTGATGGGAGTCAATACGCCAGTCGAGTCGATGCTGTAGCTGGAAATGCTGTCGGAGGCCTGGTTCAGCACAAACAGGGCGTTGAGCGACGGCGCCAGCGCAATGGCGGTAGGAAAGGTGCCGGTGCCAAGCGTATCGCCAATTTGCGTGAGCGAGCCGTTGGCGAGGGCCAGCGAATATGCCCAGACGGAGCTATCGCCCTGGGTGGTGTAGTAAAGCGTGCCCGTCCCATTGGACGTGATGGTGTTGCTGGTGCTGCTGCAGGCGAGCAAAATCAGCAGTGCGACAAAGACCAGACCCGCAAGATAACGGTACTTCATCCCGGTTCGTTCTCCGATGGCTTGATTGCGCTTGAGTTTACCTCCATTTGTGTATCAGGAATGGTGGGAAAGAAGCAACTTGGGGAGGGGATTGGGACGGAAATGTAGGCGCGTGAGCCTGCCCTGAGCGAAGTCGAAGGTGCCCTCGCCCGTGCAGAAAACAGCACAGATTTCAGGGCCAACGCTGAGAACCATGAAGAATTCTAGCGATTTCCACCGCCTCATCGCTTACGCGATACACGGCGAGGAACGGAAGCGGGGCGAAAATAAGTTCGCGCGTGTTTTTCACGCGCCCCAGACGACCGCGATTCGGAAACGTTTCTAACGACTGGACTCCATCGAATATAGCCTGCGCTACTCGTTCAGCGGCGGACAGATTTTGTGCGCTTATGTATTGGACAATCGCCGCAAGGTCAGCGGCGGCTTCCGGGGACCAACGAACGATCATTTCTGGCCAAGGACTCTGTCGATCTGGCGGCGGACTTCCTCATGCGGCAGATATCTGCCCTGATCTAGGGAGGCTAACCCTTTTCCGACCTCTTGCCGGAACCACTCATCGTGCTCCAGGTAGTTCGAAACCAGTTCCTGCACAACCTGGCTCGGCCTTTACCGGTTTGCGAGGCGATGCGGTTGAGCCTGGCTTCGAGATCGGGCGCGAGAGAAATTTCCATGTTCTGATTGTAGGCGCAAGGCTCTCTACCAGCAAAGGCAATTCCGGGGAGAGACGCCTCCTGCGCCAGCCAATCAAACTGTTCATTCCTCTACAAAATACAAATGCCTCGCCGGGGCCAGCCTGACACTCGGAATTACAGTGCGGATGGTGGGCGGAGGGCGCGGGCCTCAGCCCGATTGCGCCTCCATGTAAGAGCGCAAAATGGCGTTGATGCGGGTCTGGTAGCCGCTGCCGACCTTCTTGAGCCATTTCACAACATCATGGTCAACCCGGATGGTCAGGCGGTCTTTGGGCTCCGGCATCCTCAGTTTAGCGGTCTTCCAGAACGATTTACCCAGCTTGGGGATGTCGGAGTCGTCGATGGCCGCATCCCTCATTCTGCGCAGGCCTCCGAAGTCAGTCTCGCCCTTCGCCCGCGCTCTTGAGGTGGTTCGCGTAATCTTGCCTTTCATTGCGGTGCGCCCTCCTGGCAGAAATAATCCGCCGCTGTTTTCCGCGCATCAGGTTCGTCTGCAGCTTGCTCTCATCCAATTCGGAAAGCATCGAAACGTCCTGGTGGGGGAATGTTCGAGGATATGTAGACACTGTACATACATCGCGGAATTGGTCAAACGGTCGGTCGAACTTGTTAACGGCGCATGAGCGTACTGTCTTATTTCTCGGCGAACACAAACGCTTCGCCGGGGCCGGGCTGACATTGACCACCCTTGCACGGTGGTGACGTTGGAGCGTTGGGGGCCCCGATGATACCGGAAGTGCCGCTAACCGCTACTGCGCTTCCAAACAGATCGTATCCGTACGGAAACGAGATCCCTAGCTGAAGATTGTATTTCGAAGTGTTTCGCCACCCGCTAGCGGGTTTAAGGAATACAAAAGCTGCGCCACTAAGTTTCTCGACACCAGAGTCCCCCACCAAAATTACGTTGCCGTCGATGGAAACTGAACTACCGAAGGATTCTCGGGTGCTTGTCCCCTCTTTCAGCTCGGCGGTTTGAGTCATGTTGGCCCAGCCGCCAGCGGGCTCCACGAAGACATAAGCCGCCCCTACTCCCGCACGATTATCGCCACCGACAACTGCCGTGTTGTTGCTAAGGGAAACTGAACGACCGAAGTCATCTCCGACAGCGCCGTCAGATGGAGTTAACTTAGCGGTCTCCGTAGAGTTTGTCCAACCGGCTTGCTGCTCTACAAACACGTATGCTCCTCCAGGCGGGTTACCACCGTTCCCGCCCTGAGAAGCCCCAACAATCGCAGTGTTGCCACTGATCGATACAGAATAACCAAAGTCGTTACCGTCCGTACCGTCAGAAGCGCTTAGCTCTGCCGTCTGCGTCAGATCTGCCCATCCACCGGGGGGCTCCACGAACACGTAGGCGGCGCCAGGCCCAGCATTATTTGCCGTTGGGCGTGGGGCACCAATGATGACCGTATTTCCGCTGATAGACACCGAATAGCCGAACTCATCGTATGGAGCGCCGTCGGCGGCGGTCAGCGTAGCGGTTTCGGTTATGTTCACCCATCCGCCGGCAGGCTCAACAAAAACAAAAGCAGCACCTTGTTCCGGGTTCCCATTGACCGTGGCATTCGATGACCCAACCACTACTGTCCTTCGGCTGATGGCGACACTATTGAGGAAACCTTCGGTTCCCCCGCTTGATAGGGCTAGCTCGGCAGTCTGGGTCATGTTCGTCCATCCGCTCGGTGGCTTGACGAACACATATGCTACGCTGACACCCTGCTCCTGATTGCCACCAGTCACGACTACCGTGTCACCGTCGATTGCCACAGAAACACCGAAATCGTCTCCATTCGTGCCGTCTGAGGCTGTGAGAGTGAAGTCTTGAATGTTGGCTGGGATGCGTGAGGCAACATCGCCCTTGATCGCAGCCGTGATCGCCTCCTGCGCTTCAGGCGGCAAACTAGAAAAATCTGCGGCCAGAGAAAGCACAGAGCAGAAGAACATCAGGCAGAGAATTGCGGTTGATCTCATCGTGGCTGACCTCCATGAGGACGCACGAATTTTACGCTGGGTTGCTAGCCCTGTATATGCGGAAGAACGGCCCTAGTGGTTGCGCCTCATCGGCGCGCGAACGGCGTTTTGTGTGGCTTTTGCGGCACAGCGGAGGCCGCGCTCCGATACGGAGCTTCTCGCTACGCTATCGGCCCGCTGGGAACCGGCGCTGGCGGCGGGAAAACCGCGTCCGGAATTTCGACAAATACCAGTGGCAGGCGAATCTCCACCATCAATCCGCCTTGCGGACGATTGGCCGCGCGTACCGTGCCGCCGTGCAGCAACACCGCCCGCTGGGTGATGGCAAGACCCAGGCCCACGCCGCCGGTTCGGCGTCCGCGGGCGTCGTCGATGCGGTAAAACGGCTGGAAAAGTTTTTCGAGGGCTTCTTCAGGCACTCCCTGGACCAGAATCCAAGATTCGAACCACCGCCTGCGGGCCCGTGCGCCCTGGCTCTGTTCGAGGCGCACCTGAACGCTGGTGCCTTCGTGGGTGTAGCGGATGGCGTTACGCACCACGTTCTCAATCGCGCTGTGCAACAGGATGACGCTGCCGCTTACCACGCAGTCGTCAACAATCGTGACTTCCACTTCGCAGTTGCGGCTTTGCGCTTCGAAGGCCGCGTCGCGGGCAATCTCATCGATCAGTTGCGACAGTTGCACCGGCGATTTCTCCGCCTGTTGCCCGCCAGCCTCAAGCCGCGAGATGGTCAGCAGCCGTTCGATCATTTCGTTGAGACGATTGGTCTCGCGGTCGATGCGATCGAGCGCCGTCCGCGCCTCCGCGCCGCTGCGCTGCCGCGCCAATTCGAGCGCAACCGTTAATCGCGCGAGCGGTGAACGCAGCTCATGAGAAATATCAGAGAGCAGGCGCCGCTGGGCATCGACCAGATTTTGCAGGCGCTCGGCCATGCGGTCGAAATCCTGCGTAAGTTGGGCCATTTCATCGTGCCGCCGCGACCCCGGCACTCCCGCGCGGGCGCTCAAATCTCCCGCTGCAAGTTTCTGCGTCGCTTCGCGCAACCGGACCACCGGCGACGTGAGATACATGGCGAGAATGTAGCAAACGATTCCGGAAGTAAGCACCCCGATCATGATGCCCAGCCCCGGCACGCCGTGCGGCCCAAACAGCGGATGAGGCTCCGGCGGAAGTTCGGTGATCAAGACATAGGGCTGTCCATTCGAAGCCGTGACCGTAGCGCGTAGGAACTGGGGTTGCGGTTTAAAGCGCGACCAGAAATCTTCCGCGGTTGGCAAGCGTCCCAGGCGGGCTTTTTCGATCCAGTCGCTCTTACGTCCAAGCAACTCTTTTCCCTGCTGGTCAAAAATGTAAATGCGCACATGCTGCGACTCGTGCAGGTTGCGCAGATAGCGCCAGGCCGCCGAGTCTCCGCCGCTCTGGTAAGCCTGCAAGGCCTCGCTCAGAAATTTTGGCTGCTCCGATTGCAAGCTGGCGATTTCGCGCGCCGGGCGCAATGCCGAGGCGACCACAAACGCCAGGACGAAAAACAACGCCTGGGCGATCCAGTAGGAAACGAAGATGCGGAAAAACAGGCTTCTCATTCTTCGCTCCCGGCGTTGTCTCGCGGATGAGTGAAGATATAGCCCACGCCACGCACCGTCTTAATGTGGCCGCCGTTTTCTGAGTCGCCCAGTTTGCGCCGAACCTTGCTCACATGCATATCGATGCTGCGATCGAACGGCGAGAACTTGCGGCTGAGGACTTCATCAACCAGGCGGTCGCGGGTCACCACGTGTCCGGCTTCGCGCAGCAGGACGTGCAGGAGATTGAACTCCACCGAAGTTAGTTCTACGGGCTGCTCGCCATGGCGCACAGTTCGGGTAGCCGGGTCGAGTTCGATGTCGCCGACGCGCACGATCTCGGGCATGCCATCTTCAGGTTTC
The DNA here is from genome assembly GCA_963848325.1 of uncultured Acidobacteriaceae bacterium. GTDB lineage: Bacteria > Acidobacteriota > Terriglobia > Terriglobales > Acidobacteriaceae > DATJOJ01. The sequence continues at coordinate 84,712 of CAWKDJ010000002.1, forward strand.
GCAGCGCCCTGCGTGCGGCGAAGAATGGCGCGAATTCGCGCCACGAGTTCCCGCGGATTAAAAGGCTTGGGAAGATAATCGTCGGCGCCGATCTCCAGCCCGACGATGCGGTCAACATCTTCCCCGCGAGCGGTAAGAAGCAGAACCGGCAGCTTTGAGGTGCTGCGGATGCGGCGGAGAACATCGAAGCCATTCATGCCGGGAAGCATAACATCGATGAACGGCGAGCAAATGGTCGCCGCTGAGGGCGCGTTCGAGTCCGCGATTGCCGTCGTAAACTGCTTCGATCTGGAAGCCTTCCGGTTCGAGATACTCGCCGACCAGTCCGCAAAGCTCCACGTCGTCGTCGATGACCAGAATGCGTTCCATCTTTCCCATATTAGTTTTATAATACGCGGCCCCTGGGAGGCGTAAAGAATTGTCAAAGCAGGCACTTGCACGCTTTACAAAAATTTACTCCGGTTGACCGAGTTTTTACCACGTTTGGGAGTCCGAAAGTGTTCTTATGAGAGAACGCAAATACGGGGTTCCCCCGAGGGGAGCAGGAGAGATATGAAGACAAGCAAAGTTTTACTAGTCACTCTGGCAGTGACATTGATTGCGGCCGCCGCGGCTGCGCAGAATGTTCAGCGAGTTCACATGCACGGCCACGGGCCGTTCGAGATGTTGCCCTTCCACGCCGTGGATTTGACGGAAGCGCAGCATACGCAAATCAAACAGATCTATGAGAGCGGCAAGTCGACTATGACACCGCTGTTCGAGCAAGCCCACCAGAACCACGAAGCCATGGTCCAGTTGATCACCGGCGGCAGCTTTGACGAGGCGAAAGCGCAGGCGTTGGCCACGCAGTCGGCGCAGATCCAGTCGCAGATCGAACTGGAGCGGGCCAAGCTGACCTCGCAGGCCTATCAGGTGCTCACGCCCGAACAAAAAACCAAGATGACCGAAGTGCTCGCGAAGCGGCAGCAGTGGTTCCAGCAGCACATGCAGAACCAGACGTTGGAAGCTCCGGCCGAGCCGCCTTCCAATTAGTCAACTCGTGCGAGGCGAGGGGGAATGGGGAGGAGAATGCGAACCCTCCTCCCCTGGCGTCCCAAACCGCATTCGGAGAAAGGTGGATTTCGTGGCCAGTGCAGTCTTATCCAAAGCTAGTTTTTCGGAAGATGTCCTGGATGTGATCGCCAGCGAGATATCTCACGGCGTCGAGCGGGCCGTGGAGTGCTGGATGTCGCAGATCGACCAGGCGCTGAACGATGCACACCTGACCTCGCTCGGCCGGTTGAACGCGGTTACGGAAATCATGCACCGGTATAAGTCGCTTACCGGAAAAACTCAACTCCAGGGGCGAAAAGGCCCAGTTCGGCAATGACGCGACAGTAAGGCGCTCCAGAAAACGGTACGGCAATGAATTTTGATCGGCTCTATTCCTACCTGATTGATGCGACCTGGCTGTTCCTCGGTGGATGGGTGGCGCTGCTGGTAGCGGCGTCACTCGCAGCCTTCCGCCGCGAAGGCCCCCAAAGCTCCAAATCGTAGAATCGTCTTGAGCAGAGGCCTCCGCCGTTTAGTTTGTCACCCCGAGCAAGCGTACTTTGCGCAGCGAGAATCTGCCCTGAGCGAAGCCTGCGAAGCGTAGCGACGCAGGCGAGCCGAATGGGCGGCACAACTGCATTTGCTTTCCAGGTTAGCTCCCAAAATCAGCTCGCGGATCGAACCGAGTTGTCCGGTGTAGACTGATTTTGGGGATTGGACATATGACCAAGCTACGGACGCTCGCTCTACTCGTTGTTGCCGCGCACTGGATCGTCGCAGTCTGGCACCTGTTCCCTGCGGCAGATGTTCTTCCACCCCCCAACAACCACGTTAGCTGGGTGGCCATAGCTTTGATGTCGTTGGGGCATTTCGCCGTGTGCATTGCCTTGTGGAAGCTCAGCGATAAATTTACCGTAGCAGGTTTCGTTGATTTTCTTTTCGGCTGCCATGGCTGCCGACCTTTATGAGCACTTCCTGCAAGCAGCTCCAAACAATGTCTTCATGGTATCCGGCTCTGGGACCGTCTTGTTTGACGTAAGCGTCTTCGCCCTTCTCACACTGGAGATCCTGGGATGCTCGCTTGCAATTCTCTCCCTCGGCAGATGGCGAACGCCGATGACCGCAGCCGAGGTCGTCAGGTTCGCCCGCGAAAAGCCACCCAAAAGTTGTCATCCCGAGCGCAGCCTTCGAATTCGCTGGGTGCCCCATCCTTACGTGAGCGCCCTTTGCGACGTAGGGTGGGGAAGTCGGTTTTCTCTCTTTTTCGGATCTGAAAGGGCACAGCTTTAGCCGTGCCGAGAAAGCTCCGAATTTGACGCAGGCGCCGTGGAGGCGCAACTGCATTAGCTCCCAGGTTAGCTCGCAGAATCAGGTCGCGAACCTGAGCCACAAGCCTCCACTCTCACCGACTCGGTCTCTCCAGGTTTGGATCGGGGAATACAATGATCGTGGCATCCGGCAATCCTGGTTGCAGCAGAAAAGCTGCCGCTGAGTCTGAATCAAAGCCCAAATCTTTTCCCGTCATATATGGCGCATAAAACATAAAGTGCGGGGGAACGCGGACTGTTCTGTGGTCGGGAGTGGGGCCCAAGCGGTTGTCGCTCGACAGCATGTAGCGGATTCCCGTCTTGCTGGGCGCCTTAAAGCGGCCAGCCTTGTAGCCATTTGCGACTTCTGTCTTGATCTCTGCTTCAGACGTACCCTTTGAGCGGAGTTCTTCCCGGTACAGGTCAGCAAGCAACAGAGTCTGGCTGCCTTCGGCGTCGTAGCACATGGGCTCGATCGTCGTTTCGGTAGGCGTTGCGAAATGCCGGCTCACAAGACAACTCACGCCGTTCGTGCCCTCGCGAGCTTTTTCGAAGCCTTTGGGGCCAAGAACATAAACGGTTGCCTTATCTCTTACTCCTTCTGGGCCGGCACTCAACGCGATTGAAATCTGCTGGTCGCGTGGCATGGAAGCGTCGAAGACTTTCGGGAGCTGATCAAAAGCGATTTCGGCTGCCGCACGGTTAGGTAGGGCAAAGCTTGACATCGCAGCGGCGAAAATCACTATCATGCATCGTGTAAGCGTCATGGCCGTTCTCCTCATTTCCGTAACGACTATCAAACCAGTGCACAAACGTTAATCCCCGCAGCGTTCGACATGTCGTTAATCTATCTCCTGCTTCGCACTAAGTTGCTTCACTAACCTGTAGATATATTTCGTGCCTGTCCGGAGCAGCAGCGAGCGCGAGCTTCAATTTCAATGAAATTCGACGACAAAGGAGCCGAATGGTTAGCAAAAGGAGAAGCGCTCGCCAAATGGATCTGGCATCGCTCGCTTTGAGAGCGACGCGCTCCCATCTCTGGGATAAGACTGACTACCTGGACATAGTTGGCGATAAATCGCGTGGGGTTGAAAGAGTCACTGACATTAGCTGGTGAGATTTAGCGGGAGCATATTAGAAAGAGAATTTGCTTCGCATGCTGCGGGTGCCCCATCCTTACGTGAGCGTCCTTTGCGACGTAGGCTGGGGAAGTTTTCGCCGGGTGGCCCACCCTTACGTGAGCGCCTTTTGCGACGTAGGGTGGGGAAGTTCGGTCTTGTCTCTTTTTCGGATTTGAAACGGCACAGCCGCGCCGATGGTTTTGGGTGGGGCGTGGCTTCAGCCACGCAGAAACCGGGTAGGGCACGGCTTTAGCCGTGCCGAGAAGGCGCTCACCATTGATTGACGCGCCGTGGAGGCGCGACTGTTTCTGCTTCCCAGGTTAGCTCGCAAAATCAGCTCGCGGAACCTGGGCCACCGGCCTGGACTTGGCTCGAACGTGGGTCAGCGATCGAGTGGGGATCAAGGCGCGGGCAGTCGTAGATGGATGAAGGGCTGAACCCGGCAGTTCGATCGACTGGCCCAAATGAACCATCCCAACTGGTTGACGGTATTGTCGCTAGCAGCTTAGACCGATCCTAGCATGAGGTTTATGGTTTGGTCGGTTCCGTTGCCGGAAAAAGATTTGGCATGTTGCGCCCAAGGTAACTGCGGCTTACCGGATGATCGAGGGCGGCAGCGTCAACAGGTACAGGCCAAGACCCACACGGTGATCTAGACAAAAAGCAGATTTCTCGGCACGCCCTCGCCGCGCGATGCGCGGCTGCGGGCGGCTCGGAATGACAAATGGGGGCGCGTGGTGGCACGGATGAGTCCGTGCCCTGATACAAAGCGCCGCGGACAGGCATGTCCGCGCTAGAAGGTCGTTTCCGTCCCACAGGGCTGTGGAGACTGAGATCCTTCGGCCCGCGAAGAAAGGCGCGGGCTCTCAGGATGACAACGGTTGAAAGTGTGGACGGGGCGTCCGTCCCCACGCAATCTATTTCTCCTGATAAATCACCCTCCCACCCCGCACCGTGTACTTTACCTTCGCCAAGTTCTTCACATCCGCTGCCGGATCGGCATCGAGCACCACCAAATCCGCGTCCATGCCTTTTTCCACGCGGCCCTTGGTCGGCGATTTGAACTGCTCCGCCGGATTCGTAGTCAGCGACGCCAGAATATCTTTCCAACCCATTGCCCGGCCCATGAATTCGTATTCCTGCGTCGTGTCGTAAATCTTGACGAAGCCCACGTCCGTGCCAAACAGAATCCTTCCGCCCTGCGAAAAATAAGTTTTCAGTTCCGAGACGCCCGCGCCCACCAGAGCCTCGGAAATCGCGGGATCGTTCACCACGGTGGTAAACAATGTCAGCGTCGGGATCAGCGCCGTATGCTGCTTCTTCATCTGCGCGAGTTCGGCGTCGGTGAAACTGCCTTCCGTCGGAATAGGGTGCGCCAGAATATCCACGCCTCCGTTCAGCGCGTTATCGACGCCCACATGATTCTGCGGATGGCAGAACACCGGCCGCTGCATTTCATGCGTAATATCGACCGCGGCTTTCACGATGTCCGCGTCCATGTTGACCACCGGCTTGCCGTGTCCCATGTAGGAGCCGGTGAACAGCTTGGTGCCGTCGAGGCCCATGTACATGTAGCCGCGCACCATGCGCAGCGCGTCGTCCGGCGTGGCCGCCTCGGGCAGTTGCAACTCGGCGGGAAGATACACCGGATGCCCGCCCTTGGGGAAAATATCTCCGGCCATCAGGATTTTCGGCCCAGGAACTTCGCCGGCCTCGACCCGCTTGCGCAGTGCGAGGGTGTTCCGCGGCTCCGAGCCCAGGTCCCACACCGTGGTGAATCCCCAACGCGTGAGCATCTCCTGCATGTGGGATTCGAGCTTGTCGGCGGGAGTCTTGTCCGCGTCGGCCCACGCATCTTCCGAGAAGTGAACGTGGCTGTTCCAGAATCCGGCGACGACGAACTTGTCTTTGCAATCCAGAACCTGCGCCGACGCCGGAAGTTTGAACCGCGCCCCCGGCTCGACCGCGCTGATCTTGCCGTCTTCAATCAACACGGCTGCATCTTTAATAGGTGCTGCCGTCGGCGAAGGGTAGACCGTCCCGCCGACGCAGGCCAAGATCTTCTGGTCCGCAGCGCTTCCAAAAGCGGAAAACAAACCCAGCGACAGGCAGGAAACGAGAGCGAGCTGTATGATTAGTTTCATGTGTTTACGAGCACCTTTGGTTTAGGATTTGACAACGGCAAGCTCATATTCTTATAATTAGCACTCGCCAACAATGAGTGCTAACAGCTTACGTTTCGTTGGCGAACTACTCTGCAATTTAACGCATATTTCACCACTAGGAAAGGAGTCACAACATGGCTAAATTTACCCCACTTCATGACCGCATTCTGGTGCGGCGCATTGAAGAAGCTGAAACCACCCGTGGCGGAATTATTCTGCCCGACACCGCCAAGGAAAAACCTCAGGAGGGCGAAGTCATCTCCGTAGGCAAAGGCAAGATCACTGAGGAAGGCAAGGTTCGCCCGCTCGATGTAAAAGATGGCGACCGCATCCTGTTCGGCAAGTATTCCGGCACCGAGATCAAGCTGGATGGCGAAGACTTCATCATCATGCGTGAAGAAGAAGTCCTCGGAATCATCACCGGCGCCGCCAAGAAAGAGACTGCCGGAAGCCGGAAATAGCGTTGTCATCCCGTCAGTCGGGGGTCAAAAGCAGGTTCCTCGACTGTGAAGATCATTCGCTACGCGCATGATCTTCTTCGCTCGGAATGACAGGGTTTGGGGTTCAAGCTAGAAGCTAACAGCTAGAAGCCGATTAGCGACGACCCGAGAAGAAATTGAGCAGCCAGCGCTGCAATCAAATTAGGAGAAAAGAAAAATGGCAAAGCAAATCGTACACGGAGAAGAGTCGCGGCAAGCGATCCTCCGCGGCGTCAACGCTCTCGCGGACGCCGTGAAAGTTACTCTCGGCCCCAAGGGCCGCAACGTGGTGATCGAAAAGAAATTCGGTTCGCCGACCATCACCAAGGACGGCGTCACCGTCGCCAAAGAAATCGAACTCAAGGACAACCTTGAAAACACCGGCGCGCAGATGGTGCGCGAAGTTGCCAGCAAGACTTCCGACGTGGCTGGCGACGGCACCACTACCGCAACCGTTCTGGCCCAGGCGATCTATCGCGAAGGCGTGAAGACCGTTGCGGCCGGCGCCAACCCGATGGCCATGAAGCGCGGCATCGAGAAGGCTGTCGAACTGATCTGCGGCAAGCTGGACAAGGAAGGCAACCGCATCAAGGGCGAACTCGATAAATTCTCCAAGCCCGTCTCCGGAGAAATGATCGCTCAGGTTGGCACCATTTCCGCCAACAATGACGACACCATCGGCCACATTATTGCCGAAGCTATGAAGAAGGTCGGCAAAGATGGCGTCATCACGGTGGAAGAATCGCGCACGCTCGAGACCCAGCTGGAAGTGGTCGAAGGCATGCAGTTCGACCGCGGCTATCTGTCGCCTTATTTCGTGACCGATCCCGAGCGCATGGAAGCGGTGCAGGAAAACGCTTACATCCTCATCCACGAAAAGAAAATTAGCTCGATGAAGGACCTGCTCCCGCTGCTCGAACAGATTGCCAAGAGCAGCAAGCCGTTGCTCATCGTTGCGGAAGACGTGGAAGGCGAAGCGCTCGCCACTCTGGTCGTCAATAAGCTGCGTGGCACGCTGCAAGTCAGCGCCGTGAAGGCGCCTGGCTTCGGCGATCGCCGCAAAGCCATGCTGCAGGACATTGCAACCCTGACCGGCGGCAAGGCCATCACCGAAGATCTCGGCATCAAGCTGGAGAACGTGCAGATGAGCGATCTCGGCCAGGCCAAGAAGATCACGGTGGACAAGGACAACACCACCATCGTCGAAGGCAAGGGCAAGCACTCGGAGATTGAAGGCCGGGTGAAGGAAATCCGCAGCCAGATCGACAAGACCACCAGCGACTACGACCGCGAGAAACTGCAAGAGCGGCTGGCGAAGCTGGTCGGCGGCGTGGCCGTCATTAAAGTTGGCGCTGCGACCGAAACCGAAATGAAGGAAAAGAAAGCCCGCGTGGAAGATGCCATGCATGCTACCCGCGCCGCAGTCGAGGAAGGCATTGTCCCCGGCGGCGGAGTTGCGTTGGCCCGCTGCATCAGCGCACTCGACAAGCTGAAACTCGAAGGCGATGAGCAGATTGGCTGCAACATCGTAAGGCGCGCCATTGCCGAGCCGTTGCGCATGATCGCCGAGAACGCCGGCGAAGAAGGCGCGATTGTGCTGGGTAAAGTGACCGAATCGAAAGATGCAAACTTCGGTTACAACGCTCTCACCGGCGATTACGAAGACCTGGTCAAGGCGGGCGTGCTCGATCCCACGAAGGTCGTGCGCACCGCATTGCAGAACGCCGGCTCGATTGCGGCGTTGATGTTGACCACCGAAGCCCTGATCTCGGAGATCCCGGAAGACAAGAAGGGCTCTCCGATGCCCGGCGGCCACGGCGGCGGCATGGAAGGCATGTATTAAACGCAGCCTCTAGCTATTAGCTCTTAGCTTTTAGCTGGAACTGTGTGGGTCGGACACTCTTGTCCGACGAAGAAAACCGAAGGGTGCCCCACCCTTAACCGAGCGTAAGCGAGGTTAGGGTGGGGATTTTCAGATGTAAGCGCGAGACTCACCCCTCGCGCCGGGCCCCGCCGAAAGGCGGGGCGATCTGCTTTTGCGTTGGAGGCTTCATGAGTGCGAATGTCGTCCCCTTTAAACAGGGGCCTGCCGAAAGAACTAGAGCACGGTGCCCCAGGTTCCGCGAGCTGTTTTGCGAGCTAACCTGGGGGGCAATTACAGCCGCGCCGTATCGGCGCGTGGGTCGGGCTTGGTCGCTGACCCAGGGCTTACGCCCTGGGCTAGAATATGTCGCTCCTCCGGAGCTTTTCTCGGGCGCGGCTAAAGCCGTGCCCTTGCAAATCTGCCCCCTTCCCAGTTCGCACGAGCGGGTCGCTCGCGCCCACACCGCCGTTCCCACTTCTCGCGCAAAGGGCGCGCGAGAAATGGGGCACCCCGCCGAACAGATTCTGTTGTGTAGCGCACGCCTGGTCCCGGCGAGGTGACCACCGCAGTACCAAAGTGATCGTGACAAGGTATACGTGAAACATGTATACAAGTAACAAGATATCCGGTGGTTCGCCGGACGAGGCCGAACGCGAGGAGAAAGGAAGTGCCAAACAAGCGCTCCGCAGAAAATGAGTACAGAGTCAGCGGGAGTGTCTTGGATGAACTCGGATTCGATCGGCAAGCAGCCCTGGAGCTAAAACTCAAAGCAGCGCTGCATCAGAGAATTCTGCAACTGGTAAAGCGCCGCGGTTACACTGCCCGCGACCTGGAACAAATCCTCAGGATTCAGCAACCGCGAGTAAGCGAATTGATGCGCGGCAAGCTCTCCACGCTCAGCGTGGCTCGGTTGCTCCTATATGCAGACCTGCTGGGAGCCAGAGCGGAGATCAAGCTCAAGTCCGTCAAATCCCGGGCCGCGTAACTCCCGCATTCCCGGGTTCGCAGTGCCCTATTACCCTTGTGTTTGCCGCGCGGCGAAATAAACCAGACGTAACCGGGTTTCGGGCGTATGCTGAAAGTATGAGTCCTATTGCCGAGCGCCTTACCAGCCTGCGTCAAGAAATTACCGATTTAAAGAATATGAATACCCTGTTCGCAGGAAGCAGCGAACACAACTCGGTTGAGCAGAACGCCTCCAAAGCGCGCGCCAGCCGCCTGCTGGAGATCAAACACGAATTATCGACGATGCGGGACACTCCGCCGCAGGCCGCCGTGTGGTGGGACAAGCGCGCCCGCCAGTAGCCTAGGTTCCCTCACAACATCGCTCTTCTACCTGGATTGATTGCGCCTTTAAAACACCTGGATTGAGCCACAGGCCGGAGTCTGTTCGGTCTGCGCTCCGCTGAACCCTTCGAATTCGCTCGCTCCAGGCTCGCGAGCCTACCTCACCTCACATAAGAGATAACAGCATTCCATGGAGTGATCTTCGCCGGTCCCATACAGGGATGGGCGTACATCGTGCACGACCACGCTGCTCATCTCAGAGCGGACGAAACGAGTATGGCAAGGGAAGCTCGTGAGAACAAACCTCAAAAGGAGCAGGCCGATTTATGGACAGCAAGTTCAGCAAATGGTTTTCAGTGGGCCGGACCGCAGGCCCCGCGCTGTTTTCACTCATCCTGTGCGCAGTGCTGGGGCTGGCAGGTTGCAGCCAGGCGCATCCCGACGAAAAAGACGCGGTGAACAATGCGCTCACCGCCAATAACCTGGGAGTGGTCAGCGTGAGCCAGGCACCGCGATAAGGGAGTAATGACGCTCAGCGGCAACGTCGAGACGGAAGACAAGAAAGCGCAGGCCGAGAGTGTCGCCAAGCAGGCCGCGCCCGATTACACCATCGCCAACCAGATTGGAGTGCGGCCGATCGGCATGGAAAGTCAGGCGAAATCGGTGGACTCAGATCTGGACGGCGGCATCGAGGACAACTGTAAGGCAATGCTGAAAGCGCACAAAAATCTGGACAAGCAGAGCATCTCCTGCAGTGCGAAAAACGGGACGCTGACGTTGTCGGGAAGCGTCAAGACCCCTGGGCAGAAAACCGAGGCTGAAAAGCTGGCCAAGAAGATCCCCAACGTAAAAGAAACGGTGAACGAGATTGAAGTAAAGGGATCGAGCGGAGAGTAGATACGACCCAGGTTCACTTGCGAGTTTCGCCGGTGAACTTCGCCGGTGAACCTGGAGTATCGCCCATCGTTTTCGAGTAATTTCTATTGTGCGGCTGGCGACGGAGTGCCCTGGCTCAACTCAACGACGGCGCCGCATCCGGGATTGGGAGCACAATCGTTCAGCCGGCCGCCGTTCGTAGTTGTCAGGAAGAATGCGCCGTTCAAAAGGAAGACGCCGTCGAGAGGATCGTCGCCGGTACGCGCGCCTTCAACGCTGAAGTTGTAAAGCGTTTGCAACGTCCAGGTGCTGGGCGAAAACTGGAAGACGCTGCCCGATACATTCTTGCCGCCGAGGTAGGTGGTGCCATAAATGTTGCCGGAGGAATCAAAAATGAGATTTCCGGATGGCTCGCTATTGTGCGGAAAACTAAAAATCCTTCCCCGAACCCACTGCCCATTCTGCTGGGTAAGAGAAAACAAAGTGCCTCCGCCAGATACGCCGCCGACGGTAGTAACGCCATAGAGATTTCCTTTTCCGTCGAGGGTAACGCCGGCGCGCGGCAGGCCACCGTCGGTGTCGTTAAAGTCGCCGAGGCTTACGAACTGCCATTGACCGCCGGAACCGGGCATCAATTCAAAAACGGCGCCGCATCCGTCGGAGTCGAAAGTATTGCAGAAGTCGTTGTTTCCTCCTGAGTTCGTGGTTCCGTAGAGATTTCCGGCGGCGTCAAAGACCAGCCCAGCGCGCGGTTCGGCGCCTTCACCGTCAGAATCGCTGAAGCGGTGCAACACGGTTTCCTGCCACGTGCCGTTGGAGTTTGGAGAAAGTTCGAAGACGGTGCCGCAGCCGGATTGAAAGCATCCGACGTGATTCAAGCCGCCACGTGAAGTTGTGCCGTACAAGTTGCCGGTAGAATCGAAGACGACTTCGCCAAAAGGAATCTGGCCGTCGGTGCCTCCCTGAAAGCTGTACAACACGGTCTCGTTCCAAAGCTGACCGATGGTTGGGGGAGTGAGCTTGTAGACTACGCCAAGCCCGTTGGCTCCGCCGGAAGAGGCCGTGCCATAACCGTTTCCCTGAGAATCGAAGACCAGAGTGCCCAGCAAGTCCGCCGTCGTCGGCGCCTGTGAAGGCGTAAATGACGGTGAACTTCCAGCCGCCGTTGCTCGCCGGCGACAAGCGGAATAGTGTGCCGGCGTTGTATGGCCCGGCAGTCTGAGTTGAGCCATAAATGTTGCCGGAAGCATCCGCGCTAAGGCCTGCGGTCGGATAGGCTCCGTCCTTCCCGGTAAATTGGTGGACAGCAGAACGGAACCATGGTCAGCGGCGATTGCGCTGGAGGCAAGAGTCAGAACAGCGAGTAGAAGTGCAAGTATTTTCAACATTTCGTAGACATCCCCAGTTTGGATTTCTCGCCGGCGGCGCGTATGCGCTGTGGCGGAGAGCTATTGTAACCGTGGAAGTCAGGGTACCCGCCGGCGAATTCGTAAAATGTTTGTCAAAAAAAGCCAGATAAACAAGAAATGCAGGTTATTTGTATGGCTCGTCAGGCGGGTTTCAAGCTGCTCCGAAGCGCTCGGCGGCGCGGGCCTTGGCTTTGGCTGCCTCTTCCTCGCGATTCTTCGGCGGAGCGGTGGTTTCAAGCGAACGCAGGAGACGGATCGAAACCGCGGCGACTTCGTCGATGGCGGCGAGAAATGCGGCTTCGTTGGCCTTCGACGGCTTGTTGAAGCCGCTGATCTTTCTAACGAATTGCAGAGACGCGGCGCGAATTTCTTCTTCAGTAACGGGCGGATCGAAATTGAAAAGTGTTTTGATATTTCGGCACATGGGCCCACCTCAACCGATTATTGCTGCGCTTTTGCAGCGGGTTTCTCGAACATTTTGGGATCGATCGGCGGATTGAATTGCACGCTGGTAAACTCAACCGTGCTCGAGTCCTGTCCGTTCTGTTTGTTCTTGTGCAGCGCAGGCAGCGTGATTCCATCGGTGGTTTTCCAATCGCTCAAGTCGGTCTGAGCGGGGCCGGACCGCCGCGGCCGATCGTCTCGTAGGCTTCGCGGAAGGCACCGCCCAGTTTTCGGATCGACAAACCAGCGAATCGATACTTCGCCGGCGCGTACGTCGAGGATGTGCGTCTCTACGTCGCCGATTTTCTCCGTGCCGTTGGCAAAAAAGATGAAGGCCGGATCGTTGAGGTGCTGGCCGATGTAGATGGGGTCTCGCTGAATCTCCTCGATGGTTTCGTTTTTCTGGGCAGCGGGCAAGTCACGTTGTCCCATGCCCTCAGCGTACATAAAACCCACGTCGGGCGAAACGACAATTGCCAGCACCCCATGCGAGGTTTTCACCTCGATGCGCGCGCGATCGGGATAGACCATGGTGACTTCGACCGTCGAGCCGGAGCCGCCTTCCGCGTCCTTCTCGGTCAGACTGCTGTGGATCGCCTTCACGCTTTGCAGCTTGGCGAGCCCGCCCATAGCTTCAACCACCTTGGCCGCGAGTTGTTTGCCCTCAGGGTTGGATGCGGCAGGCTTGGCCGCCGGCGCTTCATTCGCTGCGCCGGGTGGCGGAGGGATCGTGATGTCAACATTGGTGACAGTTCCCAGGGATGAGAGAGGTTTGTCGAACTGCTCCGTGTTTCCCACCACCAAAACGGCAAGCTGGTCCTTGTGCAGATACTTAGCTGCAGCGCGGTCGAACGTCGGCCTTCTGCACCTTTTCGATTCCTGACCGGAACTGCTCGAGAAAATCCGCTGGATAGCCGTAGAACTCGTAGGCCATGCGCTCGCGCAGGACTTTCTCCGGCGAATCGAAATTGAAGACAAAGGAATTCAGGATCGCGTCCTTGGCGCGCTGCACTTCTTCATCGGTGACGGGCTTCTTCGACAGGCCGTCAATCTGATCGTAAAT
>CAWKDJ010000003.1:0-465434 GCA_963848325.1 uncultured Acidobacteriaceae bacterium
GAGCACAGAGCAACGTTTTAATAGTAATTAAGTACAGCTACGAGAAAAGTAAGCAGCAAGGTGTGACAAATGTAATAGAAGTTGATAAGATGTTATTACTTAGAACTATGATGCAAATTCGTCGATATGTTGAAATCACACGTAGCCTCAAAAATGATAAACTCTGCGAAGCGATCCGCAAAGCCATGAAGTAAGTTATTAAAATTAAAACAAAGATTTTGTATAAATAACATTTCTGTGTAGTGCCTATTCGGAGACGTTTAGTATGCGCATCCATGTACATGAAATGTTATTCAAGCAATCATTTTTACTTTGCTAGACCAATCAACAGTATGAAAGATGGAATAAATGCTATTGAGAATTGGGATGTTATTGGTTGTTATGCTATGGTAAATATATATTCTTTGTTAAAATTATACTTGAAGCTAATAAATAGTTATAGACAGAATTAGGACATGGGTAAATTGAATATAATTTCCATTTGAATGAATTTGACATTTTGTAGTTCATTTTTACGAGGCTTAGAGACAACTGCCACTTTTGATCCAAAGACAGATGAATTTGTTATTCATTCACCGACTTTGACGGCCACTAAATGGTAAGCTTAAAGTTTAAATGAAAATAATACCTAATTCTTTGTATAGGTGGGTTGGCATGGCAGGTGAAACAGCCACACATTCAGGTAGTCTTTTGCAGTTTAGATCGTTCAATTTATTAATAATTTAATTAAACACAGTGGTTATCGCTCAATTGATTATCAATGGAGAATCTCGTGGTATTCATTGGTTTGCTGTACAATTAAGAGATTGCTCTACTGGCCGCTTGATGCCTGGCGTTGTTGCAGGCAATATTGGCGCAAAGGCAGGACGAAATGGACTGGATAATGGTTGGATACAATTCAATCATGTTCGTACTCTGCGCAAAAATATGCTTCAACGAGGGTCGGCCGTTTCAAGGGATGGTACCTTTACTCCATCGCACAATCCTGCACTTGAATATGCCGTGCTAATACCAGATCGTCTTGCTGTAATGCCATGGACTGTGTCAAGTTGTGGTCAGGCTCTTACAATTGCCACTCGGTACAGCTGGGTTAGAAGACAAGGCAACAACGATGAACAAATTATAGACTATCAAACACAACAAGTACGGCTTATGCCTGGTGTTGCTTCTCTTTACGTTTTTCAAGTAGTAGGCTGGTATGTAATTAATAATAATAATAATCACTACAGGGCCTTTTAAAAAATAATTATGAAATTAGGTGTGTATTCAATCATTGGGATGATGTTGCAAATAGTATAAACACACGCCCCGAAACGTTTTCTGATCAATTATCGGATACTCATGCCGTATCTGCTGGGCTTAAATCTTTTGTTTCGTGGTGGTGGGGCAGTGAGATATTGGAGCGTTGTCGACGTGCCTGTGGCGGCCATGCTTATTCCGCTTATAATGCCATTGCTGGTATCATAGGCGACTGGGGTGTAATGACCACTGGTGGTGGAGACAATATTGTATTAGCGCAACAAACTGCGGTAAATATATTTTATGAGTGGATTATTTAATGTCTTATGGTATCTCATTTATATGCAGATCGTGGATTATCACTAAGGGAGCCGGAGAAAACATGGCCAAATCAAGGAAGGTCTTTGCCGTCCACCCGGGAGAAATTCTTAAGACCGAGTTCATGGAACCGATGGGCGTGAGCGCTTATAGACTGGCGCAGGCACTCAGTTTCCCGGCATCTATGAAGTCGTCCGGGGAGACCGGGCGATTAGTGCCGACACCGCCATTCGCTTAGGGAGTATTTTGGCCTGCCCGCGCAATTCTGGCTGAATCTTCAGAATGACTACGACCTAAGAATCGCAGCAAGCAGCGGTGCGGGCAGAGGCATTAAGCCCCGCAAAGTCGAAGCGCCAGCGAGTGTGCTCCACAACCTTACTTCGTAACGTCTTTGCGGTGTCTCGTTATCCTCAGCGGCGCGTGGCCGCGTTAACTTCCTCGTAAAGTTCCGGCAACCGCTTCGCGTCCCCGGCCGAATCACCGAATCGGGCCCGCTCGTAGTGTTCGGTGAATTGCGCGACCGATTGGCGCAGGTTGGGATCGTCCACTAAAGTGACAAACTCTGCCGGAGTCTGGACTGGCGATTTTTTCAAGCCGCGCTTTCCCAGCAGACGCACCATGAGTCGTACCAGATCGTTGCAGCAGTGCTGGCGACTTTTCCGGCCGAGCTGCTAATCGATGGCGGCGACCCCGCCACAATCGTCCGGCGTTTGCTGCCAGCACCAGTAGAATCGCGGCAATTGCCCCAGTGATGCTCCACTCTGTGGGTGAATCCGAGAGCACCTGCTGGGCGTGGCGGAACGACTCAAGGGTTTCCTGATATTCGCGCCGCGCCCAATCCTGCGTTCGCCGTGCCCACTCGAGCGCGCCGCGTGTAGTTTGCCGGCTCAAGGTGCGTTGATGAGAAATGTCGTAGTTGATGATCCATTCGCGCCAGAATGAAGCCATCGCGTCCAGATAGAGCAACGCCCGGCCCCACCCGCTGTGCGTCGATACCGCGACAGACGGAGTGGGATCGAAGCTGATCCAGCCGTATCCCGGGAAGTAAACTTCACCCACGAATGCGCATTGCTCGCGCGAACCACATACTGCGATGTGAGGTCGTTGAACTCCCCGGTACGAAAGCCGTTCACCACGCGCGAGGGAATGTGCAGGGTGCGCAACATGACGGCCATGGCCGAAGCGAAGTACTCGCAATGCCCCTGCTTGCGCTGGAATAGAAATGCGGCGAGCGGATCGCGCTGGCTCACCGGAGGAAGTTGCAGGGTGTAATGGAAGTTCGCCCGCAGGTAGCGTTCGAGCGCGGCGGCCTTGTCATAATTGTTGACTTCCGCGGCCGTGATTCTTTTTGCCAGTTGGGGAATGCGTGCATCCAGATGCGGCAACTGCAGATATTTCAGCGAAACTTCCGGTGGATAGTCCGAGGAAGCCGCGCGCAGTACTACCGGACTGGGCTGCCCAATGTTCGATGCGCGCGATAGGTGCCGATGGGATGCTCCATATCCGGCTCAAAGACGCCTCCGCTCGCGTCTACCGTAATGAAGCGATAATTTCCATCCAGCGTGAGCGGCACCGGCGCAAGGAAAAACACGCTGCTGGCCACGGGTTCCATCAGCACGCGATAGCGAATAATGCGAACTGCCCGGGGTGAGGCTCCGCTCTCAGCAATGTTGCCCACAACAAATTGACCACCGGGCCCGCGCACCACGACGCGCTGCTCATGCGGATTCGACCAACTCCGCCCATCGAATAAATTAAGCGTCACTCCGCGCCATTTGAGGTCGTAGACGCCTTGTGGATCGCCATCGATCTGGATGTGCATTACAAGCGAGCTGGATTGCTGAATTTCTCCGATCCGGCCCAGTTGCACGCGGTCGCTGAAACCGGTGGCAATTTCAGAATTCAGCGAATAAGCGTTCCAATAGCCGGCGGAACTGCGCGGCAGAACGAAAAAAATCGCTGCACCGAAAATGCAAATCAGGCCTACAAAAACCGGCGCGGCGCCGGAGACAGAAAGGCCCATACGGCTAGCGCCAGGGCCGTCGCCGGCGAGCCGGGACTGGCGCGTGGCCGCCGCGGCCGCGCCCCGCATCTCCATGAGAATGACGGTGACGACGGCCATCAACATGAACACCGTGAACATCAGCAGAAAAGTGGTGTCCGCCGTAAGCACCGAAGCGGCCAACACCATGAGAAATGCGATCACTGCCAGAAAATAATCGTCGCGATCGCGTCGCGCGGAAAACAGCCGCAGTACCAGAACAAAGAGCACGAGGTGTACAGTCGATCCGAGAAAGGCGCGGGAGATGGCGAAGTAATCGACAAGATAGAAGACGACGTAGGCGATGGTCAGCGAAGAAGTCCAGCGCTCGGGAAGAAGCAACTCGCGGCCGGTAATGAGAAGAAATCCACGGAGCAGCAGTGCCAGCGCCACTCCCAACGCCGGGCCCACGCCCAAGCCGCCGGTTGAGGCCAGCGTCGCGAACCCGGTCAGCACCAGCACGTAAAGCGCAATCTGGAAGTAGCGCTCGAGGGCGACAAACATGGAAGCGGTTGCCGCGGGCGGGCTGTTGGCCGCTGACATGGTTCCTTCATTGTTTGCGATTTTTGATGGAAAAGAAAGTAGGGAAACGGGATCGCACCCGCGTTGAATGCTAAAATGTAGGGTCAGGCATCGGTCCCGCGCGACGTCTTCCCGCCAACCCCGCCAGGTCCGGAAGGAAGCAACGGTAACGGGCTCTTGCGTGTGCAGTGGGCCGCCGGTGCCTGGCTTTTCTGGTCCTTGTCTCTGCATCGTCGTTGTCGAGCAGAATTCACGGTCACTGCTCGCCGCATTGGACACGGCTAGCACGTGTGCGGCACAATAGCGGGTTTACATTCCAACTGGAGATGCTTGCGAGTGAGCCAACTTGTGCGCGCCAAGATCAGCGCTCTGGGAACTTACGTCCCGCCCCGCCTGCTTACCAACGCTGACCTGGAGAAGATGGTCGACACCACCGACCAATGGATTCTGGATCGTACCGGCATTCGCGAGCGCCATCTGGCGAAAAGGGCGTCGCCAGCAGCGATCTGGGATTGGAGGCGGCCAAGAAAGTTCTGGCTCAGGCGTGGCATTGAGCCCTCCGATCTGGACGCCATTATTGTCGCCACCGTCACCCCCGACATGCTGTTCCCGTGCACCGCCTGCCTGGTGCAGGACAAGCTCGGCGCCAAAGGTGTGTGGGGATTTGATATGAATGCGGCATGCTCCTCGTTCCTGTATGCGCTGCAGGTGGGATCAAGATTTGTAGTCTCGGGGCCCACAAGAAAGTTCATGGTCATTGGCGTGGATATTATGTCTTCGATCATCGACTACACCGATCGTGCGACCTGCGTCATTTTTGGCGACGGCGCGGGCGCGGTGATTCTGGAGCCAGCGACGACGATGCTATCGGCATGATCGACTTCCTGCACGAAGTCGACGGTTCGGGCGGTTGCTCGCTCTTTATGCCGGGTGGCGGCAGCTTGAATCCCTCGACCCATGAGACCGTCGACCAGCGGATGCACTACGTGCACCAGGACGGCCAGGCGGTCTTCAAGTTCGCGGTCCGCAAAATGGCCGAACTCTGCGAGCGACTGCTTGAACGAAATGGGCTGACCGGCAAGGATATCGACGTATTCATTCCTCACCAGGCCAACAAGCGGATTATTACTGCGACCGCTGATCGTCTGGGCATGCCGACGGAAAAGGTCATCATCAATATCGATCGTTCGGCAATACCACCTCGGCAACCATTCCCCTCGCGATGAACACGGCGCGCGACCGAAGGCAAACTTAAGAAGTGGCGATCTGGTTCTTCTGGCCTCGGTGGGCGCAGGATTCACGGTGGGCGCGACACTTTTGCGCTGGGCATATTAAGGAAATCCGCCTGCGGCACGGGGCCGTGCCGAAAACTATAAGTTCTCTTGAATAAAGCGGGGACTTAAGTGGACATCAACTTGTACGAGGGGCGTATCCCCAATGTTCTTGAAGCTGTGAATCTCGCCTGCCTTGATTACGAATATATCTCCAGCACCACCCTCGAAACTCTTGCCGTTGACCGTCCACAATCCGCGGCCTTCGCGAACGAATTGAATTTCGTCGTACGGATGACGATGCGGCCCCGGCCCGGAGCCAGGCTTGCCATGAAACAGAAACACTGAAATACCAGTGTCTCCCTGCATAGCTCCGATGAACTCGTGGGAACTTCCAACAAAAGGAAGGTTCTCCTGCCGCACATGATGCATGCTTGTCATCCTCCTCTAGGTTTCGATGATCCAGGCTGCACGAAGGCTTCTGGAAGTGGCGATTTCTCGACACATCACCGCGCGGGGAGCTGAAGTGCTTGACGGAGCGTTCCGCGCGACGTTAACGCGCGAGTTGGACGGATCTCTCCTGCGTTTCGAGTTCAAAGCCTGGGAATTCCATGAAATCATGAGCATTGGAGCGAAACGCGAGGTACTCCATGGATGACTTCGAGAAGCTAATTGATGCTGCGAAGAGTGGCAACCTGTTGGATGTCAGGTTCATTGTTCGAAACCATGCCGAGCTTATCAACCGACGGGACCAACGAGGCGCCACGGCGCTTCACTATGCGGCATTTGGCGGACATCGCGACGTGGTGCATGCGTTGGTGGAACATGGTGCGGAAATCAACGCACAAGATGGTGAATTTGGCGCGACCCCGACCGGGTGGGCGATCGAATACTTGCGTGAGCTGGGCGGATTTCTGGCGATTGAACTCGACGACCTTGCCCACGCCATCCAGCGCGGCGAGGTGGAATGGGTCGCGCGATTCCTCAAGCGCCTGCCTAAGCTTCGGGAAGCGAGTGACACACAGGGAAGGCCCTTCAAGCTGCTTGCCCAGCAGTCCGGGAATTCAGAGATCATTAAGTTGTTCGAACGCGTCGCAGGTTAAGAGCCAGGGTAAGCCCCCACTCAAGCCAAAATCAGGCTTGAATGGGCCACCGGCCGGAACAGCAGCGCGCCGTACCCGTCCGCCAAAAATGTCATCGTGAGCAGAGCAGTTCCGGGCCGCTTGCGGCCCGGAACTGCGGAGTCGAACGATCCCTTGGCCGCTTCGACCTTCAACTGGCGGCTCAGGGGATTCACACCGCGCTCTTCGATTTTTCGTTGCAGAAAATTCCCTTCCGAGTCTTTTCCTGCGTTGGCTGCCACGGGGTCTTTCGACTCCGCGCGGGCTTTCGCGAAGCGAAAGCCCGTGCTTCGCTCAAGATGACAGGGTTGTTGAGGCTGCGAATTTCCCCGCCTGCCTCACCACCCTCCCGCCCTTTACTCAGGTATACTGACTTGTTTCATCCTTACCAGCGAACCGCGCTATGCAATCCTGCGCGAGAAAGAGGATCACTCATGGCTTCTCCGGCAGTGGCATTCGCCCGTGAAAATCAGCAACGCTTTGTAAACGAACTCAAAGATCTGCTTCGCATTCCCAGCGTCAGCACCCTCGAAGAACACAAATCCGACGTGCAGAAGGCCGCCGATTTTGTGGCCAGCGAGCTACGCCGCATCGGCATGGACAATGTCGAGGTCATTCCCACCAAGGGGCATCCGCTTATTTACGCCGACTGGCTGCATGCCCACGGCAAGCCGACGGTCCTGATGTATGCGCACTTCGACGTACAGCCTCCGGATCCACTCGATGAGTGGAAGACGCCGCCGTTTGAGCCGACCGAGCGCAACAACAACATTTATGCTCGCGGCGCAGTAGACGACAAAGGCCAGCTCTGGATGGAAGTGAAGGCGCTCGAATCGCTGATGCAGGCGCACGAGGGCAAGCTGCCGCTGAACGTGAAGATTATTTTCGAAGGCGAAGAAGAAGTCGGCGGCGAATCGATTGCCGCTTACGTCCGCAAGGAGAAAGCCAAGCTGAAAGCCGATTTCGCGCTGGTCTGCGATACAGAGCTGTTCGCGCCCGATCTCCCGACGCTGTGCGTTGGCCTGCGTGGGCTGGTCTATACCGAGATCGAAGCCAAGGGAGCGATGACCGACTTGCACTCCGGTGTCTATGGCGGCGCGGCGCCGAATCCGTTTTTCGCGCTGATCGAAATCATCAGCAAAATGAAAGACGCGAAGGGAAAGGTCCTGATTCCGGGCTTCTACGCCAAGGTCAAGAAACCGACCAACGACGAGCTGAAAGCGTGGAAGCGGCTGCCCTTCAATGAAGAGAAATATCGCAAGACCGAAGTCGGATCGAAAGTGCTGACTGGCGAGCCGGGATTTTCGGTGCTGTATCGCACCTGGGCGCGACCGACACTTGAAGTCCACGGCATGCCTGGCGGGTTCGTTGCTCCCGGGAGCGAAGACGGTGATTCCGGCCCGCGCGAAAGCCAAAGTTTCGATGCGGCTGGTGCCCAACCAGGATCCCAACGACATTCTGAAGCGCTACGTGAATTTCGTGAAGAAGCACACGCCGAAGGGCATTGAGACCAAGGTGTCGGTCCACAGCAAGGGCCCGGCCTGCGTGGTGGGCACCGACAATCGATATATCGAAGCCGCAACCGAAGCGATGCACGATGTGTTCAAGAAAGATACGGTGTTCATCCGCTCAGGCGGATCGATCCCAATCGTGACCGATTTCCAGGACGTGCTGAAGATTCCAGCGGTGATGATGGGCTTTGGCCTGCCAGACGACAATTTGCACGCTCCCAACGAGAAGTTCCATATTCCGAACTTCCATCGTGGGATCGAATCGATTTGCTTGTTCTTCGAAAAGCTGGGCGCGTAGAAGGATAGTTCGCATGGGGACAGCCGCTTTCGGCTGTCCCGCCGAGCGAGACGCCGAGCTTGTGACACCGAAGTCGTACAGACGCTTGGCTCGGCTTTCGGTAGGTTCGGCAGAATAGACAAGGTGCGTTTTTCGACCGTTGTGACGGTGATATCATAAATTTATGGCGCAGAGGAACGTCAGATTCGAGGCCATTAAGACTGTAAAGAAACCCGCGACTGTCAAATTCAAGACGAAGTCGGGTGAAACAGTCTCTTTCCGTGCGGTCAAAACCTTCCGAGAGAGAGAAGTGGTACATTTCCGCGCTAAGAAGAAATGAAGCGCATCTATCTCGACAGCAACATTCTTATTGCCTACCACTCCCTGGATAAGCCCGAAGAGGGCAAGAAGAAGATGGTTCAGGAAGCCTTAGCCGTCTTCGCCCAACTCAAGGACATTCAACTCTGTACCTCCATGTGGGCAGTCACGGAGATGGTGAACATTTTAGTTTCTAGCAAGAAGATGGATCGTGGAATAGTTGCCGAGATTGAAAGTCAGACGGTCAACGAGAAGCGGTTGAAGAACCTCAAGATGCAGGTCATTGAAGTGAGTCCCCAGAAGGATTATGACTTCGCGGAATTTTTCTATCATGTAAGGCAGGGCATCCTTAAGTATCACTCCGGAGTTGGAGACATAATTCACAGCGTCATTATGAAGAATAACGGTATCGCCGACATCCTGACGTTTGACGAGAAGGATGACTTCAAGCAAATCCCCGATCTGACGGTGCTTCATCCTAAAGACATCAGGATCCCGGAATAGGCGGCCCGGAGTTACACTGCCCGAGAGCGCTGAGCTCAGACATCACCGGCACAAACTCGGCAGTGAGTTTAATCTTGTACCAAACGTCTCTCGTGCGCTAGGCTAGTTTTGCTCTCGCGATTCTCCCTTCCTTCTACTTCCCCACCTGTTCTGCAGGCAACGACTGCATGGGCTGTGCAAAATGAGGTAGTTATTCGTATGGGGGCACTATATATGGTGTTTTATTGCTTGACCCCGGCGCAATTTCGCCGTTACATTAACTTCAATCTGTGCCCTCCTGCCCAGCCCGGGCGGTGTCATACATGGGAGTCGTGGCAAAACGGAATCTAATTGGTTAACAGTTGGAACTACAGACTCGCCATGGGATTCGCCAGCGAATCCGCTGACTCGCTCGGGATGACAAATCGGGGCGGGTAAGAGAACGAGGTCGGCATCACCAAGGAGTACACGTTGCTCAAACTGAAAAAGCTGCAAATTCTCGGCTTCAAGTCGTTTTGCGACCGCACCGAGCTCAAGTTCCACGGAGACGGGGTTGCGGCCATCGTCGGGCCAAATGGATGCGGCAAGTCGAACATTGCCGATGCTATTTCGTGGGTCCTGGGCGAGCAGTCGGCCAAAACCCTGCGCGGCTCGCGCATGGAAGACGTGATCTTCGCCGGCACGCGCGATCGCAAGCCGACCGGCATGGCCGAGGTTTGCCTCACCCTGATCGATCCCGAGGAATATGACGGGCCAGATGCGAACCGCGCCACTGAAATCGAGATTCGGGATGAGATGGCCGCCGACGATTGGGACGAAGCCGAAGTGCGGGCCAGAGCCGCGGAGGAAGTCGAGCGTCTGACCGAAGAAGCGCAGCCGGGACAAACGGAGGAAGTTGAGGCGACTCTAGCCCGTGGCCAGGCACTGTGGCACCTCTATCCGGAGGATGAACCGCGGTTCGCAGGGTTCACCAATCCGAACCCTCCGCTGAAGCGCACCGATCCAGAATCGCAAGTGGTTTTGAAGATTCGCCGCCGCAAGTTTCATCAGCAGTTCAGGGCCGGAGAGATCATCGTTACGCGCCGGCTGTTTCGCTCGGGAGACAGCGAATATCTGCTGAACGGAAAACTTTGCCGCCTGCGCGACATTCAAGAGTTGTTCATGGGCACCGGGCTTGGGCCAGAATCGTATGCGCTGATCGAGCAAGGGCGCATCGGGCAGATCCTCAGCAGCCGGCCCACGGATCGCCGGGCAATTATTGAAGAAGCCGCCGGGATCACCAAGTTCAAAACCAGGAAGCGACTGGCGGAGGCGCGTCTCGAAGATGCCAAGCAGAACCTGGCTCGCGTAAACGATATTTTCGATGAAGTCACGCGGCAGATGAATTCGCTCAAGCGGCAGGCGTCCAAGGCCGAGCGCTATGCCAAGCTGCGCGACGAGATGCGCGTGAAGTTGCGGCTGGTTCTGGCCAGCAAGTTTGGACAACTGGAACGCGAACGCACGGAAGTCGAAACGCAGATTCAGTCGCTTTCCGGGCAGTTGCGAGAGCAGACGGACGCAGTTCAGCAACTCGAGACGGAACACGCGGAGCGTACGCAACGAGGCTATGACATCGAAGCCGAAGTCCGGGAGAATCGTGAACGGCTCAGCCAGATCCGGCTGGAGAGCGACCGCGCGCAGGCCAAGCGCCTCAATAACGGAGAACGCTGCACCGAACTGGTTGCGCGGATGGCGGCGTGCGAGGCCGAATCTGCGCAGGCGGCGAGCAGAATTGCCGCTCTGGAAACGGAACGTGACGCGAACCGTGAGGCTTTTGAGTTCGCAGCCGATCACCTTGCCGCTGCGAAGCGGCAGTTAATTGCCTGTCAAGACGAAGCGACGGCAGCGACGACAGCTTTGACCGATCTCGAGTCGCGGCAGGAAGCTTCGCGAGCTGCGATCCTCGAGGTCATCGCTTCTCTATCTGACCGGCGAAACCAGTTGACGCAGGCGGAAGAGCGCATGGCGGCGATCGATCGCGACAGCCAACGTCTGCAGGCGGAGATGGCATCGGCCAGTTCGCAGGTCGAGACTTTTGGCGGACAGCGCAAACAGACCGAACTCGAATTCGAAACCATTTCGCAACGGCTGACAGGAGTCTCCGATGAAATCGTCCGGGTGCGCGGCTTGCTCGATGGCAAGCGGGAAGACGAAACCAGAACCAAGAACCATCTGGACACGCTGCGCGCGGAGTACGCAACTGCCATGGGGCGTCGGGCCTCGCTCGAGGCGGTAACTGCCGAGCACGGATATTCGACCGAATCGGTGCGGCGGCTGTTCCAGTCGGGATCGCTGAATGGCGGGCTTGCCCCGGTTGGGGTGCTTGCCGATTTTCTCGAAGTCGAACCGCGCTACGAAAGCGTCGTAGAGGACTTCCTGCGCGACGAACTCAATTATATTGTTGTCAAATCGTGGGATGCGGCGGATGAAGGGTTGCGTCTGTTGCGCAGCGACGTGGAGGGCCGCGCGACTTTCCTGGTGCATCCGGAAGATTCGCAGGCCAAATTTTCGTTTGCGGTAAACGAAGCCGACCGCGCTGTCACGCCCGGGCCGCTGGTCGCTCTCAAGGACGCCATTCGCGTGCTTAACGGCTTTGGCCGCTCGCTGGAAGTCATCTTTCCCAAGTTGCGCGATGGCTACATTGTTCCCGAGGCGGGTTTTGCCCGTGAGTTGGCGCTGGAGAATCCGCAGGCGTTTTTCCTGGCGCAGTCGGGCGAGTGTTTCCACAACGTGACCGTGACTGGCGGCAAGCAACGCGCTGAAGGCCCGTTGTCTCTGAAGCGTGAGTTGCGCGAGGTCACGCGGCAGCAGTCGGAGATAGAAGCGGCGCTGCGTGCGGAAGAGTTGCGAGCGTTGACGCTCAGCCGCGAGATAAAAGAACTCGCCGGCTTGCTTGAGCGGCTGGAGGGCGACAAGCGCGAAGCCGAGAAACAGGCGATGACCTCCGGCAACGTTTTGCAGCGGATCGACGCGGAGATGGTGCGGATCGCCGAAAGGCTGGAGACTTCCCGCCGCGAGTTCCAGAGACTGAACGCAGACCGTGAAGAGCAACAAAGTCTGGCGGCCTCGCACCACGCCGAATTAGCGACCCTGCAACAAAAGCGTGAAGAACTCGAACGCCTGTCCACCAGTGCGAACGAGCAATTGGCGACACTCCGTGACCGTCGGGACCCGCGCGGCCCAGGACGCCACGCAGCAGTTAGCGCGCGTGGCCACACTCGAGGAGCGCCATCGGACGGCGGCTGCCGTCCTGCAGCGAATTGAAGCTTCGATTGGCGAGATTACCGAACGGGTCAACGCACTCGGTCAGCAAATTGCGTCATCGGCGGAGGAGAAGCTGCAGCGCGAGCAGGAAAATCAGCAACTTGCCGTTGCCCTCGAAGACCTGGAAGCCGAACGCAATGCGAGCGAAGTGCGCGAGGGCCTTCTGCGTGCGGAGTCGGAGGAAGTCCGCGCCCGGTTGAGTGAAATTGACGAAGGGCTGCGCGGGGCGCGTCAGTTGCTCGATCAGGTTCGCGACCAGCGCGGAGAGCTTTCGGCCAGCCTGGCGAAGTTGCAATCCGACGCGCAGCACATGGCGGAGACTTGCCAAAACGAATTGGGCGTTACCTTGCCGGATCTGGCTGCCGATCCTGCGATCTCGATGGTCGCGGGAGAACAGTTGGCCGTGGAGGATCAGGCATACCGCGAGATGCGCGCACGCCTGGATGGCATGGGCCCGGTCAATATGATGGCGCTCGAAGAGTACAAGGAGGCGGCTGAGCGTCATGCCTTCCTCGACACGCAACGCAAAGACCTGCTGGATTCGATCGCCAACACCCAGGCCACGATCAAAGAAATCGACACCTTCTCACGGCAGAAGTTTGAAGAGGCGTTTCACAAGATCAACGAAAACTTCCAAGGCACATTCAAGAAACTTTTTGGCGGCGGCCATGCGCTGATGCGGTTGACGGACGAGGAGAACAGCGCCGAGAGCGGCATCGACGTGGTGGCGTCGCCTCCGGGAAAGAAGCTGCAGAATGTGCTATTGCTTTCTGGTGGTGAGAAGGCGCTCACTGCCTTGGCATTGCTGGTCGGAATTTTCCAATATCAGCCGAGCCCGTTCTGCATTCTGGACGAAGTGGACGCGCCGCTGGATGAGGCCAACATTGGACGCTTTACCGAACTGGTCAAAGAGATGAGCGTCCAGACCCAGTTCGTTCTGATCACTCACAGCAAGAAGACGATGAGCATCGCCCCCGTGCTGTATGGAGTAACGATGCAGGAGCCGGGGGTATCGAAGCTGGTATCGGTGAGGTTCGGAGCGACGGCATAAATCAACACGGAGGCACAGAGGCGCACTGAGAAAACGCCGGCCTAACACCCATGTAACCCGGTCTCCGCTCTGATTGGCGATCTCCGCCTTTTTCCTCTGCCATCCTCAGCTTTTCCACAACGATTTGCCGCAAAATCCCGCCCCGCCGACGCATTTAAGCCAACGACGATCCACCAACTCTTTTTCGCCGCAACAGTTCGCGGCGTACCGTGCGTTGCAGGGCGAGTTAAGCGTTGACAAAAATTTTCCAGGAATTAGAATTACGCCCGTTTCCTCCCGGTAAAATTAATTAATGAGCCCCCAATTGATCGATTCGGTTCTGCTTCGTACTGATTTTCCCGATCTCAAACTTTTCGCCAGCGGAAAGGTGCGGGACGTTTATTCTCTGGACAAAGAGCATCTGCTGTTTGTCGCCACCGACCGCATCTCCGCGTTCGATTATGTTCTGGCCACCGGCATTCCGCACAAGGGGCGCGTCCTGACGCAGATTTCCCTGTTCTGGTTCGACTTTCTCCGCGATATCGTTCCTAATCATTTGATCACGGCGGATGTCGATGAATATCCGGCAGCCGCGCGAAAGTACTCCGACCAACTCGGCGGACGTTCCATGCTGGTAAAGAAAGCTGACATGGTCCCGGTGGAGTGCGTGGTGCGCGGCTACATCTCCGGTTCGGCGTGGAAGGAGTACAAGTCCACAAGCAGGGTTTGCGGAATCCAGTTGCCGGCGGGGCTGAAGGAATCCGACAAGCTCCCCGAGCCGATTTTTACGCCTGCGACCAAAGCCACGACCGGGCACGACGAGAACATCCCATTCGAAAAGATGGAAGAGATCGTTGGATCGGAACTGAGCGGCAAGCTGCGCGACATCACCTTAAGGATTTATCAAAAAGCGGCTGACCACGCGCGCAAAAAGGGCATCATTATAGCGGATACGAAATTCGAGTTCGGAATTACGGACCAGGGCATCACGCTGGCGGACGAAGTTTTGACCCCGGATTCGTCGCGCTTCTGGCCGGCGGACAAATACGCTCCCGGCCGCGCCCAGGAATCTTATGATAAGCAGTACGTGCGAGATTATCTGGAACAAATTCACTGGAACAAACAGCCGCCTGCACCGGCCCTCCCCCCGGACGTGGCTCGCAAAACCAGCGAAAAATATCTGGAGGCCTATCACCGGCTCACGGGACACGAGCTGGATGTGTAAGTCAACCCGGGACAGGAGCCACCTGTGACGCTGGCGGATGGAATCATCCTTGCGGTGATTCTGTTGTCGGCGGTGCAAGCGGCAAGTGCGGGTTTTTTTCAGGAAGCGTTTGGCATTGCCGGGTTGGTGTTTGGATATTTGCTGGCCGCCTGGAACTATCAGCGGCTGGCGGGTCATTTTGCGCAGTACTCGTCGCCGTGGTTGGTGGAGATCGCGGCTTTCCTGATTATTTTCGTTGGGGTAATGATTCTGGCGGGCATTGCCGGCCGGATTGCGCACTGGGCCATTAAGGGAACCGGTTCTGGCAGTAATTGACCGTGTTCTGGGTGCGGCGCTGGGGTTGTTGCGTGGGGGTCTGCTGGTGGCGATTGTACTCACCAGCATGACCGCATTCACGCCGACTTCGAAGTGGCTGCAGGGTTCGGAGCTGGCTCCGTACTTCCTGGTGGTCGGGCGAGCGGCAATCTGGGTGGCGCCGTCGGAATTACGGGCGCGTTTTTATCAAGGGCTGGATCTGCTTCGCCAGGAACAATCGCAGCACGGCAAGTGACCGGCGGGCGCGGAAAACATTTAGAGAGCGACGGATCGGGCCTCACCACGAAAGGCATTGGATCGCCTTTCCATAACCGCTTTTCAGATAGAAAGAGAGAACCTGTGAGAGACCAGCTCGAAGCACTCGTCATGCAGATGTACCGCAGCAATATTCTTTATTCCGAAGCGGTGTGCGAGTTCAAAAAGCGCTTCATTCTCACCGTATTGCAGGAGAACAAAGGCAACCAGTGCCGCGCCGCACGGCAGCTGGGCATGCATCGCAACACTCTCAGCCGGACCATCGCAGAGCTGAAAATTGATGTGCGGCAACTGCGCGCCGGGATGAAACGGCCTCCGCGCAGCGCCCGACCGATGGGGTACGAGAAGAAGGCGATCCGCTAAGGGTTCGACTTTCTGCTGATTCTATCGAAGCCAACCACCCGAGTGGACAAGCACTATGGTTACGCCGTACGTGACCTGGATCACGCGGAAAATCACGCTTGCTAGGTGACAATAATCCTGGGAGGTTTTTTGGTTGTGCTCAGACTGGATTATTTGTCGTGCGTGTTAACCGTGATTTCAACGATCCTGGTGGGGAAAAGATATTGGGAAGGCTGGATCCTGGCCGGGGTCAATTCTGCGGTAGTCTGCGTGATTGGCCTTAGAACCGCGCAGTTGGGCTTCATTCCCGCAAACTTGTTCTGCATAGTGCTGTATGGAGTAAATCTGCGCGCGTGGCGAAAGGCGGAAGAGCGACAGATTTCGGCCCGCTAGCGCAGGCTTTCTTCGACTTCGTTGATCCAATCCGGACGCTTCAGAACTTCGCGCGGTTTGGGGCCATCGGCGGCGCCCACAATGCCATCGCGCTCCATCAGGTCGATGAGATGCGCAGCGCGTCCGTAGCCGATGCGCAGCCGCCGCTGCAGTAGCGAAGTGGACGCTTTGCCAAACTCGATTACCAGCCTCACCGCATCTTCGAACATCGGATCGTGTTCCGTCTCGCCGTCGTCGTCTCCGCCTGCGGCTCCATCCTCGCGTTCTTCTTTCGGGACCTCCAGGAACTTCTGTTCGTATTCAGCAGTGCCTTGCGAACGCCAGAACTCGACCACCGCGGCAATTTCCTTTTCCGTGACGAATGGCGCATGCAGGCGATGCACCCGCGCCGAACCCGACGGCAAATAAAGCAGATCGCCGCGTCCGAGCAGGGCCTCGGCGCCGTTGGCGTCGAGAATCGTGCGCGAGTCAACTTTGGTTGCAACCCGGAATGACATGCGCGCCGGGAAATTCGCTTTGATCAGGCCGGTAATTACATCTACTGACGGCCGCTGTGTGGCGAGCACCAGATGAATTCCAACCGCGCGCGCCATCTGCGCCAGGCGGGTGATCGATTCTTCCACATTTCCGGAGTCAAGCATCATCAGGTCCGCCAACTCGTCAATAATGATGACAATGTAAGGCAGCGACCGCTCCTCGGCATTGTCGCCGAACAGGCTCGGCGTCTCGTTCGCGTCGAAGAGCTTGTTGTACTGGTCGATATTGCGAACGCCCTTTTCCGCCAGCAATTTTAAGCGGCGTTCCATCTCGCGGAACCGCATTCCGCAGCGCATTGGCTGCCAGTTTCGGCTCGGTGATAATCGGCGTATAAAGATGCGGAACGCCATCGTAATTGCCCAGTTCCAGCCGCTTCGGGTCGACCAGGATCAGCCGCACGTTGTCCGGCGTAGCCTTGAACAGGATCGACATAATCATCGCATTAATCGCGACGCTTTTTCCGGTTCCAGTCGATCCCGCGATCAGCAGGTGAGGCATGGCATTCAGGTCAGCGGTCACGATGCGACCGTTGATGTCTTTGCCGAGTGCCAGGGTCAGCTTCGATTTCGATCCGAGAAATTCGTTGGACTCGATGTTTTCGCGCAGCCAGATGATTTCGCGCTCGCGGTTCGGCACTTGAATGCCGACCGTCGATTTGCCCGCCATGCGCTCCACCAGAATGCTCTCGGCTTTCAAGGCGAGGCAAAGATCATCGGTCAGTCCGGTGATGCGGCTGTATTTGATTCCCGCTTCCGGCTTGAACTCAAAGGTCGTAACGACGGGCCCAGGATTGATCTGCGTGACTTGGCCGGTCACATCGAATTCCGCATATTTTTCCGTAAGCACCTTCGCCAGGATCTTCAGCTCGTCCGCATCCACGGCCTGCTGCTCATCCGGACGGTGCAACAGCGAACTCGGCGGCAACTTGAAACCGCCGGCAATGCGGGGCAAGGTCGTCTTCGGCTTCTGTGTGGTGTCGGCGCGCTCGACCACCTGAGGCGCGGCAACCTCCGATTCTTTGACTTGCACTGGCTGCCGGGGTTCTTCCTCCCGCTCACCAAGAGTTCGCTCGATGCCGGTGCGCGCGGGCTCTACGCCCGGCGCGACTTGCACCGGAGCAGGCCGCGCGGGAACCATCTGAGTCGTAATTACCGGTTTGGGAGATGCGCGGCGCCTCTCAAGTTCCTTCTGCATGCGCTTCTTGGCGCGTTGCTCCCGCCAGTCTCGCCAGCGATCACGCAATGCGAGCACGAAGGCAAACCGTGTCTGCCCCCAAATTTCCAGCGATGAGAACGAGAATGCGGTGCAGAGATACAGAGCCACTGCGATCACGCTGAAGCAGACGATATTTGCTCCAGCCGGATTGAAGTAGTGGATCAGGAAATCGCCGACGATGCGGCCCAGCAGCCCTTCTAGCGGGATTGCCCCCACCCAGCGCAAATGCCCGGGAAGCAGCGCCAGCAACGCGGAGAAGAACACCAGCAGCGCAGCTGCGCCAAAGAATTTTGCCCACGGCGAGGCGATCTTGCGCGAGCGAAACCAACGTATTCCCAATGCCGCCGCAAACACTGGCAGGAAAAAAGCGCTGATTCCCAATCCCTGCAGCAGAAGATCGGAGAAAAATGCTCCGACCACGCCGATCCAATTTCGTGCTCCGTGCGCACCGGTCAGTACCGACGCGCTGTTCAGCGAGGGATCCAGCGGAGAATAGGAAGCCAATGCGAGGAAGAGGAGGATCGCAGAGACGCACAGGAGAAAACCGATCAGCTCATTGAGCCGCCGGTTCGCGGTCGGAGTAAAGACCTGGGACAAATACTTCATAGGCGCATGTCCGCTCCGCTGGCAAATGCTTCTGCCGGCGCCGAACTACGCCAGAGCCTATTGATTATGACAAGAACCGTGCCCTTCACACAACGTGGCGTATCCAGAGTGACAAACACCACCTATGCCACCGCCCGGTTGGCAAGCACAAGCACGAGTACGCCAACGATGATGCGATAAACCGCAAAGGGTACAAACCCATGCTTGCGCACCCAGGCCAGGAACCACGCCACCGATCCGTAGGCAACGATGAACGACACCACGAATCCGATGGCAAGAGTGATCCAGCCGTGCGCATCGATTTGCGAAACTCCGATTGGGTTGGCGCCTTTGCCGGTCAGCGATTTGAGCAGGTCATAACAGGTCGCGACGATCATCGTCGGAATCGAGAGAAAGAACGAAAATTCCAGTGCGGAAGCCCGCGACATTCCCGCCAACTGTCCGGCCGCGATGGTCGACATGGAGCGTGAAGTCCCGGGAAAGACCGCCGAAAGAATCTGGCAAGCTCCAATCCACACTGCCTGGCCCAGGCTCATGTCTTCCATGCGCCAGGTATGAATTCTGCCGGTTGGCGCCTGAGGGCCTGCAGTTTCCGCGCGCGAGTTCATCGCATCCACGATCCACATGACGATGCCGCCGATGAGCAGAGCGTCGCCCATGATGAACAGGCTTTCGAGATGCTTGCCGATAATCTTGGTAAGCAGGAATGCGGGAATGGCGGTCACTACGAATGCGACAATCGTCAGCCCCAGAGGATGTGTTAGGGCCGTGCGGTCTCCGCGCTCGCCGCGCGGAAAGGTCGAAAGAAATTTCGCGATCCGGTGGCGGAAGTATACCGGCAGACAGAGGATCGCCCCTAGTTGAATGACGATGGTGTACATCTTCCAGTAGCCATCGGACAGATCGATGTGCAACAAATATTCAGAAATTCGTAAATGTGCGGTTGAGCTTACAGGCAAAAATTCAGTCAATCCTTCAACAATCCCGAGCACGACTGAGAGCAGATAGGCGTTCAAGTTTTCCCCCGTTCCAGTATCTCAGAAGATTGAATTTTCGCGGCTGCTGGATTTGGTGCGGTGAGGAGTTTTAGTCCTGCTGATTGCCGTAGGTGGGAATGCCTTGCTGAATCATGTAGAGCAGCCGGGCGGCGCGGTCGGCCCAGTCCCCCTGCGGAAACTGGCTGACCACTCTTTGCGCCAGCGCGATGGCCTTGGCTTTCGACTCCTCTGACTTTTTGGTCTGGTCTGCTGTCTTATAAATTTCAATCAGCGCCGAACGCCGCCAGGCCGCGTCGTAAAGCGCCTCCGCCGTAGCCGGCGACTGCGGGTGCTCGGCCGCATACTTCTCGTACATCTCCGCTTCTTTGTCGGGACATTTGGCATCGCCCTGCCAGTCGCCGCACAGCTTGTTTTCGATCAGATGAAACGCCGCCAGGCTCCGCCCACTTGGTGCCGGGAAATTTTTTCATCACCTTGCGCATCAACTCCTCATCCATCCCGACCCGCATGAAGGCTTCTTTTTCTTTGGCGGAGGAACGCGACATCACATCTTCTTTATCGATTTGCCAGCGGATGTCGGCGGAGCGATATAACGCCTCCCCGGCAAGGGGTGAGTTCGGGAAAATATCGTACACGCGATAATAAAGCCGCATCGCGTCTTGCGCCGCGCCTCGCCGCCCGTGGCGCTCGCTGGCCTGATCTTCCGAATCTACGGCTTCGCCGAACAGAATTCTGTCGCCATCTGGCGTCGACGGCTGAATTACGCCTTTGTTGAGCATCCATCCGGTGACAGTTTTTTCTTCCGTGAGATTGGCTTCGACGTGCGCCCACTCGCCGCTGGTTTCGAGTACCACGACTTCGCGTCCGCGCTCGATTTCGGCCAGCTTGGCCGAGTTGGCGTCGGGCGAAATGTAGATGCTGGCGACGCGGATGATTCCTGCGTGCGGCATTTCCGCGGAAGCGCTCGCCAGAGCGGCAAGCATGACCACGATGATCGCACAGAGCTTCGGCATAGTGGGTTAGTCTGAGGCCGCCGTGGATTCTTGTTTGATTTCTTGCAGCACGTCGCGCTCGATGTTGCCGCCGCTGACTACAGCGACGTTCAACTTGGTTTCCGGCAGTACGTCGCCGCGGAACAAGAATGCCGCCACCGCTACCGCTCCACTCGGCTCAGCCGCCGTCTTTGGATCGGCCACCAGCAAGCGCAGCGCCTTCCGGATGTGATCTTCGCTTACCGTCACAATGTCATCTACGTAGCGGCGAATGTGCGCAAACGTAATTTCGCCCAGGCTCTGGGTGCGCAGCCCGTCGGCGCTGGTTCGCGAAACTTGTTCCGCCTCGAATTGTATGATGCGTCCCGCGCGAAAACTGGCTTGCGCGTCGGCTGCCAATTCGGGTTCCACGCCAATCACTTTCATCGACGGCTTGCTGAGCTTGATCGCAGTAGCGATACCGCTGAGCATCCCGCCGCCGCCAACCGGCACAAGAACCGTCTCTACGCCGGGCAAGTCTTCGAGAATCTCCAGCCCCATGGTTCCTTGGCCCGCGATGATTTGTTCATCGTTGAACGGAGGAATGACCGCGTAGCCTTTCAGCCGGGCCAATTCCTCCGCGCGTTGCTGGCGCTCTTCGCTGCTCGGGCCTACCAGTACGATTTCAGCACCCAGCGCAGCGGTTGCCTCCCGCTTAATTGTGGGGGCGTTGCCCGGCATAACTACGACTGCTGGAATTCCCAGAGCGCGCGCTGCGAAGGCGACCCCCTGCGCATGATTCCCGCTCGAATAGGTGACCACGCCCCGTGCCCGTTGGTCCGGGGGCAGGGAAGCGATTTTGTTGTACGCGCCCCTCAGTTTGAACGCCCCGATAGGCTGCTGATTTTCGGGCTTAAGAAAGAGTCTGCGATCGCCTCGGTGCGAATCGAATTCAATCAGGCGGGTTCGCAGGGCGACACCTTGCAGGCGGGCCTGGGCATCGCGAATGTCTGAGAGGGTGACCATTCTGCTCCTAAGAAGAAATTGTAACTGTTTCTGACGGCGAGGCGATTATGTCGGGCGGTCGAGGCCACGCAATAAGCGCTGCTTGGCGCGGATCATCTTGAGACCCTGGTTTGGAGGAGCCGCTTCACATCGCGTTTGCCATGCAGGACGGCCGCTATCTCTGCATTCGCGGCTCTTCGATAGACAATCAAGTACTGATACACACTCAAAAACGGCACATCGCGGCTGGTCAGGTCAGGGCGCTTATGTCCCCTGCCGGGAGTATCGGCCAAGATCTCGAAGGCATCGACAAGTTCGCCCTGAATCCGGTTGGCCACTGCCAGACCTACTTCCCCGAGAAGATAGCGCCAAATCTGTTGGAGATCACCTTCGGCTTCCGGAGCGACGAGGTAAGGCTTCACGATCCAGAGCGGTCCGCAAGCCACGCTGCCTTGTCAGCTTCAAGACGCTTGCGCAGCCCATCTCCCGGTGTACCTTCGCCCCGTTCGAGTTGGGCGAGACCGCGCTCGATTTTAGCGTTGATCGCCTCTTTGTTTTCCTGAAGCCAGGCCTCGCGTTCGGCTTGCATTTCCAGGGCATCGAAGAGCACATCTTCCACACTCTGAAACGCACCGCTATGCAGCCGCTGCTGAATGAGCGCCTCAATTTCGGGACGGTTTATTTCGATGGTCATGCGTTGCCCTACTAATTCTCTATCAACCCTACCGCCACACCGGAGTTCGGTCAACTGGAATGGTCGCATAAGCCCCGAGAGATATGAGGATCTCTTTGAGGGCGTAGGTCAACGTCCAAAGACTTCGTTTACGCGCTCGACCCAGGGGTCCAGATCGCTCCCTCAATTAGGGTCCGAGGGGTCACCGACTGGGTTAGCAAGCACAACTGCTCGAGGTGCTCGCTCATCGCGAACGCGGAAACGAAAGCGTCGAATGCGTCGTCACAGTTCGCAGCCTGCTCTAGTGCCTCGGTTGAACAATACTTGCGATATTTTTCGACAAACTTGCGTCGGGCATTGCAGTCGCTCTTAACGATGCCCCGAGTAAACAAGCGCGGATAAATTTCGATCACTCGTGGCCATCTTGAGGAATCGAATGGCCAGATTGAGAAATCGCTTTCGCGTAACTGAAGCAGATAGGGCATGCCGCGGATGGAACCGCGTCCTACTTGAGCAGCACCGACGAGTTTGAAGACTGAGGACGGCTTCAGCTGTGGCGTGTCCTCGCAGCGTCGGTACTCTCGGTCAGGTTGTCGCTCAGGTTTACCTTTCGACCAAAATGGCCATTCTCTCATCCATCTCTCACCTTGTTTACCAGCAAGGTCCCAGAACTCGTAAATCGTATTACACCCCTTCGATCTAACGAACCATTCAGGACACGAGAAGGCAAAATCGAGGCCCACGACCATTTTGGGCGTTTGTTTGCTCGACTCAATGACGTAATCTATGGTCTCCCTTCGATCACGACCGCACTTCAGGGGATGCAGGATGCCTCTTGAAATTTCAGCTACCCAGATTTTCTTACGCGATCCCTTGAGTGCACCCGACCAATCAATGGCAAAAATTCGTGGACTAACATCCAAGGTGGGATTCCTTTAAATCTCCAATATCACCGGCATGATCAGCGGTCTTTTCTGCGTTTGCTTCGAAATATAGCGCTTCAGATCCGCGCGGATCTTTTCTTTGATCACGCCGTAGTCGCTTTTTTCTTCTTCGCTGGAGACTTCGAGTGTCTGCATCACCAGCTGCCGCGCGCCTTCCACAAAGCCGTTTTCTCCCGGCTCAAACCCGCGGGTCACAATCTCCGGCGGCGTTTCCACCCGGCCGGAAAGCTTATTAATGGCGATGATCGGCAGCACAATGCCGTCTTCG
The DNA here is from genome assembly GCA_963848325.1 of uncultured Acidobacteriaceae bacterium. Taxonomy (GTDB): domain Bacteria; phylum Acidobacteriota; class Terriglobia; order Terriglobales; family Acidobacteriaceae; genus DATJOJ01. The sequence continues at coordinate 23,182 of CAWKDJ010000003.1, forward strand.
CTCAAGTGCCGGCGATCTTTAATGATCAGATCTTCGACTACGTCGGTCCGCGAGCCGGAATCGATGCACACGCGCCCCACATTCACCTTGCCCACTTTTCGTGCGCCCAGTTCGTCGAACTCCAGCACGTCGCCGCTTTCAATCAGAAGGATGCTGCCTACCGAATTGTGCATCGAAGCCGCCAATTCCGCGTGCAATTTCAACTGCCGATACTCGCCGTGGATCGGAATGAAATATTTCGGCTTGACCAGGTTGATAATCAGCTTCAATTCTTCCTGGCTGGCGTGTCCGCTGACGTGCACCGGCGGCGAGGATCCATCTTCGTAGATGACGTGGGCCTGGCGGCGGAAGAGATGATCGATCATGCGGTAGATCGCCTTCTCGTTGCCGGGAATGATGCGCGACGAGAGCATGACGGTGTCGCCCTTCTCAATTTTCGCGTGCTTGTGATTGTCGACCGCTGCGCGCGACAGCGCCGACATGGGCTCGCCCTGCGTGCCGCTGATCATCACGCAAACTTTTTCCGGCGGAAAATTCCTCATCTCACCGGGATGAATCAGCAGCCCATCCGGAATCTCAATGTATCCCAGGTCCTCGGCGATCTCCGACGAACTCACCATCGACCGCCCGATAAATACGACTTTCCGCCCGTGCTCCCATGCGAGATCGACCGCCAGCTTCATGCGATGGATCGAAGACGAAAAACAGGAGATGAACAAACGCCGTTCCGTCCGGGCAAAAACTTCATCGAACTTGCGGCGGACGGCGCGCTCGCTTGGCGTATAACCTTTGCGTTCGACGTTGGTCGAATCCTGCAGCAGCGCCAGCACGCCGTCTTTGCCGTATTCGGCGAAGGTGTGCAAGTCAAAAAGTTTGTTGTCGGTCGGCGTGGGGTCGACTTTGAAATCGCCGGTGTGCAGAATCACGCCCAGCGGGGTGTGGATCGCCAAAGCCACACAATCCACCAGGCTGTGCGTGACCTGAATGGGATGAATGGTGAACGGACCGATCTTGAAGCGCTCTCCGGCGCGAATCTCGCGCAGGTCGGCGTCATCAAGCAATCCGTGCTCATCAAGTTTGTCCTCGACGTAGGCCAGCGTGAACTCCGTGCCCCAGACCGGCACGTTCAGCTCCGACAGAATCCACGGCAGACCGCCAATGTGGTCCTCATGCCCGTGGGTCAGAACAATAGCCTTGACCCGGTCGCGATTTTCGAGAAGATAGGAAATGTCAGGGACGACAATATCCACGCCCAGCAGTTCGGCTTCGGGGAACATCAGGCCGGCGTCGATGACAATAATGTCATCGCCCCAACGCAGGGCCATGCAGTTCATTCCGAACTCGCCCAGCCCGCCGAGCGGTACAACGTGCAGCTTTCCAGTTGGCATCGAAGGTTAACTGATGCTAGCACAGGCACGCCTTTTGGGGCTTTGCAGCAAAGCTTGGGCACGATAGTCTGAAGGAAGATAAGCTGAAGAAGGAAGATGCCGGAGCAGATTCGAAAATCGTGGGTACGACGCAGGGTCGAGGACGGTCTGCGCCGCGGCTTCCAGCGCGCCTATGAGCGGGTGAAGGTCGATCCCGCCAAGTTTCTGGTGCAACTCCGCGTCGCGTACGGCCTGCCGATCACGAGTTTTCAGGGTCTCTATTCCGTGGACATCAATCTGCTCGACGGCCTCGCCGACCACGTCGTCCGCGGGGGCATGAAAATGGCCGCAGCCGAAGGCGCAGGTTTCGGCCTCGGCGGAATGTTGACCATGGTTCCCGACCTAAGCATTCTGGCCGGCATCACGTTGCGCACCATCCAGAAGCTCAGTCTGGTTTACGGCTTCGAATACAGCACCGACGAGGAAACCGCCGAGCTGTGGATCGCCGCAGCCAGTGCGGCGGGAGTCGATATTAGCCGCGAACTTTTGGAGAAAGAAGTGGTCAACCGTTTCGTTCCAAAAGTGGTGGAACGGATCGCCGTGCAGGCCAGCAAGGAAGTGGTCGAGAAGTGGTCAGGCCGGCTGATTCCGATCGCCAGCTCCGTGATTGGCGCGGGGTTGAACTATTATTTCGTGCGCGCCTGGGGCGACCGTGCGCAGGCGCATTTCCGACGCCGGCATTTGGAGGTTCGCGACGGCCTGAACGCAAACCTACGCGAGCTACCCTTAGTTGGAAGCGCAGCGAAGCTGCCTTACTGAACTTTGCTGGACTTCCGGCCGTAGAAGCCAGTTTTCGATCTACCGGTGGCCGTACAGTCCAAATGAAAGATAAGCGCACTGCTGTGCATTCAGAACCGGCTTGACACCAGTTGTAGTAAATGAGTGCGGAGCAAAAATTGCAGTTATAGAAAATCTCTCCTACCGGCTGGGCTCCGCCGTTGATTGCCCCTGTCCTCTGGGTGGTGTTGTCGGCATAGAAGGCGCCATTTTCACACGCCGGGTTTCCACTGTCAGTGCATTGTGGCGACTCGTTGACCCAATACGTTTCTCCGTTCACCGCGGTAAAGGGGGTGGTCAGGGCAACTGAGGTCGTGTATTCAGGATAGCCAAACGGCATGCGGCCGGTTAGCTCCGCCGTCTGCGGGCCGCTGCCGCTGGCCACCGACGTTCCACCATATCCGTTGGGAACATTAATGCGAATGTCGTAAGTTGCCGTGGCTGGATCGAAAACCTCTCCCCCGGTCCCCGTCGCGATCTGGTTGAAGAAAATCCCTCTAATCACAAAATGCCCGGTCTTCGGCACTCGCACCGCCCCGTAGGTCGGATTATTTGCTACCAGCAAAGTGTTGCCGTTCGCGAAGCCGTCTTCATTGGGATCGTCAGTATTAATGTCGCCGCCATAGAACAAGATATTGGGTGCGGGCGGAGGAATGGCCCCAGCCAAAGTCGTCAACTTTCGCCGACGCGTCCCCGGAGTGGCCAATCACAAGGGGCGGGCTCGCAGCATTCTGAGCCATTGCGGACAAGGGTAGAAGTGCCATCAGCGCGGCCAAGAACAGAATTGATTTCATAAAGGCCTCCGTCGTTGCCCGTTTCTTGAACGGCAAAACCGGAGTCAGTGGGATTGATTCCGATTCCCGTGTCTTTCCCGGGCGCAACCGAGTTTACCGCAACCAATCTTCCAGTTCAATCCCACTCTCCGTCTTATCGTCGCGGTACTTTACGATCACCGGAGTATAGAGCGACAAGTTCCATTCCGCGGCCTGACCCTTCTTGACTGCTCTCGATCCGGGCACAACCACGGCGTTTTCTGGCACCTCGAGCGGAGCATCTTTGCCGGCGCGATAAACCTGGCCGCGCACCAGATCGTAAAGCGGAGTCGAGCGGGTTAAAATCGTTCCCGCTCCCAGCACTGCGCCCGCCCGCACCAGCGTGCCTTCGTAAACGCCGCAGTTTCCGCCGATCAGAACATCATCTTCAACGATGACGGGCGCGGCGTTGATCGGCTCCAGCACTCCGCCAACTTGTGCGGCCGCGCTCACATGCACCCGCTTGCCAACCTGCGCGCACGATCCTACCAGCGCGTGAGAATCCACCATCGTGCCTTCGTCCACATAGGCGCCAACGTTGATGAACATGGGCGGCATGCAAATTACTCCCGGCGCAACGTAGGAGCCGAGACGGACCGAAGATCCTCCCGGTACTACGCGCACGCGATCTTCAACCGTGAAGCGCCGGCTGGGAAACGTATCTTTGTCGACGAACGAGAGTCCGCTCTCCTGGCCCATCGCCGTGAGTTCCCCCAGGCGGAATCCCAGTAGAATGCCTTGTTTCACCCACGCATTCACCTGCCAGCGTCCGCTGACTTTCTCCGCAGCGCGGACTTTGCCCAGCGTCAATTGCTCTCGAAAATCGAGAAAAACTTCGCGTGCCCCCGGCTTGTGTTCTACCTCGCCAAGAGACGCAAGGCGCTCGACCGCAGTTTTAAGGGAATCCATGAGAGGGAAAGTATAGAAGAACCCATTTCAGATTGCAGATCTTCGATTGCACGGTTTTCAGAAGCCGGGGTTGTCTGAAACTTCACTAAACCACAAAGGGCACGAAGGTACACGAAGGGCTGGACCTCCAGATTTTCTTCGTGCTCCTTCGTGTCCTTGGTGGTTAGACTGTCATTTGGAGAAATCCGAAACGTAGAAATCTGAATTCCGCGACCCTCAAATGCACTTGCACTCGCTGCGGATCAGAACGCCTGTCATCTGCTGCGCCGTCTCGCGAGCTTCCGAGAGCGAGGAATAAATGACCGTGCCAGCGCGCATGATTCGCGTCGTGGCCGCTGGGACGTCCCTTGCCGTGATTGCACTGCCCGCAGGTGGAACGGTGGACCACAATCTTGTGCGGCCCAGCGAGCCAGTTCTCGTAGATAAAAAAGTTGACCGCCTCCGCCGATGCGCCCGCCGTCTTGTCAATCACCCCGGCCTCACCTGCGATTCGCTGCAATTTCGAACGAGTGTCGCGGCGCATGGGCAGCAACGGCAGCCGATAGACTTCTTCAATCCTGCCCATCATGGCGAGAACGGCCTTTACCGGCAGCGGATTCGACTCGATGAAGTTGGCTTGCATCAGCGCCAGATATTTCCGATGGATCGCCCGCGCCGTGTTCCAATCGTTGTTGAGCGCCGCGCGCGTCATCTCCGCCATCTCATGCGGGATTTCGTTCGATGCCACCGAGACAATTCCTACTCCGCCGAGCGAGATCACCGGCAATGTGATTGCATCGTCACCGGAGAAAACTAGAAAGTGTTCCGGGACCGCATTGCAAACTTCGGCGATCTGCGACATGTTGCCGCTGGCTTCTTTCACGCCAGCAATGTTTGGCAACTCCGCCAGCCGGGCGAGGGTTCCAGGTTCGAGGTTCGCGCTGGTGCGCCCGGGAACATTGTAGAGAATGATCGGTTTGTCTACCGCCTCCGCGATCGCGCGAAAATGCCGGTACTGGCCTTCCTGTGTAGGCTTGTTGTAATACGGTGACGCGGTAAGAATCGCGTTCACGCCCGGTCGGGCAGCTACCTCTTTCGCCTTCTCCACCGCATCGTGCGTGGAGTTTGAGGTTGCTCCCGCCACGATGGGCACACGACCCGCTGCGACTTCAATGGTCACGTCGATGACGTGCAGCCATTCGTCGTGCGAAAGAGTCGGCGTTTCGCCGGTGGTGCCGCAGGGAACCAGAAAATCGATTCCGGATTCGATCTGCCACGCGACCAGGTTGCGCAGCGCAGGCTCGTCAATCGAGCCGTCACGCTGAAATGGAGTGACCAGCGCAGTTCCGCATCCACGGAGTTCCATAAGCAATAAGATAACGCGTCCCCGCGCAAGAGAGCAAAAACGGGGTGGTGGGGCAGGTTGCCACTTGCTTCCAACGCCGTCATGTAACAGAATCTCTGTTGAAGATTTGCTGCTTCGCTTTGCGAAACAGCGATTTCGCTTAGGGTGACAATTAGTGAGGATTGAATGGTGGCAACAGCATCACATCCGACCCAGGCGCGCCGCTACTTAGTGCGCGGACGCGTTCAAGGCGTCGGCTTCCGCTGGTTTGTCGAGCGGGAAGCGCATATTCTGGGGATCGCCGGCTGGGTGCGCAATAATTCGGATAGCAGCGTAGAAGTTCTCGCGGTGGGCACGAAAGAGCAACTCGCGGGATTGCGATCGCGTCTGCGGGAAGGCCCGCGTACTGCCCGCGTCGATAACGTGGAAGAACTCGAAGCGAAAGCCATTCCCGGCCTCAACACATTTCGCATTGAAGGAGCCTGGTAAATGCAGACCCACACCGCTCGCGCTATCAAAGAAACTAATTGCGAGCACCTGAAAAAGCTGATCCGTGAAGTCCCGGATTTCCCGAAAAAAGGAATTCTTTTTTACGACATTACCACCCTGCTGAAAGATCGCACCGGTCTCGCAACCTTGATTGATGCCTTGGCCGAGCACTATATCGCGAAGAAGGTCGACCTGGTGCTAGGCATGGAGGCCCGCGGATTCATCTTCGCGCCGGCGCTCGCGTATCGTCTGAATGCCGGGTTTGTGCCGGTGCGCAAGCCGGGCAAGCTGCCCGCCGCGACCACCAGGTACGACTACGCGCTCGAGTACGGCACTAACACGCTTGAAGTTCACAACGACGCCATCCAGGCCGGGCAGCGAGTCATTATTGTGGACGATCTGCTCGCCACCGGAGGGACCCGCCGAGGCGACAGCAAAGCTGGCTACGTCTCTCGGCGCGGAGATTGCTGGGTTGGGCTTTGTTGTGGAACTCGATTTCCTGAAAGGCCGGGAGAAACTCAAGCCGTTCGAAGTGCACTCGCTGCTGCATTATGATCGTTGATCGCCAAAGATGACATGAATTTGGACTGAAGGTGGGACGCGCTCCGGACTTCGACGCGCAAACGGGAACTTCGCTGGGATGATAGGGGATTTATTGATGTGTCTTACCGCAGCCAGCGCACCAGCTCAATGATTGCAGCCCAGCCGCCGACGCTGACCACGACCATGGTGAAAATCCCCAGGCAGCGGCCCCAGAAGGTTCGCTCGCGGCGCGAATCGCCAGTCGGATAACGCAATCGCGCGACGCGAACCCGATAGGCCGCGCTTGCTTGATTCTCTTCGCCGAAGTGTAAGACTCGGGGTTCCATCACTATATCGTTTGATGTTTGTACAAACCCCAGGTTACCTCGAAAGTTCTGAAGCTCGAATTAAGATCCTGTAATGAATCGTTACTTTCGGCTTAAGGCTCCGCTTCCGTGAATACAGTAATTACCGGATGAAGCCTGCAGTCTAGCCTTCGACCACAACCAGCGAGGCTTGCTTGGGTAGATAGCTTTTGCGCCGGAACCAGTCTTCCATCGCATCTTTCAGTTCGCCGATCGGGACGTGGGCGCCGATTTCCATCATTCCGTCGGCCACGGGCAAGGTGTCGTCAAAGACGCTGGCATTGGTGAAGTTGCGCATGGAAAAGCTATCCAGCCACTTGAGCGGGCAGGGAAGGCGAGTGCCGTTTTCTTCGTACTCCACGCGAATTTTGCGGGCGAACATTAGTTCGATTTAAACACAGAAGCATTTGGATTTAACCACAGAGGGCACAGAGGCCGGTACTGGGGCCGGTTTGATCGTGTGTCTTCTTTCTAGGCTTGCGGCGGTGTCGCCGACGTGGCCGGAGCAGCCGCGTGTTCACCCGAGCCGGTGTTGACCAGGTCTTTTAATTCTTTGCTGGGCTTGAAGAACGGGATTTTCTTGGCCGGGACTTCCACGCGCTCGCCCGTTTTGGGATTGCGGCCGACGCGGGGTTTGCGCTGGCGGGTGCGGAAGCTGCCAAAGCCGCGGATCTCAATCTTGTCGCCGACGCGCAGCGAACGCACAACGCTATCAAAAATGGTCTCGACGATGACTTCACTGTCCTTGCGCGTCAACTCCGCCAGCCGCGAAACTTCGTCGATCAGGTCCGCTTTTGTCATACCTTGTCCGCTCCGTCGCTGAAATCAATGCAGTGGCCCAGAAAGGAACACTCCCGGCCACAGGGTATTCATAACCTTCTCAAATCTCAGGGGTTGTATGCAAGTGACAATTGTACCACTGGCTCGCAGGAGTCACTTCCATAGGTAATAAAACCCGACTTGGTTCTCGAGCATTTTTTCGCGCGTCGGCAGCCACTGGGAAACGTCGCCAAACAGCAGATCAAGCAAAGTTTGCCGGTTCTTCTCCGGCCTTACCAGCGTCGGTTCGCCTTTGATCCCCACCGCTTTGGCGGTATCGTCGACCGCGGCCTGAAAGTCGCCAATCTGATCGATCAGGTGCATGGAAAGCGCTTCTTTGCCAGTCCAAACCCGCCCATCGGCAATCGACTTAATATCTTCCTGCTTGGCGTGGCGGCCATCGGCCACGGCCTCTACAAATTGTCCATACATGTTATCGATCAGCGACTGCATATAGGCTCGCTCGGCCGGTGTCATATCACGCGTAGGATCGCCGGTGTCTTTAAACTCCCCTACCTTCAGTACCTCGGGCTTGAGCTTGGCCCAGCGCATGAGGTCGCCATAATTCGTCCATTCCGCAATCACGCCAATCGAGCCGACGATGCTGCCGTTGTCGGCAAAAATCTTGTTCGTTCCAGCGGAAACGTAATACGCGCCACTGGCGCCGACGGTTGAAATCGAGGCTACCACCCGCTTCTTTTTCTCATCACGCAGCCGCTTCACCGCGCGGTAGATTTCTTCCGACGCCGCAACCCCGCCCCCGGGCGAATTCACCCGCAAGATAATGGCCTTGATGGAATCGTCGTCGCCGAACTTCTTGAGCTGCGGAACCACGGTGTTGGGATCGAGAATCACGCCTTCGAGGTCAACCACGCCAATCTTGTCGCCGAAACTGGTTAGCGACGACTGCTCGCCTCCAGCATGAAGCGTGAGATAAACCAGAGTAAACACGGCGAGAACGAAGAGGAAGAACGCGCCTCCGCCGATGGTGATCCAGAGCAGAGTGCGGGAACGGCCGTTTTCAGGCATACCGGTGAGGGTAGTGTAGCACTAAGCGGCTGGTGTTCGGGATAATCGCCGGTGGTGTCGAAGCCCGCGCGGCATGGCCCTATTTGCTCGATTGACTGTCGCGCACGGTAGACGGAGACTTGTGCTGCTCGGCGAGCGTATGTCTTGCGCAAGGCCCCGTTTCGATTGGTGCGAGTGACCCCTATTACGGAGATTCCTATGGTCAGATTAATGTGCCGAAAAATGTGCTGGATGGTCGTTCCTCTTTGCATCGTCACCGGAACAATCGCCGCGGGGCAAACCCTCACCACGCTGGCCAACTTCGATGGCGCGAACGGATCCGGCCCCGCCTACATGTCTCTCGTGCAAGGTCTCGACGGGAACTACTACGGGACCACTGAGGCCGGTGGCTCAAACTACAGCGGTACAGTTTTTAAGATAACGCCGGCGGGTACGCTGACCACTCTGTACAGCTTTTGTTTACAGGTAAAGTGTGCAGATGGCAGTTCGCCGGAGGCTGGGCTTGTGCTTGCTACGGACGGAAATTTCTACGGGACGACAGCCGCAGGCGGAGCCCACCAACTTGGCACGGTTTTCAAAATCACTGCTGCCGGCGAGCTGACTACGCTTTACAACTTTTGTTCTCAAGCCAATTGCAGCGACGGCTCGAATCCTTACGCTCCTTTGATTCAGGGTATCGATGGCAACTTTTATGGAACCACGTACTTTGGATTAGTCGGGAACGGAACGGTTTTCCGAATGACGCCCGGCGGCGAACTCACTACCCTGCACAGCTTCAATGGCATTGACGGTGCGAGCCCGTCGTCGGCCCTGGTTCAAGCCAGCAATGGAAACTTCTATGGAGTTGCTTCAGCAGGTGGGCAATACCAGTTTGGCACTGCCTTTGAGATGACGCCAACCGGCAAATTCACCACCTTGCAGAATTTCGGTGACGGCGATGGATATGCGGTCGGTGGGCTAATCGAGGCTACTGACGGAAATCTCTATGGAACCACTGCGATCGGCGGGAGTATCGGTGCCGGCACGATTTTCAAGATGACCCTGGACGGAACCCTGACCACTCTGCACAGCTTCGATTTCACCGACGGCTATCTTCCCGAAGCGGCGTTGGTGGAGGCGACGGACGGCAATCTTTACGGAACAACCATTGCAGGAGGTATTTTGACGTGCAGTGGAAGCGAAGGCGAGGGCTGCGGGACCATTTTCGAGATTACTCTGGACGGCGCCCTGACCTCGCTTTATGAGTTTTGTTCCCACCCTCTTCGGAAGCTCACCCCCGATTGCCCCGATGGAAGTGGTCCGAACGGCCTGCTACAGGCGACCAGCGGAACGTTCTACGGAGCAACCAGTGGTGGCGGCAGCAGTCCAAGCTGTAAAAGAGGCTGTGGCACTGTCTTCAGTCTCGAGGCCGGGCTCGAACCGTTCGTGAAAAGTGTGCCAGGAGCCGGCAAGGTCGGAGCAGAAGTAGGAATTCTCGGAACTAACTTGACCGGAGCCAGTGCCGTGACTTTCAACGGTACGCCGGCGCAGTTCAGCGTGCGTTCGCCGTCACTGATTGTCACTCACGTGCCCTCGGGCGCGACCACCGGCAAGATCAGTGTCACGCTGCCGGACGGAACGTTCTCCACGATTCCGTCGTTCTATGTGTTGAGATAAACGAGCGAACGCGCCGTCGATTATTTGATGCCGACGAGTTCATCCTTCCTGTCCAGCGTCTTCATTTTTGGCTCATAAACACAGAACGGCTCTTCATCAAGATAATTGCCGGTGGCGGCGAAGGCGCGGGCGCGGCATCCCAAGCAGACGTTGCGAAATTCGCAGCAGCCGCACTTGCCTTTCAGGTTGCCAGTATCGCGCAGGGCGTTGAAGACTTCCGCATCGCGCCAGATGTCGACAAACCTCTGCTTGCGCAGATCGCCGGCGATGACGGGAAGATAGCCGCAGGGGAACACTTCGCCTTCGTGCGAGATGAAGCAGACGCCGGTTCCGGCAAGGCATCCCTTGGTCATGGCATTCATGTCGGAGGGATGGCCGCCCGGGTGTCCGGTGTGGTGGCCAATCGGTTGTCCCATCGGCCGTAACGAAATCCCCGTTCCGCCGGGCATGAGAGTTTCCGTCGGCTGAATCGAAGAATGGTCCGGCGCGGCGTGCGCTGTAGCAGCATGGGCTTGCGCGGAACGGCCCTCTGCTGCACGACGCTGCCGCACTACTCTGAAATAGTGTGGCGCGCAGGTGGCTTTCAATTCGATTCCGCCTTCGAGCGAGCGATCGTAAAACCAGTTCAGCATCTTTTCATACTCTTCCGGAGCTACCATTTGTTCGGCGGCGATATCGACGCCGCATCCTACCGGCACCAGCAGGAAAGTGTGCAGCGCATCGGCGCCCAGCGACTTGGCAAGTTGCAGAACATCGGGAAGCTGGCTGGCGTTGTGGCGGGCGATTGTAGTATTGATCTGCACCGACATGCCAAGCCGCTGCAGATTGCGCAATCCCTGGACCGCGGCATCGAACGCTCCGGGAATTCCGCGGAAGGCGTCGTGGGTGACGGCATCGGCGCCGTCGAGGCTGATGGAAACTCGCTTCACCCCGGAATCCACGATCATGCGCGCGACTTCGCGGGTGACCTGCGTGCCATTGGTGGCCAGCGCAACGCGCAAGCCTTTCTCGGTGGCATAGCTCGCTAACTGAAAAATGTCGGAGCGGAACAGCGGTTCGCCGCCGCTGAGAACGAGGATCGGGTTATAGGCCTCGGCGATCTGATCGATAATTCCCAATGCGGACTGGGTCGAAAGATCGTTCGGGGAACTCAGCTCGGTGGCGCTGGCGCGGCAATGGATGCAGCGCAAATTACAGCCTTTGGTGACCTCCCAGAAAACCAGTCTTGGCTTGTTCTCCCCCAGTTTGTTTTCCCCTGCCGAATGTCCGCTGCCATTGCCGGTTGCCATGGGCGCTCTCCTTGCCTGCAGAAGCCTTGGGAATGACCTTCACCCCACTGAAGAGACGATAGAGAACCTATAAACAAGGGGCCGTGACAGGAGTCACGAGAAATTGTGATCGGGATCACAATGGCGAGGGCGGAGAAGTCCTGTGAAAACAGCAGGTTGGCTTATGGCTTATGGCACTTTCGTAGGGGTGCTTGGCACTGTCGGGCCATTCCCAGATTGGGGCTACCCCCGTACATTCGTAAGTGAGCAGTTCTGGGGGAGGGCTGCCCGGGCGTCCAGTGACTCGAAAGAGTCGGGACGCCTGTTAATTTTTTTGGGCAAATTCGCTCCACTGTTGCTCAGGAAGCCCGCTACCGCCCGTACTTTCCCATAATCTCCGCTTTTCCCAGAATGTGGCCCTGCATCGCCTGTTCGACTTCCTGCTTGCTGACGTCGGGCTTTAGACCAAGAACTTTGTCCAGGGCATAGAGTTTGAAGAAGTAGCGGTGCGGTTTACCGGGCGGCGGACAAGGCCCGCTGTAGCCGATTTTACGGAAATCGTTGCGGCCCTGGCGGCCGCCGGTGGGCAGTTCATCGACTTTCGCGACACCCTCGGGCAGTTCTTGCGTTTGCGGCGGCAAGTCGAACAGCACCCAGTGCACCCATGTGCCGACGGGGGCGTCGGGGTCGTCGGAGATCAGCGCGAAACTCTGGGTGCCTGCGGGCGCGTCCGTCCAACTGAGCTGCGGAGAAGTGTCGGCGGCGTCGCAGGTGAATTTCTTTGGGATCTCTCCGTCGGCGGGAAAACTTGTAGTGGATAGGGAAAACGCCATGTTTGCTCCTGTATCCGAAGCGGAGGCAGTTGAGCCGGTGGCCAGAGGCTGCGCGTTCACCGTCACGGTGAGTGCTGCAATCACAAGTACCGTACAAACCTGATGCACTCGGATGCCTTGGCCTACCGTTGCGCGAACCAATGTCGCACCTCGTTAGAACGTTGAAATGGTGAAATTCACGCTGACCCGCGCTTCGGTTTCTACCGCCTGACCGTGCAAGTAATAAGGTTTGAAGCGCCACTGCTTCACGGCTTCTTCCGCGGCGGCGGCGAGGATCGCGGGCCCGCTCACCACCCTTAGGCTCTGGATTTTTCCACCTTTATCGATCAGCGCCTGCAACACTACTGCGCCCTGCACCTTCATTTGTTTGGCGAGCAGAGGATAATTCGGCGCGACCGAATGCTCGACGTGAGCAGCGACATCCGCCGAGAGGCTGACCTGCGGCGTAGTTGCCGGCGGAGTTGCACTGCTGGTGTTCGGTGGAGCTGGGGCGGGTTGGCCGGTCTCAGCCGGAACGCCCGACTGCATATCGACATTCACCGAGTTGGTCGCGGGCGCGAGCGGTTTGCGCTGTCCTCCGGCGACCACTTCAACCTGCAACGGCGGAAGCACGGCGCGATCGGTGGCAACAATGCTCGGAGCGCCAGGCGCAGCGTTGGCCGACAGGGTCACCGGCGAACCTACTGGCGGACGTTCGAGTCTCGCAGCTTTCGACTTGGAGTGGTTTCTTGTGTGTGGAGGCGCGGCTGGCGCAGGTATCGAAGCGGCAGGCGTTGTCGCGGGTTCCGGATTCGCTGGCGCGGAAGCAGTAACTGGCGGCGGATTCGCTGACTCGGCCATCGTCACCGGCTCGGGATTGACCGCAGTCGGAGGCTCCATTTCGCGGACATCCCGCACTACAACGACGAGCAAGGCGATCACTAGAACCGCCAGTGCGAGTTGCAAGCGGCGGCGCTGTTCGATCTCCGGCACGGTGGGCGTGCCGGATTCGCGTATCAGTTGCATCCACTTGCTGAAGCTGCTCATAGGGGAGAAAGCCGCTTTCTTTGCCCCTAGTATGCCCTGAAATCGCCAGCAAAGCCACTGTCTTCGCAAGCTTACAGGGCCTTGTGATGCGAGTCACAAAACGACGTGGTACGAGTCACAGCTAAGGGTTCGGGGAGGAGCACACACTGGGTCTCGTGACGCACATCACAGGCGCTTGGCAATCACAGCGCGGGGAGCGGTTCAGTAAATACGCGTCGCCAGAGGTGGTTCATGCTTTCACCATACGGATTGGGCACTGATCGAAAGCTGCCTGACCTGTAAAGCCAGGGCAGCAGCGGCTGTTTTGCGATTTGCCGGCACCGGCCCTGCAGGCCTTTGAAAGCATCAAGTACGCGACCGCGTATCCCAAGGGCGCAGTTCTTTTCGTGGAAGGACAATCGCCGCGCGGACTCTTCGTTCTCTGCAAAGGCAGGGTGAAGCTGTCGATTTGCGCCACCGACGGCAAAACTCTGATCGTCAAGATCGCCGAGCCGGGCGAGGTGCTGGGCTTGAGCGCCACCGTCTCCGGCAAGCCGTACGAGTTGACGGCGGAGACCATCGATCCCTGCCAGGTGAATTTTGTGAAGCGCGATGATTTTGTGCGCTTCCTCAAAGAGCACGTCGACGCCTGCTTCAAAGTCGCGGAGCAATTAAGCGAGAAGTACAACAATGCATGCCATGAAGTCCGTTCGCTCGGACTTTCGCATTCTGCGGGAGAAAAGCTGGCTAAGCTGTTGCTCGAGTGGAGTTCGAAGAACGGCGAATCGGCCAAGCCGGAACCGCGTTTGAAGCTCGCGCTTACGCATGAAGAAATCGCGCAGATGATTGGCACCTCGCGGGAGACGGTGACGCGTCTGTTTGCCGATTTGAAACGCAAGCAAGTGATTCAGGCAAAAGGCTCAACCCTGGTGATCCGCAACAAGACCGCTTTACGCACTATGGCCGCCACTAATTAAGGCGTTTTAATTGTGCCGCGGTCACGCCTTTGGGTGACTGCAATCACTGTTTTCCCACGCGCCTGGGGCTATTTAGGGAGTATGGAGAGCCAGATTGAGCGGAGTTGCCTAGAGTGCGAAAGACGCCCAGAGAGTCTCTTCTGCGACTTGTCCCCCGATACTTTGCACGACTTCGACTCGCTTAAGTCGAGGGCGTTCTATTCCCGGGGAACCAAGTTGTTTGAACAGGGCCAGTCGGCGGAGAAGGTCTTCATCCTTTGCCAGGGCCGTGCCCGGCTTTCTGTAGGTTCGGAGTCCGGTAGCCAGTTGACGCTGCACATTGCGGCACCAGGGGAGTTCCTTGGACTGAGCGCAGCTCTGGCCGGTCGCCCGCACCAAGTCACGGCGCAATTGCTGGACGATGCGGAAGTCGCGGTCATCCGGCGAAAAGACTTGCTCGATTTCCTGCGCCAGCACAGCGAGGCCTGTCTGGAAGTGGTGAGCCTGCTGAGCGAGGACCTGCACTTTGCCTACCAGCGAGTGCGTTCGGTTGGACTGGGCCGCACCCGCAGGCGGCACGCCGCGCACGTGAACTGAGGGTTCTGTCGATAATCTTGTCGACGGGTCTCACCCGTACTAAGAATTTCCCTGCGTTGAATAATGCGCGGCACCGGGCCCGTGGCCCACACCTGTGATGGGAAGTGTAACGCTCAAGAGGAGCAATCATCTTCAACCATGGGGTGCCTTCCTTTGGCAAACGTGGGATTCCGCTCGAAGAATGAATCTGTCCACGATGGGGTCAGCCGCTTGTGATCGTGGATGGTCCCACTTCTCGCACAGAACGCGAGAAATGGGGCACCCCCATTGAATGTTAGTTGTTAGCGTCCAGGAAGGCGAGATGGCCACCCCGGCCCCTTCCCAGCGGATAGAAAAGCAGATTCCTCCGGACTAAAGTCTGTCGGAATGGCGAGGGTTCAACAGCGGCGGCGGAGAGAAATTCTATGCAGTTGAAAAGATGCGATGCATCGCGGGCGCGGGCCCGCGCCGCACAAGCCCGCCGATTCGTAATTTGGGCGCAGTTGTGATAGACTAAACTAATTGAACTAAGTCTTATATAGCGCTATGAAAACAGTCAACATCCACGAGGCTAAAACACAGCTTTCGAAGCTTGTCGAAGAGGCTTCGAAGGGCGAGCCATTCATTATCGCCAAAGCTGGGAAACCGGTCGTCAAGGTTACTGCCCTTAGCGCTCCCGTCGGTGCCCAAGTACGGCGGCTCGGTTTCATGGCCGGACAGATCTCGGTCCCGGAGGACTTTGACGAAATGGGCAGGGAGGAGATTGAGCGAATCTTTGGTGGCGGCGGGGCATGAAATTCTTGCTGGATACCCATCTTCTTCTATGGGCTGCCGGTGAACCTGAACGGCTCTCAAAACAAGCTCGAAAGCTGATCGACAATACGGACAACGAGCTTCTCTTCAGTGCGGCGAGCTTGTGGGAAGTGGCAATTAAGCGCGGATTGGGGCGGGAAGATTTTAGAGTTGATGCGCGGTTGCTGCGACGCGGGCTGTTGGACAACGGATACGGCGAGTTGCCGATCAGCAGCGATCACGTCGTGGCCACCGAGAGTTTGCCGCCGTTTCATAAGGACCCTTTCGACAGAATACTGGTGGCACAGGCGACGGTCGAGGGCATTACCTTGCTGACCGTCGATTCCCTGGTGGCGCGGTACCCAGGGCCAATCAGGGCGGTATAAGAAGCAGGTTCGGCGTGGCTGCTTCGCGACCGGTTTAGGCCCCTCCACATAGTTAGGCGCTTCCCAATACCCCATTGTGACGTACATCACAAGTTCTTGTGAGGTCACTCATTGTGCGTGCCCGCCCACTCCACGAACAATGGAATTGCTGCAGGAGGATGGCTGAAAGATGCTGTCAGAGACTATCTCCGCGAAATCGGCCCGGCGAAGCAGAAGTCTCGCACTCATACTATTTTTCTTTTTTACGCTCTTCGCCGTGGCCGCCTCAAAGCCAAAAACTTCCCCTAAACCCACCAACGACGATTGCCTGGCCTGCCACGGAGATTCGAGTCTAACCCACGAGGTCAACGGCAAGACCATTAGCTTGTTCGTCGATCCGCAAAAGTTCAAAGACTCGATGCATGGCAGCATGTTCCAGTGCGTCGATTGCCACACCGACCTTAAAACTGCGCCCCACGAGACCGCCCCGGCGAAGGTGCAGTGTGCGACCTGCCATGCGGACCAGCAGGCGGTTTACGAAAAAAGTTTCCACGCCAAAGCAATTCGCGACGGCGATGGCCGGGCCGCAACTTGTGCCGACTGCCACGGCAGCCCGCATGAATTGCTCGCGGCCAGCGATCCCAAATCAAGAGTCAATCACGCCAATATTCCTGCGACTTGCGGCTCCTGTCATGGCCAGAAGTTCGTAATGGAGGCTAGCGGCCATAGCGCGCAGCCATTCATCTCCTACGAGAGCAGCGTGCATGGACGCGCGGTGGCGGCCGGTTCGGAAAAAGCCGCGGTTTGCACCGATTGCCACGGCAGCCATGAGATTCTCTCGGCCAGCGATCCCAAGTCGTCGATTTTCAAATTCAATGTTCCGCTCACTTGCGCCAAGTGTCACAGCAACGAAGCGCAGCAGTTCACCGAGAGCATTCACGGGCAGGCGATCGCGCGGGGAAACTCGGAGGCGCCGGTCTGCACCGACTGTCACGGCATTCACTCGATCAAGTCGCATTTAGATCCGAATTCGTCGGTCTCGTCGCAGAACGTCGCGCTGGTCACCTGCGCGCGTTGTCATGAAGGCGTGCGCCTGTCGCAGGAGTTCGACATTGAGGGACGCCGCGCGACTACTTATCTGGCAAGCTATCATGGACTGGCTTCAAAACTTGGATCGCAAGTAGTGGCGAACTGCGCCAGCTGTCACGGCGTGCACAATATTCTTCCTTCGAGCGATCCGCGATCGACCATCAGCCCCGCCAATTTGGTCAAGACCTGCGGGCAATGCCATCCCGGAGTGAATGAAAAATTTGTGGCCGCGCGGGTGCACGTGGATGCACCCTTGTCGGCCGATGTCGGCAGCCGCGCGGTGCGCTGGATCCGCAAGTTTTATCTGGGCATGATCGCGGTGGTGATCGGCGGCATGATCTTGCACAACTTCCTGATCTGGCGCAAAAAGGCGATGGCGCGCCGTCAGGCTGAGCGGCATACGATTGTCCGCATGAACCGGGGCCAGCGCATCCAGCATTTCCTGCTCCTTGCAAGCTTCATTGTGCTGGTGCTGACCGGGTTCGCTTTGAAGTTTCCCGACTCGTGGTTTGCGTCGCTGCTGGGCATGGGCGAAAAAGTGCGGGGCATTACACATCGCGTGGCCGCAGTAGTGCTGATTGGCAGCGGTCTTTATCACCTGTTCTATATCGCCTTCAACCGCGAAGGCCGGCGTTTGTTCAAGGACCTGATGCCGGTGCCGAAGGATGCGACCGACGCGGTGCACGCGATGACGCACTATAGCGGACGCCGTCCCGACAAACCGGAATTTGCCCGGTTCAACTACGCGGAAAAAGCCGAATATTGGGCGCTGGTGTGGGGCGTGATCGTAATGGCCAGCACGGGAACCATGTTGTGGGCGCGGGTTTTCTTCGGCGATTTGCTGCCGCGCTGGTGGCTGGACGTGGCTACTGCGATCCATTTATACGAAGCGATTCTGGCGACGCTCGCTATTGTCGTCTGGCACTTCTACCAGGTCTTCTTCGATCCCGATATTTATCCCATGAATTGGTCGTGGTGGGACGGAAAAATGTCGGTCGAGCACTATCGCGAAGAGCACGGACTTGATGGTGAAACGCTGCTGCAGGCGGCACTCGCAGAAAAGCCGGCAGAGGATGCGGCAGGGCCGGCGAATAACGGGCACGAAGCGGAAGTTGCGCCTGCAATCGTTGCGGCGGGAACTTCAAACAACGGACACGAGCCGAAAGAATCCCCGGTCAAGCCGCATGCCTGAGCGGATAAAGGCTTGGATTTCGGCACCGCATGGAGGACAATCGTCCTTCAGTCAACATTCGTAACAG
This sequence comes from uncultured Acidobacteriaceae bacterium, assembly GCA_963848325.1. Taxonomy (GTDB): domain Bacteria; phylum Acidobacteriota; class Terriglobia; order Terriglobales; family Acidobacteriaceae; genus DATJOJ01. The sequence continues at coordinate 41,454 of CAWKDJ010000003.1, forward strand.
AGTTGGATCGCAGACGAGGAATGGCCTTCGTTTGCAGGAGGCAGCATGAGCGCGGACGATTCGAAATCGCAATCGGGTGAAGCGACCCTCAAAGCCCGGCTGTGGCGTTTAGTGTCCAATCCGATCAGCCTGGCCGGCGTGGCCTTGGCGCTGGTCAGCCTGACCAACATCGTTTTCCTGTTTATCATCGATCTCACCTCGCAGAAGCCTGCGCCCTACATCGGCATCCTGGCTTATATGGTCGGACCGGCGTTCCTGATTCTGGGACTAATCGGAATTGGCGCTGGGATCTGGTATGACCGTCGCCGCCGCCGCGCGCAACGCGCCGGCGAAGAAGTCCGTTATTTGCAGATCAACTTCAACGATCCCAGCCAGCGCGGCGCGTTCGCTTTTCTATTCAGTTTTATCATCGCCTTTATGCTGCTGAGCGTGGTGGGAAGTTACCGCGCTTACGAATACACCGATTCGGTCCAGTTCTGCGGACAGCTCTGCCACTCGGTAATGAATCCCGAGTTCACCGCGTATCAACTTTCTCCCCATGCGCGCGTGGCCTGCGTCGAATGCCACGTAGGCGCCGGAGCGACCTGGTATGTGAAATCGAAATTGTCGGGGGCGCGGCAGGTATTTGCCACCGCGTTTAATACTTATCCGCGCCCGATCCCGACGCCCGTGCATGACCTGCGCCCGGCCCAAGAAACCTGCGAAGCGTGTCACTGGCCGAAGAAATTCTGGGGCGCGCAGATGAAAGTCTTCACCCACTACGCCAGCGATGAGAAAAACACGCCGCGCGAAGTCCGGCTGCTGATTCGCACCGGCGGCGGCGATCCGGCGACCGGCGCGCCCGAAGGCATTCACTGGCACATGAACATCAGCAATCGCATCGATTACGTGGCCACCGACGACCAGCGCCAGACTATCGCCTACATCCACGTGCAGGATTTACAGGGCCGCGTGACCGAGTATTACGCCAAGGACTCAAAACTCACCCGGGAACAAATAGCAGCCGCTCCCAAACGGCGCATGGACTGCGTGGATTGCCACAACCGCCCGACCCACATCTACGTTCCGCCGGACCAGGCGGTCGATCAGTCGTTGCTCGCCCGGCGCATCGACCTGACCTTGCCGTTCGTCAAGCAGCAGGCGGTCACGGTCTTGACCGCCGATTACAAAACCACCGGCGAGGCCACGCAGGCGATTGCCAAGGGCCTGCACGATTTTTATGAGAGCAAATATCCCGAGATCGCCCAGACCCGGCAGCTTGAGATCCGCAACGCCATCGATGAAGTGCAGAAGATTTATCAGCGCACGACGTTCCCCGAGATGAAGCTGAACTGGCAGACTCATCCCAATAACATTGGACATTTTTATTACAGCGGCTGTTTCCGCTGCCACGACGGCCAGCACGTCAGTCCGGAGGGCAAAATCGTGCCCAAGGATTGCGACACTTGTCACACCGTGCTCAGCCAGCAGCAGGGCGATGCCCGGGCGATCAACATGGAAGCGGCCAAGTTCCAGCACCCGGTGGATATCGGCGACCTGACGCAAGTAAATTGCAGCGATTGCCACACTGGCGGAGTGGGGCCCTAATTTTAGACGAAATTAATACCGCAGAGGACGCCGAGTACGCGGAAGAGTTTTTTCTGACTACCGGTGCTTCCTCTGCGTCGGTTGCGTCCCTCTGCGGTTTTGGTTTGTTTTTTCGTTCGCCCTAGCGGGAAGCGTGGACGAAATTAGTGCCTCGGAGGGCGCAAAAGAGTTCCCCTGACTTTCCCCCCTTTCCCACATCCCAGCCCTGAAGCTCGTTTCTTTCCCGCCGATGAATAAGCCAGCAGGTATTTGAGCTGGCCCATGGACGACTTTCAGGATCCGGAAATTTCCCGCACGGTGGTCGATTGTTTGCCGACCGGGGTGTGTGTGATCGACCGCAACGGGAAAATCCTGATTTGGAACCAGGGAGCGGAACGGATCGTCGGACACCGCCAGCATGAAGTCATCGGGCGCCACCACGAATATCTGCTGGCCCGCTTGGATAATGATTCGCCGCCGCAGTGCAGCGAGGATTGCCCCTTTGCCCGTACCTTGCATGAGGGAAGATCGATCGAGTCGGGGATTGTGCTGCAGCACCGGCAGGGACATTCCGTTCCGGTGCTGATGCGCTTTGTGGCCATCCGCGATACTCACGGGTCGATCGTGGCAGTCGCGGCCAGTTTCGATACCCACAATTCCAGTTCGCGGCGGGAAACCGACCGCCGCAGCGCGCCGGTCGGCTGCGCCGAACGTCATCACCGGGCTGGCCAATCCTGGGTTCACGCAATTCCAGCTACGGGAGAACCTGGCCGGTTTTGGCGAGTATCAGATCCCCTTCGGCATCATTTGCGTGCGGGCGGAGCAGTTGGAGCATTTTCGCGCGGCTTACGGCCACGAGGCCGGCGACTACATTCTGCAAGTCATCGCCCAGAACCTGAGCAACAGCTTCCGCCCCAGCGATTTTGTCGGCCGCTGGGGGGAGGACGAATTCATCGCGGTGCTGACCAACTGCGGCCGCAGCGGCGTAGAAAAAGTGTTTTACCGGGTGCGCCCGCTGGTTTACAGCGCCAGCATTCGCTGGTGGGGCGAGGTGCTTTCCTTAAAAGCGACCCTGGGTTATGCGACGGTGCAAGCGGAAGACAGCGTGGCGACGCTGGTCGAGCGTGCGGAGCGTTCGCTGGAGCAACACGCCGGCGACGCTATCGTTCCGCCGCTCAAGGCCAGAGGCGCGGGGACTGAGAGCTAGGGTTTATGTTTGCAATCATTGGGATCGTGGTGGTGTTCGGTTGCGTGGCCGGCGGATATCTCATGGAGCATGGGAACCTGCGGGTGCTGCTGCAGCCGGCTGAGTTGCTGATCATCGGCGGCGCAGCCTCGGGCACCATTCTGATTGCCAATCCTCTGCACATCCTGAAACAGATTGCCGGCGGGGTCGGCGGCGTCTTCGGCGGTTCGAAGTTCACTAAGCAGCGTTATCTCGACACCCTCAAGATGGTTTACGACCTGCTGAACAAGGCGCGGCGCGAAGGTCTGATGGCGCTGGAAACCGATGTCGAAGAGCCGGACAAGAGCCCGGTGTTCTCCAAGTATCCGGAGTTCGTAAAAGACCATCACATCCGCGACTTCTTTTGCGACACCATGCGGATGGCCATCAGCGGGGTCGAGGCCTTCGATCTCGATCAATTGCTCGATCTCGACATGGAAGTCCATCATCACAACGCCACCGAACCCATTACGTCGCTGAGCACCGCGGCGGATTCTCTGCCCGGCCTGGGCATTGTAGCGGCGGTGCTTGGAGTCGTGATCACGATGGGAGCGCTGGGCGGGCCGCCGGAAGAAATCGGCCACAAAGTCGCCGCCGCGCTGGTGGGAACGTTTCTTGGCATTCTACTTTGTTACGGACTGGTTGGGCCGATAGCCGCGAACATGGGAAAAATTGTCGACGATGAGCGGGCTTACCTGCACGTGCTGCGCGTCATCATGGTTTCTTTTCTCAAAGGCACGGCCCCGATCATGGCCGTGGAATTTGCCCGGCGGGCGATTCCGGGGCACGTGCGCCCTTCGTTTCAGGAGGTCGAAGCCATGTGCCGCAAGGGCGGCTCCGACGCGCCGCCTGCGGCTGCGGCCGCGGCGGCAGGAGGTTAGCCATGGCCGACCGTCCTCCCATCATCATCAAGAAAGTCGTGGGTCACGCCGGCCACCACGGCGGCGCCTGGAAAGTCGCTTATGCCGACTTCGTGACTGCGATGATGGCGTTGTTCATCGTGCTTTGGCTGCTCAGCAGCAGCAAGAAAGTCCAGGAGGCAGTCGGCGGATATTTCCGCGATCCCACCGGCAAGACGAAAAACATTGGGAACGATGTCAACGGAAGCGGTCAGAACATCCTGATCTCGAAAGACGATATGCCCAAGCTGAAGTTGGCGCTGGAAGCACGTCTGCATGAGATGAACAACTTTGAGAGCCTAAAGAATCAGATTGAGATGACCGTGACCGCGGAGGGCCTGCGTATCGAGTTGCTGGAAACTGCAACTGGAACATTTTTCGAGTCGGGCCGCGCGCAACCCAGTCAGACCGGGAAACAACTGCTGTCCCTGCTCGCCCAGGAACTGGGCAAACTTCCCAACCGCATTTCCATCGAAGGTCACACCGATTCGAAACCGTATCCCGGGAAAAACGAATATAGCAATTGGGAGCTTTCTGCGGACCGGGCGAATGCGGCCCGGCGTTTGATGGAGGACGACGGTTTGCGCGAGAACCAGGTGGCACAGGTGCGCGGCTATGCCGACCAAATGCTGCGCAAGCCGGACAAGCCGCTCGACCCCTCCAACCGCCGCATTTCCGTCATCGTGCAATACGTCGAAAAAGAATGATGCTGCTCGCTCACGACTGCCGCACCGTCAGCACGGGGCAAGGTGCAGTTCCCACGACATCCGAGGCAATCGACCAGGGCTGATGCGCCTTGAGAGCCGCCACTGCGGGCCGGCCGACCCCCATCACGATCAGGTCCGCATTGTGCTCGCGAGCCATATTGACGATCGCCGGAGCAGGGAAGTCGAAGTTGACGGCAAACTCTGGATTACACCAGGGCTCGGCGGGCATCAGATTCTCCAGCCGTTTGCTCACACCGAGTTCAACCGATTCCTTATAGTCTTGTGGAACCAGCGGGATCGCGTGCAGAAAAATCAATGTTGCCTGCTTTTCCTCAGCCAGAGATAAGGCATAGGGCAAGGCGTGCAGCGAGGTCTCAGCGAAATCTGTCGGGAAGAGCACACGCTTCAGCTCCCACGGCTGGCGGCAATGCTTGACGGCCTCCGGGCCAATGGTCAGAACGGGGCAGCGTGCCTGGCGGTAGATTTTTTCAGCCGCGGATCCGAGCATCAGCTTGCTGAATCCCTGGCGGCCGTGGGTGCCGACGACAGCCACATCGACATGCTCACGACCAAGCAAGTCGTTGATCGCTTCTCCCAGTTCTCCACGCAGCAGGACTTCTTCATGGGCAACGTTGCCAAAGCAAGCGGCCGAGACGAAATCGGCCATATTTTGCTCCTCGCGCTTCCAGGAGAGATCGAGATCGATGGGGATGGGTTCGATTGGAGCGGCGAGATAAGGGTCGTAAGGCACCACGCGGGTGACGAAGATTTTCCCGTCAAACCAGCGGGCGAGGTCGAGCGCAAAAGGAAGCGCGGTCTTCGATACCTCGGAAAAGTCGGTGGCGAGAAGAATGTTCCTGAGTGCGATGCGTGACGCGACCGGCGCGGCTTGCATAAGTCACCTCCGTGAAGCTCGCGGGCCCCGGCTCTCGCGAGCTTTGGATCTCGCGAGCGCTGGATAAAGTCCGCCAAGTTAATCAGTACTCCTTCATAGCACTGCGGGCAGTGACCCGCATCACTGGGGCCTGTGTGCCGCGGGCCACCGAAATTAGTGACGCAACTTTCCAGCGCGCGGGGAATCGAATAATTCCGTGGGCGAAGGCGCGTTTCCCGACAGGCGAAAATTTTGTGAAATTATTCACAACGAGTGGATTCCTTAGGGCATCAATAGTACGATGTCGGAACCTGCGCCAGCCAATTTCTGTAGGCGCTCTGACTAGGAGCCGCGCATGACCGCAAGTCTTGCACAGCCGTCGCTACTTCGTTTCGGCCAGTCGATCGAGCAAAGGTTCGCTGAAACCAGGCAAACTAGCATGCAGATCACAAGCTGGCTCTCAGCCAGAGGACCAGATGCTGCAATCCATGCCGGACGCCAGCCCCGCCAAGTGGCATTTGGCGCATACCACGTGGTTCTTCGAGACGTTTATCCTGCTGCCCTATTCGCCAGGCTACAAAGCTTTTGATCCGCGCTACCAATATCTTTTCAACTCCTATTACAAGCAGCTGGGGACGCATCCGTATCGCGGAGCGCGAGGGCTGCTCTCGCGCCCAACACTGGAAGAGGTTCACGCGTACCGTGCGCACGTAGACCAGATCTTGCCCTCCCTGCTCGAGCGGGCGGATAGTCCAGTGTGCGCGCTGGCGGAACTTGGGATCAATCACGAGCAACAGCACCAGGAACTGATCCTAACCGACATCAAACACGCGCTGTGGTCGTCGCCGTTGCGGCCGGAGAGAATTCCGGCGAACGCGCCGTGAATGAATCGCTGCCCCTCTCTTGGGCGGAGCTCGATGGCGGCATTCACGCAATCGGTCACGCCGGCGAGGGATTTGCATTCGACAACGAAGGCCCGCGACACGAGATCCTGTTGCGGCCTTTTCAATTGGGTTCGCGCGCCGTAACCAATGGCGAATATCTGGAATTTATGCGGGACGGCGGATATCGCCGCGCCGAACTGTGGCTATCCGATGGATGGGACGCGGTTTCTGCACATCATTGGAACGCTCCTCTTTATTGGGAGCGCGATGAGGAAGGGCAGTGGCAGCAGTTTGGGCTGAACGGCGGCCGGGAAGTTGGAATGCGACCGGTCGATCCCGCCGAGCCGGTTTGCCATGTCAGCTTTTACGAAGCGGACGCGTTCGCGCGCTGGAGCGGCTGCCGGGTTCCAACGGAAGAGGAGTGGGAAATCGCGGCCGAGCTGTCGTCTTCGAAAGGTAGTTTTCTCGACGACGGTTCGTTCCATCCCAAGCGGGCGCGCGACGCAAAACTGCAGATGTTCGGTGACGTTTGGGAGTGGACGTCCAGCCCCTACATCGCCTACCCGGGTTTCAAGCCGGCCGAGGGCGTGGTCGGCGAATATAACGGCAAGTTTATGTGCAATCAGATGGTGTTGCGCGGCGGCTCTTGCGCAACTCCGGCCAACCACATTCGCGCGAGTTACCGCAATTTTTTCCCGCCACAAGCGCGTTGGCAATTTTCGGGAATAAGGCTGGCCAGATGATCGCCCGCGAGGTTGTAGCCCTCCCGCAATACGCCGAGGAAGTAATCGATGGCTTGTTGAGCCAGCCGAAGTGGCTGCCCTGCAAATTGTTTTATGACGCGGCGGGCTCCGCACTGTTCGAGGAAATTACCGATCTGCCCGAATATTACCTGACCCGGACGGAGCTGCAAATTCTTCACGACCGCGCCGATGAAATGGTGAGCGCGGCCGGCGCGAACCTGACTGTCGTCGAACTGGGCGCTGGCACTGCGGCCAAGACGTGCACTCTTCTGCTGGCGTTGGCACGGCGGCAGATGCGCGTCTCTTATGTTCCCGTGGACATTTCTCCGGCAGCCCTGGGCGAGGCGCGGGAGCGAGTCCAGTCACAGGTTCGCCCGGTATCGGTTCGTCCGGTGGTGGCCGACTTCAGCCACGGCTTCGGTTTTCTGCGCACAATTCCCGGCAAGAAACTGGTGCTGTATCTGGGATCGAGTATCGGGAATTTCAATCCTGATGCGGCGGTCAAGATGCTCACCCAGATTCGCGCACAGTTGCAGGTGGGAGACGCGTTGCTTCTCGGCACCGATCTGGTGAAAGCAGAATCGATTCTGGTGCCGGCTTACGACGATGCGCAGAGAGTGACCGAGCGCTTCAACAAGAACATTCTCTGCCGGCTCAATCGGGAACTGGGCGCGAATTTCGATCTGGATTCCTTCCGCCACATTGTGCAGTGGAATCCGAAGCAGTCCCGCCTGGAAATTTACCTCGAAAGTTTGCGTGCGCAAACGGTGACGCTGGAGCTGCTGAATTTGCGGGTGAAGTTCGCGCGCGGAGAACGCATTCACACTGAAAACAGCTACAAGTACACGATGAGTATGGTGCGCGGGATGTTGAAACCTGCAGGATTCGCGCTCGAACAAACCTGGTTCGACGAACGAAAGTGGTTTGGGCTACACCTGGCGCGAGTGAAGTAAATGCGGCACCTGTAAGCCAGTTCGCTAGGCTGAACCCCGTGACGCCCGACGCGATCCCGGCTTGGAGCTAGGTGGGTCAATGACGTAATGTTCCTTCTCATAGGCCTCCACGAAAGTGGCGAGAACATCCAGTTCGTCTCCCTCGGGCGTTCCCGGATCTGCACCCCACAACGCCTCAATGCGGCGCACGGCCGCTTCGTAATCGGACTCCGTCCGGATCGGCTCAATCCCCATATCATTCTCATCTTTCCGCAGCGGCATCTCGGAATATCTCCGAGTGATCCCGGCCGGGTCACTTCCCGCCATTCTTAAATACGGAATTAGGTCTGCCATTGTTCCGTCATCTGCAGTTTTCTCTCACGCCAACATTAGATGGCAGGCGTGAGTCTTCACAATTAGCCACACTGGACTTCCCTCGCGCAGGTCGAGAGAATCGCGCGCGGCCAGCGTCAGATGGGCGCTCATCTCGACTCCACAATCCACGTGGGCGGTCACGATTACGTCGCGCTGTTCGAGGGAAGTGACGCGCCCCGGAATAATGTTTCGCGCGCTGAGACCCTGCGGCTGAACGGTCGCCAGCAGAATGTCGCCGGCGCTGATCCCAATACGCAGCAACGATCCCGCTTTCGCGCGAACCAGTGGAGTTTCGAGAAAGACTTTGCTTCCTGCGATCTGGCAGGTCATCGTGCCGCGGCTGTCATGGGTTGCCAGGCACCTCCGCGTCGAAAATATTTTCAAAGCCGGCCAGTTGCGCCACGGTTTCCAGCCGGGGTGCCGTCATGACTTCGTGCGGCGTACCGCGCGCAATCATGCGGCCATTTTCGAGCACCAGCACCTGCTCTCCCAGCGCAAAAACTTCGTCCCGGGAGTGCGTCACATAAAGGATGGGAACGCGGCGGTCGGCGTTCCAGCTTTGCAGGTCCCCGATGATGTGGGTTTTGGTCGGCCCGTCGAGCGCGGCCAGAGGTTCATCGAGCAGCAGAACACAAGGGTCGGTGACCAGCGCCCGCGCCAGGGCGACGCGTTGCCGTTCTCCGCCCGAAATCTCTCCCGGCTTGTGGGTCCGCAAGTGCGAGATGCGAAACGATTCGAGAATCGCAGCGATTCGTGCGCGCCGTTGCTCTCTGGAACCGCGCAGTCCGTAACCAATATTCTCTTCTGCGCTGAGGTGCGGGAAGAGAGCGAGATCCTGAAAGACGTAGCCAATCTTGCGGCGGCGCACGGCTAGGCTAATCCTTCGATCACGATCGAAAAACACGCGCTCCCCAATGGCGATTCTTCCGGAATCCGGCGTTCGCAGTCCGGCGATGCAATCGAGAAGCGTCGTCTTGCCCGCGCCCGAGGGCCCGAAGAGAATGGTGATTCCGGCGTCGAGTTCGAATTCAACGTCGAGAGTGAAATCGCCGGCATTGCATTTGCGAAAGCGGGCCGACAGGCGCGAGGTAGAAATCGAATTCAACCCTCCCCGCGTTACTTGCCCGACCATAGCGTCCACACTTTTCGATTCACTCCATAGACGAGGCACAACGTGGCAAAGGAGGCCGCCAGGAGCACAAGAGAAGTCTGATTCGCAGAAGCGTAGTCGAGGGCCTGCACTTTGTCGTAAATGTCGATTGACACGGTCCGCGTTACCCCGGGGATGTTGCCGCCAACCATCAAGACCACGCCGAATTCTCCCAGGGTGTGCGCGAAGCTCAGCGCTACTCCGGTGACCAGGCCGGGCAACGACAGCGGGAGCACCACGCGAAAAAATGTCCGCAGTTGAGAAGCTCCGAGCGTGGCCGAGGCGGCGAGCAGACGGCGATCGACCAGAGAAAATGCGGTTGCGAAGGGCTGCACCGCGAACGGCAGGCTATAAAGAATGGAGCCGATTACCAGGCCGGTGAAAGTGAAAGCGAGCGTGTGACCAGTAAGAGATTGCCAAAAGCGTCCCAGTGGGCTGCGCGAACCGAGCGCGACCAGAACGTAAAAGCCCAACACGGTCGGCGGCAGCACCAGCGGCATGGCCACCAGCGCTTCCACCAGAAATTTCCATCGCCAGCGAGAATAGGCGATCCAATACGCGATCGGCAGGCCAATCACCAGCAAGATTGCCGCCACTAACACCGCCAGCCGAATTGTCAGCCAAAGTGCCTGCGAATCCATCAGCAATTGGAAAGAGCCAGTATAGACAAACCGGTTCCAAACTGGGCCGAAAGCCGCCGTAATGTTCAAGGATCACAAGAGGCGAGCAAGACCTCTGCTTAGGATGGTCGCGGAGGCAGAGAAATGGAGCTTGAGGAAGCCATCAAAACGATTCGCGCCCTGGCCGACGGCGTGAATCCGGAATCGGGCGAGGTGCCTAACAGAAAGCGTGGTCTGCAGGTTGCCGCAATCGGTCAAGGCGTTGAACCGCGCCTTGGCCGCGCTGGTCGCGCAACAGGAACGAGAAAAAAGGCGGCCACACAATGCGGGCAACTCCTGGACCCGCGAGGAGGACGAAAAAGTCTGCGAGGAGTTGCGGCAGGGAAACGATTTCAGTCAGATTGCCAAGGCCCACAATCGCAGCATCCCCGCAATCGTGGCGCGGCTGGTCAAGCTGGGAAAAATTGCTCCGGCAAAGTCGGGACGCCTGTTTCCCACCCAGGTGGCATAGCGATGTCTGGCTTTACCATCATGCTTCCGGGCAGGCGTATCGCGTTCTGGTTTTCTCCCTTTATTGCGCTGCTGCTGTGCTGGCCGGCTGTTCGTGCCCTGGGCCAGGCGAGTGGATCGCAGCGTTCTCCAGCCGAAACTGCGGAAAAAGTACAACGAGCACGCGGGGAACACTGGTTTCGCCACGGGCGCATGGTTCCGGGAGAATCAGCGGCGGTGCTTCGCTATCGAGCGATTCTGCAGAAAATGCAACTGCGCGCGGCGGCGCCCAACAACTCGCAAAATTCACCTACTTCCGGCTGGACATCGTTAGGCCCAGCGCCGCTGGCCTCGGATGCGAGCGGAGCCGGACAGCAGAACTACAACTGGGTCTCAGGACGAGCGACTGCGGTAGCAATCGACCCGGCGGACCCACTGGAAATACCGTCTACCTCGGAGGCGCTTACGGAGGCGTGTGGAAGTCGAGCAACGCCCTCAGCCAAAGTCCTGCGAATGTCGCCTGGACTCCGCTCACAGATATGCAAGCCACGCTTGCCATCGGCGCGATCGCCATTCAGCCGCAGCTTTCCAATCCGAACCCCGCGCAGAGCGTCATTCTCGTGGGAACCGGAGAAGCCAACAGCTCAACCGATTCTTATTACGGTCTGGGAATTCTGCTGTCGGTGAACGCCGGCGGAACGTGGACGCTGATCTCCTCCGACGCGACCGGCACACGGCCTTTCGCCGGAATGGCGTTCAGCAGAATGGCATTCAGCCCGCGAATCCAAATTTGGTGGTCGCGGCCACGGCAGGGGCATCGCAAGGAATTCTCGATGGGCTCGCAAGTCACTGACCACGAACCTCGGCCTCTATGCCTCGACCGACGGCGGCAACACCTGGAACTTCGCCAACCTAAAGGATGGCACAAGGCAAACCGACCCGGGTCGGCGACCGGCAGTGATCTACAATGCAGTCGCCGGACAGTTCTTTGCGGCGCTTCGTTATCACGGTTTTTATTCTTCCAGCGACGGAATCAACTGGACACGCCTGGTCACGCAGCCGGCGATCGGCACTCACACGACCGCTTGTCCTGCCAAACCGCATCGAGTGCTTGCCCGATTTATCGCGGGGAACTGGCGGTCGTTCCCGGCCGCAACGAAATGTACGTCTGGTTCGTCGATGCGAACAACAACGACCAGGGAATTTGGAATCGCTCAACGGCGGCGCAACCTGGACGCGATCGACGAAACCGGGATCACACAATGCGGCGACGACGATGGCTGCGGAACTCAGGACGGAACTTACAATTTGGATCTGGCCGCTGTTCCCGATGGGGGCGCGACCGATCTCTATGCCGGAGCGGTGAATCTTTATAAGTGCCAGATCACTTCGGCATCGCCGACCTGCAGCGGGACGGCGCCCAACACTTTCCTCAATCTCACTCACGTTTACGGATGCAGTTCGATCGCCATGGTCCATCCGGCTCAGCACGCCCTGTCATTCTTGCTGACCAATAACAATGAGCAGGATCCGATGTACTTCGCCAACGACGGCGGCGTGTACCGTACGCTCAACGGTTACAGCGGCCTGACAGACGGAGCCTGCGGCGGCGGCACAAATCAATTCGACAGCCTCAACCAAACCTTGGGATCTATGACCAGTTCATCTCTTTTTCCGAGCCACCCGAAGATCCCAATACGATTCTGGTGGAAGCAGGGCAACGGCGTCGGCTGCGACGCAATCGGCGCTGGCCAATACCAGTTGGAGCGCACGCTTTCCCAGGCGATGACGGCGGTAACAACCAGATCAGCCCGGACGACGCCGATCAGTGGTTCGTCTCCAGCCCGCCGAATGCTACTTCCGGGGTGAATGTCTTTGCCTGTGACACGGGCTTCAACTGTCAGACCCAGGATTTTCAGAATGATCAGGTCGTGAGCAGTTCGACGGTCGGCGGCGACACCGGCGCTTTTTATCCGGCTTTTGTGCTCGATCCGCAGAATTCATCGAGATGCTGGTCGGAACCTGCCGCATGTGGCGTGGCGGAAGCGGCGGAAGCGGATTTACCTTCTAAGCGACAATTTCGAAACCGGCGGAAGCGGCACTTGCACCGGCAGCCGAAACGAATCTGGTCGGTGTCGCTGGCTGCTGGCGGTCCGCTCAACGGATCAAAATGGATTCTCCAATGTCATCTATGCCGGTACCGACGGTTTTGGCCCTCTGATTCCGACCATCCCTCCTGGGGGCCACGTGTGGGTAACGACGAATGCCGCCGCCGGCCCAGGAACGTGGGTCGATCAAACCGGATCGATCAATCCAAACTCGTTTCCGATCTCGGCGATTGCGATCGATTCCTCCGACACGACTGGGCAAACCGCATACGTGAGCATTATGGGATTTCACGTTTCGCACGTGTGGAAGACGTCGAATGGGGGAGCGTCGTGGACGGATTTCACCGCCAATCTTCCTGACGCTCCCGCGAACACTATTCTGGTGGATCCCGGCGCAAATCCCGCTACCGGCATGCTCTACGTGGGCACAGATGTCGGCGTGTTCTCCAGTCTGACGGCCAGCCCCAATTGGACCGAAGTTGGGCCCGCGCCGGGCAGCGGCGAGCAGGGTTACTTGCCCAACGTCGCGGTCACTGCGTTGCGCATGTTTAACGACGGTACCGACAAGTGGCTGCGGGCGTCAACGTATGGCCGCGGAGTTTGGCAATATTCTCTGCTGACAACGTCGGACTATGTGTTTAGCGTTTCGAACACGCCTTTGACCGTTTTCGCGGGATCGCAAGGGGTGTTTCAGGGAACAATTTATTCACTCGACGGCTATAACAGCTCGGTGCAGTTGAGCTGTCAGAATGGAGTGACCGCTCCGCCGCCAACCTGTTTGGTGGATCCCAGCAATATCGTGCCTACCGCCAATGGCGCGCCGTTTACCGTGACTACGGCTGGTCCGGACGGCGCCTACACTTTCGATCTTCACGGCGTGGGAAGCGATCCGAATGGCATTACCCACGATTCCGCTCTTAGTTTGAACGTCATCGATTTCAATCTAACGCCGCCGTCGCCCGCCAGCGTGACCCTGGGCCCGGGACAAACTTCCAAACCGGTGCAATTCCAGGTGACTGCGGCCGGGCCCTTTGACGACGCCGTAAGCCTCGCCTGTGACGACCGCCCGCCGGCGCGGGCTGCAACTTCACGCCTTCGAATACCGTCGATCCAACTTCAAGCAAGCCGGTCAGCGTATCGTTGACCATCAGCACAGCAACCGGCACGCCAGCCGGAACTTTCCCAATCAGCATTCAAGGTTCGGTCTCCGGAAGTGCCGACGAAATCGCAAACGCTATCGCTCACAGTCACGCTCGATTACGCGATCGCTATCAGCAATTCTCCGCTTTCCGCCTATGAAAACACGCAAGCGACCTTTGACGGAACACTCACGTCGCTTAACGGATACAACAGCCCGGTCAATCTTAGTTGCGGCAACGGCGCGCCGCCTACTTGCACCGTCGCGCCTGCGGTCGTAACCCCAACGGCATCAGGAGCGCCATTTACGGTCACAGTAAGCAGCAATCAATGCGGCCAGTACAACTTTAACGTCGAGGCAAAAGGAACAGACGGAACATCCCATGCGGCGGCGGTGATTTTCAATTCGAACAGCCTGGCGCCGCCGAACTATACGCTTGGAATCGGCAATCCCACGCTGACCTCCACCGTCAACGCGCCAGCGGTCTTCAATGGCACGCTTTTTGCAACTGCGTGCTATATCAGTCCGGTACTGCTGAGTTGCGGGTCGGGAGCGCCGCCCAAGTGTACTGCCTCGCCGAATGTGGTAACGCCGACCATCGCCGGCGCCCCATTCACCGTCACCGTCAGCAGCAATCAAGCCAACACCTATAGCTTCGGCATTGCGGGGCAGGGAACCGATCCATTGCAGATCCAGCATGTGGCGCTGGTTTCGTTCAGCACCGGCGCGGACGCCTCAGGCTTCATTTTCCAGATTTCCAACGTGTCCGGCCCTGAGTCTGTGACCGCAGGGGCGACCGCAGTCTTCACTTTGCAACTCTCGCCGACCACGGATTCTTTCCCTAGCGCCGTATCCCTGAGTTATTCGGAATGCCCGCCGATCAGCACATGCTCGCTAAGCCAAGCGCAGGTGCCGGCTGGGAAAGGTGCGACCACCCTGACTTTCACCGTGCAAACGTCGGCAGTGGTCGTCGCGGCGCAGCAAGAGAAACTGCGTCGCGCCATGTTGATTTATGCGCTCGGCTTCTTCTGGCCGGGACTGATGTTCGCCGGCAGTGTGAGCCGGCGACGAAAAATATTTCTTGCGCTGCTTGGCTTGGGGGCGGTGCTCCTGGTGATGCTCTCGTGCGGCGGCGGATTGCAAGGCGGAAGTACCGCCGCCGCCGACCCGGGAACGCCAATCGGAGTCTACGGTATGACCGTGAATGCCGTCATGAATAGCGCTCCCGGCGCGCCCAGCAGCACTACATCGTTGACCTTGACGGTCACCCCGGACTAACGCCGATAGTCCTGCCGAGCTTCGCCCCTGTTGTATGCTAAGTGCTCGGCTATGGCGAGCCAGCGCTTTGACATCGTGGTGATCGGCGGAGGCATCGTCGGCCTCTCGGTCGCTATGCACTTCACCCAGACGTTCCCTAAACTTCGTCTGCTGCTGGTCGAAAAAGAAGGTTCCGTGGGCCGCCATCAGAGCGGCCACAACAGCGGCGTGATTCATTCCGGAATTTATTACAAGCCCGGTTCTTTGAAAGCGAAGCTGTGCGTCGAAGGATCGGCGGCGATGCAGGCATTCTGCCGCGAACACGGAATCAAATATGAAATCTGCGGGAAGGTGATCGTCGCAATTACGGAGGAAGAAATTCCCCGGCTGCAGTCTCTTATGGAACGCGGCCAGGCCAACGGCATTCCCGGACTCCGGTTGCTGCGCCGGGAAGAGTTGCTGGAACGCGAGCCCTATTGCGGCGGCGTAGGCTGGCTGCTGGTTCCGGGGACCGGGATCACCGATTATCCGGCGGTATGCGCAAGGTACGCCGAACTGATTGCCGCGAACGGCGGAAACGTAAGCACCGGAACGGAAGTGACCGGAGTTCGCCACGCATCCGGTGAGATGGTCGTCGAGACTAATCGCGGCGCTTATACCACGCGCTTTGCTGTGAACTGTGCCGGCCTGTTCAGCGACCGGGTTAGCCGCATGGCGAACACGAAGCCGGAAGTCGAAATTATTCCATTTCGCGGCGAATACTACGATCTAACCCAGGAGCGGGAGCATCTGGCCCGCAACCTGATTTACCCCACGCCAGATTTGCGGTTTCCATTTCTCGGGGTGCATTTGACCCGCCGCATTGGTGGAGGCGTGGACGCGGGGCCGAACGCAGTTCTGGCGCTGAAGCGCGAAGGCTATCGCTGGAGCGATTTCAACCTCCGCGACACGATGGGAACTTTCACTTACTCGGGCTTTTGGCGCATGGCAGGCCGCTATTGGCAGAGTGCAGTGGGGGAAGTTTATCGCTCGCTGAACAAGGCGGCGTTTGTCGAGGGGCTGCAGAAACTGCTGCCTGAACTCCGCGAACCTGATCTTGTGCCCGACGGGTCCGGAGTGCGCGCGCAGGCGGTGCGCCGCGACGGCTATCTCGTGGACGATTTCAAGTTCGTTTGCGCCGAGAACATGCTGCACGTTTGGAACGTTCCCTCACCGGCTGCGACCGCGTCATTGCCCATTGGACGCGAAATCGTACGCATGGCCAAAGAAGGCTTCGGGCTCTAACCCAGGGCGGTACCGCGGATTCAAGAACGATTCGCTGACAATGGCGCGCGACAGGGCCTTCGTAGTTGGCAATCGCGCAATCGGGCGGCGACTTGCAAAGTAACAAAAAATGGCGAGTTGGTTGGAGCTTCTCCCTTCAAACTTGGCCATCCACGTGCGTTTCATCCCTGAGGGTAACGTAACCTGACTGTTATTTTCCTCGGACGAGCCTTCTTGATTTTCCCCTAGAAAACTGAAAATCAGACACTTGCCGGCTCGTAATCCGTGGTACAAGTCCGCCTTCCCGAAGTGCGGCTGCCCCTTTTCAATCCAACTCGTGCTCTTCAGATACCTATTCACGATTACTCGCGGATGCCACGCTGTTGTTGTTGGCGGCGCTGTTTCGAAAAGCCCGTCTGGAAGGGAAGGGCAGGGGCCCGGCCACTTAACCAAACACCATGATGAAATTTCTTTGTAACGCAAAACGTTCACTGGCGATTGGCACATTGATTTCGGGCATTCTTCTCCTTGCCGGATGCAACATGTTTTCCTCCGGCTCCTCTTCGAGCAACAACAATTCCCCAAGTCCGAGCGGCGAGACCCACAAGATTTCGGGGATTATCTCACCGCCCCAGTACGCCGCGGGAACGACGGTAAAGCTGGGTGGCGCGTCCACCGATACGGCGATCACCAATGCCTCCGGGGAGTATACTTTCGTCGGTTTGGCGAAAGGAAACTATACGGTCACGCCGTCCAGAACCGGTTACACGTTCAACCCTGCAGTCCAGAGTGTGCAGGTTACGGCCAATGATGTGAGCCAGGTCAATTTCACCTCTTCGGCGCCAACCAACTTCAGCATCTCGGGAACAATCTCTCCGGCATCTTTCGGCAGCGATACGACTGTGACTCTGAGCGGACCGGTGAAGACTGAGGTCACGGCCGACTCGTCGGGCAACTTCGTATTCGCGGGACTTCCGAATGGCAATTACACGGTCACGCCGAACAGAAGCGGCTTCAATTTCAGTCCCGCAAACCACACCGCTACCGTGAATGCAAACGACGTGAACGGGCTGAGCTTTTCTTCGACTTTTACCGGGAGTTGTGTGAGCGGCAAAGGCAACGCCAATTTTTATGTGGCCACCTATGGCGATGACACCTGGTCGGGAACGCTGGACTGTCCTAATGCGACCAATACTGATGGGCCTTTCGCCAGTGTTGCCCGCGCGCAGCAGGCCGTGCGCTCAATTATTTCCCAGGGGGCGCCCGTCACCGTGATGGTGCGCGACGGGACATACTACTTACCGCTAAGCCCCACCAGCCCGGGAACACTGAACTTCACCAGCAGCGACTCCGGAACTTCGTCCGCGGCCGTGACCTGGGTCAACTATCCCAGCGAAACCCCAGTACTCAGCGGAGGCCTTCCGGTGACTGGCTGGACCAATGTTTCCGGAGCTTTGTGGCAGGCACAACTTCCAGCCGGAACCCAGCCGTTTGAAGCCTTGTTCTACAACGGTGAGCGCCGCATGCGCTCGCGGCTGCAATCCTCGGGTGGCGTGGGCTACTACATGCACGGCGGAGCTTGCCTGTCGACCCAAACCGGCGGCACTGCCAGCATGGACATGTGCAATCTGGGGACCTACCTGCGCGTGGCGGCAGAGGTTCCTCCTACCGGACCGAATGCAGGTTGTCCTTCGTACAGCAACGGCACGCAATCGAAGTGTCTGGACCGTTTTCAGTACAATCCCAGCGATCCCATCTCCAATTGGATCAATCTGAATCCGCCGCAAGGAAATCCTTGCAACGCGCCAACGTCGGGCAATTATCCTGCGGGGGATGTAGGGTTAACGTTGTTTGATGCGTTCACGGTAGACGTGATGCGGGTCAGCTGTGTGAACACCGACACCCACATCATTTACCTGACTGGAACAACCAACTCGAGCAGCCCAAACCAGTACAACTATTTCGGCCCCGCGGCAGGCCACCGCTACGTTGTGGAAAATGCGCGCGATGCCTTCAACGCAGCTCAGGCTGCGGGGCAAACCGGCATCTGGTTCCTGGACCGTTCGACGTTGCCATGGACTCTGAATTACCTGGCGAACTATGGAGAAAATCCGAGCACGGACACGGTTGTGGTCCCGCAGTTGGGAGGAACGATTCCCGGAAACCCGGCAACTGACTACGTGGGCGCGAGCCTGCTGTTGGCTACCGCACTTCAGAACGTAACTTTCAATGGGTTGACTTTTGAGGTCGACGATTTCATTCCCTCCTCCACGGGATTCAACAACGACAGCAACGAAACCCTGGCTGTGCCGCAGGCGATCGATTGCGAAAGCTGTCAGAACGTGGTTTTCGACGGCGTAGAGGTTCGGCATACTTCGGGATCCGGTCTGACCATCGCTTCAACCTCTCCCAACTCCGGCACTCCCGCGGCCAACGATACGGTGCAAAACTCGACGTTCTACGATATCGGTGCCGCCGGAATCCGCGTCGGACGCCAGGTTTCTTCGAACAATCATTATGCTTACGTGCCGCAATTCCTGACCATCCAGAACAACCTTGTCCAGGGGTTCTCGCGCGTGTTTGCCAACGGCGAGGGCGTGGCCATGGGCAACGGGCATGACGTCACCATCTCGCACAACGATATCAACGACGGCTACCACGCAGGAATTTCGATCTGCAGCCTGGGATGCTATTCCAATGAGTGGACGGCGAATGGCATCAATATCGTCAGCCAGTACAACCACATCTGGAACGTGATGCAGGGCATCACGGCCGATGGCGGCGCGCTCTACTACAACATCGGCGGTGCAAATGGAAGCGGCACCGGCGACCAGATTCTAAACAATCTCGTGCACGACATGACCGACGATTCGATCATCGATGGCGGCATTCCTGGGTTCTGGCTACGGCGGCCACGGTATCTACCTCGACATTCAATCGGCGGGATTGGAGATCAACAATAACGTGGTCTTCCGGGTTTCTTCCGGCGGATTGACCATGACGCAGGGCCCGGCATCCGGACAAGCCTCCGATACCTTCAACAACAACATCGTGGCCTACGCTCGACGCGCGATGTTTGAAGAACAAAACCCCTGGCCGCAGAACTGCACTTACGCCCTGCGGGCCAACGTTACCCACAATCTCTTCTACTTCGACCTCGACAACACCACCGGCTTCTACGCGGTGAACGGCTGCAGCGACTCTTGCAGCATGACGTATAACCAATACCAGAACTTCCAGGGAAACTTGTACTGGAAGACCGACGGGACTTTCGGCACCAGCAGCCAGGCCTTCCAAATTCTCAACACCACGCCACCGCAGAACGAGGCGTACGAGTGCTCGGGGTACAACGATCCGAGCTACTTTACTAACCTTACCTTCTCGCAATGGCAAACCGGGCAACCGCTGGTGAATGGTTCACCGCTGACCATGCAGGACGACGCTCACCGGAACCGCGACCGTGAATCCTGGCTTCGGCAGCACCGGGCAGAGCATGGACTATCTGCTCTCGCAATCCCCGATCTCGGGCTTTGACAACACCGAGACCAACGACACGATTCAGAACGCGGGACGCAACAATCCCTCCCCGACTGCCCCCACCGTGCCGCCGTCGTATCCAACCTACAGCTTTACCAAGTACTAAGCTGCGTGCCCACTCATCTGCGCAAGCGGATGGGCGGGTGCTTTTTCTAAAAGCCCCTATCGCAGAGTGCGCAGAGAACGGCAACAACGCAGAGGTTCCCAGGGAACGTCCCGGTTTTCTTGGTGTGCTTTGCGGTTAAGAAGCTATTACCGCGAAGTTCGCAAAGCGGCGCCGCAAAGGACGCGAGGGGTTCCCAGGGAATGCCCGGTTTTCTTTGCGATCTTTGCGGTAAAAGGTTTTTAAAGATGCCGCCTACTTACAGGCCGCGCTCGTCAGCCCGAAAACATCCAGCTCGCCGCGCGTGTTCGTTGGATCGGTCGGGTCCATGGTTCCCAGATACACCATGCCATTCGCTACTGAGGGCGTGACGAATTTGGTTGCGTTTCCAGGCTTGTCCCGCGTGGGACATTTTGTGCTGTCCCAGAGTTCGGGGATCTTGCCGGCGTTTTTGTGCTCCGCATCGAGAGCGTAGAGCACAGTGGTTGCAGGGCCACTTCCCGGCGGCCATCCATTGCCGGTGGCGGCCCAAACGATCGCGGTTCCCGAGTTGTTTCCTGAAGACGAGATGGCGGGCAGGGTATCGAGCCCGAACTTGAAGCTCGTGGTCGCCGCGTCTGTAGTGCAAACTGGGCCCGGATTGCATGACAGGCTCAAGTTGTACCGGCTCATCGGCGATTGGTTCGGAGCATAATAAAGATGCAGGTTCCAGTAAGCTGGCGTCGTGTAATACTGCCGCGTCGATCCCTGGAAGTACTCCTGATTGTTGTTGGTCCCCGTAGCGGGACAATTTCCGCCATTGGTCGGGGGATTGTAGCCGCCGGGATTGGCGCGGTGCATCACATAAACACTCCCCGATTTCGAACCGGAAACGGCGTAGTAATTGGAAGTGACATCCGGCGCGAGCATAATTCCGCCCGACCCAAAGTCGAGATCTTCGGGATCGATGCAAGCCTGGTTGAAGGGCGTGAAATATCCGTTTGGAACCGTGGTCAATGACGGAGTCAGCTTGACGAAGCTGTCACCGTAGTCGATCCCGCCGGTGTTCGCATCGAAAGTGCCGTCTCCGGTGGCGACGTAGATATAAGTGTTGCCGTGTGGCGCGTCGAGACCGGCGGCCAGCCCGCCTCCCGACTGCCAAATACCTCCGCCTTCGCCATCCGGCGTGCTGCTCCACAGGGCCGGCGCAGCCGCAAGATTTTTGGCATCGTAGCCGAAGACCCAGCCGCTGGGTATGCTTTGGCCAGGCTTGCCGTATCCCGCGATCGCCGAAAAGCCGAGATAGATGCCGCTGTCTCCGTTGGGCATGGCGTTCGGCAACTCGAGTAATCCGGGACGCTGAATGTGATCGTGTGACGAGAAAGTGAGCCCGCTGTATTTGCCGGCGACGACCGCCGGCCCGCCAAATTTCTCCGCCAGAGTGGTGAGATCGAGCGCGTGCAGACGGTGGAAGTAGCAGGAATTGGAA
Source organism: uncultured Acidobacteriaceae bacterium (assembly GCA_963848325.1). Classification (GTDB taxonomy): domain Bacteria; phylum Acidobacteriota; class Terriglobia; order Terriglobales; family Acidobacteriaceae; genus DATJOJ01. The sequence goes on from CAWKDJ010000003.1 coordinate 62,792, forward strand.
TAACTGTGCTGACAGGAACTCGAGGTCGATTCAGTTTCAACCGACACATAGATGGTGTTGCTGTTCAGATCAATGACCGGCGTGCTCAGAATGCCGAGAATCGGATCGACGGTGTCGCAGTGGCCGTTGGCAATATTGACGCAGGGCACGGCTTCTTCGTTCGGCGGAACGAGGGAAACCTGGGCGATCTGACTGCAACTGCCGCCATCAATCGCGTAGACGCTGCCATTCATGGTGCCAATGAAAATCGTGTTTTTGCCGCCAGAGGAAACCACCAGCGGCTGCGCGTAAAGCTGTCCGTCCACCACGGCGGAGCAGATTTTGCCAAAGCTGGCGGGAGCGACATTGGTTTGGTTCAGAATGGTCTCGCCGGAATTCAATCCGTCGCGGGAGTTGTCACTGCGCGCGGTGACGATGTTGACTTGCGCGCTCAACGGCAAGGTCAGCCAAGCTGCGGCCAGAAGACACAGCAGAAGGTGTCGGAGAGCGTGGCGCATGGTCTTTCCTCCGGGGCAAGGGTGCGTGAATATCCAAGCATAGCGGGCGCATTTCTACAAGGAGAAGAAAGACCCGGAAAAAACTGCTGAGGTCGGCCCGCAGCCGCGCCTTGAAGCTATTGAATCACCCTGAACGGAACGTTGCTGGTCAGTACGCCCGTGGGCGTGGTGACGGTTACATAGCCGGTGGTGGCGCCTGCAGGAACAGTGGCGGTCAGGTATGTGTCAGAAACAACCTGGAAATTCATGGGAATCGCGTTCAACGAAACGGCGCTTGTTCCGGCCAAGCCTTGGCCGAGGATGCCGCCGGTTTGCCCCACCTTGCCCGCGGCACGGACGAAGGTCACGAACGGACCCAGGCCTACGTCCAAGCTGAAGACCGTGCCGTAGCCGTAGGCCCCGCCCATTGAGGCTGTTCCGCAGAAAACGCGGAAGGCTGGGGCACCCAGCGGCTCAGTTACTGGTCGGTTCCGGCATGTTCTCCAGAATGATCGGCGAGGCGCCAATGTTCGGCGGCATTCCGGTATGCGTATTGCCGGCCACGTCGCGCCATTGCGCAACACTAAACGATGGCGTGGTCGAGATCGGCGTCGATCCGCACATCGGATTCGCGCACGACGTTCTGAACGTGGCTGTCCCACATAATTTGGGCCTGGTAGCCGCCGGAGCGGGAGATGGTCAGCGTAAACACGCCCGGCGCCGGACTTGAGCAGCTTGCCGGGCAAGTTCCAGTCACAACGTTCGCGCCGGAGAGCCAATCCACGGTTTGCATATAGGCAATGGCCCCGGTGCAGTAGTAACCGCCGACCACCGAATCCGGGCTGGTGCACTCGACCGGAGGAAATGACACGGCGCTGGGCGACCACAGGCCGCCGGTTCCGTCGGATTGAAATTCATCCCACGCATACCAGTATCCGCGGTTGACTTGCGAGAGCAGGAGTATGGCGAACCATCGCGGCACATACCCTGCCTGCAAGTTGGGATCATCCACGGTCGTGTTCTTGCCCCAGCTGCCTTCGCCGGTGAAATACGGTTTTGCCGCATCGGCCGCCGACAGCATGGCTTTCTCGGCGGAGATGTATTTCATAATGCCTTCGGGAACGCCGCGATTGTTGAAGTATGAGTGGCCGCTGATGACGTTGGTGGAATTCGACCCCAGCGGATTTGACGGACTCCAATTGCACTCGCTTCCCGCTGGCGGACTGGCGTTACAGTAAAGATAATTCTGCATGGTCACGTTGCCGTTGTCGATTTCTTCTCCGCCGGCGTCGCCTTCCATAATTTTGGCGCTGGGGTCGATGCCGATCTGAGTATAGTTCGCGTTCGCGCAGGTTTGGCCGAGACCGGTAATGGGATCGTTCGGATGTCCTTCGACGATGCAGCGCAGGTCCTGCGTCATGCGCAACATCTGGGCGAAGGTGCCGCGATAGGCGCAGGGAATTCCGGTAGTGGGTGTGCTGCAGGTAGTGCCGGAAACGCCGATGGTATCGGAGCGGTGAAACTCGCTCCAGATTTCGTAATAAGTAATGTGCCCGTGATTGCTGAGATAGCTTGGGGCGGAAACGTGTGCCACCAGGGCGGTCACGAACTGCCGCCAAGTCAGGTCGGTGCCGGAGCCATCTTGATTCAAGTCGGTGGGCGGATCGCATCCCCCCGGCAGGTTGTTGTCGACTCCTGCCTGGTCGCAGACCATGTCGTTGGGATTGGACGAGATCCACTGTGGCGTCCTGCCCATCGAAAGAAAAACGTCGTTGATGCCTTTGATCTTGAGCGCGCCCAGCAGGATGTCAAGGTTCGAGAAATCGAAAGTGTTCTGCGCCGGATTCATGTCCGACCATTGGGTCTTGCAGGTTCCCCAGATGCGGAAGGCCCGGCGCGGGCGTCGAAGAGCGGAAAAGCAAAATCGCCGGAATCACAGCCTGCCAGGTGAGATTGGTGCATTCCAAAGAACGCAGCCGCGGGCTGCGATGGAACGGCAATGACCGGGGGAGGGCCGGACGAACCGGGTTGACTTGAAGATGAAGATGAAGACGAGGACGAACCGCCACCGCAAGCGAAGAGCGCCAGCAGACACACCGCAAGCGCCCCGCTACAAATTGAGGGAAAAATAGTTTTGGACATGGCTTCGCCTCACCAAGCTGGGCTGAATAGAGACTTTCTTCTGTATTTTTCTCTCACTTTACAAACACGCAAATGCGGAGAAAGTTGTAGTTACCCGGCGCGGGAAGATGCTGAGCGATGGGCCAGTCCCCCAAGTCACACTTTAATAATGACCCACCGCCGAATGTTGAAGTCTTACTTGACGCTGCGTTGAGGCTTTGCTTGGTTCTCGATCGGGGTGGCGTTGACCTTAACTGCGCCGTTAAGCCCAAATACCGTCAGGCCGGTTCCGCTGACCACAAAAACCTCGCCATTTGCGACGACTGGGATCAAATTCGCGCTTGCGTTGTAGTTCCAGTTGCCGAAGGTCAGATTGGAGTAGAGCTGCTGCAAAGTGGCGCCGCTTTCAGGGTTCAACGCGTAAAGACCGAGGGCCGGCGTGTTAAAAGTCAATCGGCCCAAGGCCCAGATGATGGGACTTGAGATTCCGTTGGATGAAACCGTGGTAAAGAAGCCATGATTATGCGCGAACAGAGCCGCGGAATTCGCCACGTTCGTCAGTGTCGGGGTAGAGCTGTTCGTGAGCTTCCATACTTCAACCGTCGCGGCGCCGCTGCTGACCACGCGGGGGAAGTTGTCGGATGGATCCACATAGTAGGAGGAACCGCAGAAGCAGTCGCCGATCGCGTAGGTGCCGAGCACGTTGTTGACCGAGGGGTTGTATCCGCCCAGGTTTTCCTGGTTCATGAGGAACATATTGCCCTCTTTGCCCGCGGCCACAGCGAGGTTCATGGGCTGGCTGGTGGCCACCGCTACGGGCTGCGGCGGCAAGAGCATTACACCGCCGGAACCGAAATCCATGTCCTTCTGGTCGAGAGTTGGCCAGTCATACGGCGTAAACAAATCCAGAACCGTGCTCAAGTCGGGCGAGACTTTGATTACGCTTTCCTGAATGTCGGTGACTCCATCGTAGGTAGTGCCGGAAGGATCGGAGTTGCCGGTCACGACATAAATGTTTCCGGATGCGTCTGCCGCCGGCCCCCAGCCCGACATCCAGATGGAAGAAAGAAAGTAGTCGTTGGGAGATGACGCCTGAGTATCGAACAGATCGTTGCCCGTTAAGGGGTCGAGAGTGCCTTCCTGCCAGCCGAGCAGCCAGCCACGCGATATGCTGGTGTCTTTGTCGCAGAAGCTGCCAAAGCCCGCGTATACATTTCCGTTCGCGACGAGAAGCGCGGGACGCTGGCGCTCGTAGGTTGCATTGAAACTGTAGGTGGAGCCGTCGGTCAGGGTGTGCGACGCAGTGACCACCACGGGCGTGACCTTATCGGTCAAGCTGCCGAGATCGAGAGCGTGCGCGGTATAGGTTGGACCGTTGGTTCCGTTGGTGTAAACCATGACGTACATTGTGTTGGTGGTCAGGTCGATGGCAGGCGTGCTGTTGATTCCTACGACGGGATTGCCGGGACATCCGATCGGCGTGGGTACGGGAGGCCCGAAGTTCGGGTTCAGCAATACCGTGCCGCTTTCGGCGTCAATGGCGTAAACGGTGTTATTCTCGCTGGCGACGTAGACGACATCGTGCTGCTGCCCCTGGTAATTGCCCGCAGTGATCAGTACGTTGGGAACGACCAGCGGTTGCGCGTCGACCTGAGCGTCGGCAGCCACGGTATATAAGACGCCAAAGGATGCACTGCTGACGTTGGTCGGGTTGAGGGTCGTCTCCTGATTATTCCACCCGGTGCGCAGATTGTTGTAATGGTGGGTCGGAACCGCGATCTTTTGGGCCAACAGGGTAGGCGTGCACGCAGCCGCGATGCACACGAGCCAGATGGCATAGCCTGATTTTGTCGCCGCATGCTTGAATCGCGAAATAAGAGTTTGCTTTAGAGCAAAGGTCGCAGAGTTCTGGCTCATTGGATCCTCCCTGAAGCAGCGCGCTGAAGATCGGAAAAATTGATTACGGTCCCGCACCGGGCATTGGATTTCATCTGCCGAAGATACCCGGAAATAAGAGCTTTTTTGCGAGTTATTGCATAACCCGAGCGGCTGGCTCGACGGTTCAGGTTTAACCCCCAACTGCGCGCCAGCATAACTCGGCCTAAGAGGGGCGTCAAGATGCAAATTCTGCACTGTCGGTAGCACATGATATGTCCGGTTGAGATAGCACGTGATATGTCCGCTTTGCGGGCGGCGAGGATGAGAGACCATGCGGAGCATGGAAGCTTATCCGAGGGCCGCGATGGAGCGGGCGATGAAAGTACAGGACGTGATGTTGCAGGCGATGGCGAAGAAGATCACGTGGTGGCAGGCGGCGGAGATTCTGGGCATCAGCGACCGGCATATGCGCCGGATTCGGGAGCGCTACGTGGAAGAAGGCTACAACGGGTTGCTGGACCGGCGGCGGGGCAAGCCGTCGCGGCGCCGGGTGCCGATGGCGACGGTGGAGAAGGTGTTCGCCTTGTACCGGGAGAAGTATTTCGATCTGAACGTGCAGCACTTTCACGAGAAGCTGCAGGCCGAGCACGAGATCGAACTGAGTTACAGCTGGGTGAAGCAGGCGCTGCAGGGAGCGGGGCTGGTGGCGCGAGGACGCAAGCGCGGGGCGCATCGCAAACGGCGCGAGCGGCGGCCGTTGCCGGGGATGCTGTTGCACATCGACGGCAGCCGCCACCAGTGGTTTCAGGACGAACGTTGGTATGACCTGATCGTGATTCTGGACGATGCCACCAGCGAGATTTACTACGCCCAACTGGTGGAGGAGGAATCGACGGCGACGGTGATGGCCGGACTGTGGGAGGTGATCGAGCGCAAAGGCGTGTTCTGCGCGCTGTACAGCGATCGGGGCAGCCATTTCTGGCTGACGCCGAAGGTGGGCGGCAAGGTGGACTCCCATCGCCGCACGCAGGTGGGGCGGGCGTTGCAGGAGTTGGGAGTGCAGATGATCCCGGCCTACTCGCCGGAAGCGCGTGGGCGCAGCGAGCGCAACTTCGGCACTTGGCAGGGCCGCTTGCCGCAGGAGTTGCGGCTGCGCCAGCTGGAGACGCTGGAGGCGGCGAACCGGTTCCTGCGGGAAGATTACATCGCCGAGTTCAATCGCCGTTTTCAGGTCGCACCCAGGCAGCGGGGCCATGCTTTTGTGCCCTGCCGGAATCGTGACCTGGAACGGATTTTCTCGCTGCAGTTCGAACGCAGCGTGAACCGCGACAACACGGTGAGCTTTCAGAATCTGAGCTTGCAGATCGAGCGGGTGCGCTGGCGGGCGACGTTGGCGGGTTGCCAGGTGGTGGTGCATCAACACCTGAATGGAACCTTGAGTCTCACCCACGGACCGCATTGCCTGGGTCGCTATGACGCCAGCGGAACACCCTTGTCGGCCAAAGCTTCTACAGAGACGAGCAGGGGAAGGGGAACTGCCCCCTTCCCCTGCAACCCCATCCCCAAAACCAACCCCACCCAAACGGCGAGGGCACAACTTTGAAACCGGACATTTCACTTGCTACAAAAACCGGACATTTTAACTTGCTACCGACAGATGCAAATTCTGCACCTTGCACACCGCATCTTTATGTCGAACTAGTAAGTGTCGGGCAATCGGTCGCTATGCGGCTCGTGCAAAAAATGTTCGGCATTCAACGGCGCGTTGACCTGCTGAAATGGCTGCGGTGGATTATTGAAATTGAAGTAGTTGCTAAGATCGTGTTGCGCGCGAGCATCGGCAAAGCCCAGCGAACCTTCCGGAATATTGAAGACTCCCTGCATGAAGCGCAGCACACTGCCGAAATCGTCGCGCAAGTTGGAAACGTAGGCCTGCGGCGTATACCCCGAGATCACCAGCAAGGGAACGCGGAAACCGAGTTCGTAGTCGCCCGGCGCGCCCGAGATGATGGTAGGCGCGACGTGATCGTACCATCCGCCCCAATCGTCCCACGTGACCAGAATTGCGGTATCGGACCAGTAACCCGCGCCATTTTCGCAAGTGGTGTCGGTCCCAATGGCATTCACGATCGATGCTACCCAGGAGGGTCCGCCAGTATCGTTTTCGTCGCCGGCGTGATCGGCGTCATCGGCGGTCGGAGTCACCCAGGCAGCCGAAGCAAGATTGCAATTGGCGATATCGGTGAGAACATCAGGGGGATTAAGGTCGATGTTGTTGATGAACTCAGATGAAGTGCAAGTGGGTTCATCGCCGTCATAGTCCGGAAGGCAAATGCCGTAGATCGAATTGGGCGCGTCGATCATGCTTCCTTGCGGGTTGTATCCCTTTTGGGTGGGCTCGTTAGGGTAGGGATTGCTGAGCTCGCCCACCACATAGTACTTCCACGAAAGCTGGGCCGCATCCAATAAGTCCGCCATGGAGTCGTGCTCAAAGCAGAAGGTACCGATGGGGTTATTGGTGATGCCGAAGGTGTTGGGAGCGCTTTTCGGCGTAATCATCGCGTTCTCTTGTCCCAGAGGCGCGAGGCAGCCGGAGTCGGCGGGTTCCTGATAGTTGCCACCTTGCGGCGTGCCCGGATTGCCGGCGACGAACATGCCTTCACTGTCGTCGTCCGCATCTTCTACCGAGGTTCCCGAGAACAGCATTTGATGGGCGACGAAACTCGAACCTTGATTGGTTTGAAAGAAATAATTGGCCCATCCCCACTGCGCCGCCATTTGCAGATAGGGCATGACGTCGGAGGACTGCACGTACTTATAAGAAAGGAATTCGCCAATTCCCTGGTTCTGGCAATCGGTCGCGTTGGCATTGCAAGTGTCTAAGATCAGGTTGGCGCCATCCAGGGCGCCGTTGTCCCACATGTCCACGAAATCGACGTGACCGTGACCCAGGTCGTAATCGGTAGAGAGAGTGCGCGAGGTCAAGGGTATGACCTCCTGTTGCCCGCTCACAATGGCAAGCCCGCTCGATGCTAAATCATAATTGGCCGGGTTGATCCCCTGGTAGCTCAGCAGGCCGTGAAAAAGATTGTCGGGAGTGCGGTTCTCTTGAATGACGAGGATCACGTGTTTGATCGGGTTGGGGTAGGGAATGTGAGCCGGATGGGCCGTCAGCGTCTGTCCAAGTGAGAGCACTCCCAGCCCTAGCACCATACAAAAGACTCTCAAGGTACGTTTCGCCATGCACATCCTCCCGGGGAATCAGTTCACCATTTTTTCGTGCCAGCAGTCTGGCACGGTTTCGCTCAGGGCCTCGAGTCGTCTCACTCAGTAAGTATCGGGCTGTCGGTCGCTGTGCGGCTCGTGCAAAAAATGTTCTGCATTCAACGGCGCCGAGACCTGCTGAAACGGGCGCGGCGAGCTGTTGAAGTTAAAGAAGTTGCTCAAGTCGTCTTCCGACCGGGCATCGGCAAAGCCTAGAGAACCCTCAGGAATATTGAAGACTCCCTGCATGAAGCGCAGAACGCTGCCGAAATCGTCGCGGAAGTTAGAAACGTAGGCTTGCGGCGTATAGGCCGAGATCACCAGCAGAGGAACGCGGAACCCGAGTTCATAGTCTCCGGGCGCGCCCGCAATAATGGTCGGCGCGACGTGATCGTACCATCCGCCCCAATCGTCCCACGTGACCAGGATTGCGGTATCGGACCAGTAGCCCGCGCCGTTTTCGCAAGTGGTGTCAGTACCAATGGCATTCACGATCGAGGCCACCCAGGAAGGCCCGCCAGTATCCTGTTCGTTCCCCGCGTGGTCGGAATCATCGGACGTTGGAGTCACCCATGCAGCCGAGGGAAGGTTGCAATTGGCGATATCGGTGAGAACGTGGGACGGGGTGGTATCGATGTTATTGGTGAATTCCGACGAGGTGCAGGTGGGTTCGTCGCCGTCGTAGTCGGGAATGCAGATGTCGTAAATCGAATTGGGCGCGGCGATCATGCTTCCCTGCGGGTTGTAGCCCGTCTGCCCGGGATTGTTGGGGAAGGGATTGTCCCGCTCGTCCACGACATAGTACTTCCACGAAAGTTGGGCCGCATCCAATAACTCCGCCATTGAGTCGTGCTCAAAGCAAAAGGTACCGATGGGGTTATTGGTGATGCCGAAGGTGTTGGGAGCACTTTTCGGCGTAATCGTGGAATTCTCTTGTCCTAGAGGCGCGAGGCAGCCGGAGTCGGTCGGCCCCTGATAGTTGCCACCATTGGGCGTGCCCGGGTTTCCGGCAACGAACATGCCTTCACTGTCGTCGTCCGCGGTTTCTACCGAGGTTCCCGAGAACAGCATTTGGTGCGAAACGAAACTTGGGCCTTGATTGGTTTGAAAGAAATAATTGGCCCATCCCCACTGCGCAGCCATTTGCAGGTAGGGCGCGACATCCGACGACTGCACATATTCGTACGACAGAAATTCGCCGATTCCCTGGTTCTGGCAGTCGGTGGCATTGGGATCGCAAGTGTCTAAGATCAGGTTGGCGCCGTCCATGGCGCCGTTGTCCCACATGGCCTCAAAGGAAGCGTGGTCGTGCCCGAGATCATAATCGGTGGAAAGCGCCCGCGAAATCAGCGGAATGACCTCCTGCTGCCCGTTCACAATGGCAAGCCCGCTCGACGCCAAATCGTAGTTGGCTGGGTTGATCCCCTGGTAGCTCAGCAGGCCGTGAAAAAAATTGTCGGGAGTGCGGTTCTCCTGAATGACAAGGATCACGTGCTTGATCGGGTTGGGGTAGGGAACATGTGGCGGCCGGGCCGTCAGCGTTTGCGCATGGGAAATCACTGCGAGCGCTAGCGTTAGACAAAATAATCTCAAAGCACACTTCGACATTGTCGATTCTCCCGGAAATCACTTCGTTAGTTTTCCGCGCCAGCAAGCTGGTACGGCTTCGTTCAGCGCAACCGGTTGACCTTCTTAATAAGTGTCAGGAGGCCCGACCGGGCAGGCTGATTGAGAAAATAGCGTCGCCCCAGGGGAGCGGAAATGTTGCTGAACGGGCGCGCCGGTTTCTTAAAATTAAAAAAAGTGCTCAAATCGCTGACCGCCCGCGCGTCAGAAAATCCCAGAGCCCCCTCGGGGAAGTTGAAGGTGCCTTCCATGAAGCGCAGGATGCTGCCAAAGTCGAAATACTGATTGGAGACGTACGCCTGTGGGGTGTAGGCGGAAATCACAAGAAATGGAACCCGGAATCCCAGTTCGAAATCGCCCTGCGCCCCCGGCAGAATCACTGGCGGCACGTGGTCGTACCAGCCGCCCCAATCGTCCCAAACCACCAGGATCGCGGTGTCCGACCAATAGCCGTTGCCGTCGCATCCGGTCGCGGCTCCAACCGAATTCACGATGGAGGCAACCCAGGAAGTGACCATTCACCGAGTTCGCCTCGCCAGGATGATCGGAATTCTGTCCGATCGGCGTGACCCAGGAGACCGCGCCCAGGTTGCACTTGGCAATGTCGGTCAACACATCGGAGGGATTGAGATCGAGATTGCCCGCATAGTTCGGGTTGGTGCAGACCGGTTCGCCGCCATCGTAGTCGGGAAGACAGACTTGGTAAATGGAAGCGGCTGCATTCCAGAACGATCCCGCAGGATTGTAGCCCACCTGGCTTGGGTCGTTGGGGTAAGGATTGAAGGTGATGTCCTGCGAATAATATTTCCACGGAAGCTGCGCCTGGTCGAGGAGCGTGGCGATGGAATCGTGCTGCAGGCAGAAGGTGCCGATGGGATCGTTGGTGATGGTATAGGTGTTGGGCGCCGTGGTCGGATTGATGGCTGCGTTTACTTCCCCCTCGGGCGCGAGGCAGCCAGTGTCATCTTCCGCATAATAGTTGCTGCCCTTGGGTGCGCCGGGGATGCCATCGACGAAGGTGCCGCTGGCATCGTCGTCCGCGCTTTCAGCGGAGGGCCCAGAAAAAAGTATTTGATGAGAGGCGTAGCTGTCGCTCTGGTTGGTTTGGAACATGCGATTGGCCCAACCGTATTGCGCCACCAATTGCAAATAAGGCTGGATGTCGGAGGCCTGCACGTATTTGTAGGACAGAAACTCGCCGATTCCCTGGTTCTGGCAGTCGGTTGAATTGGCGTTGCAGGTGTCGAGGATCAGGTTGGCGCCGTCCATCGCTCCGTTGTCCCACATGAGCTCAAAATCCTGGTGGCTGTGGCCGAGATCGTAGTCGGTGGAGAGCGGGCGCGGAGTCAGTTGAATGACCTCCTGCTGTCCGTTTACCAGGGCCAGTCCGCTGGAAGCAATGTCGTAGTTTGCCGGATTAACGCCGGAGTAAGTCAGCAAGGTTTGAAACAGCTGATCGGGCGAGCGGTTCTCCTGAATGATCAGTATGATGTGCTTGAACGGGTTGGGATAGGGCATCTTGGGATTGGCAGTCGTGGTTTGAGCGCAGGCCAGCGCTCCCAACAATGCCAACCAGAAAATAGTCTTCAAGAAATACTTCATTCGCTCCTCACTCCCGATGGTTTTCTTGCTCCACTGTCTCGCCCAACCTGCTTACTGGAACATGGCCAGCCCGCCACACGCTGTAGGTTGCACCGTAGTGGTGGGGGTCGGACAATTGGCAGTGGCCGGAGCATATCCCTGGGCCCCGCCGCCGATGAAAAGTTTGCCGTCCACGATGGTCGGGGAAGTGAACTTCACTGAGCCAGGATTGCCCGGATTTTTCTTTTGGTACGCCGCGCTGGTCCAAAGCACAGTGCCCAGCGCAGTCGAGGGATTGCGGCTGGTGGGGATGGCGCGATAAGCGTAGATCACCGAGTCCGAGGCTGCCTTTCCTACCTGCCCGGCACCGGGAGTGTCCTGCGCCCAAACGATGCCATCGGTGATTTTCCCGCCCTTGCCGTTATTCCAAGTCACTGACGGGGACGAGCCTGGATTGAACGTGTGCGGTGAGATCGCCGTGCCGGGCGTGGTCACGAACGTCCCCACGCCGTTGTGGTTCTGGAACCAGAAAACCTTGAGCACATCCAGGACGCCGGCGGCATACAGAAAGTTGTAGGGAGTGCCTGCGGGGCCGGCAAGAAATGCTGCGGCCCCGCGCAATCCGCTGTCGTTCTTGTTGGGATTGGTGGAGGTGGGGAATGCCTGCAAGCATTGCGCAATTGCCCCCGATTGCGGGGCGTTGGCCGTGCCGCAAGCCCACTCAGATGGAGTGCTGGAGTGCTCATCCACATGGCCGAGACCGTTCGCGTAAGCCACATACATCATCCCTTGTTTGCCGGACGCGACGATTTCCGGATTGTTCAGCTTGAAATTCGGAGAGAGCAACGTCACGCCGCCGGCTCCCAGGTCCCAGTCATCGCGTTGCAGCGTGACCTGGCAATATTGCCCGGTGCTGTCGAAGGAGCACGGACTATTACAGGTCTTGGCTCCGGGATTAGCGCAGGCGACCACGGCTTTGCCATTATTCAAGCCGTGGTAATCCGGCGGCGAATAGAAATCCTGCAGGCCATCGTTATTCAACCGGAAGATGCTGTTGCTGTACTCGCCGTTCCCCTGCAACTCGTCCGCGCCGTTGCCGGTCGACAGATAGACGTTGCCGTTTGCATCTACCGCCGGAGAGCCGCCACCCATCCAGATGCCGCTTTGACAGGGCTGGGCCACGCATGCGGGAGCCGAATTCACCACCGTGTAGTTATTGGTGAACCCGGGATTGCTGCCGTAGTTGTAAGTGAACCCGATCTCAAGCCCCCAGTAAGGGACGATGTCGCAGTTCGATCCCCAGGAAACCCATACTTCGGAGGTGCCGCCCGAAGAAAAGAGCGCCAAGCCCGGCCGCTGGAGATTGTAGAGGGGGTCGTAGTCCGGGGCATACGTGGATGCGAAACTGGAGTCGAGGATGAGAGGGCTGCCCGGAATTTCCTGCAAGGTGTCGGCATAGAGGCCGTGCAATTTATGGCGGTAAGTCTTGATTCCGTTGCTGTCAACGTCTTCGTGCTTGGTAACAAGATAGATGACGGGAGGCGTGACAGAAACATCGATGACGGGAGTGCCGCTAATTCCGACTTCCGGAACCACCAGTGCGCAAGCATTTGGCAGGTCGGTATAGGGCACGGCAATTTCCGTGGTTCCGCTGCCCAGGTCGCTGGCATTATTAAGGTTCACCTGGGTGAGAATGGTGCCCGCGGGATTTGTGCCGTCGGAATCGAAGGCATAAATGCTGTTGTTCTCGGTAGCCGCGTAGACCACATTTTTCGCAACTCCACCGATCTGCAGTTGGTGGATATAAAGCGGCTGGGCGTAGAGCAGGCCGTCGGTCGTGGCCAGCCAGCGCGGCGTCGGGTGATTCGTGGAAGTCAGCGTGGACGCTTTCAGCACGCTTTCATTTGGATTTACGCCGTCGCGATTGTTGTCATTTTTTGCCGTCAGCACGCAGGGGGTCGAGCCCACGCAATAGGTTTGGCCGGATGCAGGGCTAGTCCTCAAATTTGACTTCGCGCCCGAAGCGGCGAAACCGAAACTTGCGGCGACAATTACGCCCAGAAGGACACAGGTGGTGCGGTGATTCCACTTCATCAGATTTTTCCCCCTCGCGTAGAAGTAGGAAATCCGTGGGGAACGGGCTGCTCCGACGCCGGGTGTCAGGATGACGTAGCCAACCATCATTGTCAAGAGGGATTGTCTTCTCTTTCGTGGGACTTAAGGAATCCTGTTCGAGCAAGAATTCTGCGCGGGCACGCAGCATTGCAAGTAGAGCCGAACGGCTCCTTTCAATCGGAGTCATTAGTATGATTCGCGAGATGATTCTGAGGTCTGCGCTCTGTCCCAGCCGATTTAAGATTGCAGCAGGAGATTCCAATGACTACGACACTGGGCAGCGTGAGTGAGCTCAACAACGACTACGCAGAGATTGCGCGACGGCCTCTCGAAGCCGAGCAGTGCACCCTGATCGTGGTGGACATTCAGGAAAAGCTTTTGCCGCCGATTTTCCACAAGGAGGAACTCATCAAGAACTCCCGGTTGCTGATCCGGCTGGCGGGCATTCTCAAGATTCCGCACATTCTGACGGTGCAATATTCGAAGGGTCTTGGCAACACCGTGGCGGAAATCGCCGAACTGGTTCCCGGCACCGAGGCGATCGATAAGCAGATATTTTCCTGCTTCGGCAGTGAGGTGTTTTGCTCGATGCTCAAGCGCATGCCGGGACGCCGCAACACGGTCCTGTTGTGCGGCATGGAGAGTCACATTTGTGTAACGCAGACAGCGCTGGCGGCGCTGCGAGAAGGCTACATCGTGCACGTGGCTTCGGACGCGGTCAGCTCGCGCACGGAGTGGAATTGGAAGATCGGTCTGGAACGGATGCGGGACGCGGGAGCGGTCATTTCCTCAACCGAGATGATGATGTACGAGCTGCTGCGATCTTCGGGATCGCCCGCATTTAAGGAGTTGCTGCCCCACCTGAAGGGTTGAAGGCCGCCTAGAGGGCACGGACCAAAGTACCCTCAGACCGCTCGGAGCCCATGCCGATGGATGCCTGAGGGCATCTTCGGCGTGAAGCTGAGAAATAAGTTCCAGATCATTGTGGCATTGGCCATCGTTGGACTGATCGCCTTGGCGAGTGCATGGCTGCATAGCGAGCGCGCCAGCATCTTGCGGGAGAAACAAGAGAAGACCCGCAACTTGGTGGAGACCGCTTTTTCCGTTCTGGTGCAATACCATCAAATGGAAGAGGCTCACGCGTTGAGCCGCGCGCAAGCCCAAAGCCTGGCGCTGGCCACCATCCGCAGCATGCGTTATGAAGGCGAAAATTATTTCTGGGTCAACGACCTTCATCCCACCATGATCATGCATCCGACGAAGCCCCAACTCGAGGGCAAAGACCTGAGCAACATCAAAGATCCGAGCGGCAAGGCGTTTTTCGTCGAGATGGCCGACGTGGCACGCACACAAGGCGCAGGCTTTGTTTCCTATTCCTGGCCGAAGCCGGGTCAAGACACAGCCGTCGCCAAGCTCTCGTATGTAAAAGGATTTGAGCCTTGGGGATGGATGGTGGGCAGCGGCATTTATTTGGACGACGTCGATGCCATTTGGCGAAGAAGCGCATTTACCGCCGCCGGACTCGCACTGGCCTGCCTGGTGATATTGACCGTGGTGTCGATTCATGTGTTCCGCTCGATTTTCGGCCGGCTGCAGCAGATCAACCAGCGCATTGCCGACGTTGCTCACGGCGAAGGCGACCTCACGCGGCGCATCGAAGTCGGTTCGGACGACGAAGTGGCGGAACTGGCCCGGTCGTTCAACGCTTTTATGGAGAAGCTGCACGGCCTGATTTCACAAGTCGCGGGAAACAGCCAAAAACTGGCTGCAGCCGGCAAGGAGATTTCTATCGTCTCACGGGAACAGGCCCAAGGCGCGGAAGCCCAGAAAAGCCAGACCACCCAGGTAGCGACTGCGATGCAGGAGATGTCGGCCACCGTGCAGCAGGTTTCCGAGAACTCGAACAGCGCGGCCGCAGCTTCGCAAAAGGCGGCCGAAACTGCGCGCAACGGCGGAAGGATCGTGGAGAGCGCGCTCTCGAAGATGCGCGCTATCGCCACTTCGGTAGGCGACACCGCGAGGAAGGTCGATGAGTTGGGCAAGCGATCGGACGAGATTGGCCGCATTGTCGGCGTCATCAACGATATTGCCGATCAAACCAATCTACTGGCGCTCAACGCCGCCATCGAAGCCGCGCGCGCCGGCGAGCAGGGGCGCGGGTTTGCCGTGGTTGCCGACGAAGTGCGCAAGCTGGCGGAACGCACCAGCACCGCGACTAAAGAAATTGCAGGAATGATCAGTACCATTCAGGCGGAGACTAAGAGCGCAGTCACCGCCATGCAGGCAGGAACAAAAGAAGTCGAGACGGGCGTGGAGTTCACCAGCCAGGCGGGTACCGCACTGCAGCAAATCATTCAGATGACCGAACAGGTCACGGAGATGATTGCCCACATCGCAACCGCGGCCACCGAACAGGCTGCCACCACCGGCGAGATCAACAGCAATGTGGAAGGGATTGCGCGAATCGCCGGTAACAGCGTAGTCAGCACTCAGCAGACCACAAGCGCACTCAACAATCTCTCTGCCCTGGCCGACGACCTGCAGGGATTAGTCGGGCAATTCCGGCTCGATTCGAACCCAAACCGAAGCGAGGTCAGCCAGCAGTCGAAACGTCGCCGGCCGCCGGCTCTTTCTGCTTCACTCGCACTACCGTAATTTTCGCGAATCCCTCTTCGAATGCCGGGGCTTTCAACTTTCCTGCCATGCGGCGCATCACGTCCTCCGGAACCACGCGCTCGCGTTTGCGATTCCGCTCCAGGCAAATCTCGACCGGAACATCGAAGAACACTGCCTGCACCTCGTAGCCAAAATCTTTTGCCAGCTTGATCCAGCCGTGGCGCTCGTGCGGCGTGAGATTGGTCGCATCCACATAATTCATAGGACGGCGCGCGATCAGGCGCGCTTTCAGCATCGAGCGCAGGTTCGAAAAAATCAGGTCCTGAAAACGCTGCTCTGTGGGGTCGTCGAAGAGCAACGCGCGCAGCACATCACTCGAAAGCGGATTTATATTGTGCCGCTTGAACCATGCACTCTTGCCCGACCCCGGCAGACCAATCGCGAGCACGACCGTTCCGCGAGGCGCACGCGCTGCAACCGGCGGCGCTGCAGGAACGGCGATCTGCTCTGGCGATGGGGAAGGTTCTTGCGGAGTCGGTTGCGGAGCTGCCGCTTGACTTTCCGCGGCGCCAGGCGCGGCGGGACGGCCATTGCGACGCCGGCCTCGTCCACCACGGCTCCGCCGGCGGCGGCGTGTAGGGTCTACTTTGCCGCTCGCGGCAGGAGACACCATTTGAAAGTCGGCCTGAGTTTCGGGGCCTGCCTCCGGTTCTGGATGTTCTTCCGCTGGCGGGTTTCCTTCAGCGACAGCAGGCGCCTCACTCTGAGGGGCAGTGTCATAAAATGCCGGCTGCAACGGCGCGGGTGCCTGCTCGGTTCCGGCCTTTTCCGGTTCTTTTTTGCGGCGCTTTAAGCGCTCGCGCATCCATTTGCGCATGTCTGGCTTGTAACACAGGGAAGGGCCATCCGGCAATGAGGGCGAAGGTACGGCCGCGGTGCAAAACTGGGACTGGCACGGAACACGTCGGGGCGGACGCCCCCGTCCGCGCTTTCGTAGAATACGACCATGCCCATCCCTCCCGCCATTCACGGCCAGAAATACATTTCGCTGACCACCTTTCGCAAATCCGGCGTGGCTGTCTCTACGCCCATCTGGTTCGCGGAGGGGAACGGCAAGCTCTACCTCATGACCCGCAGCGACTCGGGAAAATACAAGCGCCTGCGCAACAATCCTCAAGTCCGCATCGCCCCCTGCACCATTCGCGGCAAAATTACCGGCCCGGATTTTCCGGCGACTGCCCGCGTTCTCCCCGAACCCGACTGGCCTGCCGCGCGGCAACTCATCCAGAAAAAATACTGGCTCGCACGCCTGCCATTTTGGAGCAAGAAGAACGTCTATCTCGAAATCGACCCTGGATAATCCCGTTTTGGAAGCTCGTGCCGGAATTCCTCGCCCCCGCCTATTCGTCATTTGCTGCCCGCCTTGCCGACCTGCTAACATTTTTAGTTTCCGGGCTAGACAATCTTTTCGTCTGTATTCTCATCGCCGTTTGGAGAAACCATGGCAATCAAAGTTGGCATTAACGGCTTCGGACGCATCGGTCGCAACGTCCTGCGCGCCTCACTCAACGATCCCAATCTCGAGTTCGTCGCCGTCAACGATCTCACCGACCCCAAAACTCTCGCTCACCTTCTGAAATACGACTCGGTGCTGGGCAACCTGCACAATAGCGTTTCCGCCGGTGCCGACAGCATTACCGTGGACAACAAAACTTTCAAAGTCTTTGCAGAAAAAGATCCCGCCAAGTTGCCGTGGGACTCGGTCGGGGCGCAGGTGGTGATCGAATCGACCGGCCGTTTTACCAATGCCGAAGACGCGAAGAAGCACCTGCGCGGCCCGGTGAAGAAAGTCATCATTTCCGCGCCGGCCAAGAATGAAGACGTCACACTCGTGCTCGGCGTCAATCACCAGGTTTACGATCCCGCCAAGCACCACATTATTTCGAACGCCTCTTGCACTACGAACTGCCTCGCGCCGATCACGAAAGTAGTGCATGACAATTTCAAGATCATCAGCGGAACGATGACTACGATCCACTCGTATACCAACGATCAGGTCATCCTCGACTTTCCGCACAAGGGCCTGCGCCGCGCCCGTGCCGCCGCGCTTTCGATGATTCCGACTTCCACCGGCGCCGCCAAAGCGCTGAAGTTGGTCATTCCCGAGATGGCGGGCAAATTGGATGGTTTTGCGGTCCGCGTTCCGACGCCGAACGTATCGGTCGTGAACCTGGTCGCGCTGGTCGAAAAGAAAACCACTAAAGAAGAGGTAAACGCGGCGCTGAAAAAAGCATCTGAAGACGGGCCGCTGAAGGGCTATCTGGGATACGAGGAGCACGAACTGGTTTCGGCCGACTTCCGCGGTGACTCGCGTTCATCCATTGTCGACTCGCTGTGCACCATTGTGGTCGGCGGCAATATGGTCAAAGTAATTTCGTGGTACGACAACGAGTGGGGCTACTCCTGCCGTGTCCGCGATCTGATCGACTTCATCGGCAAGAAGGGGCTATAACGAAGGAAGATTGTCATCCTGAGCGCAGCGAAGGAACTTGCCGAACAGAGCATCTATGAGTTTATTTTAAGGCTTTGTCATCCCGAGCAAGACCTGTCCTTCGCATCGCGAAGGAGAGAGCGCGTCGAGGGATCTGCATTTCTGAGGACAATCAGCCATGTCCAAACTTTCCATTCGCGACCTTCCCCTTAATGACCACCGCATCTTTATGCGCGTCGACTTCAACGTTCCGCTTGAAGACGGCCGGGTCATGGACGACACCCGCATCCGCGAGACTCTCCCGACCATTGAGTACGCGCTACGCCACGGCGCGCGGCTGATTCTGGCTTCGCATCTCGGCCGCCCCAAGGGCAAGCCCAATCCGGCGATGAGTCTCAAGCCGGTCGCCGAACGTCTGCGCATGATGCTCGACAAGGAACTCGCGCGCGGCGAAAACGTTGGCTTTTGCCCCGAGTGCGTCGGCCTCGAAGCGGAAGAGATGGCCGGCAAACTGGAAAAAGGCCAGACCCTGCTGCTCGAGAACCTCCGCTTCCACGCCGAAGAAGAAGCCAACGACCAGAAATTTTCCAAGCAACTGGCCAAGCTCGCCGATTTCTACGTCAATGATGCATTCGGCACCGCGCATCGCGCCCACGCCTCGACTGTCGGGATCACTAAGTTTTTGCCGAAAGCTGCGGCCGGCTTGCTCATGGAAAAAGAACTCGAGTACCTGGGCAAGACCATGCACCATCCGGAGAAACCGTTCGTTGCGATTCTGGGTGGCGCGAAAGTCAGCGACAAAATTGCCGTGATCGAGAACCTGCTGACCAAAGTCGACGCGCTGATTGTCGGCGGCGCGATGGCGTATACCTTCCTCAAAGCTGAGGGCATGGATGTAGGGAAATCGCGCGTTGAGGACGACAAACTTGATCTCGCCAAGCAGATTTTGCACGACGCGAAGGCGCGCCACGTCAAATTCCTTTTGCCGATGGACCACGTGATCGCCGACCGCATCGACGTCAACGCCGTCACCCGCACCGTCAACGGCAACCAGCCGATTCCCGCGAACATGATGGGCCTCGACATTGGCCCGCAGACGATCGAAGAATTTTCCGACGAAATCTCCCGCGCCCGCACCATCGTGTGGAACGGCCCGATGGGAGTGTTCGAAGTCTCGCCGTTTTCGAAAGGCACTTTCAAGATTGCTCACGCCGTCGCGGAAAACGTCGGCGCGATTTCGATTGTCGGTGGCGGGGATTCGGTTTCTGCCGTTCATGCCGCGGGCGTCGCCGATAAGATCACCCACATCTCCACCGGCGGCGGCGCATCGCTCGAATTTCTCGAAGGGAAAAAACTCCCCGGCGTCGAAGCCCTGACCGACAAGAAATAAAGTCTCCGCGCGTCCCGCGGGGATTTATTGAGGAGCCGCGCAATGAACCGGAAAGCCATGCTCGTCGCACTTCTGCTGATCACATGCTCACTCCAAGGCCAGCAAACTACAGCCGCGAACCCTTGGAAGGACTTCGATTTCGTCCTCGGAGAATGGACGTGGTCGGGGGGCGGCAACCCCGGACAAGGCAAAGGTACATCGAGCTTCCAACCGGTTTTGAATGGGACGGTGCTGCTCCGAAAAGTCCACCTGGATTACCCGGCAAGCGAAAAACGCGCCGCATTTTCTCACGATGATCTCTTGTATGTGTATCGCGATCCGGGTGACAAATCCCTCCGTGCCATCTTCTTTGACAACGAAAATCACATTATTCGTTACGCCGTGACTCCGGCGGCGGATGGAAATTCCATCCAGTTCCTCAGCGATGCAGCCCCTTCCGGCACGCGAACTCGTATGACTTACACGCGGATCGGCCCGGACTCGGTAACCGAAAAATTCGAGATCGCTCCGCCCGGGAAGCCAGACCAGTTCGCAACCTACGTCGAGTTCGTGGCCAAGAGAGTCAGCAAGTAGCAAACTGGAGGACGGGCGTCCCGCCCGGCATGTTTCAAGCGTTGTCATCTTGAGAGCCCGCGCTTTTCTTCGCGGGCCGAAGGATCTCAGTCTCCAGTGCAGCTTGGTACTGTTGAGGTGCGATTCGTCTGTCATCTCGAGCGCGGAGTCCAGAGACCCGCTGTGATTTCTTGCGGAACAAATCGCCGCATAAGCTCCGCGGCTCCAGCCCCGGAGGAGCGACACAATTCAGCCCAGGGCGCAAGCCCTGGGCGTGGTTTGTCACCGTGTGTACTGTTCCAACCTAGGGGTGCCCCTGGGATTCTAATGCGTTTTGGAAAGTGCTCGCTACTACTGGGCCTGCTTTGGCGCCATTTGGTTTCTACCGTATTTGGACTGGCATCGTGGAATGTCGGAGCCAATTCTTTTACGGAGTTGATTGGAAGACGTGGCCCGAAGGTAAATCAGCTCAATCAGTTCCGCCATTGACGGACTTCGGTATTAACTTAGACCGTTCTGACCTGGATCCAGACTTTGCCTGCGCAAATATAATGTTCGGATCAGCCTACGTTGTAACCGGACTCCTGTTGGCTGCCGGCGTAAGGTATTTTTGACTAACGCGCCCGGTGCCCCAGGTTCGCACCCCCAATCCCGGGGTCTCCAGCTCCGACATCTTCGCTCCCGGAGCCCTAGCCCGGGCATACATCCGCTGTAAACTTACGAAGAAGCCCCATGCGCGTCCTCTTCCCCTCCGACCGCACCATCTCCTTCCACGGCCCCGCCGACATCACTCGCGAAACCACCGACGCCATCGTCAACGCGGCCAACTCCTCGCTCCTCGGCGGCGGAGGCGTCGACGGCGCCATTCATCGCGCCGGCGGTCCGGCCATTCTTGCCGAATGCAAAATCATTGTCGCGAAAATCGGCCAGCTCGCTTCCGGCAAAGCTGTCATCACCAGCGGCGGACGCCTTCCGGCCAAGCATGTTATCCACACCGTTGGGCCGATCTATCGCGGCGGCAAAAGCGGCGAAGCGGAGACGCTCGCCAGCGCCCATCGCGGATGCATTCGCCTGGCCGACCAACACGCGCTGCAGTCGCTTTCTTTTCCGGCAATTTCGACCGGAGCTTATGGATATCCCGTGGCCGAAGCCGCCAGCGTTGCCGTGACCGCCGTGGCCGAGGCATTGGCAGCAGCCGCTCATCTGAAAACCGTCCGCTTCGTGCTTTTCGACGAGGCCACGCTTCACGCCTACACTTCCGCCGCGCGCGTGCTGCAGAATTCCAAATTCCCGTGCACAATAGAAGAGGAGTGATTCGCCCACCCCTTCGCACCGAACGCGAAGGAGTGGGGCACCCGTTTTCTGAAATAATTGCTCGGCGTCCTCTGCGTACTCTGCGGTTAAAGATTTTTGGCACCCCATCTGAACGTCACGCCTACAGTTCCGCCGCGCGCCTGCTGCAGAATTCCAAATTCCCGTGCACAATAGAAGAGGAGTGATTTGCCCACCCCTTCGCAAAGAACGCGAAGGAGTGGGGCACCCGTTTTCTGAAATAATTGCTCGGCGTCCTCTGCGTACTCTGCGGTTAAAGATTTTTGGCACCCCATCTGAACGTCACGCCTGCACTTCCGCCGCGCGCGTGCTGCAGAATTCCAAATTCCCGTGCACAATAGAAGAGGAGTGATTCGCCCACCCCTTCGCACAGAACGCGAAGGAGTGGGGCATCCCAGGTTTGACAAAGGATCCCATGTCCCGCAAAAAGTTGATGGCTGCAAACTGGAAAATGTACAAAACTCCAGATCAGACGCGTGACTTCTTCCGCGATTTTCTTCCCCTGGTTGCAAAACACGATCGCGACGAAATCGTCGTCTGTCCGCCTTGCGTGGATTTGCAAACCGCTCTGGAGTCGGCGAAAGGCTCACAGGTCGCGGTCGGCGCGCAAAACGTGCATTGGAGCAATGAGGGGGCTTACACCGGCGAGATTTCCCCCGCCATGCTCATGGCGATCGGCTGCACTCACGCCATCATTGGCCACTCCGAGCGCCGCCAATACTTCGGCGAAACCGACGACACCGTGAACCTCCGCCTAAAAGCCGCGCTGGAAGCCGGATTGACCCCGATTGTCTGCGTGGGCGAAGTTTTGCAGGAGCGCGAAGCTGGCCTGACCGAAGATGTTCTTCGCCGCCAGTGCGACCGCGCGTTTCACAAAGTTTCAACCAAGAAAGCCGCCAAGCTGGTGATTGCCTATGAGCCGGTGTGGGCGATTGGCACCGGAAAGACCGCCACGCCGCAGCTTGCCGCCGATGCGCATCGGCTGATTCGAGGCGAAGCGGCCAGCGTTTTCGGCGAAGAATTTGCTGCCCAGTTGCGGATTTTGTATGGTGGCTCGGTCAAGCCGGAGAACGCCAAAGCGCTGATGTCGGAAGAGGAAATCGATGGCGCGCTGGTGGGCGGGGCCAGCCTCGATCCCAAGTCGTTTGCCGCGATTGTGAAGTATTGAGCCCGGCGTTTGCTATAATCATCTGGCCTCTAAGCGGTTTTCGTGCGCCCGTGCGGAAGTGGTGGAATTGGCAGACACACCATCTTGAGGGGGTGGCGCCGAAAGGCATGGGGGTTCAAATCCCCCCTTCCGCACCAGGATTTTCGGGAAAATCGGCGCAGCGGAGTTTCTGAGAGCGTCTCGGAAATCCGGCCATCTGAGGTTCTCCCAATACCAGAAGAAAGCCGGCAGCGTCCGGTGGAGTGATATCAAGCAATGGTTATTCTGATCACAATTGTTCACATTATTGTTTGTTTCTTTCTGATCATCGTGGTGTTGCTGCAGAGCGGCCAGAGCGGCGACATTGCGGCGGCCTTCGGCGGCATGGGCAGCCAGACAGCCTTCGGTCCGCGGGGCGCGGCGACCGCGCTCTCTCGCGCGACCACATGGTCGGCGATCATATTTACGCTCACTTCGATCGCGCTCTCCGTGTCCGCCTCGCGGCGCACCGGGCCGAAATCGGTGCTGCAGGGACTGACTCCGTCGCAGACCAAGACGCAGCCGGTGAAGCCGGCGGCGCCCGCGCAACCGGCACAGCAGAAATAGTTTCAACCCACCCTGTCGCAAAGAACGCGACGAGGGTGGGGCACCCATCGAGTATGATTCACGAAATCCTTCCTGTCGGACCGCTGCGGTGCAATTGCTCGGTCATTGGCGACGAGACCACGCGCGAAGCCATGGTCATCGATCCGGGCGATGACATTGAAGATGTCATCGCGCTCATCCGCAAACACAATCTCACGGTCAAACAGATCGTGATTACGCACGCGCATATTGACCACGTAGGCGGAGCGATGAAGCTGCGCGCCGCCACCGGCGCGCCCATTCTGCTCAATCAGAACGATTACGATTTGCTCAAGATGCTCGATATGCAGGCGGCGTGGTGCGGCATGGTGTCTCCGGGCAAGGTGGAGATCGATCAGAGCGTGAAGCAATCCGACACGATCAAAGCCGGGTCGCTGGTAGCGGACGTGATTCACACGCCGGGTCACTCCGAAGGCAGCGTTTGCCTGTATTTTCCGCTGGAGAAAAAACTGATTGCCGGCGACACCCTGTTTGCCGGAAGCATTGGACGAACGGATTTACCGGGCGGATCGTTCGAGAAGATTGTCAACTCTTTGAAGGAAAAAGTTCTGGCGCTGCCGGATGAAACGGTGGTGGTTCCGGGGCACGGCCCGCTGACCACGATCGGGGAAGAGCGGGAGAGCAATCCGTTTTTGAGATAGCAGCCTTTAGCTCTTAGCTACTGGCTTTTAGCCAAGGCGCGGGTGATTTTTCCTTCCGCAGACCGAGCCATTTTCCCCCGATTGGTGAAATAGCGGGAGATGTCTTGCCGGCTAGCCGAACGATGGAGTCCGCTGTGATCGGCTTGAGGCGGGCTTTCTTCATGGCTTCGTGAGCCAATATAACGGCGATCTTGGCAGAGCAAATCCCAGGTTAGATGGAATGAGACGGCTGGTCTCGCGGAACGATAAGCTGTCGGCACGCACTCGACAGGTGCAAAGGAGACCAGCCAATGAGAAAGAGTAACAGAGGTTCAGTGCAGGCAAAGCCAAGCGTGACGGTGGGAATCGATCTGGGAGACCGTTTCAGTCGCTACTGTAGGGTGAACCAGAGCGGCGAAGTGATGGAAGAGGGGCGGATCCAGACGACAGTGGCTGCCCTGAAGCGGCACTTTGGCGGAGAAGCCCGGCAACGGATCGCCATGGAATGTGGGACGCTGGACGGATGGGCCCTCAAAGTGGGCGAGTTGCTGATCCCGATGGTCGCGGCCATGAGGCGAGAATTGATCAGCGGAAGTTATATTCAGGCGGATGAAACGCCAGTCGATGTGCAGACACGCGAGGGCCGATGTAAGAACCACCAAGCGTACCTCTGGCAATACAGTCGCCCCGGAGGAAGCGTGGTGTTTGATTTCCGCTTGGGTCGCGGGCGCGATGGGCCGAAGCGGTTCCTGGGACAGTTCGAAGGCATTCTCCAAACCGACGGTTATGCAGCGTATGACCAAATCGGTGGGCCGAGAATGGTACATGCCGCTTGTTGGTCTCATGCCAGAAGACAGTTTTTCGAAGCAGAAGCAGCGAGACCTCTTGTCGATGCTATCCGCGACAAAATCGAGGCAGCGCAGTCCGTTGCATTGCCCTCCAGCGCACTTAGCAAGGCTTGCCATTACGCGCTCGCACTGTGGAAGAAGCTCACCCGCTTCCTGGAATATCCCGAACTGGAGCTGAGTACTAACCTGGCGGAGAATTCCATGCGTCCGGTGGCTCTTGGTCGAAGGAATTGGTTGCATGTCGGCAGCCCACAGGCGGGGCCAAAGGTCGCAGCGATTTTGTCTGTCGTGGAAAGCTGCCGTCGGCTGCAAGTGCCTTCCAGACCTTACTCCCGCTGCGTGGGTCACCCGGCATTCATAGACGAAAGCAACTGTGGTTCTGGCGTGGAGGGATTTGCAACCAGGGTGATTCACCGCCGATCCGAAGGTAGGCCGCCAGACAAACTGACCGCTACAACGAGCGCAGACGGGGGTTGTCTGAGGAATTGGCAGAAAGTGGCCCGCACTGGTGGCCACGGATACTCAGGGGGCGCTCTTGGGCAGCACAGCCGTGAACAAGCTGCCTTGTGGACTGGAAGAAGTGAGTTCCAATCTCCCTCCGTGCGCTCCCGCAATCCACAGCCCAATCGCCAAACCGAGACCGGCCCCACCGCTTCCGTTGTTGTCGCTGCGAGAGCGCGCCTTGTCCGCGCGGAAAAACCGTTCGAAAATCCGGCACTGTAGCTCGGCGGCAACGCCCGGTCCGGAGTCCTGGACCGTCAAACGGTACTGTCCGTCTTCCTCGCTGCAGCGCAAAGAGATTGATCCGCCTTCGGGAGTGTACTTTATGGCGTTATCCAGCAGATTCAGCAGCATTCGACGGAGAAGAGACTCGTCCGCGCGGATGGGTAGCTCTGTTTGGGCTTCACATGAAAGCGCAATTTTCCGGGCAGCCGCAAGCGTCCGCACATTCCTCGAACATTCCTCCACCAGTTCATCCAGATAAAAATCAGTGAGCGCCAGAGGATATTGGCCCGCATCCGCCCGCGCCAGCGTGAACAGATCCTCAACGATATGTTTGAGCCGCTTCGCTTCCTGCCGCAGAATTTCCAGCGACTCCCGGTATTCTCGCGGCGTGCGCTGCTGCTGAGCTAGCGCGACCTCCGCCTCGCCACACAAAATGGCAACTGGCGTACGCAGTTCGTGGGAAGCGTCTGCAACAAATCGGCGCTGCCGCTCGAATGACTGACCGAGCCGATCGAGCAATTCATTGAATGACCCTGCCAAGTGCCCGAGTTCGTCGCGCGGATTTTCGACCTTGAGTCTCTGGTAGAGGTTCTCGGCGCCCATGCGGCTGGCCTGGGAGCTCATGGCCACTACGGGAGCAAGACTTCGTCGCGCAAGGAGATATCCGCCAGCACCAGCGAGGAGAATGGCTAGGGGAATGACAATCCAGAAAGTATCCACCAGGGTCGCAAGGAACTCTCTCTGCTGGCGAAGAGACTGCAGAACGATCAGAGTTGCCGGCTGTTGCTTGACTAAGAAATGTCGTACATAGCTCCGGTATTGATGCCGGCCTAGGTGGAGCGAGCGGAATGTTTCGGAAGAAGCGACCAGCGGGCGCAAGGATGAGGCGAGCATTTCGCGACTCGGATTCGAGAATTCTTCGGCCTCGCTATAGCCCTCAGAAGCGCCCAGCAGGCTACCGTTCGCATCGTAGACCACGAAAGATACCTCTCGAAAACGGTGCTCTGAGATGGCTGCCGCGATTCCGTCGCTCACACCCGCGGGATTAGTTGCCAGTTCGGCGTTGACGGTTGAGAGAAACGAGTCGGCCAGTTCGATCGCGTTGGCATCGGCCCGTCGAATGACATTCTGGCGAAGAACGAAATAGATCCCGGCGGCCAGCGCGACCAGGACGATCGTCATCGACAGGGTGTACCACAGGGTCAGACGAATGCGCACGGAGCTAAACATCGTCGCGGCTCCGCAACGCGGTTTGTTTCGGCTCCGGGGTCTCTCCATTTAAGGTAAGAATGTAGCCTACACCCCGTCGCGTGTGCAGCAATGGTTTAGCAAAACCGGCGTCGATTTTTCGCCGAATCCGGTTGATATACACTTCGATCAGATTCGAGAAGGGATCGAATTCTTCGTCCCAGACGTGCTCAGAAATCTCCGCACGGCCTACAACCCGGCCGGCCTCGCGCGCCAGGAATTCCACCAGGGCGTATTCTTTGGCGGTCATAGGAATGGCCTTGCCGCCGCGCTCGACGGTTTGTGCCGCCGTATCAACGACCAGGTCGGCGACTACCAGCCGCGTCGGTTGTAAGGTTTTGGACCGCCGCAGCAGAGCTCGCAAGCGAGCCAGCAGTTCCCCAAACTCGAATGGCTTTGTAAGGTAATCGTCGGCTCCCCGATCCAATCCCTTGATGCGATCGTCGACTGCATCGCGGGCGGTGAGCATCAGTATGGGCATTGTCTGCCCGGAGTCGCGGAGTTCCCTGCAAACCTGAAATCCATCGGGAGGGGGAATCATTACGTCGAGAATGACCAGGTCGTATGAAGAAATGGCCGCTTGATACAGCGCCTGTTCGCCCGAACTCACAACGTCAACAGCATAGGACCGTTCCCGCAGCCCCTTGGCCACGAAATTGGCGATTCGAGCCTCGTCTTCTACCAGCAGTACCCGCATGGCAAGATCATAATCCCGAGGGGAGCCAAACGAGCAATCCGACCCGCATCAATCCTGCTCGGTATGCGTTGGCGTATTTATTCTCTGTTTATCTTTCCGAGCGCAATATGCTTTCGAAGCAGTTCGGGTGAAGTATCAGACCAGAATGAGGATCGTACCCGCCAGGTACTGTTCCTCTCTGGAGAAGGGAGTTGGCGTTTGAGAATCCTACGCCAGAATCCGTTTACTTTTACTGTCGCTGTAGTGCTCTATGTTTTCTTCCAGATGAGTCTGGCCCCGGCGCAGGAAAAAACTGGCACGGTAGAACTTGCCGAGCTACCGAACCCCGATCCCTCACGGCCGCCTGTGGTCATCACGCTGGCAGATGCGATTGAGCAGGCTCGCAAGGTCGATGGCCATTTCCAAAGTGCGCTGACTGATGCGAAACTCGCCCATGAGGATCGGACGCAGGCGAGGAATGCGATCTTGCCGACTGTGAGTTACACCTCGCAGGCGTTGCTCACGCAAGGCAATGGAGGGCGCACGACCATCGGACGATTCGTCACCAATGACGGTGTGCATGTTTATCGGTCGTGGGGTGTCGTCCACGAGGATCTCTCGCCCAGCAACTATCTGGGCGACGACGTATCGCGAAGCGAGAGCTACAGCGGCCATGGCCAGTGCGAAAGCCGAGATTGCGAAGCGCGGTTTGACCGTCACGGTGACCAAGCTTTACTACGGGCTGGCCGTCGCGCAGCGAAAATATGCCACGGCACAATCCGCGGCGGAAGCCGCGAGGCATTTTTACCAGATCACTCAAGATCAAGAAGCCGTAGGACAGGTGGCACATAGCGATGTTCTGCAGGCGGAGATTCAATACCGCCAACAGAAACAGTTATTCGAAGACGCCCAACTCCAAATGGAGTCGGCCCGGCTTGATCTGGCGGTCCTGTTATTTCCGACGCTGAGTGAGAATTTCAGCATCATCGATAATATGGATTCGGCCGTCGCGTTGCCGTCGTTTCCGGAGGCGCAGCGCATGGCCGGGACCAAGAATCCAGATCTGCGCGCGGCGATGGAGGCTCTACGTCAAGCCAACCTGGGTCTTGTCGCCGCCCGAGGCGCGTTCCTGCCCTCCTTCTTCGTTGATGCGGATTACGGGATTGAAGCGAACGCGTTCGCACTGCATAGCACGAATGTTGAGGAAACGCACGCAGGAGTTCTGCCGAATCTGGGCTATTTCATTACCGTCGGGGTGAACGTGCCGGTGTGGGATTGGGGCACTCTGCGAAGCAAATTACATCAGGCAGGATTCGAGCGCGAACAGGCGAAAACAGAAATGAGCCAGACGCAGCGCGAAATGCTGAATGCTCTATACAGCTCGTATAACGAGGCGACCGTCGCTCGCACCGCCGTAGACGAAACGCGCCAGACTGCAGATCTCGCGGCTGAGAGCCTCCGCTTGACCGACCTTCGCTACAAAGCCGGAACGTCAACTGCGCTGGATGTGGTGGTTGCTCAAAATACTTTGAGCCAGGCACGTAACGCGTTCAGTGACGCGCAGGTTAGCTACCGCGTAGCTGTGGCGACTTTGCAAGCGGTGACAGGGAGCTTCTAGGAAAAGACATGGCTTTGCTTGATTTGGAAAAAGGAAACATTTCGTCTCCGTCAGCGCACACGGCTTCGAGCCGTGTGGTGTGCAGGCGTTTTGTCTTCGCGGCCTTTGTTCCCAGCCTTACGCTGCTCGCTATGGGTTGTTCGTCCAGCCAGGAAAAGGAGCCGGCACCGCTGGTTACGGTGCAGGCCGCTACCGTCAAGATCCAAACCATTGAAAGTGAAATTTCAACCGACGCAATCCTGTATCCGCACGATCAGGCCGCCATCGTGCCGAAGGTGACCGCTCCCATCAAGAAGTTATACGTCACACGCGGCAGCCGAGTTCATGCCGGAGAAGTTCTGGCGACGATCGAGGAATCGGATCTGAAGGGCGCTCTCACCGAAAGTCAAGGTGCGTATCAACAAGCGGAAGCGACTTACAACAGCGCTTTGCAGTCCGCGGAGCACGACTTGAAGATCGCCAAAGAGCAATTCGAGGCGGCCCAATCTGTGTACGACAGCCGCGTGAGTCTTTACAAGCAAGGGGCAGCATCGCAAAAAGATGTTCAGGATGCGCAAATTGCGCTCTCGCAGACCAGCAATCAATACGGTCTTGCCCAAAAGCAATACAACCTGAAGTCGGCCGAGGGACAGCTGACCTCAGCCAAGGGCAAGTTGGCCGCTGCACAAGCGCAGGTGGCTTACAGCACGATCGTGAGCCCGATCGATGGCGTGGTTACGGATCGTCCCTTCTTTGCTGGGGAAACACCGCCAGCCGGAGTTCCGATTCTCACCGTAATGGATTTATCGAAAGTCGTAGCTCGCGCGTACTTGAGCTCGGCGCAGGCGGCGCAGTTGCACGTCGGCGACGCGGCAGCACTCGTTCCGGGGAACGCCGGCACGGAGATCGAGGGCAAAGTCACGGTGGTAAGCCCGGCGCTTGATCCCAACAGCACGACGGTTCAAGTCTGGGTTGAGGCTGTGAATCCCGGTGGGCGGCTGAAGCCCGGCTCCACAGTCGGATTGAAGATCGTTGCCAGCACTGTGAAAGATGCACTGGTCGTGCCGGTTGAAGCAATTCTCACCGCATCGGACGGAGCGACTTCCGTGATGGCAATCGGTCCGGATCAGGCCGCCCATCGGACCAGCGTCAAGACAGGAATTCGGCAGGACGGCGAAGTGCAGGTTCTGAGCGGCCTGAAGGCAGGCGATCAGGTCGTGACTCAAGGCGCCTACGGTTTGACCGACGGCGCGAAGGTGACGATCTCAACTCCAGCGGCCGAGCCACAGGATAAAACCTGAGGCCCAACTCGACCTATGGCGAACTCGAACGATAGAAATTCCAGGGTTGTGCAAATACGAAAGTCCGAAGCCGAAAAATACTGGTTTGCGCGTGAGCATAAGTCCATCATTTTTCTCATCGTGACGCTCGCGCTGATCGGTGCGTATCTGCTTTTCAGCATTCCGATCGCGGTATTTCCCACCACAGATTTTCCTCGGGTCATGATTTCCGTCGATAACGGAGTCATGCCGATCGATCAGATGTTGGTCACGATTACCCGTCCCATCGAAGAAGCCCTGAGCGGAGTGGAAGGCATCCAGGATGTGAAGTCGGTCACCAGCCGTGGGTCTGCGGGCATTGATTTGTACTTCAGTTGGCGAGTTGACATGTTCCGCACGCTGGAGATCATCAACGCCTCGTTGGCACGTTTGGCCGGGACTCTGCCGGCTACGGCCAAGATTTCGACCCAAAGACTGGAATTTTCCACTTTCCCGATCATGGGATATGGGCTGACCTCAGATACGGTGTCGCAGCGACGGCTCTGGGGGATTGCGACGTATGACATCAAACCGCGGCTAGCAAGCCTGTCAGGTGTTGGAACTATCGTAATCCAGGGCGGCGAGGCGCCGGAGTTTCACATCGTTCCTGACCCGGCCAAGTTGCGCGCTGCCTCGGTGAATGTGTCGGATATTCTGGCGGCGGTGGATCGCTCGAATATCATCGAGTCTCCCGGACTCTTTGAGCAGAACCACGAGCTGTATCTCGGTTTGATTTCGGGTCAGGCGCACAACGCGCAGGATATTTCCAGTATTTTTGTGAAGAATTCGCCCGGCGGCAGCCCCGTTTCTGTCGGTGATGTCTCCCAGGTGACGCCTTCGTTTGCGCCGACTTTCACGATCGTCACCGCGAATGGAAAGCCTGCTGTACTGATCAACATCAATCGGCAACGCGGAAGCAACACCCTGGAGGTGGCGGACGCGGTCCAAGCAGAGATGAGCCAGATTGAAAAGTCTCTGCCCCCGGGCGTGCACGTCAGCACTTTCTACGATCAATCGTGGATTGTGGGTCAATCCATCAAAAGCGTCCGTGATGCAATTGTGATCGGCTTGTTGCTGGCTTCAGCCGTTCTGGTGCTCTTTCTGCGTGATTGGGGCACTTCGTTTATTGCCGGAATGGTAATTCCAATTAGTTTGCTGGTTACCTTCATCGTTTTGAAACTCCTCGGTGAGAGTTTCGACCTGATGACGCTGGGCGGAATGGCGGCCGCTGTAGGCCTGATTATCGATGACGCGATCGTTGTTCTGGAAAATGTGACGCTGCACCGTGAAGCGGGAGAGGGGAGATATGAGGCAGTGGCGATGACGCTTCGCGAGCTTTCCTTGCCCCTCGTCGGTTCCACGCTGACGCCAATCGTGGTCTTTCTGCCTTTAGTGGCCATCACCGGAGTCACTGGAGTTTTCTTCCGTGCGATGGCAGTTACGATCGGAGCCGCATTGCTAACGTCGCTCGCGCTCGCGCTCACCTGGACGCCGACGCTCTGTATCTACCTGTGGAAGAAACCGGCCGGCGAAGAGCGTCCCGCAGGAGATGAGCAGCACGCGGCGGTGGCCGCCTCGTTCCCAGAAGGTCTCAACAACTCGGACGAAGGTGTTAAACAGGTCGAGATAAATCGATTACTGCAAGCCGAAGAAGAACACTTAATGAGAGGATTCTTCGGACGCGTAATTCGCTTCTACGAAGCATGGTTCCGGCGAAGTCTCAAGCGTCCGGTGTGGGTTCCAGTTCTTACGGTTGCTCTGATTCTGGTTTCTTACCTCTGCTACCAGCACATCGGATCCGATCTGTTGCCGAAGATGGACGAAGGCAGCTTCATCGTCGACTATGTAACACCGCCGGGGAGCTCGCTCGCGGAAACCGATCGGATGATCTCGCATGTCGTGCAAATCGTGCAATCGGTTCCCGAGGTGGCAAGCACGTCTCGGCGTACCGGTCTCCAATTGGGATTGGCTGCGGTGACCGAAGCGAACACGGGAGATATTTCCGTGGATTTGAAAACCGACCGTCGCCGCGATATCTGGGAGATCATGGACGAACTCCGGGGGAAGGTCGCTCAGGCGGAGCCGGCCGTTGAAGTGGAGTTCACTCAAAAGCTGCAAGACATGATTGGAGACCTGACCAACGCACCGCAGCCGATCCACATCATGATGTTTTCCCCCGATGCCAAGCTGCTCGATGACTGGGCACCCCAAGTGGCGGATGCAATCGCAAAGATCGAGGTGGGTGGACGGCACCCGGTTGTCGATATCGATAACGGAATCGAGTCGACCACAAGTGGACCCGCGGTCTCCTATCAAGTGAACATGGCGAAGGCCGCGCATGTTGGTTTCGCCCCGCAAGCCTTGGCCGACGAAACGCAGGCGATGCTCGATGGCGTCCAGGCGCTGCAACCGGTTGTGATTGACGATCGTCCGTATCCGGTGCGCATCCGCTATCCCGCGGCCATTCGCTCTTCGGTTGACGCCATGAACAACACAATGCTGGTAGGCCCGGGCGGTCAGGTCGCGAACCTGGGTTCGCTGGCAACTATGACGGAAATGCCCGGCCAGACCGAGATTTTGCAAGACAACCAGCAACGTTACGTCGCGGTCACCGCGCGGCTTGAAGGCCTGGACATGGGGCACGGCATCGCGGAGGTAAAGAAAATAATTGCTGACATGCATCTGCCAGCGTCCATCCGAATCGAATACGGCGGCTTGTACCAAACGCAGCAGCAGTCCTTTCGCGACTTGACGATGGTACTGTGCATGGCGATTGTCTTCGTATTTCTAGTTCTGCTATTCGAATTTCGGAACTTTTCGACCCCAATTTCGATTCTGGTTTCTGCGATCTTGTCGACGGCTGGGGTTTTCGTCGCCCTGCTGATTACCGGGATCGCGTTCAACCTGTCTTCCTTCATGGGACTGATTATGGTCATCGGTATCGTGGCCAAGAATGGAATTCTGCTGCTCGACGCGGATGAGAAATTCCTAAATGCGGGCTACTCCAAAGAAGAGTCGATCTTTCAAGCGGGCCGCAGAAGGCTGCGGCCGATTGTAATGACCGCCATAGCTGCGGTCGCGGGGATGATCCCGCTGGCGCTGGGTATAGGCGCTGGTTCTGAGATGCTGCAGCCGTTAGCCGTTGCGGTTATCGGTGGGTTGCTGATTGCAATGGTGCTCTCGTTGTTCGTTACTCCGACGATCTACTACTTCATGACGCGCAAGAAAGCGAGCGCTGCGTGGTGAACGCCTTTCTCCTCGCACCAATTGCTCATTTGTCACCGACTTGGTATTACCATCTGCGCCAGGCTGGAAACGGCTCAGCGAATGGCCGGGTATGTTGCGGAGACCTCTCGTCCGATGTTTTGCGGTATCCGTGACTGGTGCAAGGGTATACGCTTTGAGATCCAGGAGTGTTTATCCGCCATATCTAGTACCATAGATTTCGTCGCCAATAATCCAGGTCTAACACTCTTTCACTGCCACCAACAATTACATATGGATTTTGGGTTTATGGCTCTCTTCGATTATGTGTGATGATTTATGAAGCACGGGGGGCATCGTCCGGCTGGCCTCAGATACATCGTCTAACTCCCCCTCCTTCTGCTACGCGGTCGAAGTTTTCATACTTCAATACAGACCTCGCCCGTCGAATAGGTGTGTTGGTCATTCGTTTTCTAGCGGAGAGGTTGTCAGCAAACGGGCGAGGGTTCAGTCAAGGTCGAGCGAAGCGAGCCGAAGGGAAACCTTGACGGGTTCCTTGCCCGTTTGCATGCTTTCCGCAAAACGAAGGCCATATTTCCGGGCGAAGGTTCCGGAGTAACCGAGGAAGAGCTTGACCTTGGAACCGATTCCAGGGTTCATAATGATTTGTGAATGACCGATGTAGAGAGATCTCTTCGTTGTGGACAACTGGCTCAGCTGGCTGGGGTCAGCCCTGATACCATCCGCCACTACGAGCGGATCGGGGTTCTCCCAGAGTCACCACGGACTTCTAGCGGCTATCGCATGTATGGCCACGAGACGGTGGATCGGGTTCGGCTGGTCAGGCGAGCGTTGCTGCTGGGGTTCACGCTGGCGGAATTATCCGAGATCCTCAAAGTACGCGACGAAGGGGGCGTTCCATGCCATCGTGTGCTTACTCTGACCGAGGAAAAGCTTCGCTCTTTGGAACAGCAGATTAAAGAACTACGGCGTACCCAACGCTATATGAAACAGCTTGTTCGGCAATGGCGTGTGAAGCTGGGGCGAACGAAGCCCGGCAGCCAGGCCATGCTGCTGCATTCCCTGGCCGAGGAGCCAAATGGCTCGACGAATTCGATCAGGAAGCTCAGGAGGAGAAAACAATCGTGAAAAATCGAAACCTTGCTGTGGTAAGTCTCGGTCTGCTGTGCTTCGTAGCGGCAGCCTATGCTCAAGATGCTAATAAAGAGGATGCGATGCGGAACTGCCCGATGCACAAGGAGCATGTGACTGCCGATTCCCACCAGGCCTCCGTCGATAAGCATGGGGACCAAGCCATGGGCTTCCCGCATGATAAAACGACGCACCATTTTCGAATGTCGACGGATGGCGGTGCAATTGAAGTTACAGCGAATGACGCCAATGACAAGGCCAACGCGGAAGCAATTCGTTCGCATCTTTCGCACATCGCAGTGATGTTTGCGGATGGCAACTTCTCGACGCCCATGTTTGTACACGATGGCGTTCCGCCCGGTGTGACGACGATGAAACTACTCAAGAACAAGATCCGATACAAATACGAGGAAAGTTCGTCAGGCGGACGGGTGCGGATCGAGTCAAGTGACCCGATTGCGCTCGCTGCTATTCACGACTTTCTTCGTTTCCAGATTACCGAACACCAAACTGGCGACGCCCTGGTGACCGCTGAGAGCGATTGATTAGCTCAGCCTTGCCAACAGGGACTCTGCAGCAGGGGCCTGAGTAGGGTTGTTCCGTATTGAACTGATCGCCACGCTTCCATTCGCACTTATTCGGCCTCGTCGTGGCCGGGTGCACATTGGGGTTCTCAGTATCAGGTTGGTGCTGCAATCTTTCTGTCGGCCTCGAAGGCCCGGGAAAAAACACGCAGTCACCGTGAACACGGTATCCCTCCACAAATTCCTCCTGGTGGTGGCATGCATTTCTAAAACACAGATCCTTTGGGTGTCAACTCGCATCGGCAGCGTTGTTTACCGGGCGGATCGTTTGAGAAGATCATTAACTCTCTGCAGGAAAAAGTGCTGGCGCTGCCGGATGAAACCGTGGTGGTGCCAGGCCACGGCCCGCTGACGACCATTGGGGAAGAGCGGGAGAGCAATCCGTTTTTGAGATAGCAGCTCTTAGCTCTTAGCTATTGGCTTTTACCAAGGCGCGCTTGTGCCTCTTTGCGGCCCTCCGCAGCGCGAGGTTGGGCTCTGGAGGATTGAGCAGCGTATTTAGATCCCGTTCGACTGCGCCGGATCGCTGCGCGACACGGCTGCGCTCAGGCCGGCTCCGACCCGCCCCTATACGGGCGGTAGTGATCCAAAGAGAAATCCCCACTCCTAACGTCGCGAAGAACGCTCCGTTAGGAATGGGGCACCTGCTCTCAGGATGAGGCCGCCGTTTTAATTTTAGTGGCCGAGCACCTGGAATCCGAGCTCCACGTACTCGTAGGGACGCCACTTGCCGGCGTAGGAGCCGCAATAAGTTGCCGATCCCTGGCACCACTCGGCGACCAGTGTGGCCGTCATGTTAGAGCTGTTGAAAGCCCAGGCATAAATGTCGGTGTCTTCCGCGGTGGTACTGACGACAATCCAATATTGCGTACCAGCGGTGACCTGGATGCCGGCAGGATCGCTAGCTTCGGCCACAGCACAGCATTCTCCGTAGATCGGCAGTTGGCTGATGTGAGTGCCTTGAATGAGGTTGCCGGGAACGCCGTTGGCGTCGGCGTAAATACCGAGTTCAAATCCGGCGTTGCCGCTACCCTGGCGACCGGCAGAGACTTCGATCTTGGTGACGGTGGCGTTGACCTTGGGGGTGAACGGCATTGCTTCCCAGACTTGGAAGGGGAAATTCGATCCACCCTGGGCAATCGTGTTGCCGAAAACACTGAAGTAAGTGGCGAGAGGATAGCGGCTAAAATTGCCTGCGATGATGGTAAGGCCTGCGTCTTCCAGGTTGGCCGGCATCGGTGGTGGAACTTCGGCGGCCATCACGTGCTTGAGGTCGGTGGTGAATACGCCCTGCTTGTCAGCGGGAGCGGCGAGAGCGAGTTGGGCAAATAGCACAAGGCAGATTGCGGAAAGCATTACTCTCTTCTTCATTGCAGTTTTCTCCGTGGAAAAATTGATTGCTTGGCCAGTCAATCGCCGAATGGGAGCGGCAAAGCGCGCTGGGCTTGCAAACTGCCGTCAATTGTTGTGGAATTCCACATATCTGTCAATATGGATTTTTCAGCCGATAGGGATGTTCCCCTTACCGAGCAACCAACTTCACGGCCTGCCTTCGCATCTGAAGTTCGTGCTAAAACGCCTAATTCTCTTTCTCGTGCTTGCCATACTGAGCACCGGGTGTACAAGCCAAAAGCAGGAAACGCCCGAGGGCAGTCCGCGAGAAAACTGCCAACGCGACCGCTGAGCTGAAAGAAAACACGAAGGCAGTTGTGGAAGGCGTTAAGGAAGGATTGCATCGCAACGGTGCGGTCGACCTGAATAAAGCCAGCAAAGACGACTTAGCCGCTCTGCCGGGGATGACCAGCGATCGCGCGGACCGGCCTTACGCCGATCCGCATCAACTGGTAAGCCGACGGATAGTGTCGGAGGAAGAATACGCCCGAATCAAGGATCAACTCATGGTCACGCGGTAATTCGAGTCTCGTCGAATAGCGCGAGAATCACTTCCTTCCAGACTGAAAGATTGCAAATGTGGCGCCTTGCGGGTCGGCGATGATCGCGAAGCGGCCGACATTCTCCATGGTCATCGGCTCGAGATAGAACTTCGCACCAAGTTTTTTCGCCTGGGCCGCCGTGTTGTCACAATTCGTGACTTGGAAATATGCCAGCCAATGCGCCGGCGTCCGGGGATTGTTCGGGCGCAGGGGCGGAATCCCTCCGATGAAATCTTCGCCGTTCTGAATGTGCAGGTAGCCGGAGGGAGGATTGTCATCGGTGTCGTCGGTGATCTTCCAGCCGAATAGCTCGGAATAAAATTTTCTGGCGCGCTCGGGATCGGGCGTGTTGAGGTCAACCCAGCAGAGCGTGCCATCCACTCCGGCGATGCCTGTACCCGTGTTCCTCTTCGGTTCCCAAACGGCGAAGAAGGCTCCGGTCGGGTTCCTGAATGACGGCCATACGGCCGGCGTCGAAGACGTCGAAGGGCGGCATAATGACAGTCCCGCCAAGCTGAGTGACGCGGGCGGCGGAGGCGTCGGCACTCTCGACAGCGATGTAAGGCAGCCAGTGGGGCGGCACGCCTTGCGCGCGCTGCTGAGGATTAAGCTCGTATCCAGCAGCGGCATCGCGGCCTTGCAGCCGGAAGATGGTGTAAACGCCACTCGGCCCCATGGGCATGTCGTTGGCCTGCCAGCCGAAGAGAGAACTGTAGAAATCTTTGGCGGCATTCTGGTCCAGTGGTACCGAGTTCAATCCAACAAAATGCGCCGGGCTTGTGCTTGTCGAT
This sequence comes from uncultured Acidobacteriaceae bacterium, assembly GCA_963848325.1. Taxonomy (GTDB): domain Bacteria; phylum Acidobacteriota; class Terriglobia; order Terriglobales; family Acidobacteriaceae; genus DATJOJ01. Next base: position 100,725 of record CAWKDJ010000003.1, read on the forward strand.
GTTCATGGCGCAAGGATTATACCGGAATCAGGGGTTGAGCAAATCAAGCAGGCGATGGACGCCTTCACGGAACATTTTCGGCGGCGTAATCAGGCTGAGGACGAGATATCCGTCAGCGGCGAAATCGTAGAAATGTCCGGGATGCACCAGAACATTTTCCGCGCGCAAAATCTCGATGGCGAGATCTTCGTCGGATTGCGTGGCGGGCACGCGTAGGATTGCGTACCATCCGCCTTCGACGAGGAGGCGCTGACAGGTTTTCTGCGAGGCGAGGGCGCGGTCAAGGTCTTCGAGGTTGGCGCGGACACGGTCGAGCAGCAGCGGTTGAATGTTTTTTCGCTGATCGAGAAACGGTGCAGCCGCAAGCTGGATGGGCGCGTTCATGGAGAGAAACGTGTCAGCGATAATTTCGAGGCGCGCGAGCGCTGGCTGGACGGCGCTCTCCGGCCCGCTGGCGATGAGCCACGCGAGCTTCATCTGCGGGAGCGCGGAGATTTTGGAAATACCGCTGAGAGTGAAGGTCAGCGTGTCAAGATTGGTTGCAAAGGTCTGGCGGGGTGCGCCGTCGTGCGCGTAGTCGAGAAAAACCTCGTCGACGATCAAGGCGAGATTGTACTCGCGGCAGAAATCGTTTAGACCATCCTGCTCCTTGCCGGAGACATAGTATCCCGTGGGATTGTTGGGATGCACGGTGACCACAGCGCGAGTGCGGTGGCTGACTGCGTTATATAAAGATGGGAAATCGATATGCCAACCGTGGTCGTAAATCAGCAGATAAGGCACCAACTTTATGTCTTGCAAGTCTGCGAGAAACTCAAATAAAGGATAGCTGGGCTGGGGAATGAGAATCTCGTCTTCCGGATTGCAGAGCAGACGAAAGACGTAAGAGTAGGCTTCGCTGGTGCTGGTGGTGAGAACGATAGATTCGGGATCAACGGTTTCGTGCTGCGCGCGGTAATAATTCGTGACCGCCTCGCGCGCTTTGAGCAAGCCCTTGGGTTGGGGGTCGTAGTCGAGGGCGTCGGGTTGGACGAGAGCTTGCATGATCGCTTCTTCGTCGTAGTGAAGCTCAGCGCGAGTTGGATTGGAAAGGCTGAGGTCGAGAATTTCAGCTCCGGCGGCGCGAAGTTCTTCCTGCGCCTGGGTGAAGCGGTTGGGAGTGAGCTTCCAATCGGTGCGATGGGAGAACATGAACGACCATCATATCGTGGAAGCAACGGCGGAATTGTGACGAGGCGGTGGGCGGACGGGGGCGCCCGCCTTTACACGAACTTTCGCAGTTCGCGGCGGAGGATTTTTCCGGAGGCGGTTTTCGGAATCGCGTCGACGAAACGAATTTCGCGGGGCTGCTTGTACTTGGTGAGGCGGTCGGCGACGAAGCCGCATATCTCTTCTTTGGTTTTGTCGGAAGCGACGGCGTTCTGCCGAAGCACGACAAACGCGACGGGAATTTCGCCGGCTGCGGCATCAGGACAACCGACTACGCCGCAATCGCGCACCGCGGGATGTTCGAGCAGAACGCTTTCGACCTCGGCGGGTGCGACGGCAAATCCTTTGTACTTGATCATTTCTTTGCGGCGGTCGACCACGTAGAAAAAATCTTCCGCGTCGCGGGTGACGATGTCCCCAGACCAATACCAGCCGTCGCGAAGCACGGCCGCGGTGGCTTGCGTATCTTTCCAGTAGCCGAGCATGAATTGCGGCCCACGCATCACGAGTTCGCCAGGTTGGCCGAGTTGGACTTCGTTTCCTTCGGCATCGGCGACCCGGCACTCGGTCTGCACCAGAGGTTGACCGATTGAATCGGGGCGGTACAGCTCAGGTTCGAGAAATCCGATGTGCGTGACCGGAGAGGCTTCGGTCATCCCGTATCCCTGGCAGACCAAAACGCCAGTGAGAGCCGTGAATCGTCGCGCGAGTTCGGGCGCGAGCGGAGCGGCGCCAGACTTTACCCATTGCAAATGATGATCGCGAGGGAACTGTCCCGCCTCGGCGGTTTGGCAAAGCGCATTCAACGCTGGTGGAACAGTTGGCGCCATGGTTATATTTTCTTCGACCAGCAGCGAACAAAATCGTTCGGGATTGAAGCGCGGCATCAGCACCAGGGTGGCACCCAGTGTGAGAACAGGATTCAGTACTACATTCAGGCCGTAAATGTGATAAAGCGGGAGGAAACAGAGAACGATGGAATCGTGATTGATCTGCGATGCGTGCGGGCCCATGAACTGGTAAACATTCGCGACCAGATTGAAGTGAGATAGCATTACGCCCTTGGGGAGTCCGGTCGTGCCGCTGGAGTAGGGAAGCGCGGCGATGATCTGGTCAGTGGGAGCAGTGGGAACAGGAATAGACGGGGATGCGTGCAGCAAATTGGCGAACGATTCCGTTCCCGGCGCAGGTTGACGAGTGGTGTAAACGCGGCGCAGGGCGGGCAATCCGGAAAGAGAAACGCCTTCGAGACTCGGGCCATCGGTGATGAGAATCGCGGCGCCGGAGTTTTCGAGTTGATAACGAACCTCCCGCTCGCGATAAGTGGGATTCAGCAGCGTCGGAATCCCGCCGGCAAGAGTTGCGGCGTGATAGGCGGCGCAGAATTCCCAGCAGTTGGCGAGATAGATGGCGACTACCTCGCCGGGTTGAAGTCCGGCTTGAACAAATCCCTTGGCGAGAGCGGTAACAATTTCTCCATACTCGGCATACGAGAGGCGGCGACCGGAAGAGGTATCAACGATGGCAGTCTTGTTTGGAAAACGCCGGCAGCTTTCGAGAACAATATCGTGGACGAAACGGCCACGCGGATCGGCGTACATCTGGGTGCGAAGCATGAGTAAGAGATTTTAACGGAAAAAAGGCGAGCCCTCAGCTTGTCAGCTTGCGCAGAAATTCGTGCTCATCCATGCGATATTTGAAGGCCTTGCGGCCATCGATGAAAACCACCGGGACTTCGTCGGTGAACTGGCGGCGAAGTTGGTCGTCGCTGTCCACGTCGATTTCTTGCAAGCTGAAACCGCCGCGGCGGTGCAATTTGGCGAGGCTTTCTTTGACCACCTCGCACAAATGACACCCCTTGCGCGAATAAAGAACGACCTGACGGGGATCCGCCATGGGGGGAGTGTAACATTCTTTGACACGCGATTTGGATACAATCCCAAACATGTCTGCAAAGAATGAGAAACCTCTGGCAGGGAAGACTGTCCTGATCACCGGTGGCGCGAAGCGGTTGGGGCGCGCCTCAGCGCTGGCCATGGCCAAGGCTGGGGCCGATGTCGCGATCACGTTTCGGGAATCGGTCGGCGAGGCGCAGGATACAGTGATTGATCTGACCAGTTTTGGGGTGCGGGCGGTTGCGCTGCGCTGCGATGTGACGGACGAGAAAAGTGTGAAAGCCACAGTTAGGGAAGCAGCAAAGGAATTGGGCGGGCTCGACATTCTAGTGAACAATGCGGCGAACTACGAAGATGTCGAGTTCGAAAAAATAAGCGCGCGGCAATGGGACGCGATCTTCGCGACCAATGCTCGCGGGCCGTTCCTGGTATCGCGGGAAGCGGTGAAATGGCTGCGGGAACGGCGGGGGAGAATCATCAACATGGGATCGTTGGGCGGAATCCAGCCGTGGGCGACGCATGTCCACTATTGTTCGGCCAAGGCCGCAGTCCACATGTTGACCCGGGCCATGGCGAAGGCGCTGGCGCCTGAAATCTCTGTGAACTGTGTCGCGCCCGGAGTGATTGACCTGGGAGAAAAATCCCCGTTCATGAAGCGAACGGCGAAAAAAAATCCGATGGGGCGCAATGGAACCGCTGACGATGTGACCGCAGGGGTGATGTTCTTCGCGACCGCGCCTTCATTCATCACGGGGCAGATTATGGTCGTGGACGGCGGGCTTGGTCTATAAAAACTCCCCGCACTGAGGACACAGAGGTTCGCAGAGAACATCAGCGCAGAAAAAAGCCGCCTCATAGCGAGGCGGCCTTTCATCAGATGGTTCCTTTAGTTCGAAGGCACCCCGTAGTACCCGTGGACGTTACCTTCCTGATCGGTGTAGCGGCCCACCACGACTCCCTGGTTATCGACGCCGCGGGTGCGGGTCTCATAGGAGCCAGGATACATGATCGTGGTGAACGTCTTGTTCTTGGCGTGATAGCCGCTGAACGGACCGGAGGTACTCGTTCCGTAGAGTCCAACAATCTCGCCCAGGTCGTTGACACGATCAGTCGCGGTAACGACAATACCGCTTCCCGGATAATCGATTTGGGTGAACACGCCCTTCGACAGCACGAAGCCATGCTCTTCGCCGCTGGAATCGTCAAAGATCCCGGACATATCGCCGAGGTTGTTGATCCCCAGAATCTCGGTCAAGATGGCGCCGTTGGGTGCGTCGTAGGTTGTGTAGGTTTTACCGTTGAGGGTGAACCCATGGTAGACGCCCGAACTATCGGTGTAGTCGCCGACGATGACACCGGCGTCGTTGATGTCCCAGGCATTAGTGAGGGTGGTGCCCGGAGGATCGATTGTCTTAATCGTGTGATTAGTGTTGACCGAGAAGCCGTGGGTGATTCCGTCCTGATCGTTGTACCAGCCGACGGCGGTGTCTGAATTTGCGCCGTACAGGAGCGTGCCTGTGGCCTTCGGCACGTCGACAGTTTGAGGAGTGTTGTTCCGGCGAATGAATCCGTGATCCACGGCGGAAGAGTCAACATAGTGTCCGACGATCACACCGTTGTTGTTGATGCCGTTGCATTCGGTTTCGATTGCGTTGGGAAAGTCGAAGTTGACCAGCCCCGTAATATCTTGAGCGTGAACCCTCGGCGTGCTGAGAGTGAGGGAGAGGGCCAAACCGAGAACAAGCAGGGATACCACTTTCACAGCATGTGTTGCCATGACAGCCTCCAAAGGGATTCGCGCGAAATACTATGGAGTGTTGGCAGCCCTGTCAAGACTTACTTAGAACAATTTCCTTGTCAGGCGGGCAATTTGGCGGGTGCGACCCGAATCGCTCCTGTGAAATGAACACGATCTCTCGAATTCGGCACACCGAACCTAGGGAGTAAAAGTGAAAATCATTCCTTGACCTTTAGCCCCGCCGACCGGAGTGGAGCCGTACATCGCTTTGTTGAAAAAAGTCAGCCCATAGCTGGGATAGGCACCGTCGGGAGCGCTGGTAAAGGAATGCAGGACTTTTTCCTTCAACCGGTTCCCCAGCAGACTGACTTCAAATACCGTTCCGCAGTCGCAGGCGGGAAGTCCGCCGGTTGAAGTCGTTCCATAAAGATTGTGTGCCGCATCGAAGACGGGAGTGCTGGTGGGGGAACTTCCGTCGGTTCCGCCTTTGAAGCTGTGGATCACGATCTCCTGCACCCGGTTGTTCACGATGTCGAGCGCGAAAACCGCGCCCATTCCATAGACGCCGCCGTAATATGTGGTGCCGTAGAGAACGCCGTAGCTGTCGATGGTCAATCCGCCGTAGGGAAAGCCGGCGTGAGGCTGTCCCTCAAAGGCATAAATCGTCTGAAAATCCCATTTGCCGTTCGACTGAAACAGCAAGAACACCGTGCCCGCGCCATACTTGCCGCCGATTTCGGAAATTCCGTAGAACTTTCCGGAGGTATAGAGCAAAGTTCCGAGCGAGCCGACTCCGCCATCGTTGCCGCCAGTGAATGCGTGGATCACGGTCTGCTGCCATTCGCTGCCTTCAACCGGCGAGAGCTCGTAAACAACTCCCATGGAGTAAGCGCCGCCGTCGGGGGTAGTGCCGTAGAGGTTGCCAGAATTGTCGAAGACCACACCGCCGCCGGGGCCAGGATCCGTCGTTGCCTCCGGTGAAGTTGTAGAGCACGGTTTCGCTCCAGACATTGCCGGACGGGCTGAGTTCGTAGACAACGCCGCATCCGTCACCCGCGCAAGTGCCGCCACTTCCGCCCGCGACCGTGGTGCCGTAGAGATTGCCTGCGGCGTCGAGGGTCACACCGCCGTACGGATTCTTGCCGTCGGAAACGCAAGTGAACGAATACAGCGTGCTCTCGCGCCAGTTACCGGCGACCGGGGTGAGCTTGAAAACCGTTCCGCAGCCAAAGCTACCGCCGGTGACCGTTGTTCCGTAAGCATTGCCCGCGGTGTCGAAGGTGAGCTGGGTCGCGGGATCGCCGCCATCGTTCCCGCCGGTGAAGCTGTAAATTATCTTTCCGTTACTCGCAGCATAAGACGATCCGAAAAGAAAAATAACGAGCGCGATCAGGCAAAGAGCGCGGGCTGTAAAGCGGAGCATTTGAATTCCCCTGGTTGAAGTCGCAGAAGCGCCGAGTGACGGCGCTTTTGCCGTATGACGAGTCGATGGGCATTGTGTCACGGGACGGACGACGGCGCAATGAGCAGTTTAACCATGCCCGGAACTCGATTGGCCCGGGCATGGCTTTGATTGAAACTAGCTGACGGTCAAGGTCACGGTTTAGGGTCCCGGTCGTGCTGCCCGAGGTGCCTTGAATCTTAATGGTGTAAGTGCCGGAAGGCGTTCCCCCGCTACCGGTTCCACCGCCGCCGCTGCCACTGCTGCTACCACCCCCGCAAGCAACCAGGAACAGAACGCCTGCAACCGCCAGAGCCAGCAGGAAATAGCTGATCAATTTCTTGCGCTTTGGCAAACTCATCCCCGCAGTGCTCAATAACATTGCCGGCAACAGCAGCCACACCGCGTAGAGCGGAGCAGAAGAGCGTTTCGACGCCGGGCTCATCAATGCCGACGACGGTTCAGTCGTGCTGATCGTCAAAGTTGAAGTTTGTCCTACTTTGAGAGGATTCGGCGAGAAGCTACATGACGCTCCGGTCGGCAAACCCGAGACGCAGGACAACGTGACCGCCCCCGGGAAGCCGTTCCCGGAGATGCTCACGCTGTAAGTCGCTGCCGAGCCCGCCACTACGGTCTGGCTCGACGGGCTGACCACAAAGCTCGAGCCGGTGCCGGAGAGCGCGACAATCTGCGGGCTGTTGCTCGCGTTGTCGGTAATCGTCAAACTGGCGCTGCGAGAGCCGACCGCAGACGGAGCGAATGTGACCGTGACCGTGCAAGTTCCGCCGAGCGGCTTGACCGGCGTGTTGCAATTGTCGGTCTCGCTGAAGTCGCTCTTGTCGGCGCCGGAGATGACCAGGGGTTCCGTCACCGCAAGCTCGGTAATGTTGCCGCTGTTCGTGATCGTGATCGTCAGCTTGTTCGTGTCGCCTACAACTGTGGAGGGAAAGTCGAGAGAACCAGGCGATAGACTCGCAGTTGCCGCGGTAGCGATGAGGTTTTTCACCGTGCGTACGCGCCAGGCGACGTTATCGGTCACGTACAGATTACCGGTTGAATCGGCCGCCAAGCCCGAAGGCCCGGCCAGTTGGGCCTCGGTCGCCGGGCCGCCATCGCCCGAGAAGCCGTGGGAACCCAATCCGGCGATGGTGTTGATGTAGCCTGCCGGAATTGCGATTCCGTTTACCGTGATCGTCGTCGACCCGGGATTGACGACGCGGACTACGTAGTCCTGTGTGTCGGCGATGTAGACGGTTCCGTCGTAATCGGCGAACACGTCGTAGGGGGCGGTGAGAGTTGCGTTCGTAGCCGGAGCGTTGTCACCGCACCCTCCCTGGCAGGCGTTACCGGTGCCAGCAAGCGTCTTGATCGTGCCGCTGGCGCTCACCGCGCGGATGCGATTGTCGTTGTTATCGGCAATGTAGATGTTGCCTGACAGGTCTACGGTCACGCCGGTGGGTCCGTTCAACTGCGCGCTTTTCGCTGAGCCGCCGTCGCCACAGGCGTCGGTGGGCGCCGCGCAGCCGGTCTGTGGCGTTCCCGCCACGATGTTCATGTTGCCGGGTCCAATCGTAACGCCAGCAACTTTGATCGCGGCCGATTGCGTGTTCACCACGCGAATAATATTGTTGCTGCCGCCATTTGTGAGATTGCCATCGGCGATGTAGAGATTGCCGGCTTTGTCGATGGTCATTCCGTCGGGCGCAGAAAGCTGATTGGTGGTCGCAGGTTTTCCGTCACAGCAGTATCCCGGCCGCTTCGAGATGTCTCCAGCGACGGTCTTGATCGTCCCTGGCGCAATGCCCTTCACGCTTCCCACGCTGATCGCGCTCTTTTGCATATTGACCACGCGGATGATCGAATCCTGCGTATCAACGATATAAACGTTTCCGGTCGCATCGACCGCGACCCCAGTCGGACCACTGAGCTGAGCGGAAGCCGGCGGGCCGCCGTCGCCGCAAGTCGAGTTGCGGCAGATGGATCCGGTCCCGGCAAAAGTTTTCATTACGCCAGCAGCGGTCACTTCGCGAACCACGCTGTTGAATGGGTCAGCGATATAAATGTTTCCGGCCGCGTCTTTGGCGACGCCGAGCGGATTGTAGAGCGAGGCATCGGTCGGCGTGCCCGGGATGGAGGGCGGTTTCGCATCGCCGGAATATTCGGGATTGAGAATCATTCCCATGGCGGTGGAAATGTTTGCGGTGCCGGAAAGCGGAGTGGGAACTTTGCGGATGGCATCGTCGTCGCTGTCCGCGATGAGAAGATTTCCCGAGCCATCGAGGGCCACGCCCGTGGGCGAAGATAGCGTGGCAGCGGTCGCGGCTCCGCCATCGCCACAATTTGTGGTGCAGGCTGTGTGATAAGTGCCGGCGACCAGCGAAATATTTCCGCCGATGGTAAACACGCGAACGACCTGATCGGCATTGTCGGCTACATAGATGTTGCCGTTGGTATCAGCGAAAACCGCTTCGGGATTGTTGAGATCGGCGCTGAGTGCAGAAGCCCCATCCCCACAAGTAGTGCTGGTCAAAGGACAAGAGGTGCTGTAGTTGCCGGCAATTCGGGTAATGGTGCCAGAGGTTGCATTGACTTCGCGGACGATCTGGTCCAGCGTGTCCGCGATAAAAATGTCGTTGTTCGCGTCCAGCCAAATGCCGGTGGGGTTGTTGAGTTGCGCGCTTGTACCCGCTCCGCCGTCGCCGCAGGGAGCGGCCGAACAGGGCGTGTAGTTGCCAGCGATGGTCACGATATCGCCGGGCTGAATGTTGACAACGCCGGCGATGGTGACTGGGTTAGCCCCGGTGTTTACTACGCGGATCACGTCATCGACGGTATCGGCAATGTAGATGTTGTTAGTGCTGTCAAGCCATACTCCGGCGGGACTGGTCAGGTTGGCGCTGGTGGCCGGGCCGCCATCTCCGCACGGCGCTGCCCCATTGCACGGTGTGCCGTCGACGCCGACGATGGTCTCGATGTCATTGGGGGCAACGGGTATGGTGCCGTAAAAAGTTACGGTGGTCGATCCCAGGTTCACAAAGCGAATGGCATGGTTCTGGCTGTCGGCAATATAGAGGTTGCCGTTGGTGTCGACAGCAACTTGTTTTGGGCTATTCAGCGTGGCGTCGGTGCCGAGGAATCCGTCGTGGGTGTGGCCTCCGAAGGTCGGGACAATATTTCCGGCAACAACGGTAAGCGTGCCGCTCGCGCTGACCTTGAACACGCGGTTGGTGAAATTGTCGGAGATGTAGAAGTTGCCATTAGCGTCCGGCACGACGCTATAGGGTATGCCGATCGCGGAAGAGGTTACGGGCAGATTGTTGGGGCCAGTCCGCCAGCGACTGTGACGATATCGCTTTGCGCCACGGCCGCCGAGGCCAAGAGCACAACCAGCGCCAGACGGAGACACCAAGACCCATTCAGAATGTAACGATCCACAGATAACCTCCTCTTCCCACTATCCACGTTGCTTTGGAACACGGTAAGAACGATTAGAACTACAGGGGAGCGCGCAAACGCCGGGCCGCAGAACCGCGACCCAATTAGTCAGGGTTTTATCACCGGGGGAAGGAAAAGTCAATAAAGTTGAGGCGATAACGGGCGTGAGATGAGGCGCGAAGCGGCGAGCGGGAACGCGAATGGCGCATCCGGCCTTTGTTGTCTCCGGTATCCCTGTGGCGTATCATCGCGGGCGCTGGGCCCTTCCCCACGAGCCTGCTCGAATATTCAGGAGGAGAACAATCCGATGAGGTCGACATTGAGAAATGCCTGCATCTTTGCCGCTATGCTTTTGCTGTTCGCGTTCAGCGCAACTGCTCAGAATCGGCAACAGGCGTTGAATCTAACACTGCTGACAACGTCCATGCAGACGGCTGACGACACGCTGGCATTAACGAATACTTACGCCCACGTCTTTGGGACGCTGGACGTAACCTGTCCGAGCACTGCAACCAACGGATGCACAATTGAAATCCAGGTCTCCAGCCAGTTCGCTTACGCTTCTGGCGCCAACCCCGACACTATCAACATAGGCGTGAGTGGGGCCACTCTGCCGCCCTTGGACCCTGACTACGCAGTTGTGGTCGACAGTATTGCCAGTTGCGGCAACAACTGCACTTGGAACGCTTTCGGTTTTCAGTGGATGCAGAGGAGTGTGCCCGCTGGGGAAACTGTGACGGTGAGTGTAAAAATGCGGGGATCTAGCTCAGTCGGAAATCGGACAGAGACGGTGCAGGTATTCGGCAACTGAGCATGAGGCCGCAGCCGAAATCCCGAACGTAGTCGAGGGACCTCAAAGATGGTGAGCGCGGCTGGACTCGAACTTGAGCCGTTCTGCGGGTGAGCGAAGCGGGAGCCAGCAGGCGAAATCCTGAGCGAGCGGAGCGAGCCGAAGGATCTCTGGTGAGCGCAGCGAAGGAGCTCAAAGTGGTGAGCGCGGCTGGACTCGAACCAGCGACCCATGCCTTAAAAGGGCATTGCTCTACCAGCTGAGCTACGCGCCCACATGCAGCGGGAGTTCTTAAGATAGCATATGCGAGACCGTGTCTGGCATGCGCCAAGCGCCCATTGCGGAATATGTGATCCTGACCCGCTCCAACGGGGAAGGGTCGTACGAAAGTCGGGCTTGCAACCGACGGTTACAGGGATGTTTCCCGCCCACGACAGCATTCAGTTTGCGGATTCCGTAAAATCCTTCGGCGCTGGAGCGCCCAGGATGACGCGGTGGCGTAGAGTAATGGCGTCGCGGGTCTGGCTGCCGAGTGTCAACAACAATAACAGGAAGCAGGTTTTTTCACAAGAATCCCAATCGGATAAGTAGGCTTTAGACTCCTAGTCAGATAGAGACTTTCGTCTCTAGGAGAATTGACCTCTTGTCGGGCTATCATCTTGCATTTACTGTGACATCACTTTGCGCGGTCTCTTCGCATAGTTTGTAGGAGTCAATTCCCCTCAGCGCAAAAATCTATCAGGCGAACCGTCCGGCGAGAATGTGCATGTCTTTTCACACTTCCCCCCGGAATGATTGGCAAAGCGGTTGAACGGGCCCCGAAATTGTGGGGTAAGTAGTTGCCCGTGAGTAGCTTAAAGGCTACCCGCCGTGCTAATGTAAGCGGCATGGCTTTGGCGGGGCAAGTGCTTCTTCGGTATAAGGAATGGGCGAGCAGCGGCTTCCCTAGCCGCGTTTCAGTGGGGCGGAGCCAAAAAGCAGGTCTTTTTGAAGTCACGGATGTGACTGAGAGGGCGGAGCTACGAATACGATCCCAATTTCGGAAGGCGTGGGGGCGATGGTAAATCCGCCGCTCGACGAAAGCCGATGGTATGCGCTGCAGACCCGTTCGCGTCACGAGAAGATGGTGACCCGGCAACTGGAAGAGCGTGGCGTCGAGGCTTTTCTCCCGCTGATCACCGAAACCCGGCGCTGGAGCGACCGCAAAAAACTAGTACAGTTTCCGTTGTTTCCCGGTTACACTTTTGTACGCTTGGTATATGAGCCGGATGCGCGCCTGAGCGTGCTGCGCATCGATGGCGTGGTGGGATTTGTAGGAATGCATGGCCAAGGCAATCCGATCCCGCAAGAGCAAATCGAGTCGGTCCAGGCCATTCTGAAAAGCGATATTCCGTTCGCCGCCCATCCCTATCTGAAAATCGGGCAGCGAGTCCGGATCCGCGGCGGTTCTCTGGAAGGCACGGAAGGAATTCTGGAAGGCCACAAGAGCGATGGAATGTTGGTAATTTCCATCGACCTGATCCAGCGCTCGCTGGCGATTCGTCTCCACGGCTACGACGTGGAGCCGGCGTAAGGCAAGGGCGAGCAAGTTTGCCAACAACAAGTTCGAAAACAATACAGCCTCCATCAAGCGGGCTAGTTTTCCTGAAGGGGAAGGAACAAAGAAACATGACGAAGAATTTCAAATTTGCGATCTGCCTTGCAGTCCTGGTGCTGATGGCGAGCGCTATGAGTACGGCGCAAGCCGCCAGCGGAAATAGCGCGCCGGCGACCGTTGCAAGTACGGCTCAACCGGCAGCCACGGGCGACACGACGGTTCCAGGTTTTTCGAAGCGTGACGACCGTTATCGCCTGCGTGAGAGCGATGTGTTCGATATTTCGTTCGAACTCACTCCGGAATACAACCAGACGCAGATTGCGGTGCAGCCCGATGGCTACGTGACGCTGCGCGGCCTGGGCGACATCAAGGTCGTAGGACAGACCGTGCCGGAGTTAAACGAAACGCTGCACATGGCCTACAGCAAGATCCTGCACGACCCGATCATCTTTGTGACCCTGCGCGACTTTCAGAAGCCGTATTTCATCGCCGATGGCCAGGTGCTCAAGCCGGGAAAGTATGAACTGCGCGGCGACGTGACCTTGACCGAAGCCGTCGCCATGGCGGGCGGGTTCCTGGAGAGTTCGAAGCATTCGCAGGTTGTGCTCTACCGCCGGGTCAACGATCAGTGGACTTCGGCCCAGTTGTTCAACCTGAAAGCCATGGAGAAGACCCACGACCTCCGCGAAGATCCAGTTCTCCGGGCCGGGGACATGTTGTTCGTCCCCAAGAACACTTTCTCCAAGGTCAAGCCGTTCCTGCCCACCAGCAGCCTGGGCATGGCAGCGTATTCCCAACCTTTCAGCTACTAAGAGCAGCGAGGAAACACACTATGAGCAATCAACAACTAATGCTGCCCGGAAGCGGGGCGAGCGCTACTACCTTTACCTTGCGCGATTTATTGGCGGTGCTGTTCCGCCACAAACGCACCGCGGTGATCTGCTTTGTTGGGATCATGCTGGGCACCGGCCTGGCAGTCCTGATGAATCCGTATCGCGCGTCGACTAAATTTGTACTCTCAAACAACCGTGTCGACCCAATCATCAGCGCCCAGTCCGACGTTGAGAAAACGCTGGTGCTGGATGTCAGCGAAGAACAGATCAACTCTGAAATTGAAATTCTTCGCAGCGGCGACGTGGCGCGGCGAGTCGTCCTTGCCACCGGTCTGAATAAAGGCAAAGGCCTGTCAGAATACATTTTTGGTCCCGCTACGCCGGAAAAGCGGATGGAAAAGGCGATGGAGGCCCTGGAAGGCGGACTCAAGATTGAGCCGGTCAACAAGAGCCACGTGATCACGGTGACCTACACGTCATCGGATCCGAAGCAAGCGGCGGCGGTGCTTAACGCGTTGGGAGCCGCCTACATGGTGGAACGCAAGGCGATATTTACGCCTCCGGGCCAGGTGGAGTTTTTTGACCAGCAGGCGCAGCGTTACAAGCTGAGACCTGGCCGATGCCGAGGAGCAGATCAAGAAGTTCTCGGAAGAGCGGGACGGGGTGGGCCCGCGAGTCTCGCGGGACATCATTCTGGGCAAGCTGACCGATTTCCAGTCGGCTGCGCAGCAGACGCGGCAGGACTTGGCGACGACCGAAGAGCGCATCCGTTCGCTGGAGAAACAGAGCCAAACCACGCCGCAGCGCCTGACCACTTCCTCCTGGAAGCAGGACGATTTCCAGGTGCTGCAGAACCTCAAGAATACCTTGATGAACCTGCAGTTGAAGCGGACCGAGTATCTGATGAAGTTCCAGCCGGACTATCCGCTGGTCAAGGAAGTTGACAAGGAGATCGCGCAGACTCAGGATGCGATCGCAAGCGAGGAGAGCAGGCCGATTAAGCAAGAGACCACCGACCGCAACCCGACCTACGCCTGGATCAACGAAGAGTTGGCCAAGGCGAAGGCCGAGTATAGCGGACTGCAGGCGAAGTTGGTGGCGACGCAGGCCAGCATCGAGAGGTTTCAGGACGACGCCCGCAATCTCGAACAGAAAGGGCTGGAAGAGCAGGACCTGTATCGCAATCTGAAGAACGACGAAGACAACTACTTGCTCTACCTGCACAAGCGGGAGGAAGCACGTATGACCGATGCTCTGAACAGCAGCAGCATCGTCAACGTGTCCATCGCCGAGAAGCCAGTGGCGCCGAGTATGCCGTACAACTCTCCGGCGCTGATCGTGCTGATTGGCACGCTGGTCGCCGGCGTGGTAAGTCTGGGCGTGGTGTTCACGCAAGAATATCTCGATCCCTCGTTCCGCACGCCATCGGAAGTTCCGACGGCGCTCAATGTTCCATTGCTGGCCGCGGTTCCGTATCGCTTGAGTGGATATGCAATCGGCGGAAACGGCAATGGGAACGGGAACGGAAATGGCAACGGCTATCACGGGAGCCACGGCTCGCGCGACTTACCGGATGAGTCCACGATTTCAAGCAACTCTTAACACCTCAGACCGGGGGCCCCTTTTTCGCGGGCCCTCGAAACTCAACCTTTATAGCCCTCGGCAGACCTCATCAAGCAAACGAGATTTCGGGAAAGGGAATCCAGGCGAATCATGAGTAGAAACTTCGAACTTCTCAATCAAATGGGCAAGACGCAAGCGTTGCTGACGCACGATGTGACGCCGCCCCCCAGCATGCCTGCACCGGAAGTGTTCAGCTCCGCGCCTCCGTTGGAGTTAGACGGGATCGTGCGGGAAGAGATCACCAAACTGGTCCATCGGGTTTTTCTGCTGCAAGGAGCAGAATCGCCCCGGCGGGTGGTTTTTACAGGCACAGAATCGGGAAATGGAAGCACCTGAACCTGCGCCCACGCCGGCGAAGTCCTGGCGTCGCAGATCGGGCGCTCGGTTCTGTGTGGTGGACTGCAATTTGCGGCGGCCAACGCTGCATCAGCAGTTCAAAATTGAAAACCACCACGGCCTGTCGGACGCGCTGCGCGGCGAAGCGCCGGTGCGCGAGTACGCCCGGCAGATCCGGCGCAACCTGTGGTTGATGAGTTGCGGCGCGGACGCCGAAAATGCGGCCGAGTTGCTAACTTCCGACCGCATGCGGATGCGCCTGACTGAACTCAGCAACGAGTTCGACTATCTGCTGCTCGACGTGGCTTCGCTGAACGGCTCGAACCACGGAATTGTCCTGGGAACACTGACCGACGGTCTGATCATTGTGCTGAAGGCGCACTCCACCCGTCGCGACTCCAGCCGGGAGGTAATCCAGAGCCTGCAATCTGCCAACGTTCGGGTGCTGGGAGCGGTGTTGAACCAGCGGACGTTCCCGATTCCAGAAACCATCTACAAGCGGATTTAACTCTTCACGGCATGGCGGGAAATTTTTCCTGCTGTGCCCGCCGTCTCTGGCCGGCGGCGCCGCATTCCTTTCTGATCGCGGTTCAGCTTCATGGGCCTGCGTCCCCCTGCTCATGATGGAAGCCTACTCGTCCTGACGTAGGGAACCAGAATCACTAACCAATGTTCGCGAGGACTTGCTGATGGGCACAATGAGAGGCCAAATCGTAGGCAATGCCACCAGGCTTTTCGATTTGTTCCTGCTGATTTGCTGCTTCACTCTAGCCACGCTGCGTCACCTGGGCAAAGGCCAGCCCAGATCGCTGGCGCAATTCCTTAGCCTCCGCATCAAGCTCGAAGACCTCGTCATTTTTGCCACGCTTCTGCTGCTGTGGCACCTTAGCTTTGCCATGCATGGGCTGTATCGCTCCAAGCGGCTTGCAAGCCGCCGGGGCGAAGCTTTGGACGTATTCCGCGCCACGTCACTGTGCGCGCTGATCCTGGCGCTGGCGTCGTGGGTGCTTGATTTCCAGTGGGTGACGCCGGGCTTCGTGGTGATTTTCTGGGTATGCGCGACGGTGACTATCGCCGCCAGCCGCATTACCATTCGAACTTTGCTGCGCCGCATCCGCCAGCATGGCCGCGACCTGCGGAACATGCTGCTGGTCGGTTCCAACCGGCGGACACTCGAATTCGCCAAACGCATTCAAGCGCAACCGGAGTTGGGTTGCCGCCTTATTGGGTTCGCGGACGTAGAGTGGGCCGGCATGGCGGAGTTTGAAAAACACGGACTGTCACGGCTCTGCGACCTTGACAATCTCCGCATGTTCCTGCGTCGCAGCGTTGTGGATGAAGTTGTTCTTACCATCCCACTGCGCTCCTTCCACGACTTGGCGACCTCCGTCGCCGGGATGTGCCAGGAGCAGGGCATCGTGTTGCGCGTTCTGCCCGATCTCTTCGACCTGAAAGAAGGCAATCCCCAGACCGAGGAAATTCACGGCGCAACCGCTGATTACGCACTCCAGCGGGATCGCGGAAGGCTGGCCCTCGATGATGAAGCGGGCGCTGGACTTCACGCTTTCCATGGTGCTGCTGATTCTGCTTGCTCCGCTGCTGCTTCTGACCATGGCGCTGATCCGGCTGACTTCGCCGGGTCCCGGTTTTCTTTGTGCAGAAGCGCATCGGCCTCAATAAGCGGGTGTTCGGCATCTTTAAATTCCGTACTATGGTGATCGATGCGGAATCGAAGCTGCGCGACCTGGAGCACTTGAACGAAGTTTCCGGGCCGGTCTTCAAGATCAAGAACGATCCGCGCATCACGCCGATTGGAAAATTTCTGCGCAAGACCAGCATCGATGAATTGCCTCAACTCTATAACGTCTTGCGCGGCGACATGAGTTTGGTAGGCCCTCGCCCCCTGCAATTGCGGGATTACGAGTTGTTCACCGAAGACGGCGAAGACTGGCAACGCTGCCGCTTCAGTGTACGGCCGGGAATCACTTGCCTGTGGCAGGTGAGCGGACGGAGTTCGTTGCCGTTTCACAAATGGATGGAGTTGGATCTGCAGTACGTGCGCAACTGGTCGTTGTGGCTCGATCTGCAGATTCTGGCCAAGACGATCCCCGCCGTCCTGCGTGGATCGGGCGCAGCTTAAGTGCGCGACGGTCCCGGTTTGAGTTCGGGGCCGGTAATCGAACCATCCAGCCTGGCCTCGATGAACAGCCGATTGACAAACAGCTCATTGCCGCAGCTATCTCCAAGGGTTGGGTTTGCCAGCCTTGAAGCTGGCAAAGAGGGACGTATCGAGTCCCTGCAGGCGGCGGCTGAATACTGCAAGCGGGAGCTCGCGGGCGCAGCCGCGCTCAGGCTGCCGGCGGATCGATTGAGACCCTCTGCCACCGGCACACGGTATGCAGAGCGGTCTTTGTGTGTTGGGCCGGAACTCGGCGGGCTTTTGCGCGGTTTCGGCGAAACTGTTTCGCTCTCCTGGACGTTGCTCGGCGCGTTCTGCGGATTGCTCGTGCGCTACACGGGCGAAGAAGATTTGGCGATCGCTTGTTCGTTGGCGGATTTGGCCGCGAACGGATCAAAGCCCACGGGCAAAGAATTTTTCCTGCGCGTCGATCTTTCCGGAGATCCGAGTTTGCGCACCATCGTTCAACGCATCGATGCAGATGCGCAGGAGGCGATCTCGCGCACGCCCTGCTCGCTCGCAGAGTTGGCGCAGACATTACGGGGAAGCCTGGATGCTATTCAAGTTTCGTTCGCGTATGGGGACAATGCGAGCGCGTCACTTCCGGCGGATTTGCATTTGCAGGTTGCCGAAACTGATTTTCAGCTACGCATCAGATATGACGCACAACTGTTTGAAGCCAGCACGATCGATCGGATGCTGAATCACTATCAAATTCTGCTGCAGGGCATGCTGGAGAATCCTCAAGACCCGCTTTCGCGACTGCCGATTTTGACCGAGGCCGAGAAAAAGCAGGCCCTGGTGGATTGGAACCAGACTGCGGTCGATACTCCGAAAAAGTGCTTGCACGAGCTGATCGAAGAACAGGTGAAGTTCTGGCCGGGCCGGATTGCAGTGGTTTCGGACGATCGCAAGCTCACCTACCGCGAATTCAATACTCGCGCCAATCAGCTTGCTCACGAACTGCGAAGCCGCGGCGCGAAGCCGGGCGAGCGCGTGGGGATATGCCTCGATCACTCGTCAGCTTTTGCGATCTCTGTGCTGGCGGTGCTCAAATCGGGAGCGGCCTGCGTTCCTCTCGATGCGGATTATCCCAAAGACCGCATCGCCTACATGCTCGAGGACGTGAAGGCGCGCGTGCTGCTGACGTTCCGCAAAGACGCGTCCGGAATCGATTCCTGCGAACTGCGAAGTGTTGATGATCGAGGATGGGCCGGCGGCGGAGAGCGAAATCTGGTCGTCTCCGATGACCCGCAATCCCGAAAGCGGCGTCACCATCAATGACATCGCCTATGTGATTTATACGTCCGGGCTCACCGGACAGCCGCGCGGCGTGCTGCTCGGCCACGCCGGATTGGTCAATTACAACGTCAACGCGGCGCGCCTCTACGCGATGACCCCGGAAGACCGCGTGCTGCAGTTCTGCTCGGTCAGCTTCGACATTGCTGTCGAAGAACTTTTTATTACCTGGTTCAGTGGTGCGACCCTGGTATTTCGCACCGACGCGGTGCCGATGGCAGTGCCGGATTTCCTGCTGTGGATCGAGCAGCAGGGAATTACAGTTTTAGATTTGCCCACCGCCTATTGGCACGAGTGGGTGCACGAGTTTCCGCAGTTGAAGGACAAGGTTACGCCGCAGGGCTTGCGGTTGGTGATCGTGGGCGGCGAAAAGCCCTCATCGCAAGCGTACTCGACCTGGCTCGCGAAGGTACAGAACCGCGTGCGCTGGATCAATACCTACGGTCCGACCGAAATCAGCATCTGCGCGACCGCGTATGAGCCGACATGGCAGCCCGGAAGTGAAATTCCGGAGAATATTCCGATTGGACACGCGTTGGCCAACACGCGAGTATACCTGCTGGACCGGCAGTTGAATCCGGTACCGGTAGGTGTTGCCGGCGAACTGCATGTGGCGGGACCTGGCGTTGCGAAAGGTTATCTCAACCGGCCTGAGCTGACTGCGCAGAAATTTATTCCCGATCCTTTTTCGAGCGATGCGGATGCGCGGCTGTACAAAACCGGCGACCTGGCGCGCCACTTGCCGACGGGAGAGATTGAATTTCTCGGACGAAGCGACGATCAGATCAAGATTCGTGGCTTCCGCATTGAGTTGGGCGAGATTGAAGGCGCACTGGCGAAGCATCCCGATGTGCGCGAAGGCGTCGTAGTCGCAAGAGAAGACACGCCCGGCGATAAACAGATCATCGCGTATTTCGTGCCGCAGAACGCCGCGCCAACCGCTGCAGAACTTCGCCAGTATTTGCAGAAACAACTGCCAGAGTACATGGTTCCGTCTGCGTTTGTGGTTTTGGAGTCGCTGCCGATGACGCCGAATGGCAAAGTCAACCGCCGCGGATTGCCCGCGCCGCCTGCTCCCGCTGCGGTGGCAAATTTCGCGATGGCGACCGATCCGCTGCAAGCTCGGTTGGTTGCCCTTTGGGAAGAGGTTCTGGCTAAGAGGCCGATCGGCATCCACGACAATTTCTTTGAGCTGGGCGGACATTCGTTGCTGGCGGCGCGGCTCATGCACCGGACCGGACAAGCGCTGGGTAAGACACTGCCCTTGGCGATGCTCTTTCACGCGCCCACCATCGATCGGCTGGCCACGATTCTGCGTGGAGATGACTGGTCGCAACACTGGTCGTCGCTGGTTCCGATTCAGCCGTCCGGTTCGCGGCCGCCGTTTTTCTGCATTCACGGAATCGGCGGGAACGTGCTGGGATTTCAGCGGCTCGGGCGATGCATGGCGCCGGATTATCCGTTCTACGGCTTGCAGTCGCAGGGACTGGATGGAAAGCGTCCGCGGTTTCACAGCATTCCGGAGATGGCCTCGCATTACATCGCTGAAATGCGCAGCATTCAGCCGCATGGGCCGTACTTCCTCGGCGGATTTTCGTTTGGCGGACTGGTCGGATACGAAATTGCCCGGCAGTTGCGGGCGGCGGGCGAAGAAACCGGATTGCTGGTGCTCTTCGATACTTATCCCGGCGAAGTTCGCAATGGAGCGAGTTCGTTCCTGAAGTTATTGTTGAATCCCTCGATGCAGCATTGGTTCCACGATGTGCCGCGGGCGCTGGACAAGAAAATTCGCCGCACCTGGAGAACGTTGCAGGTACCGCAGGCATTGCGCGACGTGCATCAAGCGAATCGCGCGGCGGCGCAGCAATATGTTTTGTGTCCGTATCCCGGCAAGGTCACGCTGGTGCGCGCGACGGTGAAGCCGCTCGAGGGCACCGATCCTCACGCCGCGTGGAAAAATTTGGCCGGTTCGCTGGTGGTGCATGAGATCGCCAGCGACCACTACGACATTTTGCTCGAACCGCAAGTACGCGGTCTGGCGGAGAAGTTGAAAAGCTGGATCAATCAGGGGTTGTCGGAACGAGAAGAAGCGGGCGCGAGTTTGCAGGCTTCCGCCGATTAGCGGAGCGGAATTTCATTTGCCGGAAACTAACTTACAACCGGAAGTAGCCGTGGAAGAGCAGCGGCAGGAAGGCTGGCTATCCGCCGGGCTGCGGCGGATCTTTCCTGCGCAGCTGCTCGGTGTGAGCTATGACACCGTGCGCAATCGTTTCCTGCCGTGGTTGCACAAAGGCGGATGCGCCGTCATCGACCAGGGGCTGATTTCTGGCTCAAATTTTGTGCTCAGCATTCTGCTGGCACGCTGGCTAGTTCCCGAGCAATACGGCGCTTACGCCGTGGCCTTCGGCTTCTTCATTCTGCTCTCGCTGGTTTACGGGGCCCTGGTGCTCGAGCCGATGGCAGTCTTCGGAGGCTCGTCGTACCGCAGCGCATTGAAAGGCTATCTCGGGTCGCTGATCTGGATTCACGTCGCGATGTCGGTTGCGATCGCGGCAGTATTTGGCGCGAGCGCATTCATCGCGTGGCGATCGGCGCCAGGAAACGGCCTGGGCGGCGCGCTGGCGGGCGTAACAATTGCGTCGCCGTGCGTGCTTCTGTTCTGGCTGGCGCGGCGAAGCTTCTATCTGGAACTCTCGCCATCGAAGGCGGCCATCGGAGCGCTGGTTTATTGCCTGCTCAGTCTGGGCTGCCTGTTCGTACTCTACGAAAAGGGATGGCTGTCGCCGTTCAGCGCGTTTGTGCTGATCGGGATCGCCGCGCTTGTCACTGGTATTTACTTGCTGCTGAGGCTTCGGGGTGAGCTATCGTCCAGTCCCTTCGATCATTCCGTCGGGGATGTGTGGGGACGGCACTGGCGTTATGGAAGCTGGGCGTTGCTGAGCTGCGTGGCCAGCTGGATTCCCGCCAACATTTATTACGCGCTGTTGAGCTCATTTGCAACCATGGCGCAATCGGGCCAACTGAAGGCACTGATGAACTTCACGCTCCCGGTGGAGCAAGTGAAGATGGCGCTGGGGCTTTTGTTCCTGCCATACGCTGCTTCTGCTTTAGCGCGGGACGGCCGTTCGAGTGCGGGCTCACTCAGCCGCAGGATGACGCTGGTCGCGGTCGGAGTTGCAGTCGCTTATTGGACGGTGGTTCTGGTGTTCCAGGGGAAGGCATTTCACGCGCTTTACTCGGGCCGGTACTCAGAAGTCGCGCACCTTCTGCCGATCGTGGCCATCGGTTCGATCGCGTGGTGCGGAAGTTTCGGATCAGCGATTGTATTGCGCGCCATGGAATCGCCCTCGTCGGTTTTTATTGCCTTCGGGCTTTCCACGGTGGCTTCGTTAGTCATTGGAATTCCCGCCACGCGCATATTCGGGCTCTCCGGCGCGATTTGGGGCACGAACGTGTCGGATTTGCTGTCGTGGGTCTTCTTGATTTGGCTGTTGCGCCGCAAAATGGCAGGCCGTTCGTTCAACTTCGAGCGCTTCCTCGAACGGCGTGGCCGCAGGCCGCAAGCTCTAGCGGAAGAATTTCCGGCCGACTAGGCCGCGTACATACGCCGATTTCTAGTCTCGTTTGCAGTCCCGAGCCGGCGTAGAGAAAGGACGGAGATGGAAAAGCAGTTTCATAACTTCACCTTACCCAAACGAGGCTTGTACTCGAAACAGCGCAGCAAGCCAACCAGCTTGTATCGCAAAGTGCGCCGCCGGCTGGCGCGAACGCCGCTGCGCTATCCGCTGCTGTGGTGGCGGCACCACGGCTTTGAGCCGGCAGACATTTTCCTCGGCTCCTATCCACGCTCGGGCACGACCTGGACGCGCTTCGTGCTACTCGAAATTCTGACCGGGCACGAAGGCGGATTCGATGAAGTGAACGGGATTCTGCACGGCGTCGGCAATCAGCGCACCGGTGCCCGCGTTCTTCCCGGCGACGGGCGCTTGCTGGCCACCCACGAGCAATATTGGTCGCATTATAAAAAGGGGATTTATCTGGTGCGCGATGTGCGCGACGTGATCTTATCGGAGTACGCTTATACTTCCGCGCTGGAATTCTTTAAGGGCGATCTCGACGCTTTCATCAAGCAATTCTTGTGCAGCAAGGTCAATCCCTTCGGGCCCTGGCAGAAGCACATCAGCACCTGGCTGGATTCCCCGATTGCAGATACGCCGAATTTCTTGCTGGTCCGCTATGACCAGTTGCGCAGCAATCCCCTGGAGACGTTTACCCGGATCGCCAAGTTTCTGGGAGTAAAACCCGATTCGGCGGCGATTCAGCGCGCCATCGACCACAACGTAATCGATAAAATGAAAGAAAAAGAACGCAAGGCGCCGCAGCGGGCCTCGGTAAAGGGACAGTTTGTCCGCAGCGGAGCAGTGCAGGGCTGGCGCGCCAAGCTGACGCCCGAGCAGATTCAGTTCATCGAGCACCATGCGGGAGACGCTTTGCAGCGTCTTGGCTATCCGCTGTCGACCCAGTTAGCTGAAGAACCCGTGTTAGAAGCGTCGCTCGGCGACTAGTGGCAGAAAGTTCGGAGCCCAGGGAAGTGGCAGAGAAACATCAGGAGAATTTTGAAATGTTGCAGGACAATACTGTTCGCCGTTCCGGCCTGAATCTATCGTGGTTGTGGACGTTTGTGGCGCTCGCGGTCGTCACAATCCTGGCTACGATATTTATTCAGATATTGCCGGCGGTTAGAATTACCGATGGCACCGTTCCCATTCTTCTGGACGCTGGCTTGTTTTTCCTCATTCTCTGCGTCGTCCTGGGGACTTCGATCGTTCACCCAGTCAGCACCAAACACCTGATTTACCGGCTTGGGCTCGCGGTCTGGTGGATGCTGCTGGTCGACGAAGTTTTCTTCATGCGTACCAACACCGGCTTCGGCATGGGCAGCGGGCAATTCTCCCTTTACGCATACGCGGAAGGCGCCATGTGGCTGGTGTGCGGTGCAGTCCTACTCATTCTCACCATTCGCTGGCCGCGCTACCTGTTGGATTTATTCAAGGGGTCTTCCAAGTGGGTCACGTCCTTTCTGCTGCTTTGCCTGATCTCGATTACCTGGGCTCCCGGCCCGCTGTACGCGTTGGCGTGGAGCTTCAAGTTGGTCCTGGCCGTGTGTTTGTTGCAACTCTGTTCCAGCCTGATCTCGAACATCGATGACATCCTGCTTTTCCTGAAGGTCACCGCCTTTGCCTTTGTCTTCCTGGTTATCTTGCCGGTTTATTACGCCACCAACGATCCCGACGGCTTCTTCTATGAAGGACGACTGAACGCCGACCCGGACTTGCTTGGACCGCTGGCGGCTTCTCTGATGTTGATGTCGTTGCTGCTTTACACCGTCACCAAGAAAAGATACTGGGTGGTGTCCGGAGTGGTGGCCGCAGTCATCATGCTCCTGGCCTTCGGTAAAGCTGGCGTGGTGGGCGGCTTCGTTGGCGCGGCGCTGTTCATGGTGCTGCAAAAGAAAGTCATTCGCAGCCTGGGCTTGATGATCGGCTTAGGAGCCTTGGCCCTCGTTATTATCTCCCTGACACCGCTGGGCGGATATCTGCAAACCTATCGCGGCGCCGCGACACTGACTGGCCGTACCGTCATCTGGAGCTATGCCACCAAGGCCATTAAGCAGCAGCCGATTCTGGGCCACGGCTACCTGGGAACGTACTTCTCCTGGGAGAACACCTCCGGACTGGTTGCCGGCGCGGTGCACTTGCACAACGGCTTCCTTGAAGTCGCATACAACAATGGGTTCCTGGGGGAGTTTCTGCTGCTCTCAATCCATTTCATCATGGTGCGCAACATCTTCAGCTCGATGAAAACCTCGCGAATCTTGCGCAACCTGCAGCCTGCTAGCCAGCAAGCGTGGCACGGCTATCTAATCACGATTTTTTGTCTAGGTTTGTATATCCATACGTTCCTACAAGGCTTGTTTGGCGGCCACTTTGGGGGAAGGTGTATGAGTCCGTATATGCTGTGGCTGTCGCTGGCCATGTTGTCGGCGGCGATTCGCCGGGTGAACGAGCACATGTTGGAGCAAGCGACTTTGAACAAGGCGCCGGTATTCGCGGAAGCGACCTTCGGTTCCATGGAGCTTGCCCCGGCGCAGAACTAGCAGCCAATCGCAGTCTATGCGAGATTTTTGAGTGAAAATCGTCCTCGTCCACAACACGTATCTTGAGCAAGGCGGGGAGGACGTTGTCTTCTGGCAGGAGCGCGATCTGCTGCGCGCCGCCGGTCACGAGGTGCTGGAATATCAGCGCTTCAACAGTGAAATGCAGCACTATTCCACGCTGCAACGGCTCACGCTGATCGGGCGCACGGTGTGGTCCACGGCTTCGCATCGCGACTTTACTGCGTTGCTGCAAAATGAACGTCCGGACGTGGTACACGTCCACAATACGTTTCCGCTGATCTCTCCGTCGATTTTGTGGGCGTGCCAGGAGCAAAAAGTTCCGGTAGTGCATACGCTTCACAATTACCGATTGATGTGCCCGGGAGCGAACTTCATCCGCGATGGCCACCCTTGCGAAGATTGCACGCGGGGAAGCATGTTGCCTTCGATCATTCACGGATGTTACCGGGGTTCGCGAGCCCAGACTGCCACGGTTGCGCTGATGCTCGCCGTACACCGCAATCGCAAAACCTGGGTGGAAGCGGTCGACCATTACATCGCCCTCACGGAGTTTGCCCGCAATAAGTTTGTGGAGAACGGAATTCCGGCGGAGAAAATTACGGTCAAAGCAAATTGCGTCGACCCCGATCCGGGGCAGCGAACGGGAGAGGGATCGTACGCATTGTTTGTTGGGAGATTATCCGAGGAAAAGGGAGCGCACACCTTATTAAAGGCATGGCGGCAGCTGCCCCGAGATTTCACTTTGAAGATGCTTGGTGACGGTCCGTCGCGGGCAGAACTTGAGGCAGAGGCTGCCGCACAAGGTCTTTCGAACATCACCTTCCTCGGCCGCGTGCCGCGCGAGCAAGTGATTGAGGCCATGAAAGGCGCCCATTTTATCGTCTTCCCAAGCCAGTTGTATGAAAACCTTCCACTGACTATTATCGAAGCCTTCGCCTGTGGGGTTCCGGTGCTGGCTTCCAGGCTTGGGGCGATGAGCGAGATCGTCAGCGAAGGGCGCACCGGCCTTTTCTTCCAAGCCGGCGACGCGGATGACCTGGCCCGGACGGTAAAGCAGGCGTGGGAGCAACCGCAGTACATGCAGCGCTTAGGTGAAAAGGCGCGCAAGGAATACGAAAGCAAATATACGGCAGCAGCGAATTACCGGCATTTGATGCAGATTTACCAGCAAGTGATCAGTAAAACCTCCCCCGAAGCCAAAGCACTCTGTGCAGCAAACCTCGAGGGGGTAACTCTAAATTGAACCAGGTCTTGCACGGAGGACGATATGGCAGTCGAAACCACGACACAACAACCGGAAAATGTGTCACAGGTGTTCTTTGCCCGGGAGTACTGGCGTTCCCACGGCGTCATGAAGTTCGTGCGCCGCTATACTCCATTCTGGTGGCGCCGCATCCTGCGCGCTCCTTATTTGATGGCGCTCGATGGCATGGACACAGTGCGGGGGAAACGAAATCCCCTGGTTCCACCACGCTATCTGAATTACGCGGGGTTCCGAGGATACATCGAAGCGGGACAGGAACACTTGCGCTACTTCAAGGAGTTCGGCGGACTGAAGCCGAAGCATCGGGTGCTGGATTTGGGTTGCGGAATCGGCCGCATGGCGGTGCCGCTGACTGGGTACCTCACTACGGGGTCCTACGAAGGATTGGACATTGTCCCCAGTGGAATTCGCTGGTGCCAGAAAAATATCAGCAGCAAGTTCCCGCGTTTCCACTTTCAGATTGCCGATATTCACAATAAGCAATACAACCCGAAAGGCAAGTTCAAGCCATCCGAGTACCGCTTCCCGTTTGGCGACGCAGAGTTCGACTTCGTTTTCCTGATCTCGGTGTTTTCCCACCTTTTGCCAGAAGATATGGAACGGTACACTTCCGAGATCGGGCGTGTTCTTAAGCCGGGTGGCAAGTGCCTGATCACCATGTTCCTGCTTGACGACGAAGCCCGCCGGGGAGTGGCTGAAACCAAGAGTTCGTTGCAATTCGTCTATGAACTGAACGGTTGCTGGACGACCGATCCGGTTACCCCAGAAACCGCGGTTGCGTATGACGTGAACGCGGTTCCAACCCTCATGCGGCGCTACTCGCTCACTGCCGATCCCATACAACTCGGCGGCTGGAGCGGCAGGCAACGCAAACATTTTACCTACGCCGATATCGTTACGGCTACAAAATCCCCCTCGGAGGCAGCCAGAATCGCTTAGGATGAGCTCTGCGCCCTATCGTTCGCCGGAACATGAACCGGCAGCCGTGACCGGCCGTTACGTTACCATCAGTGTAGATGACGGTTCCGCGGAGGACATGAAAACCGCGGAACTGCTACACAAGCACGGCTTGCAGGCTACGTTCTACGTCCCGGCCCGCAATCCCGAACGGCCCGTCATAGCGTCTGAGCAAATGCGGGAACTCGCTCGCAGGTTTGAGGTGGGCAGTCATACCTTGAACCACGCGCCGCTAAAGTTCATGTCCGACGGCAAGGCTTTCCGCGAGATTGTGGAAGGCAAGCAGTGGTTGGAACAGGCCCTTGGAAGCCCGGTCGATTCGTTTTGTTACCCGCGTGGTAAATTCAATGGCGAAACACCGGCACTGGTCGAGAAAGCGGGATTTCTCGGCGCGCGTTGTTCGCTGATGAACCTCAACGAATTTCCCCGCAACCGATTCCTGTGGGGCGTAAGCACGCTGGCGTTCACGCTCAGCAAGTTCATTCACGTGCGGCATGCCTTGCTCGAGGGAAACCTTGCCGGAATCCGCAATTTCTTTGGCGCATACCATCGCGCCACCGACTGGAAAGAACACTTCACCTACGCCCTCGACTATGTGGAGCAACATGGCGGAATGGCGCATTTGATGCTGCATAGCTGGGAGATCGAAGAACTGGGAGAGTGGCCGAAGCTCGACTCCATGTTTGCCGAGATTGCCCGGCGCTCCATGACGTGTGTAACCAATGGGGACCTGTTCAGGCTGTGGAGTTCAGCGCAAGTAACGGCGCCCGCGATCGCCGAGCCGGTTGGCCGCTCCAGATGAGCAGGTACCGTATCGTGCAGTTCGCTGCGGCATATCACAAGGATTCGGAGTGAGTTTGAAACCGATTTTGAATTCGTTAGAAGCCTACGCGGGAGCAGTGCCTTCGCCTGAAGCCGGTGTGCTGGCGCAACCCGCAAATGGAAATCAGTCCCGGGCAGCCTTCGCGACTCAGTTGGTTCGCAAGCGCGCGCAAACTGCGCCCGGCGCGGCTGCCCTGGTCTCAAGCAGCGAAACCGTTACCTACGGCGAGTTGGAAGCGAAGTCGAACCAACTGGCCCACCATTTGAAGGGACTCGGCGCCGCTGCCGACGCTCCAGTCGGACTGTGCCTCGAGCGCGGCCCGGCCATGGTCATTGCGGCTCTCGCGATCATGAAAGCGGGAGCCGCCTATCTGCCGCTCGATCCGGAGTATCCGGTGGAACGCCTGCGCTTCATGCTGGAAGATGCGCGCGTTCCTGCGCTGATCACGCGGCAGGCACACGGACAACGCATCGGCAATCTGGGATGGAACGCAGTTTACGTCGATGCCGATGCGAGCGGGATTGCGGCGTGTTCTGCTGCGGACCTGGGAACGACGATCTCGCCTGACAACGTCGCTTACGTTATTTATACGTCCGGATCTACGGGCCAGCCGAAAGGCGTACAGATCAGCCATGGCAATCTGCAGAACCTGATTGCGTGGCACCAGCGCGCCTTCGAGGTTTCGCCGAGCGATCGCGCAAGCCAGGTGGCCAGTGTCGGATTCGATGCTGCCGTGTGGGAGATATGGCCGAACCTGGCAGCCGGAAGCAGTATTCATTTTGCCGATGACACCCTGCGGGTTTCAGCCGAGCGGTTACGAGATTGGCTGGTAGAGGAACGAATCACCATCAGCTTCGTGCCCACGCCTTTGGCGGAAGGCTTGATCACCCTCGCCTGGCCGCGGGAAGTTGCGCTCCGTTTGCTGCTGACCGGTGGCGATGCCCTGCACCATTATCCGAAGGCGAATCTTCCGTTCCGATTGGTGAACAATTACTGGCCCCACGGAGTGCACTGTGGTGGCGACTTCGGGTGTAGTGCCGCCGAACGGACAAGCGGACGGCCCTCCGGCTATCGGCACAGCGATCGACAATTTTCAAGTTCATATTCTCGATGAACGCCTGCGGCCAGTGCCCCCCGGGTCAGTGGGAGAATTGCACATCGCGGGCAAGGGAGTAGGACGGGGCTACATCAACCGGCCGGAGTTGAATGCCGAGAAGTTCATCGCCAATCCCTTCACCGCGAACGGAGACCGCATGTACAAGACCGGGGATCTGGTGCGGGCCTTGCCGAACGGCGAGATCGCGTTCGTGGGACGGATCGATGACCAGATCAAAATTCGCGGCTTTCGCATCGAGCCGGAGGAAATTGTGATGCGGCTTGATCAGTGCTTTGGAGTCGATGCCAGCGTGGTGGTCGCACGCGGTGACAACGGAGATACGCGGCTCATCGCGTACGTGGTGCCTACGCCCGGCGCAAAGCTCACGCACAATTCGCTGCAGCAATACCTGAAACGATATTTGCCGGATTACATGATTCCGAGCGCGTTCGTGCGCATGACGGAGTTGCCGCTGACTCCGAACGGCAAAGTCGAACGCAAAATGCTACCAGTTCCGGGCCTGGACAACACCATTGGAGACAGCGTCCGAGTTGCGACCCTCTACTCCGATCGAGGAACGGGTCGTGGCCATCGTCTCGGAGTTACTCGGCCTCGAACAGGTCGGAGTCAACGATAATTTCTTTTTCCTGGGCGGACACTCGTTGCTGGGCACGCAGCTTATCGCCCGCGCCCGCGACTCGTTTGGCATCGAGCTTCCCCTGCGGACGGTATTTGATTCGCCCACCGCGTCTCAACTCTCGGCCGAAATCGAGCGACTATTGCGCAAGGGCCTGACCACCACAAAGTAATGGCTGCCCAGTCTGCAAGCACGAGCCACGCTTCGGTTCTGAGCCTTTACCATCTGCTCGATCCCGAGGTTCTGGCCAATCCTTATCCGCTGTATCACCGGCTTCGCACCGAAGATCCGGTGCACTGGGACCCGTTTCTTCACGCCTGGGTGGTGTCGCGCTATGACGACGTGGTGCGAGTGCTGCGCGATTTTTCCGCCGACCGGACGCCGACGCCACAGCAACTGGCGGCAATGGGACTCTCGCAACTGAGTCCGATCGCCAATGTAATGGTTAAGCAGATGCTGTTCATGGACCATCCGGCGCACACCCGTCTGCGTGGACTGTGTTCACAGGCATTCACCCCGAAGAAAGTGGAGAAGCTGCGATCGCACATTCAGGACATTGCCGACCGCTTGCTTGACGCGCTGTCCAGCCGAATGGCCACATGGATCTGCTGCGCGAATTTGCCGCGCCGCTTCCCGCCATCGTGACGGCGGAGTTGCTGGGAGTTCCAACCTCCGATCACGTGCAGCTCAAAGGCTGGTCGGCGGATTTCGCGGAGATGCTGGGAAACTTTCAGCACAATCCTGACCGCGCGGATCGCGTTTTGCGGACGTTGACCGAAATGACCGCTTACTTCCGGGATGCGATTCAGAGCCAGCAGGAGAATCCGGGAGAAGGATTGGTTCACGATCTGCTCGCTGCCGAAGTGGATGGCGACCGGTTAAGCGTGGAAGAAGTTGTGGCCAACCTGATTGTGACCATGGTTGGCGGCCAAGAGACGACTACCAATCTCATCGGTAATGGCACGCTCACGCTGCTGAGGAATCCGGAAGTTTTGCAGGACTTGAGATCCGACCTTTCGCTGATTCCCTCCGCGGTGGAAGAGTTGCTGCGCTACGAAAGTCCCAGTCAGCACACCGCACGGATTTCGCCCACAGACGTTGAAATGGGAGGCAAGCGCATCCATCAACGCGATGCGGTGATCGCGATCATGGGCGCGGCCAACCGCGATCCGGAACACTTCCCCGATCCCGATCGGCTGGACATTCGGCGAAAGGACAACCGTCACGTGGCATTTGGTTTTGCCGCGCATTTCTGTTTCGGAGCGCCGCTGGCGCGGATCGAAGCGCAAATCGCTTTCTCGACTCTGTTACGGCGATTGCCGGAATTGAAGCTGGATCCCGCTCCTATTGTGTGGCGCGAAAACCTGGGATTGCGCGGACTCAATGCGCTGATGATCTCGTGGTCGGCAGGGAAGAATTAGCCCGGCGGCAGGTGACTCGATTAGTCTTATGGGCAACGCGGTGGAAATCAAAGAACTGAATGGCGTGCCAGTTTCGGGCGCGGCCGGCAACGGCAACGGTGTGGGGACTGTCCTCCACACTGCGCCGCTGTCGTTCGCCCAGCAGCAAATCTGGTTGCACGCGCAGTTAGTCCCCGAGATTCCCATTTACAACGAGCCGGTGACCATTCATCGCCGCGGGCGGCTCGATGTGGCCTTGCTGGAGCGCACGCTGACCGAGATCTTGCGCCGGCATGAGGCATGGCGCACGGTCTTTGTCCTGAATAACGGCGAGCCGATGCAGGTCATTCAGCCGGTCACGCCGATCAAATTGCGCACTGTCGATCTTCGTCATCTTCCTCCCGCTGAGCGAGAGTCGGAGGCGCAGCGGTTGGCGGCGGATGATTCGCTGAAACTGTTCAAGCTTTCTGAAGGCCCGCTGTTCCGTGCGCTATTGGTGCATCTGAGCGACACCGAACATCGGCTGATCCTCACGCTCCACCACATCATCTTCGACGGATACTCGATCTATCGCGTCCTGCTCCCGGAATTGGCGACGATCTATCAGGCGTTTTCCGAAGGCAAGCCATCGCCCCTGCCCGAGCCGCCGACGCAGTATCGTAGCTTCGCCTCGTGGGAGCGTGACTGGCTGCTCTCGAGCGGCCAGCTTTCTTCCCAACTGGCTTATTGGCGGGAGCAACTGGGTGGCGAGCTTCCGGTGCAGCAGTTGCCCTCCGACCGGTCGCGCCCGGGGGTGCAGAGTTTTCGGGGCGCGATTCATCCCGTGCTAATTCCCAAGGAACTGAGCGATGCACTGAAGCTGTTGAGCCGGCGCGAGGGGGCGACGTTGTTCATGGGACTGATTGCGGCGTTTGCCGTGCTGCTGCATCGGTACTCGTTCTCTGACGATTTGCCCATCGGGACGGTCAGTTCCGGCCGCAAGCGTTCGGAACTGGAGGGGCTGCTGGGATATTTTCTGAACCTGGTGGTCCTGCGCAACGATTTGTCGGGCGATCCCACTTTCCGGCAGCTGGTTCGACGTACGCGAGAAGTTGCGCTGGATGCGCTGTCCAATGACGACGCGCCGTTTACCCACGTTGTAAGCGAACTCCATCCCAATCGCAGTCTGAGTTTCAACCCGCTGTTCCAGGTGCTGCTGACGCTGGAACCACCGGTCCCAGATACGCAAGATGGATGGACGGTCGCGCTGACGCAGTCGGAGGTTGACACCGGTTATTCGAAATTAGATCTTTGTCTGGAACTCGACGAGCGTCCAGTCGGCCTCGTGGGGCGGTTCAAGTACAGCACCGATTTGTTCGATCTCGGAACGATTGCGCGGATGGCGGGACACTTCAACACCATGCTGCGCAGCATCGTGGCCAATCCCGACCGGCCGATCTCGCAACTTGAAATGCTCACGGCTGCCCAGCGGGAGCAGTTGTGCCTCGAGTGGGGCGCAAATGCGGCTGAACCTGCGCCAGATATCTGCCTTCATGAAATGTTCCGTCGGCAGGCGGGGTGTACCCCGGATGCAGTGGCCCTCGTCGATGAAAGCGGGCAGCTTTCATATCGCGAGTTGGATGAGCACAGCAATCGGTTGGCGGCGTATCTGCAGCGGCGAGGAGTAGGACGAGAGACCGCGGTGGGCCTCTACCTTGATCCGTCCTGCGAGATGATGGTTTGTTTGCTGGGTGTGCTCAAGGCCGGTGGGGTCTGCGTTCCGCTGGATCCCAGCTATCCCGCCGAGCGCCACGCCTACGTGCTGGCCGACAGTCATGTGAAGTGGTTGCTAACGCAGAATCGGTTGCGCTTCCAGGTCCCGGCGAATGGCGCGGAAATTATCTGTATCGAAAATGTCGTGCTCGATGAAGAAAGTAGCGAAGCGCAACAAAGCCCATCTCATCCACGGGACCCTGGCTTACCTGATCTACACTTCCGGTTCTACCGGACGACCCAAAGGCGTGCAGATCACGCACGCCAATCTCGTACACTCCACCCATGCCCGGGCGCTCTATTACGGACCTGAAACGGGGCGTTTTCTGCTGCTTTCGTCGTTCTCGTTTGACAGTTCGCTGGCTGGGATTTTCGGAACGCTTTGCCAGGGCGGCACGCTGGTGCTGACGCCGGGTCCAGTGCAATCCAACCTGATGCGGCTGGCTTCGCTCGTGGAACGTCACAACATCTCGCAGCTGCTGTGCGTGCCTTCGCTCTACAGTTTGCTGCTCGAGCAGGCCAAGCCGGGCCAATTAGGTTCGTTGCGGGTTGTAATCGTTGCCGGCGAGTCTTGTCCGGTGGAGCTGGTCAATCGCCACTTCGATCGCCTGCCGCAGGCCACGATGTACAACGAATATGGGCCGACTGAAGCGACAGTCTGGAGCACGGTATACAAATTAACTCCGCAAGCAAGTGACACCGTTTCGATCGGGCGTCCCATTCCGAACGTGCGCGTCTATGTGCTCGACCCGTTTATGAATCCGGTTCCGGCCGGAGTGCCGGGAGAGCTTTACGTGGGCGGTCCGGGAGTGGCGCGCGGGTACTTGAACCAGCCGGCGGAAACCCGCGACAAATTCGTTCTCGACATTTTCAGCGATGAGCCCGGCGCCTGCTCGTATAAGACGGGCGATCTGGTTCGCTACTTACCCGAGGGAAATCTGGAATTTCTCGGACGGCTCGACCACCAGGTCAAGATTCGTGGACTGCGAATTGAGCTGGAAGAAATCGAAGCCCACATCCTTGAGCACAAGAACGTCAGGCAAACTGTAGTTACATTCCGTGCGCAGTCCAGCGAGCCGGAACTGGTTGCGTACGTCGTTCCCGCCGATCCGAACCGGTTTGACGCGGAAGAACAGAGGCACTTCCTGAGCAAGAAGTTGCCGGAAGCGATGGTTCCATCCACCTTCGTGATGCTGGAGAAGCTGCCGTTGATGGCGAACGGCAAGGTAAACCGTCAAGCGTTGACGGTGCCGGCGCATCACAACGAAAAGCAGCTGATCGAGCCGCGCACCGCGATGGAATCGAAGCTGCTTGAGCTGTGGCAGGAAGTGCTGGGGAAAAAAGGCTTCGGCATCAACGAGAACTTCTTCGATCTTGGCGGACACTCTCTGCTCATCGCCAAGCTGCTGTTGCGAATCGAGCAGCGGTTTGGCCGACGGCTGTCGTTAGCGGATGTTTTCCAGTCGCCCACCGTGCGTCAACTTTCGGCAATCCTTGACCGCCGTCGCGATCCGGTGCAGCACCCCGCGGTGGTTCCGGTACAACCTCGCGGATCGAGGCCTCCATTGTTCTGGGTGCGTGGTGGATCGTTCCTCTTGCCTCTGGCCCGTCGGCTGGGCACCGACCAGCCCCTGCTCGGAATTCACCTTCCGCCCGCGGATGCCGGCAAGCTGGCTACCCCGTACACCTTGGAGGACATCGCCAGAGCGCTGATCGTGCGGATGCGGGAAGTGCAGGCCGACGGCCCTTACTACGTTGCAGGCTTGTGCGTAAATGGAGTTATCGCGTATGAGATAGCCCGCCAACTGACCGCGCAGGGGCACGAAGTGGCGTTGCTGGGACTGTTTGACGCGCAGAACCCTGCGTTTTATCAGGACTTTTCTCAGGAAGGCCGTTTGCGGTTATTGTGGAAGCGCGCGCAAACTCAGTTTGCCAATCTCAAGCGGCAGAAACTTTCGGAATTCGCCGGCGAACGTCTGATTGGAATTCGCCGCCACCTCAGCGTGGGATACTGGCGCCTGCACAATGCATTTCACCTTCGCGTCAATGAAAAGGGACTGGAAGATTTGGACACGATTGTTCATCCAGCGTCGTTCGATTATCGTCCCGGTCGCATCCCGGTGGGGCCAAGGTCGTGTTCTTCCAATCGACAGACTGGCCGGACGGAAAATATTGGCACTTTCATGCCAGTTGGGATGGCCTGATCCCGAACGGAATGGAAGTGTTCAGGATTCCGGGAGGGCACGAATCCATGTTCTATGAGGAGAATGTGGACACCCTAGCCAGCAAACTGAAAGCTTGTCTGGCAGAGACCATACAACTGGAACCAGGTGCGGTAGCCTGAGAAGTTGAGACCGATGAGCTCGCAAGAATACGAACTCGAAGTGGACATCGAACGGACCGCCAAGAACTCCGCAAACGCGGTGCCGCCAAGATTTCGCGAGGCCACGTTTGACGACTATCCGCGCATCGCGAGGCTGGAAGCGCGCCATGGTTTGCGCCCGAAGACCTACGACGAGTGGAAACACTTATGGGTGCAGAATCCGGCTTATTACGACTTCCGTCACTGGCCGATTGGCTGGGTTTGCGAGAACGAAGACGGCGAGATCGTGGGCAGCGTCGGAAATATTCCTTTGGCTTATGAATTTGGAAATCGCCGCCTGTTGACGGCCACCAGTCGCGCGCTGGTACTCGACGAGCGCAATCGTCCATATGCATTTACGTTGCTCAGATATTTCTTCGGGCAAAATAACGTCGATCTTTTTCTCAACACCTCGGTGAATGACCGCGTGTTCAAATTGCAGGAACTGTTTCGCGCTTCGCGCGTGCCTGTGGGGACCTGGAACCGCTCGGCGTTCTGGATCACCAACTATCGGGGGTTCACCGCGAGTTTTCTGGCGAGAAAAGACATTGCAGTAGGTCAGGTATTGAACTTCCCGCTGTCAGCGGGTTTGTTCATGCGCGATAAGTTAGCCGGGCGGGAGATCCGAATTGAACGTGACGGAATCGAGGTCGAGTCTTGCGCTCAGTTTGACCAGCGGTTTGAGGCTTTCTGGCAGGAGATTCGCAAGCAGAACTCCGGCCGTTTGCTGGCCGACCGGTCGCGCGATGTGCTGGACTGGCATTTCCAGCCCGCGCTGCAACAAGAGCAAGCGTGGATATTGACGGTAAGTGATCCTGCGGGGCTTGCGGCCTACGGCATCTTTTCGCGGGAAGATAAGCCATCGCTGCAGCTGAAGCGTGTTCGGCTTATAGATTTTCAATGCCGAAACGGGAGGGCGGAGTTGCTGCGGCCGGTACTTTCCCGTGCTCTGGAGCGATGTCAGCGAGAGGGCATTGATATGCTGGAAGCATTCGGCTTCGCTGCCGCCAAGCAGGAGATCATCGACAGCATGAATCCGCATTACCGCGAACTGAGTTCGTGGCGTTATTTCTACAAGGCGAAAGAACCGCAACTGGCGGCGCGTTTAGCTGATCCTGCTGCGTGGGATCCGAGCTGTTTCGACGGCGATAGCAGTTTGTAAATCATGAAAGCCCAAGTGAGAAAGCAAGAGTTGCAACCCCAGATTGAAGCCGCCGCGACGGTGCAGGATTTGGGCGGTACAACCGCCGCACAGCCGACGCCAGTGGCGACCTATCAGCCTCGCGAAGAGCCCCTATTTGTGATCGGGATGTTCCGCTCGGGAACATCGTTGTTGTACGCTCTCCTGAATCAACATCCTCAAATCGCTTTGATGTATGAAGGTGACCTGCCGCACTTGCAAGCATTGTTCTGGGTGCCGCGCGACACCACCCGCTGGATCCGGCGCTGGGAGTTCTGGAATTCCGCGCTGAACCGCCATAAATTCGACCTCAGCGCAATTCCCGACGGAATTCGCGACCTTCCCACTGCGGTCCGCGCAATTTACACCGAATATGCGCGGCAGAAAAAGAATGCTCCGGTCTGGGGATGCAAATCGCCGACTTATCACGACGAAGTTACCCGGCTAAGCCGGCTTTTCCCCAACGCGCGCTTTATCATCATCTGGCGCGATCTGCGCCACATTTGCCGCAGCATTCTGGAAGCTAGCGAGACTTCGCCATTCTTTAACCGCCGCGGCATGACGCTGCGCGCCATCATCGGCTACTACGATTTGAAGGTGCAATCGGACGAACTAGCCAAGCGCGGAGTTCGCGTCCATCAGTTGGATTACGAAGAGTTGGTGAAAGATCCCGTCGGACATATGACTGCGATCTGCCAGTTCCTCGACCTCCCATACGATGCGCGAATGAGCAATTTGAAGGGAGCCGATCGCAGCGCAATTTCCGATCTCCGCCATCATTCCCTGGTGAAAAGTGAGCAGATCATCGCCGACCGGAACGGTTCGCACGGAATGCCGCAGGAGCTCAACCTGAAGATCGAGCGCTACGTGAAAATGTGGCGCGGGCAATATCAGGGCGCGTGGCCGTTGTATCCCAAAGTCCTCGAAACCAACCCCGAGAATCCCGGATTGTGGGAGCGAATCGTCGATCGCGTGGCCTATGACTGGCTGCAATTCACTCATCATGTGGCGCCTGTAGTCTTTTCATTTGTGCCGATGAAAGTCTGGGGCGCGTATCGCCGGCGCATTGCGATCAGAAGAATTCGCCGCTTGTTGCAGAAGGCAGGTACCAACAAGCAGGAGTTGCTGCGCAAGGCAGCGATTCAGGATGAAGAACTGATCAAGCTGGTTGGCATCAGCCCGGAAGAGTTGCAGCAGATCGCGGAGTTCAAGAAGACGCACAAGCCATAAAGCCCCCCAACTGAGTAGGTCACTCCCTCGCAGTTTTCCGCCGCTGTCGTCTCGTGCTTGTTTTACTGTAATTTTCATGGCTACTGCATTCTCTGAACGAAAAAACAACGTCGCAGTGTTTTCGACTTCGCCGCAGTCGAGCGCGGTGGAGCGCGAGGTTTACCTGGGCAACGTCGTGGACGTCGCGAAGTGGAGCGAGGAGGCGGGTTGCGCTGGAATTCTCGTCTATACCGATAATTCGCTGGTCGATCCCTGGCTGGTGGCGCAGATCATCATTCAGAACACGCGGCGGCTCTCTCCACTGGTTGCGGTGCAGCCTGCGTACATGCATCCCTACGCGGTAGCGAAGATGGTCAGCAGCCTGGGCCGTTTTTATGGACGAAAAATTTATCTGAACATGGTCGCGGGCGGATTCAAGAACGACCTCGCTGCGCTGAACGACACCACTCCGCACGACAAGCGCTATGCGCGATTGGTCGAATATACGACCGTTATTCAAGAGCTTTTGCGATCGCCGGAGCCGGTGACTTATCGCGGCGAGTTTTACACCGTGGACAAGCTGCGCATGACGCCGGCACTCGATTCGAGCCTGATGCCGGGAATTTTCGTCTCCGGTTCTTCTGAAGCCGGACTGGCCGCGGCCGCGGCGTTGGGCGCCACAGCAATCAAGTATCCACAGCCGGCGGAAAACGAGCCAGAAGATCCGACCAAGAGCTCCGGCGTTCGCGTTGGCATTGTGACTCGCGATTCCAGCGAAGAAGCCTGGCGCGTGGCGCACGAACGCTTTCCGGGAGACCGCAAGGGCCAAATCACCCATCAACTGGCGATGAAAACATCGGACTCTTTGTGGCATCAGCAGCTCTCGGAGATGGCGCGTTCGACTCCAAGCGACGACAACCCGTACTGGCTCTGGCCGTTTGAAAATTACAAGACTTTCTGCCCGTGCCTGGTGGGAAGTTACGAACGTGTAGCTGCAGAGTTGGCAAAGTATATCGGGCGGGGCTTCTCGACCTTTATTCTGGACATCCCGGCGTCGCGTGAAGAGCTGACCCACATCGGGGAAGTGTTCTCGCGCGCCTGGCAATTGGTCACCCAGTGAAGAAGCTCCTGCAGAATTGGATTTCGGAACAGGCCCAGCGGCGTCCCGAGGCGATTGCCGTGGTGATGGAGGAGCAAACTCTCACCTACGGCCAACTCGACTACGCCAGCAATCGTCTGGCGCGATTGCTGAAAGCTGCGGGTTGCGAGAAGGGCGACCGCGTATGTTTTGCGATCCCCAAATCTCCTGCGGCCATCGTTGCAATCGCTGGCATCCTCAAAGCTGATTGCATGCACGTGCCGATCGACAGCAGCAGTCCTGCGCCGCGTGTTGCCAAAGTTCTGCGATCGAGCCAGCCGCGTTACCTGTTGGGTGTAAGCGGATCGTTAAGCTTGCTCGAGGAGTTGTTCTTGCAGCCGGAAATTGCGGCAAGCGTCAAGGTTGGCTGGATGGAAGATTCAGCGCCGGCGGCGAAGAACTTCACGGCTACGTTTACCGCGAAAGATATTCAGAGCCATTCCGGAGAAGCGCTTGAGTATGCGAATCAGTCGAGCGATCCGGCGCACATCCTGTTCACCTCCGGCTCGACGGGAGATCCCAAGGGCGTCGTAATTACACATGCCAATGTCATTGCGTTTGTCGAGTGGGCGACGCAGTACTTTGGCATGAATGCGTCGGACCGGGTTTCGTGCCATCCGCCGCTGCATTTCGATCTCGCGACTTTCGACATTTTCGGAGCGTTCGCGGTTGGCGCGCAGTTGCACCTGGTGCCACCGATGCTGACGTTACTGCCCAACAAGCTGGCGGAGTTTATTCGCCATGCCGAATTAACGCAGTGGTTCTCAGTACCGTCAGTGCTCAACTACATGGCGAAGTTCGATGTCGTAAAGCCCGACGATTTTCCTTCGCTCGAGCGGCTGTTGTGGTGCGGTGAAGTGTTTCCGACTCCTGCACTGATCTACTGGATGCAGCGCCTCCCGCACGTCACGTTCACCAATCTCTACGGACCGACTGAGACGACGATTGCCAGCAGCTACTACACGATTCCTGCATGCCCGGTCGATGCATCGCAGCCGATTCCGATCGGAATGGCCTGCAGCGGCGAAGAGTTGATGGTGCTCGACCAGCAACTGCATCCGCTGGCGCAGGGAGAAGTCGGTGATCTTTATATTGGCGGGGTTGGGCTGAGTCCGGGATATTGGCGAAACGACGGCGCCACGAATTCGGCATTTCTTTCCGCGAACGGCCACGGACGGATTTACCGCACCGGCGATCTGGCCAAAGTTTGCGCAGATGGCTTGGTTCACTTTGTTGGACGCGCCGATACGCAGATCAAGAGCCGCGGCTATCGCATCGAGCTGGGTGAAATTGAAGTAGCGATGAACGCCGTGAAGGAACTGAAGGAATGCGCAATCGTTGCGGTTCCCACCGATGGTTTTGAGAACAATTTGATTTGCTGTGCCTACGTTCCGCAAAACGGGGCTGCAGTTACGCCGCAGATTCTCCGCCGCCAGTTAAGCGCGGTGTTGCCGTCGTACATGTTGCCCTCGGAATGGCTCGCTTTCGATCGCCTTCCCAACAACGGGAATGGAAAAATCGATCGCCACAAACTCAAAGATTTGTTCATTGCCGGCGCCGAAAAAGAGCAAGCCGCAGTGAAGTCGAACTGAACCGCCCTCCCCGCAAATAGCATGAATATTCTTCTAGCTGCCGGAGAATCCGCGGGCGTGCAAATGTTGCGG
Organism: uncultured Acidobacteriaceae bacterium; assembly: GCA_963848325.1. GTDB lineage: Bacteria > Acidobacteriota > Terriglobia > Terriglobales > Acidobacteriaceae > DATJOJ01. Next base: position 140,760 of record CAWKDJ010000003.1, read on the forward strand.
ACGCTGGCCCGCGGAAACCACCGCGTGGTCGCGGTGTTGGCGGAGCCGCCTCAATCGGGCACAAACGGGAGCAGCGCCTGGAATGTGGCACAGCAGTTGGGACACCAAACCTGGCCGGCCAAGCGGCTGAAAGAGCCAAGTTTCGCCGACGAACTTCGCGCCCACGAAATCGACCTCCTGCTGAATGTGTACTCGCTGTACCTCATCCACGAAAAAATTCTGACTGTGCCGAAACTGGGAGCTTTCAATCTGCATCCTGGCCCGCTGCCGCGTTATGCCGGACTCAATCCGGTGAGCTGGGCGATCTTCCGAGGGGAAAAAGAACACGGTGTCACCGTGCATCGCATGGATCCGGGAGCGGACACGGGAGCGATTGTCTATCAATCCCGCTTTCCCATTGAGGACAACGAAACTGCTTTATCGCTGAGCATGAAGTGCGTCCGAGAGGGGATGGAGTTGATGTCCCGTCTGCTTGAATCGGCCGAAGCGGGTGCCGATGCGATTCCGCAGGTGCCGCAGGACCTCGGCAGCAGGCGATATTTCGGCAGAGAAGCGCCGGAAGGCGGGAAACTTTCCTGGTCATGGCCAGCTCAAAAAGTGGTAAACTTTGTACGCGCGTGCGATTACCAGCCCTTTAGTTCCCCCTGGGGTCATCCCCGAACTAGCTTGGGTATGCAAGAGTTTGCACTGGTCAAGGCCAGCAAGACCGGCCAGCCGTGCGACGCACCGCCCGGAACCGTAGGCGATTGCAGCGATTCCGGGGTTTATATAGCTTGCCAGGACGAGTGGATTTTGGCGAGTAAATTGCGACTAGGCGACCAGCACCTCCCCGCTACGGAAGTTCTCCGATCCGGAGACAAACTTGCAACTTTATAGGGAGATATGGTCAACGGGGATGCGCAAGGAGTAATGACTCGTCTGACGACGGTATTTAAGGCGATGCACGTGGAAGTACCGTCGGTCGAAACGGACCTGTTCGACTCGGGCATTCTGGATTCGCAGCGGCTGGTGGAACTGCTTTTCCAGATCGAGCAGAGTTTCGATACGCAGATTGATGTGCTGGATTTCGAGATCGAGAATTTTCGCTGCATTGAGAAGATCGCCAATCTCATTGTTCAGCGCAGGAGTGGGAGCAACGTACCGGAGCTGACCGCCGGAGGATCGGCCGCGTAACGCCAGCCTCGAATCTCCATGGATGTAGCCATCCGAAGAAAGACCCTGCGGCTTTTGTCGAACGGGGTCTACATCGTTACCGCGAAGGATGGCGAAAATGTTGGCGCAGCCACGGTAACTTGGATTTCCCAGGCTTCGTTCAAGCCTCCATTGTTGATGGCAGCGGTCCGCACCGACAGCAGCGTGTTCAAGTGCCTGTCGAAGAGTGGGGCGGCGGCGGTCCACATCGTAGACCGCAGTCAGCAGGAAATAGCGCAGAAGTTTTTTACGCCCACGCGGGTAGAGGCCGGCAGAATTAACGGCGAGCCGTTTCGACTGGGCAAGAATTCGGCCCCGATTCTGGAAAGCCTCGGGGCCTACGTGGAATGCCGGGTGAAACGGATCGTGGAAGGCGACGGCGATCACGCGGTTGTAATACTCGAAGTGCAGGAAGCCGAGTGTCCTGCCGCGGGGGAGCCGCTGACAATTCGCGAGTCGCCCTGGCAATATGGCGGCTAGTCCCGCCCAAACAAAGTTTCTGTTGAGCAAACTTAGGAGACGAGATCTATGCCGGTAGCGAGTACACCAGTAAAGCCACGAAAGAGTTTGCTGGGGCGATTCGTTAAGTTTGTATTGTGGCCCCTGGCCATCTGCCTGGTCTTTGAAATTGGATTGCGGTTCTTTGGGTTCGGTTCCTACGTGATTTATCGGCCGGACGAGGAATTGTTGTGGATTCCCATGCCCGGGACCCACAAAGTCACGGAAATGAATCACGAGCCGGAGACCATCAGCCCGCAGAACTTCCGCTACCGCGAAGTCTTGTCGTTAGACCATCCGGGAATTTACCGCGTTTTTGCCTTTGGCGATTCTACGACGATGGGTTGGGGCGTGGACGATGATTCGAACTACAGCTCGCAACTCGAGAAGCTGCTGAATGCCAAGGGGTGCTCGGGGTTGAAATTCCAGGTCATTTCCGCGGGCGTGAATGCATACCCCAACGCTCTGGTGGAAGAGCGCGCAATGAAAGTGATCCGCGACGGTTACCAGCCCGACGCCGAAATTGTTTCCTACAGCGCGAATACCGGCTTTGAAGGCATTCCAAACCTGCAGGGCAAGGCGCGCGAGAATTTCCTCAAGAAAGTTGAACTCAAGTCGGTCGCCCGGCGCAGTGCAATTTACAACTTTCTGATCGAATATCTGCTGCGCGGCGTGGCGTACTATCGCTTCCGCGAAGTCCTGATGTTGGGCACGTGGAACTCGGCCAAATCGAGCCCGGCAGCCTCCCGGCAGAACATTTCCTGGCGCGTCTGGATAGAGCCAAGAAGTTTGCCGACGACCACCACTCGCAGATGATCTTCCTGCTGGTTGGATCGAAGGGCGAACCGGGTCCAGCGCACCCGTATCAACAGGCGATGCTCGATTACTCGAAGGCCAATAACGTTCCTTTGGCGAACATCATTCAGTTGATGAAGAACCAGAACCTGAACGACATGTTCCTCGATCACGTTCATCCGACGCCGGCAGGTCACACGTTGATCGCGGAGGAGCTGTTCAACGCTTTGACCGGCACCGAGTCGTATCAGAACGCCTGCCGGGCGGCTTCAAACGGCACGGCGGTGACTTCGCTGACAGAAAAATCCGCAGCTACCCAGCAGTAGAAAGTTGACCGGGAAAGAGAAAAACTATGTTGAAACGACTTTGGCAAGCCTGGAAGCGAATCGCACACAAGATTGGCAACTTCCAGTCGCGCGTGTTGCTGACGGTTTTCTATTTCATTTTCGTCCTGCCATTTGGCTTGGGCGCGCGTTTCTTCTCCGATCCGTTGCGGATCAAGAAACTTCCTACGCAGTGGCTTGACCATCCTGATGAGGCCTACGACATGCAGTGGGCCAGAAGGCAGTAACCGTGGATATCCTGGGAATTTCCTGCTACTACCACGATGCGGCAGCGGTATTGCTGCGCGACGGCAAGATTGTGGCCGCCGCCGAAGAAGAACGCTTTTCGCGCATCAAACACGACTACGGCTTTCCGAAATTGGCGATCAAGTACTGCCTGGAAATGGGCGGCATTCAAGGCCCCGACTTGGATTACGTGGTGTTCTTTGAAAAGCCCTTCCGCAAACTCGACCGCATTCTGATGACCGCGTTCCAGACCTATCCGAAATCGTGGAAAGTTTTCCGCGAGTCGATGATGACCTGGACCATGGACAAAATGTGGGTCGGCTCGACCATCCAGGAAGAGCTGGGCGATATTCCCAAGGACAAGATCCTGTTCTCCGAGCACCACCTTTCGCACGCGGCCAGCGCATTCCTTTGCTCGCCATTTGAAGAAGCTGCGATCCTGACCATCGACGGCGTTGGCGAATGGGTGACCGGAACTTATGGCGTGGGCAAGGGAAATGACATCAAGCTGCATAAGCAGATTGAATTCCCGCATTCGCTCGGCCTGCTCTATAGCGCGTTCACCGCATTTCTTGGATTCGAAGTCAACGAGGGCGAATACAAAGTCATGGGCATGGCGCCTTACGGGCAGCCGCGCTACATGGACAAAGTGTGGAAAGTCGTCCATCAGAACCAGGATGGATCGTTCGCCCTGGACATGGACTATTTCAGCTTCCACCATTCGACTGACAGGACCTATAACAGCAAGTTCGAGGCGCTGTGGGGCGAGTCGCGTCCGACCAAGCTGCAGTTCTTCACCGAAGCGACGGGCTTCCCGAAATATTTCGGCGATCCTCCGGCGAACTACCGCGAACTTTGCAAACTGAACCAACACTACGCCGACATCGCTTCCAGCATTCAGAAAGTCACGGAAGAGTTGATCCTCGGCATGGCGCGCAGCGTCCAGAAGCAGAACCGGTCTGAAGCGGCTGTGCATGGCCGGCGGCGTGGCGCTGAACAGCGTGGCCAACTCGCGAATTCTCCGTGAAACCGATTTCGAAGAGATGTATGTGCAACCGGCAGCCGGCGACGGCGGTGGCGCCCTGGGTGCGGCTTTGTGGGCCTACAACACGTTGCTCGGCAAACCCCGCGACTTCACCATGAAGCATGCTTACTGGGGACGGCAGAATTCAGATGCGGAGATTGCCGATTTCCTCACCGAGAACAATATTCCTCATCGCCGCTTCGACAATGAAGACGAACTGGTGGACAACGTGGTCGGTCTGCTGACCAGCGCCAAAGTCGTGGGCTGGGCGCAAGGCCGATTCGAGTGGGGACCGCGTTCGCTCGGCAGCCGCAGCATTCTTGCCGACCCGCGCAATCCGGAGATGAAGGACATCGTCAACGCGAAAATCAAATTCCGTGAGCCCTATCGTCCGTTTGCGCCGTCGGTCCTGGCAGAATCCGCGGAAAAGTATTTCACTTTGCCCAATGCCACCAAACACTATCCTGCGCGCTATATGCTGTATGTGGTTCCGGTGGAGCCGGCACAGCAGGAAACCCTTCCTGCGATCACGCACGTCGATGGTACCGGGCGTCTGCAGACGGTTTTCAAAGAGCAAAGCCCGCGCTATTACCACCTGATCGAACGATTTGGCCAGGCCACGGGAGTTCCGGTGGTGTTGAATACGTCGTTCAATTTGCGCGGCGAGCCGATCGTGAACACTCCGGCGAACGCCTTCAGTACTTTCTCCAAGAGCGAGATGGACGCGTTAGTGCTGGAGAATTTTATTGTAGAGAAATCGTCTCTCTAATCCTTTCCGGCCGACCCCGGCCGCGAACGGACGAGAAGCGATGAGCGGTGCGCGACCTCCCCTGTAGGATTGCCGCATTCCGCAATCCTGACTGACCCTGGCTAGATTTAAGACTTCACAGTTTCTTTGGAGGCGCTATGTACAGTATGACCCTACCGTCCCGCCGTTTTTCTAGTTCCGTCCATTCTCCTCGGACGCGGAAATCTCTGTCTTCGGCGTTGCTGGCGCTGTGCTGCTTTGCGCTGATGACATCAGCATGGGCGCAACAGAACAACACCATCAACACCGTGGCCGGCGGAGAGCCTACGAACTCGACCGCTACGCTGGCCGCGATTTCAAATCCCACTGGCGCTGCCGAAGATGCGAGCGGCAACATCTACATTGCGTCGCAAGCCAACTACGCGGTCTATCAGGTGACGCCCAAAGGCGTGTTGACGACCTTTGCGGGAAACGGGATCGGCGGTTTCAGCGGTGACGGCGGCCCAGCCACGCAGGCCAATCTCGCCGGCCCGGTCGCGGTCGGCGTAGACAAGAACACGGGGAACGTCTACATCATTGACGGCAATCGCATCCGCGTAGTCAGCGGCGGAATTATCAATACCTACGCAGGCAACGGCCAACTCTGCACGCCCAACATCGCTGCCTGCGGCGACGGTGGTCCGGCCAACGGCAGCAATGGCAACGCTGTTGAGTTCTACGAGCCTCTCGGAATCTATGTCGACGGCAACGGCAACTTGTTCATTGCCGACACTGGCGACGACCGTGTGCGCTTCATCAACGCTTCGCAAACCAATCCGGTCACAGTCACTGGAATTACCGTTCCGCCGGGCTACATTGTCACCCTCGCCGGCAATGGCTTGACCTGCAACGGCCCATCTTATCCCTGCGGCGATGGCGGTCCGGCCACGGCTTCCGGTTCGACCGGCGCCCGGCTTGATCTTGAAGTAGGCGTGGTCACCGATGCTAAAGGCAATCTCTATATTGGAGACACGCGCGATCAGCGAATCCGCTGCGTTCCGAACGTTGTTGGTGGCTGCCCGAACACGGTCAATCCGAATCCGGTGGTTGGCGAGATCGTCACTTACGCAGGCAATGACGGCGGCAAATATTGCACCAATCCGACCGGTCCCTGCAATGATGGGCAGCCGGCATCCAAGGCAATGTTCCACAATCCCAGCGGCCTCTGGATTGACGCGCTTGGCGATCTGATCATTGCGGACCAGTGGGACAACAAAATCAGAATTGTCCAACCCAGCGCGAATCCAGTAGTTGGTACGGCCTGTGGAACCGGCGCGGCGGGCTTCGGTGGCGACGGCGCCGCCTGTCAAAAAGCCTTGTTCGATGGCCCGCTGGGACTGGTAGTAGACACTTCCAATCACGCCTACGTCGTCGATTCAGGAAATAATCGGATTCGGCAGGTGCTGGTGACGACCCGAGTGGCCAGCACTTTCGCCGGAGGTGGATCGATTGGCGACGGCGGCCCGGCCACGTTTTCGACGCTGGCGAGTCCTGCAAATGTAGCCTGGGATGCCGCTGGGCAGAATTATTACATTGCTGACGCGGCCAACAACCGCATCCGTGAAGTTTCTGCCAACGGAACCATTACTACTGTTGCTGGAACCGGACAGCCGACCGAACCGAATTTCCCGAATGGCGATGGCGGGCCTGCCACCCTGGCAACTCTGCTGGGGCCGCAAGGTTTGACGCTCGATGCGAATGGGAACATCTACATCGCGGACAGCTCGAACTCGGTGGTGCGGCTGGTGAATATGCAGTCGACACCGATCACGGTGGACAAGAACATCACTATTCAGCCGGGGGACGTTGCGACCGTGGCGGGCAGCGGGGCCTCTTGCGACTAACCTAACCAAGTTGTGCGGCGATACTGGCCCCGCAACCGCGGCGTTCATTACTTATCCGAGTTCGGTGGCGCTTGATGCTCACGGCAACCTGTACATCGCGGACTATTACGACAACCGCATCCGCTTTGTGAATTTGAGCACCGGAATTATCAATACGCTGGCCGGGACCGGCACTGCTGGCTACACCGGTGATAAAGTGTCCGGCGAACGCAGCTGAATTGCACTATCCGTTCGGCATTGCCGCCGATGCTGCCGGCGACGTCTACATTGCGGACTCGAAGAACAGCCGCATTCGCTGCGTGGTTGGGGTTGCGAAAGGTTGTAACGGATCGACCCTCCCGGTCGGCGATATCTTCACTTACGCTTTCAACGGAAAGCAAGCATTCAGCGGCGATGGTGGACCGGCAACCGCAGCGTCCATGTTCATCCCGCTGGAAGTCGCACTCGATCCAGCCGGCAATCTGTTTGTCGGTGGAGGCGCGGAGTTGGTGGTTCAACGAATCGATCAGCCCAGTCAGACGGTCATTACCGTGGCTGGGAATTACAAACAGCCAGGCGATACCGGGTTTGGCGGCGACGGCGGTCCTTCGACGTTGGCGACGCTCGACAATCTCGGCCTTGCCGTGAATGCCAGCGGAGAACTTCTGATCGCAGATCAGGGCAACAATCGGGCCCGTCAAGTTGATATGGTTCCGGTGGCGAACTTGTGGAACATGAAACTCAACTTTCCCAATACTCCGGTGGGACAGACCAGCGCTCCACTAGGCGCCAAGCTGCAGAATTCGGGATTGGCGAGCCTGCCTGTAAGTAGCGTTCAGCTGGGCGGAAGCGATCCGGGCGATTTCGCAATCGTTGCTAACCCGTCGGGTGAGTTGCTGTGTACGCCTCGGCTCTCGCCAGACCGGGCAACCAGCAGTTCTGTTATGCGACGGTGACGTTCACACCGCAACAGTCGGGCACTCGCACTGCGACCTTGACCATCAACACCAGTCTGGGACCGCAGGTCGTAAACCTGACCGGCGTGGGACAGTAATCGCGGTGACACCGGCGGTGAGGTGGATGGCGAATGCCATCCACCTCATCTGCTGAGTAGATTCAGGATTCAGTCAGCAGTACTTCTGCAATCCGCCTTTGACTGGGAATAACGCGCTCGCGCAGGTCGTTTAGAGAAATCCAAGAGGGCGTTCCTTCCCAGGAACCGCGAAGCTGGCCGTCAGTTTCGACCTCGAAGACCGAAAGATTAACCGGCACCTCTTCGCGGGAAAAGTAGCTCAGTTTTAGAATCGACTTGGTGACGCGTAATCCGGTTTCTTCCAGGATTTCGCGCTGCACGGCGGTTTCGGCGGTTTCCCAGGGCATGGCGATGCCGCCCGGAAATGAGACCCCGCGGCCGTCGTTGCGTTCGATGACCAGAAAGCGGTCGCGGTTTCGAATCACGCCGACAGCTGCATTGAGGGCCCCGAAAATGGGGATGCGGGAATAGATCGCGAGTCCGGCCCGCGACAGTATCCAAAAAGCATATTTCCCGAGGGGCTTCAAAGGCACTATTCTAATAGCAAGGCACGGCGGAACGCCGGAAATCAGTTTCACGGGGGAAACATTCTGTGCTCGATAACTTCGTCAAGAACGTAGACATCTTCTGTTGCCCGCGCTGCCGCGGAGATTTTCGCATCGAGGGCGAAACTCTGGTCTGTCAGGGATGCAGCGCCGTCTACCGCAGCGAGAACGGCATTCCTTTGCTTTTTCACCCGCACGATGCCAATGACCAGTCGCGCGACGTGACCGACGTGGTGAAGGCGTTCTATGAGGAAAATCCGTTTCCGAATTACGACGAATTCGACTCCAAAGAGAGCCTGGCGGAAAAAGCCAACCGCGGCGTCTTTGCGCGATTGCTGGACGAGCAGATTCCCGGCGGCGGCCGCGTGATCGAGTGCGGATGCGGCACCGGCCAGTTGAGCAACTTTCTGGGCATGCGCTGGAACCGTACGGTGTTTGGAACTGATCTATGCCTGAACTCTTTGCGTCTGGCCAAAGGTTTTCGCGACCGCTGCGATGTGAAGAATGCGGCGTTCCTGCAGATGAACCTTTTCCGTCCCGCGTTCAAAGAAGGCGTCTTCGACGTAGTTATTTCAAACGGCGTGTTGCACCACACCAGCGATCCGCTGGGCGGATTCAAGTCGATTTCGAGAATGGTCAAGCCGGGGCGTTACATCATCGTCGGGTTGTACAACACGATCGGCCGGCTGGGAACGGACTTCCTGCGGTTCCTATTCCGCGCCTCGGGAGACAAGCTGCGGTTCCTGGACGCGCACCAGCGGAACCAGCGTTACACTGAAGCCCGCAAGCGTGCCTGGTTCATGGACCAGTACAAACATCCGCACGAAAGCAAGCATTCCTACGACGAAGTACTGACCGATTGGTTCGACGCCAACGGTTTTGAGTTCCTCGACAGCATTCCCAAACTGGATTTGGGCGCCTTTACCGACCAGGAAAAGCTGTTTGAGCCGCACGACCGTGGAACGAAAGCCACCCGCGTTCTGGCTGAAGTGGGGCTTTTTATGAAGCGGGGCGATGCTGGCGGCCTATTTATCATGATTGGCCGCAAGAAAGGCTCTCCGGCGCAAGCCCAGGCCGGCGTAAGCGCGAAAGCGGGCGCCCGCGAATCGGATTACGCCCGGGCCTAAAACTTCGAGAAATCCACAGCCCAGGAGCGCTAAAATAGGCCACTGTCAAGCTCTTGGGCGGTCAGGGATCACCGTCCGATCCCGCCGGTTCATGATCAAATCCTGTTTACCAGTTAGGTCACTTGCATGGCCTACTCAGACCTTGCAGGGGAGCAATTGGAAGAGCAAGATTGCCATATTTCGCGTTTCGCGTTGGTGAGTGCAAATGTATCCAGATCCCCCAGCTAATACCAAGCCACGAGTCTGTCTTCCATACAATCCAACAAAAGTAGTTTCGCTCATTCTCTTATCGCTAGCGATCATATCCGTCGCGAGAGTAGTTGTGGCCCAGGACTCCAATTCTCCGGGCACAACCTTCTATGTTGCCACTGATGGCAATGATTCGTGGAGCGGAAAGTTGCCGGCGCCCAATCAGAACGATACCGATGGTCCCTTCGCCTCGGTGGCGCGTGCGCAGCTCGCCGTCGAATCCCTGCTGCAGGACCACTACGGTGCTTCGATCACAGTAATGGTGCGCAATGGCACCTATTACCTGGTTATGAGCCCCACCAACCCAGGGACATTGAACTTCACCAGCAGCGATTCAGGAACCGCCTCCTCGCCTGTTACTTGGGAGAACTATCCTGGGGAGACGCCGGTGCTGGATGGCGGTTTTCCAATCAGTGGTTGGACCCACGTTTCTGGAGCCTTGTGGCAAGCCTCTGTGCCGTCGCAAACCCAGCCTTTCGAATATTTGTATTACAACGGCACGCGTCGTCTGCGGGCCCGCTTGCAGTCTGCCGACGGAGTCGGGTATTACATGCACGGCGGATCGTGCATCTCCACCCAAAGCGGCCAGGTTGTCAGTATGGCGTTTTGCAATCTGGGGACATTTCTGCGAGTTGCCGGAACAGTTCCTCCGACTGGGGCCAACTCTAGCTGCCCGTCGTACAGCAACGGCACCCAGTCCAAGTGCCTGGACCGCTTTTATTACGATCCCAGCGATCCCATTGCAAACTGGATCAATCTGAATCCGCCTAAGGGAAATCCTTGCAACGCCCCGCCGTCCGGCAAATATCCCTCAGGGGACGTGGAATTGACGCTGTTTGACGCGTACACCGTCGACATTATGCGCGTAAGCTGCGTCAATACCTCGACGAACATCATCTATCTCACCGGATACACGAACTCGGGCAGTGCGTCGCAGTACAACTATTTCGGTCCTACGGCCGGCCATCGCTATGTAGTCGAAAACGCGCGAGACGCCTTTAACGCAGCGCAGGCCGCGGGTCAGACTGGCATCTGGTTCCTGGACCGCTCGACCACGCCGTGGACCCCTGAATTACCTGGCAAATTACGGGGAGAACCCGAAGAGCAACACGATCGTGATCCCACAGTTGGGTGGGGCGATTCCGGGAGACCCTGCAACCGATTACGTGGGCGCCAGCTTGCTAATGGCCACCGATCTGCAAAATGTCATTTTCAGCGGGCTGACGTTCGAGGTGGATAATTTTATTCCCTCCTCGACGGGGTTCAACAACGACAGCAATGAAACGCTGGCAATGCCGCAGGCGATCGATTGCGAGAGTTGTCAAAACGTTGTTTTCAATGGGGTGGTAGTAAGGCACACCTCGGGTTCGGGTTTGACGATCGCTTCCACGTACGGCAATAAAGGCACTCCCGCGGCGAACGACACGGTGGAGAATGGAGCGTTTTACGATATTGGCGCGAGCGGGCTGCGAATCGGGCGATCAATCTGGTCGGGCGACCAATATGCTTATGTTCCGCAATTCTTGACGCTGGAGAACAATTTAATTCAGGGATACTCACGAGTGGTGGCAAGTGGCGAAGGTGTGGCCATGAGCAACGGCCACGACGTGACCATCGAGCACAATGACATCACAGACGGCTATCACGCTGGAATTTCCATCTGCAATCTCGGATGTTATTCGAATGATTGGCCCGCCAATGGCATCAACATCCTCAGCGAGTACAACCATATCTGGGACGTGATGCAGGGCATCACCTCCGATGGAGGCGCGCTTTACTATGACATCGGCGGGGCGAACGGCAGTGGCACCGGCGATCAGGTGCTGAGCAATCTGGTCCACGACGTGACCGATTCGACCATTATCGACGCCGGTTTTCAGGGGACAGGCTACGGAGGTCAGGGCATCTATCTAGACATTCAGTCGGCGGGAATGCAGATCGAAAATAACGTCGTCTACAACATTTCCGCGGGCGGCCTCACAGTGACGCAGGGCCCTGGACCTGGAGAGCCTCCCAACACTTTCACCAACAATATCGTTGCTTACGCGCGGCACGCCATGTTTGAGGAGCAGAACCCCTGGCCGCAGAATTGCACCAATACGCTTCGCGCCAACATCACCCACAATCTTTTCTACTTTGACTTTGACGAAACTCAGGGCTTCTCTGCGGTCAGCGATTGCGCTGATTCCTGCGGCCTGCCCTACAATCAGTTTCAGAATTTTCAGAGCAATCTCTATTGGAGGACGGATGGCGGCTTCGCCAGCGATCCCAACGCGTTTTCGATCATGACCGATCCCCCGCCGCCGAATGAGGCGAGTGGCTGCATCCAGATCCAGAATCCGCCCATGACCTCGCTCACATTCTCCCAATGGCAGAATGGGCACCCGCTGGTAAACGGACAGCCGTTAGCAATGAATGAAGACACCAAGGGCACCGCTTCGGTAGACCCGGGATTCGGAAACACTGGCACTCCAATGGATTTTTACCTTTATACCAATCCCATTGGCGGATTTAACTACCAGGCGACCGACAACACCATTGTAACGGCGGGGCAGCAGGATCCACTTTACATCGTCCCCCCAGTCGCAGAAACGTATCCTACATATCGATATTCCAGCTACTAAACCTTTTATTGTCAGTGGCCGAGGTCGATTCCCTAAACTGACATAAAAGGTCATAGGGACTTTCGTCCCTAGTCAGTTTGACCACTTGTGGGAGACGAGCCGTCCGCATAAGTTAGAGCAGGCTGGTTGCGACGCTTTCGTCCTTAAGTTATTCGCAGGACTCGACTTTCAAAACTCCTCCATCCGGAAGAATTTTACCCGGCGGCTGTCGGCAGGTGCAGCAACCGCAGCACTTTGGCAGTAGGCACTTTCGTCCCTGCCATTGGAGGGAAATAGTCCGGCGACGGGAACCATGCACATTCTGGGATTGTCATCCTTCCAACACGATACGGCAGCGGCCCTGCTTGAAGACGGCGCCGTGCGGGTGGCCATTGAGAACGACAAGCTGGCCCGCGCGCGAACTCGCAACCGTCCCGAGCTTGCCATTCTCTCCTGCTTTGAAAGCGCCGGAATCGGTTGGGACGGAGTGGGTCTTGTAGCTGCTGCGGTTCAGCCCTTGAATAACTGGCGGCGCAAATCGTGGCTGCGTGTGAAGCTTTCCGCCACCGCGCCCGTGGCGAGCGCATATTACGCGGCGGACGAAGCTGGAGCGCTGGCTCGCGATTTGAATCATCTGCGTGTCCTGCGGAGATACGCGGTCGGAAGCGATCACAAAGTCATCGGCTTCGACCACCATCTCTGCCACGCAGCCAGCGCGTTTTTTCTTTCGCCGTTCGATAAGAGCCTGATCGTCACCATGGACGAAGGCGGACACGGCACGGCCTCGACTTTGGCAGTCGGGGAAGGGAACCGCATCCGGGTGCTGCGAAATATTCCGTTTCCCAATTCGCTCGCTTGGGTATATTCGCAGGTGACGGACTTGGCCGGCTTCCAGCCCCATGTCGATGAGCACAAGACGCAGTGGCTAAGTCTTGAGGGCGATCCGGTCTACAAGGATGTTTTTGTGAAGGTGTTTCGCCACGGACGCGGAGCGGTGCCGCGGCTTAACTACAGATTCTTCCGCCGAGGTCTCGCCAACCAGATTTCGTTTTCCGAAAAGTTCTATCGAGTCACGAGCCTGCCCAACGACCGCAGGAAGGTCACAGAGGAGCAGAAAAAGAACCTGGCCGCGAGTATCCAGGCGGCTTGCGTGGAACTAATCGCGCCGCTGGTTGAAGAGCTCTGGCGCAAAGAAAAGATTGAACACGTTTGTTTCGCCGGCGGACTTTTTCAGAATGTTTTGCTGGTTGCGGCGCTTGAAAAACATCTGGGTGCGGATCGCGTTTTTGTTCCGCCAGCTCCCGGCAACGCTGGGGCCGGCGCTGGGAGCGGCTTTGCTTGCCTGGCACCACGAGTTGAAAAATCCCAGGCAGAGCGCAGACGTGCACGCTTACCTGGAACCAAATTCGATCGCCAGGCGGTAAAAGATGTTCTCGACAACACCAAGAGCCGCTACACGCTGCCGACGACCGAAGAGCGAAAGTTGGATTCGACGGTGCAACTGTTGCACGCGGGGAAGATCGTCGGCTGGTTTCAGGGTGCGGCGGAATTCGGCCCACGAGCTCTCGGCAATCGCAGTGTGCTCGCTTCTCCCTGGGCGCCATACGTCAAGGAAAATCTGAACGACTTTATCAAGCACCGAGAGTGGTTCCGTCCGTTTGCGATTTCGGTTCCAGAGGAAGATTGCCCACGGTATTTCGAAGCCTCTCGTCAGTGCTGTTTTATGAACTCTCTCGGCGCGGTTGTGCCGGGCAGCGAATGCCTGCCTGACAGCTTCCTGCTTCCTGATGGGCGGGTGCGTCTGCATATTGTGCAGCGACGCAGCAATCCCATGTTCTGGTCTTTATTGAAACGCTTTGGCGAACACGCGCCCGCGCCTATGCTATTGAATACGTCGTTTAACCTGTTCGGCGAGCCGCTGGTGGTGAGCCCGCGCGACGCCATGCGCAGTTATTTTGGTTCCGGGCTGGATGCGCTTATCATCGATAAATTCGTTTTGTCGAAGGCCGCGGTGCAAACAGCCGCCATCAACCTGCCCGTGAACCGGGTTGGATTGGGAGCATAGGAAGAATGAACCTGAAGATTGAGTCGCGCCATTTAAACGGCGTTTGCGTACTGAGCCCGCAGGTGTTTCAGGATGACCGCGGATTCTTTACCGAAGTATTTCGGGCCGACCAGTTTAAGATGCTCGGCCTGCCTACGGAGTTCGTTCAGGACAATCATTCTGGCTCGGTGCGCGGAGTTCTGCGCGGGTTGCACTTTCAGTGGGAACCGCCCATGGGTAAGCTCATGCGAGTGACGCGCGGCACGGCTTTCCTGGTGGCTGTCGATATCCGCAAAGGATCGCCGACGCTCGGCAAATGGTTCGGAACCGAAATTTCCGCCGAAGGCCGCAAGCAGATTTGGGCGCCGGCCGGTTTCGCGCGGGGCTTTTGTGTTCTCTCCGAGTATGCGGAGATTCAGTACAAATGCACCGGGATTTACAACAACAAAGGCGAGTCGGGAATTCGCTGGGATGATCCGCAAGTCGGCGTTGAGTGGCCAATCAAAGACGTGCAGCTTTCTGACAAAGATAAAAAAGCACAAACGCTGCAGGAATGGCTGGCGCGGCCGGAGTCGGACAATTTTCGGTACGTAGAAGAACATGCCGTGGCGGGGAGATAAGAAAGCCGGGAGATAAGACAAAAATGAAGATTCTAATCGCAGGCGGGGCGGGATATATCGGTTCGGTGCTGGCGCCGAAACTCTTGGATCGTGGCTACGAAGTCGACGTGCTCGATCTGTTCTGGTTCGGCAATCATTTGCCCGAGCAGGTCGGCATTATTCACAAAGACATCTTCGACATTAACGTCGAAGACCTGGCGCACTATCAGCAGGTGGTCTTTCTCGCGGGATTGTCCAATGATCCCATGGCCGAATATTCGCCCAGCCAGAACTTCATCTTCAACGCGGCCGCGCCGGCCTACCTCGCCTACATCGCGAAAAAGGCCAAGGTCAAGCGCTACGTGTATGCGAGTTCCTGCTCGGTCTACGGCTACACCGACAACGAATTGTTCGACGAGACGCGTCCAGTGTCGTCGGCGTATCCGTACGGGATATCAAAGCTGCAAGGCGAGCAGGCGGTGATGAACCTGGTCGACGACAGCTTCTCCGTCGTCTCGCTGCGCAAAGGAACAGTATCGGGTTACAGCCCGCGCATGAGGCTGGATCTTATTATCAATACGATGTTCAAGAACGGAGTGCGCAATCGCGAGATCACGGTGAACAATCCGTCGATCTGGCGGCCGATCATCAGCATTGAAGATGCGACCAACGCGTATATCCGGGCGATTGAAGCGAGCGAAAGGCTGTCAGGGATTTTCAACGTGGCGTCGGGGAATTACACGGTCGGAGAAGTCGGCGACCTGGTGAAGATGGCGATCGAGGAGCACTTGGGGATTCGGGTGAAGCTGACCATCCATCACAAGAAAGATTTTCGCAATTACAAGGTGAGCATTCGCAAGGCGGAGAACACGCTGAGTTTCCATCCCAATCACGACGTGAAGTGCATCGTGAAAAACCTGATCGAGAACATGGACAAGTTCGGCGACTGGGACAATCCGCAGTACTACAACATCGACACGCTGAAGCAGCTTTCGGCGAGCGAGAACGGGCTGCGCACGCTGCTCGAAGTTGCGTAACGAACGGAACGTGGCAAGAACTATGCCGGTTGAAACCATGCACGAACCCGTGAGTTCGGACGCTCCCCGAGTGGATATTCTCGGCGTGCGCGTGCGCCCACTGAGCCTCGCGCAGACTGTAGATGCGGTCGAAAGCTGCATCCTGAACGGCGAGCGGCGCTACGGCGTGTTCATCAACGTTTATAACGTGATCGAAGCGCGCCACAACGCAGAGTATCGGCAGGCCTTGAACGACGCTGACTTTCCCATGCCGGATGGAATTCCGTTGGTCTGGGCGAGCCGGGTGTTGCGCGACCCGGTGCCGGAGCGGGTTTGCGGGCCGGACTTTTATGTCGCCATGAACCGGCGCGCGGAAGAAAAGGGCTATTCCGTTTACATCATGTGCGGCGGCGACCGCAAAGCTGAGCGCACCGCCGAAGCCTTGCAGAAGATGCATCCCAGAATCAAAGTGGTGGGCGCGTGGACGCCCCCGTGGGGCCGATCAGCGAAGAGAACAACAAATATATTCTCGGAGAACTGTCGCGCACCCAGCCGGACATTTTGTGGCTCGGTCTGGGAGCGCCGCTGCAAGAGCGCTGGGTGTGGGCACGAATCGTGAGCGGATCGAAGCGCACTTCACTGGCGCGGTCGGCGGCGCGTTCGACTACCACATCGGCATGCGCAAGCGCGCTCCAAAGTGGATGCAGCATCGTGGGCTGGAATTCTGGTATCGCATCAGCCAGGACCCGAGCCTGTTCTGGAAAAAGCGGCACTACGCCGACTTCCACAAGTTTGTGTTGCCGGTGATGTTGCAGGCGCTGACCCGCAAGGGCTCGAATGGTTCCAGCGGTTCCCTAAACGGTCGCGGGCCGGGCGCAAAGCCGCGCTGAGAGCTTGGTTTTATAGTTTGGTCGCGATAAAATTTTGAGTTCAGAACTCTTGAGGAGGAAGTAATGGGTGTAATTACCAGCACGAAGAACAAGTTGCAAACCGCCGGAGAGTTGTTCGGCTTTTTCGGCAAGAAACGGTGGTGGATTCTGCCGATTGTCATTACGGTGGTGTTGCTGGGCGTGTTGCTGATCGTGGGCGAAGCCACTTCGCTGGCGCCGTTCATCTACACAATGTTCTAAGCGCGCATCCCTCCCCATCGGATTAGTCCCGCAGGATGAAGCCAGCCTTCGTCCTGCGTACGGCTTTGTCCTGAAGATATTGGAGCGCCTGACCGCAGTCTCTACTATGAGAGATTGCGGCGGGCGCTTTTTGTTTAGCGTTCGTTTGGGGCGTTACTGCACCCGGGTCTCTACGATATCCAATCCATACGTTCCGCTTATTGTGCCAATGGTGGTGGAGTACGTCACGGGTGTTCCGGAGGCGATGTGTTCAGCGATGACTGTGCAGCTCCGATTTGATGTTGACGTCGTGGAAACGGGGCTTGTGCTGTCGCTGGTTGAAATCGTGCCGTTACTGTAGGAGACGATTGCGGTGACCGTATTCGTGCCGACGGCTTGGACGTAGAGGCACAAGGACAGCATGTAGGTTCCCGCGCTGGGCGCGCCGATCAGCGTCCCAGAGGCTGACAGCGTCTGCCCCGTTAGCTCGACCGCGCCAGCAACCCTCGGCAAGTGCGCCTGCACAAATGCTGTTGTCGCGACGTCCGTGGAATTGTCCGTCGACGGAGGCGTGGGAGCCGTGACTAGACCTGAGCCGCTCGGAGCAAGGTTCAGGTTCGCGTTCGAGACCGTGCTGCTGATCGTTGGCGTGCCTCCCGTGAGGCTCAACGAAGGAGCCGTGACCAAACCTGTGCCGTTCGGCACGAGGTTCAGATTTGCATTCGATGCTGTGCTGCTGATTGCTGGCGTGCTGCCGCTCAGGGTTAAATTCCCGGCTTGAGTCGTGTCGCCACTCGGATCCGAGCAGCACCTTCCCTCCATTGGAACAATTTGTAAGCATCCCGTGGGCATTTGTAACCGAACAGACGTTGTTTGAACCGATTGCAGCATAGCCGCGTGCGTCTACATCCATACCAGCGCCACCTAAGGTGGTATTTGCAGTTTGGCAGGCCGCCGAGATCGCGCCGCAGATGTCTGTACTGCTGCTAAACTGCGCGGCGTCCAGAACAAGAGCGCTGGAAACTGCAGTAGCCCCCGTGCCTCCGGAGCTCTGTGCGACCACCGGCTGGCCTTGCGCGAGGGTACCTAGGGTGTTCTGAGCCTGCGAAAAAACCCCAACAACCATAAACGAGGCCAGACACAGACTCCGTAGGCCATCAGCGTTCAGGGCGCGAGCGGTGCCGCCCGACAGTACTGCCCTCACGACGGAGCTTCTCCGCCTTAGTTCTCCACTCGGCCCATCTGTACGCGCTAATCTCATCATTTCCATCCTCCGGTACCCTAGTTGGGTGTGCGGGTGAGATTTCAAATATTCCCAGTAGCGCGACTTCTAGCGCCCAGTCCCCTTTTGTTCCGGAAACGGGGGCGGAGTTGTGCGCAGGCGGATCGAGGCTGAGGGCCGCCTCCTTATTTCCTTGCGACTCAGCGGGACGGCGCCCCGTAATCCACGGGCTAGGATGTGAGGAAAAAATATTAAAGTCTAGATGATTAGTCCCGAAACTGGCGGGAAAAATGTCCTCTGTTACAGAAACGGAATGAACGTTCCAGAGTCTAGGTGTGTGCAAGGCTTTTCACCTGTCGGTAGCAAGTTAAAATGTCCGGTTTTTGTAGCAAGTGAAATGTCCGGTTTCAAAGTTGTGCCCTCGCCGTTTGGGTGGGGTTGGTTTTGGGGATGGGGTTGCAGGGGAAGGGGGCAGTTCCCCTTCCCCTGCTCGTCTCTGTAGAAGCTTTGGCCGACAAGGGTGTTCCGCTGGCGTCATAGCGACCCAGGCAATGCGGTCCGTGGGTGAGACTCAAGGTTCCATTCAGGTGTTGATGCACCACCACCTGGCAACCCGCCAACGTCGCCCGCCAGCGCACCCGCTCGATCTGCAAGCTCAGATTCTGAAAGCTCACCGTGTTGTCGCGGTTCACGCTGCGTTCGAACTGCAGCGAGAAAATCCGTTCCAGGTCACGATTCCGGCAGGGCACAAAAGCATGGCCCCGCTGCCTGGGTGCGACCTGAAAACGGCGATTGAACTCGGCGATGTAATCTTCCCGCAGGAACCGGTTCGCCGCCTCCAGCGTCTCCAGCTGGCGCAGCCGCAACTCCTGCGGCAAGCGGCCCTGCCAAGTGCCGAAGTTGCGCTCGCTGCGCCCACGCGCTTCCGGCGAGTAGG
This sequence comes from uncultured Acidobacteriaceae bacterium, assembly GCA_963848325.1. Taxonomy (GTDB): domain Bacteria; phylum Acidobacteriota; class Terriglobia; order Terriglobales; family Acidobacteriaceae; genus DATJOJ01. Next base: position 159,931 of record CAWKDJ010000003.1, read on the forward strand.
CCGGGATCATCTGCACTCCCAACTCCTGCAACGCCCGCCCCACCTGCGTGCGGCGATGGGAGTCCACCTTGCCGCCCACCTTCGGCGTCAGCCAGAAATGGCTGCCCCGATCGCTGTACAGCGCGCAGAACACGCCTTTGCGCTCGATCACCTCCCACAGTCCGGCCATCACCGTCGCCGTCGATTCCTCCTCCACCAGTTGGGCGTAGTAAATCTCGCTGGTGGCATCGTCCAGAATCACGATCAGGTCATACCAACGTTCGTCCTGAAACCACTGGTGGCGGCTGCCGTCGATGTGCAACAGCATCCCCGGCAACGGCCGCCGCTCGCGCCGTTTGCGATGCGCCCCGCGCTTGCGTCCTCGCGCCACCAGCCCCGCTCCCTGCAGCGCCTGCTTCACCCAGCTGTAACTCAGTTCGATCTCGTGCTCGGCCTGCAGCTTCTCGTGAAAGTGCTGCACGTTCAGATCGAAATACTTCTCCCGGTACAAGGCGAACACCTTCTCCACCGTCGCCATCGGCACCCGGCGCCGCGACGGCTTGCCCCGCCGCCGGTCCAGCAACCCGTTGTAGCCTTCTTCCACGTAGCGCTCCCGAATCCGGCGCATATGCCGGTCGCTGATGCCCAGAATCTCCGCCGCCTGCCACCACGTGATCTTCTTCGCCATCGCCTGCAACATCACGTCCTGTACTTTCATCGCCCGCTCCATCGCGGCCCTCGGATAAGCTTCCATGCTCCGCATGGTCTCTCATCCTCGCCGCCCGCAAAGCGGACATATCACGTGCTATCTCAACCGGACATATCATGTGCTACCGACAGTGCAAGGCTTTTCACCTTGACTCCTCCCGTCCAATGCGGCAAACTCGGGGTGGATTTTGAAGATGCGGAGTTGCGCTATCACCGCCATTCTAGCCGCAATAATCAGCGCGGCATCTGCTTGGCCGTTGGCTGCGCAGATAATCGGCGATGCCGGCGGGCACGGAAGGACCGGCCTATCCGGACAGGTATGTGCCAGGCGGGGTCGCGTGCTCGCCGGCGCCTTGCGTGATGCAGAGTGAGGAGATGTCCCCGGGACAGGCAAACTCAACGATCATTTCCGCCGACCCGCGGAATCCGACAGAGTTGCTGGCTGCGGCAGCCGACTATTATTGCCTATTCCGCTTTGGAATCTACGCTTCGAGCGACGGGGGCCTGACTTGGAGTGACAGCTGCGTGGAGAGCTTCGCGAGTCCAGGCGACCCGGCCCTAGCGTACGGAATGGAGATGGCCTTTATCGCATCCGCCGCCCCTGATCACCTGGAGTCGGAAACCGTTGTCGAGAGCTCTGGCGACAACGGAACGACCTGGAGTTCCCCGATAGTTGCCGTCGACCCCGTGCTCGGAGGCGAAACCAATGTGCCATTCCTTCGGGTCGACAATAGCGCCGCCAGCCCCTACACGAACGCCGTGTATGTCTCGGTCACCCAGTTCGACTCAAAAGTCGTCGAGAGCGAAATCTCCGTCTCACACTCGAACGACAATGGCAACACCTGGACCACGACGACTGTCGACCCTATTCAGTACAAGCCCATCGTTGACCAGTTCAGCCGCCTGGCGGTGGGCAGCGACGGCACGGTTTACGTTGCCTGGCAGCGCTGCGCCATGACCGGCCAAAACATCAACTGCGCCGGCACCGCCGCACAGATGCTCCTCTCGAAATCCACCGATGGCGGCAACACATGGTCGGCTCCGGTCACCATTGCCAACGTCAACCTTGTTCCCGACACTTGCGACTGCGCTTTTTTCGGTAACCTTCCGCATACGAATGAGCCGGTGGCGAACATGCCGGTAATCGGCATTGACGATAGTAAGGGGCCGCACGCGGGCAATCTGTACACGGTGTTTTACAACTGGACGGGAACGCAGATGAGGGTCGAGATATCGACTTCCACCGACGGCGGGAATACATGGTCGAAACCGCTGGCCGTGGCCGGTTCCGCGCGGCACGACGAGTTCTTTCCGGCTCTCTCGGTCAGCCCCTCGGGCCTGGTCGGCGTAAGCTGGCTCGACCGCCGCAACGATCCGATGAATGTCAAGTATCAGCCTTTCGCCGCTAAGTCGTCCGATGGCGGGGCTTCGTTCAGTAAGAGCTACGCCGTAACCTCATTTCTTTCCGACCCCTACCTCGATGGCAACGGCGGCACTTACATGGGCGACTACATAGGCAGTGCTTGGGACACGAACAACTTTTTTCTGGTGACTTGGCCCGACACCCGCAATATGCAGTTTATGGAGGACTACATCGGGGGATTTCGCATCTACTGACGCCGTGCCCTGCAAATTCACCAGTTGCCTCTGAGTGCATAGGCGCCTTCGCTGTGCTCAGGATGACAAAGCCGAGAATACAGGGAGATTTCAGAAAACTTCAGAACGCCGATCCCGAACCCAGCAGGCTGTACAGCAGAATTGCCAGTACGATGACGGTAAACGTTGTGTACATGTGGTCGCGTTCTTCGGCGAATCCCCAGATGGAAAACGCGACACGCGCCACGGGAGTCGCAATCAGCAAGACAAGTCCCAATTGAATAATGCCGCGCCCGTGCCAGGTAAAAGCGAAACGGAGGATGCCGGGCAAGCTGCGCAGGTCCGAGGGTTCGCCGCGGAAGACGCGGTAATCCGCCGGTGCGAAGCCGTGCCGAATGAGATAAATAACACCACCGATCAGAACCACCAGCGCCGACAAGGCCACGCCGGTGCGCAGAAGATCGGCGACAATCTCTTCGATTTGGCGGTCGGTCCAGCGTCCGGGCGTCATCATTTCAAATCGTCCCCGCAATCCCTTTGTAGATCATCTGTGCGCCGAGAACGACAATCACTACGCTGAAAACCAGCCGCAACACTTTGGTTTCCGCTTTCATCAGAATGCGCACGCCCAGCAGCGACCCTGCAAGCACTCCCAGCATCACTGGCATGGCCAGCCCGGGATCAATGTAACCCCGGTTGAGATAAATCCCAGCGCTGGCCGCGGCAGTGACCCCGATCATGAAATTGCTGGTGGTGGTGGAAACTTTGAAGGGAATTTTCATGGCCTGGTCCATGGCCAGCACTTTTACTGCGCCGGAGCCAATGCCGAGCAGGCCGGAAAGTGCTCCCGCGCCGAACATCAGGCTAAAGCCCATGGGCACACGCTGCACGTTGTAATGGCGAATGCCGCCTTCAAAGGGAAAGCTGCCGTTCATTTTTAATTTCGTGGCCGTAGGATCCTCGGGGAGACTGCGTTCTTCCGGCGGGCGCGGTTTGCGCGAAAGATAGGCGGAATAGAGAAGCACTGAACCAAAAATAATCGCCAATGCTTTGGTCGAAACAATGGTTGCAAGGAAGGCTCCGCAAAGCGCGCCGATAGTTGTGGCGATCTCCAGGAACATGCCGATGCGGATGTTGGAAAATCCTTCTTTCACGTAGGCCGCGGCTGCGCCGGAAGATGTTGCGATCACAGAAACGAGCGAGGCGCCGATGGCGTAGCGGATATCCACTTTGAAGAAAATGGTGAGCAACGGAACCAGCACGACGCCGCCGCCTAATCCGGTGAGCGCGCCCAGCAGGCCGGCAACAAAAGAACCCATCCCGAGCAGGAGAGTGAATTCAAGAATGTTCATTGAGCCCGAACATAGAGTTTGCCACATTTGCCGAAACGATGTTGGCGATGACCGGCAACTGTCGGTTGGCGATTCAGATACGTCAGATGGTAAGCGTCATCTGCCGGTTGGATGGCCGACGGCAGACGAAGTGCGCTGCTACAACTTCGCTAAAAAGCGTAGCGCAGCGAAAGCGTCGCGTTATTGGTGTGGAAGTAACGCGGTGCAGTCGGCCCGACGAACGATCCCTCCGCGTACTGGTAATAGTTCCAGCCCGTGTTCCATGCCAAGCGGTGACCGAGATCCACGCTGATGTCGGCGACCGGTTGCTGATACTTGTACTCGAGCGGCCCGAGCGGCTGCAGAGCATTGAATTGCGGAGTGCTGCCATCGACACTGGTAATGCTGTAGCCAACCCGCGTGGTGACCCGCTTGATCGGCACGACCCGAAGATTGAACATGCCGAAATGATTGTGATTGGTGTAATAAGAATTGGTCAGCAGCGGATTGTTGGGATCGTTCACCGCGCATGAGCCGGCGTTGGCCACCACCGGAAGAAGCACATCCGAATCGTTGAAGCAGACGATTGCATTCTGCATGAAGTCGTTGTAGTTGTAGGCAAGGTTCACGCCGTAGCGCTGGTTGGGCGTCACGGATGCGTTTACGCCGTAATTGCGGTTGTGTCCGAAGTAGTTCGTCAGCGAATTGCCGTTCGAGTCTTCGAGTGCGTTGATCGACCCTCCCAATACCAGCCACGGGAGCGGAGTGTAATTGGTCTGGAAGCGGTAGCGCGCTTCGTGCCGCGGCTCGATGCGGACGATGACGTTGTCGTAGTTCGAATGTTCCAGGTCGAAATTCAGCCGCAGATTCTTCACCGGACGCGCCCATGCGCCGAAAAGAGCCGTGTATTCGTGGATGTTGAAGCGGTCGGTATCCATCCCTGAAAAATCGTTAAAGTGAGTAAATTTCTGGTCGCCGTAGCGATAGCCAACCCGCGCTCCAATTTTCTTGGTAATGTCCCAGTCGAGTTCGGTGGTGTTGCGCTTCCAATCCTGGTTGAACGAGGCCTGGGTGAGAGTGTTGGTAACCGCCGGTGCCGTGCCACTTAACGGGGTCAGCAGAGTGCAAAGACCGGTGCAGTCGCTGTCGATTTCGGCGAAGTTGCCGTTTTCCGGAATGCGATAGGCCCAGAAATAAACTTTGTCGACCAGACGCAGATGTTTGGTGATGTGGAAGGTAAGGCCGAGATCGGCGACATCGGAGATGCGATGGGCGCTCCCCGTTCCCGTGCCAGCAAACGCGCGGGTGTTGGTGCGGGTAATCAGGCCGTTGAACGACTCGGTCAGCGGCGTGGTCATAAACGCGTCGCTGTAGGAGTAGGACGCGGTAACATCGAGGCGGTTCCAGTAGTTGCTGCGCAGGCTTATGCGCTCAGTCGGGAGTGAAGTGCGGACCCGCTGCAAGCGTGAATAGCTGAAATAGCTGTTGCAGCCAACATTGGTCAGCACGCCGCTGCCATTGATGAGGCTAGGTCCCTTCGGCGCACACGGGATGCGGTTAGCGGTATCGATGGGCAAGCCCAAATAAACCGGAGTTCCTCCCGGCAGCAGTGCCGGAAAAGTTGGGGCGAGATAATCGTCGGTGTCTCCTTTGTAATAGTCGAGAAACTGGTCGTAGCTGATGACGGTGCGCGGCGCGAACTTCCAGTCCACCCCGATGCGGTAGGAATTCATCGTCGTGTTCCAGGGTTGCGACAGCAGCGCGTCGGTGCCCTCGTGAATGCTGCTGAAGGTCGACCCGGTCATGTTGTTGCGGGAATAACCAAGGCGAAAACTCAGCTTCGATTGCGGCAACAGGGTGAGATCGGTGTCGCTCATGCGCCGGGTGGTGGCGAACTCGTGCGGCGAGTTGAGAATCGGAACCGAAGGCGCAGAGGTCGGAGGATTCAGCGGATTGGCCAGCAGATCGTAATCGAAAAAGTTCTGGTCACGGCGGAAACTGGCCTGGAAGTTGTACCACTTGTCCTTGTCGGCGCGCACCCGCGCCACGTTATCGGGATCGCCGCCCCAGCCAAAACTGCTGATGAACAGATCATCAAACAGGCCCCCATCGTGATTTTGCGACTGCATTGAAAGGCTCGCGTTCAGCAGCCGGGGCCCCTGATGGAGATTCACCAGCGTGTCATACATGTCGGCGCTGCCCGTCCGGTCGGTGAAGCGGTATCCGATTTCGGTGGTGCTGTGGATGGTATAGCCCGCGGCGTTGACGCCCTCGGGGGTGGAATCCTGGTCGTTCGACTGGCCCAGAGCGGTCGCGGCCAACGCGAGCAGCACCAAGGGGCAGTACGAGAAAGCAGAGCGCTGGGATTTCATCGCGGCCCTCCGGCGGGCCGAAAAACCGAACCTCAAAGCTGCGGCTTGCTTTTTCTGTAGTGTCATCGGCCACCTCACTTGAAGAACACACTGCTGAAGTTCGAGCCATGAATCGCCACGTGGCACATGGTGCACGCCTGGTACTTCTGCGCCTGGTTGTGCACCGGCCCAACTGGCCCTTGTGTCGGGAAGGTGTGACACTGCAGGCACAGCAGGTTAATCATGCCTACGCGCAACAGTCGCGGATTGGTCGAGCCATGCGGCATATGGCAGCTGACGCAACCTTCGGTCTTCACCGGAACATGTTCGTAGACGAACGGCCCTTGCTTATCGGCGTGGCATTTGTAGCAAATGAAGTCGCCGCTGGGCAGGGTGCGCACCTGGCGCACGGTGGCGGTTCCGTGGACGTTGTGGCAGTCGCTGCACTGGACCAGAACCTTCTTCAACCCGATGATGGTAGGGCTTGGCGAAGTCGGCTTTCGCTGAGGTGTGACAGCCGTAACAGAGCTGCGGCTGCTTCTGCACCAGCAGAAATTGCGCATCCTTGGCGTGATGGGGCGAGTGGCAATCGAGGCATCCCACATCGTTGCTGTCGTGCGAAGACTGCGCAAAGCGTCGCTGCTCGTGGGCCTCGCCGTGGCAACTCAGACAACGCTCGCTGGATTCCTGCCGGGAAAGCTTCTCGAAGCTGATGATCTTGCTGACGTTGCCGCCACCGTCGACATGCGCCGAACCGGGGCCGTGACAGGACTCGCAGCCGTGGCCATCGCCAAGAGTGGTCTTGAAATGCGGCGTGGCCTCGAATTGCTTTTTGTAAACATCTTCGTGGCAGGTCTTACAGGTGTCAGACCCCACATATTGAGAGGCATCGTGAGAGGGCACGGCGGAAAGCTTTCCCTGCTGGTCTGGGCCTGCTGCGCTCGCGAGAACTGGCGCCAGCGATAACGTGGCCAACAGCAGGAAGCGCGTAAGCCATCTTCTAGCCGTAGATGTTTTCATTGATCACTCTCCGTGCACGAACTGGGTGGAGATCTGCGAAAGAAATGCTTGGGACGGTAGACGCCGCCAGCGCCTCCAAGATCGAGACAAATCTCAGAGACGCAAATGCAAGCTCGATGTTGGAGGATTTCAGCAACCCGGCGATCCCTCCATATTCAAATGCGAGGTCGGCACGCCCCACGAGCCAACTCTTATTTATTCACCGAAAACAACACAGTTGACAAGTGCAGATTGCGATTCCCGACAAATACGCAGGCCGGTTCGTGCCGAATCAGGAACTGGAATGAAGTTGGGAGCGCGGCTGTCTACCTTATTCTTATGCGGCAGGAAGGGTGAAATAGAAGACCGAACCGTGCCCCGGTTGGCTAGTGACGCCGATTTCGCCGCCATGAGCCTCGACAATCGCTTTGGCGATGGCCAGTCCCATTCCGGTACCCTGCACCTGCATCCGTTGATCGCGGCCGCGATAGAACTTTTCGAAGATTAACCCCTGTTCGAAGTCGTCGATGCCGGGACCGAGATCGGCGACGCTGGTCATGACCATGCGGCCCTTGGCCTCTCCGGTAATGTGAATTGCGGTACCCGGCGGGGAATATTTCGCGGCGTTCTCAATTAATTGGCCAAGAGCTTCTGAAATACGGGCAACGTCCATGCGCACGGCGGGCAGATTGTCGGGCAAGGAAACCGTCACGGGATGAGAGCTGAGGACTCCCTTCGATTTCTCCAGCGCATCCTCGATCGCTTCCTGTATGCGATGCGAGCCGAGATGGAGTTCGACCTGGTGGGCGTCGAGTTGCGCCATTTCGGATGCCTCGCCAACCAGACGATTGAGGCGGTCGCTCTCTTCGTCGATCACGGTGAGCAATTCCGTCCGCTGTGCATCGTTCATAGTCGGGGTCGAAAGCAGGGAAGTTGCCGATGCTTTGATCGCGGTCAGCGGCGTGCGGAATTCGTGCGTGACGGAGTCGAGCAGCGCAGAGCGAAGCTGCTCGCTCTCCCGCGCAGCTTCCGCTTTGCTGAGAGTTTCGACCGCGCCTGCGCGCTCGATCGAAATCGCGATCAGGCTGGACATGGCGTCCAGGGTTTCGCGCGACAGCACGACGCCGGAGATGCCTAAGCTTCCGACTACGCGCAATCCCATGCGCAAAGGCACAATCACCACGCGGCTTTCCGAATTAATTTGCGGCTCGCCACGCATCGCTACCAGTTGCAGATCGTGGGCACGAAGCACGCTTCGTTCCGTGTCCGAGCGATAAATGTCCGGGCGGCTCACCAGGGAGATGGCCGCGGCGCCCACGCCGAAGCATTCCACGACGTAGCGTGGAATCGCATTCAACAAAGCGCTCACGTTTTCATCCAGCAGAAGCTGCTGGCTGAACTTGTAAAGCCGCTCGGTTTCCGCACGGCGCTCGTTGGCATGCTCGGCTTCGCGGCGGGCGCGTTCGGAGAGCTGACTGGCCACGACGGCCGTTACCAGAAAAGCGAAGAGCGCGACCCAATTCTGCGGATCGGCAATGGTGAATGTGCCAATCGGCGGAAGGAAGTAGTAATTAAAGTCGAGCGTGGCCAGCACGGCCATAAAAATCGCCGGACGTAATCCCCACTGCGCCGAAACCGCCAACACGCCCAGAAGAAATGTAAGGGCCGCTGTGGTAGGGTTGACTCTGAACAGCACGTGATAGGCGAGGCCAATGATCGCCACCGCGGCCGCGGCTGCGGTATATTGGCCCAGCGTTTTGATCAGTTCCCGGGGCACGCGCCGATTGTAGCTGACCTCGACAATTTTCGTCTGTACTAAGAAAATATCCGCAATGACAAAAACGCCCGAGCAATGGCTGGAGGAAGCTGCGCCCGCGAAGCGCGGAGGTGCGTTCAAGCTGTTTCTTGGCTACGCGCCAGGGGTCGGCAAGACCTTCACCATGCTCGGCGAGGCCATTCGCCGCCACGGCCGCGGCCAGGACGTGGTCATTGGTGTGATCGAGTCTCATGGACGAAAAGCGACGGCCGAGTTGGCCGCCCAGCTCGAGGCGGTGCCGCGCAAGAAGCTGGAATATAAGGGCACGATTTTCGAAGAAATGGACGTGGATGCAGTCCTGGCACGAAAGCCGCTGGTCGCTCTGGTGGATGAACTCGCCCACACCAACGTGGAAGGCAGCAAGCACCACAAGCGTTATCAGGATGTGCTGGAGCTGCTCGATGCCGGCATTGAAGTGCTCTCGACCATGAACATTCAGCACCTGGAGAGCGTGACTCCGCTGGTGCAGAACCTCACCGGAATTACCGTGCGCGAGACCGTGCCCGACTGGGTGCTGAAGCGAGTGGATGAAGTCGTGATGTCCGATCTGACCCCCGAGGCTTTGCAGAACCGCATGAAGCGCGGCGATATTTATCCGCTGGAACGGGTCGGACGGGCGCTGGACAATTTCTTTCGGCCGGGAAACTTGATCGCGCTGCGCGAACTCGCGTTGCGTCAGGTGGCGCAAGCGGTAGACCGCAGCCTGGAATCGTACCGCGAGAAGGATGAGCAGACCAAGGCTGTCCCGATTCGCGAGCGTATTGGCGTGGCTGTGAGCTCCAATCCCTCGGCCAAGTACTTGATTGCTCGCGGCGCCCGCATGGCGCAAGCCATGGATGGTGAACTGCACGTCATTTACGTAGACATGGGGCAGGACACCAGCGAGAGAAACCAGAGCACGCTGGCGGCGAACCTGCAGTTTGCGGAGAATGTCGGCGCGCACATCGATAAAGTGAAGGGAACCAACGTGGCCGAAGCCGTGGCCAATCTGGTGCGAGAGAAACACATCACGCAAATGGTTTTTGGCCGTTCTGCAACCTCGGGCGTAAAGAAATATCTTTATCTCTCCGCCATCCATCGCTTCCTGCGCGATGCCCCGCCGGTGGACGTGCATATTGTGACCCAGGAACCCTCCTGATCCACGCAAATGAATGAGCACCGCCGCATTCTCGTGGTGGATGACGAACCGCAGATCACGCGGGTGCTGCGCGCCAGCCTTTCCAGCCAGGGATACGACATTCGAGTGGCCAACGACGGCGAAACTGCCCTCGAAATCATGAAAGACTGGTCGCCCGAGCTGGTGATCACCGATCTTTCCATGCCCCACATGGACGGCCTCGAACTCTGCCGGCAGCTGCGTCTTGTAACGAAAATTCCGATCCTCGTGCTTTCCGTGCGCGGAGAAGAGCGGACCAAAGTGCAGGCGCTCGATGCCGGCGCCGACGATTATGTGACCAAACCATTCGGCATTGAAGAACTGCTGGCGCGGGTGCGGGCCAATTTGCGCCGAGCCCCGGCGGAAGAGCAGGCCACGCTGATCGAGATCGGAGATTTCGAAATCGACCTGGAAGCGCATCGGGTGAATGTGCGCAAGAAGGAAGTGCATCTCACTCCCAAGGAGTTCGAACTGCTGGTGTACCTCGCGCGGCATCGGGGAAAAGTTGTGACCCACCGCGCGCTGCTCAGCGCGATCTGGGGCGGACAGAGCACAGAGCAGGTGGAGTATTTAAGAGTCTTCGTCGGTCAGTTGCGCAAGAAGCTGGAGCCGGATGCGCCCGCGCCGCGTTACATTCTCACCGAGCCTTGGGTGGGGTATCGGTTCGAGCCGGGAAAATAACATGCCTGCGGCGTTCACCCCTCAGAGGCTCTTTTTCTCAGGCGGGCAGTATCGGTATCCTCTTCACCTTGAGGCTCGGGCCCCGTGGATGTTTAATATGCGGATATCGCGCACAGCCAATTGCCGGACAAGGACGGGAACATGGTGCCCGCGGAGGTGCACTCGAAGTGGTTCCGCCCAGGTCAGCTCGCATACGCTACGCGGGGCCTGGGGCACCGGGCTGGTATTAGCGTTCTGAACCGAAAGCGTACGGTTTAGTGGGTGATCTATCTTTGCCCGGCGACTTCACAATGTAGTAGGCGCAAAATCAGAGCATCGGCAGCACGGTGCCCCAGGTGCCGCGAGCGTTCTTTGCGAGCTCACCTGGGGATACCACGTTCAACCGTCGCCGCCATCGGGCCGCGAGATCGTCTATCTTCTCTTTATTTCGTGCCGATCACGCCGGCGGAAAATGCGTCCCCGCCGGGCTCGCCGCGCTGCTGGTGCACCTGATAGGTATTGGCCCAGGTGAGACCAAAGTCGGGCGCGTTCCAGAAGGAATCCTGCCACGGCTCCGGAGGGCCCCACGCATTCAGAACCGTACATGGTTTCCATATCGGACTCCAGGAAGCCGGTGAATCCCTCCGCCGTGCACTGCGAATTGCTCAGGTCAGTGCACTGCGGCGTGACGTTTTCCCAGTAGGTGCCGGGTTGCAGAACCACTGGCGTGTTCCAGGTGACCTCGATGGTGTACTCGGGAGTTCCATTGAGGCTACGGCCGGTCGGTGTCATGGTTGCCGTCGCGGTGCCGCTGGCCACCAGAGGTCCCACCGTTGCCGCCGCCGATCGGGATGCCAGTGCGAATCTCCCACGGTGTTGCGGTCGGATCCAGCGCGGTCGGATATGCGATCAAGTTAATGAACAAGCCGGTCACGTTCCAGGTTTCCCCGCGTAGAACCGTAAACGGCGAATAAATCTGCGACAAGGTTTCAAATCCACCCGGGTAAATGTTCTCGTTGGCGAAGGTGTCGGCCGCCGGACTGCCTATATTAAAGTCTCCTCCATAGAACAAACACGGTTTGCAGTATGAGGGAGCCGATTGCAGCCGGCCAACGGAAAATACCACGCCGGTGTCATTTGACCCACCCTCCGTGGTAGTGCCAATCGCAACGTCTCTATCGAGCAACAGGTTGGATTGCGGTAAAGCTCCATCATTGCCTCCAAGGAAGCTATGAAGCACCGTCTGCGTCCACGCGCCGGCAGAAGGAGTTAACTCGAACACTGTGCCGTAACCTTGGGTTCCGCCGTTAAATGCTGTTCCAAAGAGGTTTCCGTTCTTGTCGACGATTACACCAGCCGCGGGAAATCCACCATCATTTCCTCCGGTGAAACTGTAAAGAACCGATTCCGTCCAGGAACCGTTGGAGGGCATGAGCTCGAAAATGGTGCCGCTTGTGTATTTACCACCGGATTGGGTCATGCCGTAAAGATTGCCGGCCTTGTCAAAGACCACGCCTGCGTTTGGATTACTGCCATCTGCATTGCCGGTGAAGAAATGCAAGGTGGTTTCAGTCCAGGCGCGGCCCGAGCGCGAAAGTTCAAAAACAGAACCAGCGCCGTTGGGCAGCTCCGGACTCAGCGGTGCCGTAGATGTTGCCAGCTTTGTCGAGCACCAGTTGACTGTAGGGATATTCGCCGTCGTTGTTGCCGCCCAGGAAACTGTAAAGCACCTGCTCTTGCCAGTTGCCGTTAACCTGTCGCAGACCGAACACCGTGCCGTTCCCGCGAGCGCCGCCTTGCGGAGTGGTGCCAATCAGCGCGTTGCCAACCAGGGTAAGCGCGGCCTGCGGGCTGCCGCCATCATCGCCTCCAGTGAAAGCCCAAAGTATGGATTCCTGCCAGGAACCGTTGACTGGCGTTAGTTCGAAGACCGTGCCGGCATTGTCGGGCCCTCCCAGGCGAGTGGTGCCGTAAATGTTTCCGCTCGCGTCCATGATCACGGACGCAGCTGGCGACGCGCCGTCGTTGCCGCCCGCGAAGCTGTAAAGAATAGTTTCCTTCCAGGCGCGGTTGGAGGGTGTGAGTTCGAAGACCGTTCCCTGTCCGTTTGTGCCGCCGTAGCGAGTAGTGCCATAGAGATTACCGGCGGAGTCGGCGACCAGAACCGGCTACGGGATAGCTGCCGTCAGTGCCGCCGTTAAAGGTGTGCAACACATTTTCGTTGCTGGCAGCCCAAGCGTTACTGGCAATGAACAATAGAGTGAGCGCAAGAAGGCGGAAGAAATTGGATCGCATAGGTGTCCCTCCGGACAGTCTGAAGAGGTATAAGGAAGTTCGTGCTGGAGCGAAGCTTTTCCGCGCCTGCCAGAACGGGCGAATTCTAGCATGAAAAGCAGGTCCGCGATTGCGATTTTCGTCCAGGACAGCGCCAGGGGCAACCGTTCTGTCTACGGTTTAAACCCCACGCTCTTCCACAACTCTGCGCAGTTGTACATTACGCCATTGGTGATCACATACTCCACTTTGCGGGTGTTGTGAATGTCCTCCAACGGATTTGCGTCCAGAATCACCAGGTCGGCGCGCTTTCCGGTCTCGACCGTGCCCAGTTCCTTGTCGAGTTTCATGACACGCGCCGGAACGATGGTTGCCGCCTGGATCGCCTCCCTGGGCGTGAAACCGGACTGGGCGTAAAGTTCGATTTCGCGGTGCAAGCTGTAACCCGGGACGGTCTGATCGGTCCCGGCAACGATCGGAATTCCGGCGCGGTGCAATGCGCCGATGATGACCAGGTCTTTGTCAAACATTTGTTGATACAACCTGGAGCGATCGCTTGGCGGTCCCACGTCGGTAAGCTGTTCCGCCAATTCCGGCGCGACTTTCAGCACCCCCGGTTCAAAGCTGGCCGGCGGTTTGGCGGTGGTCGCGGTCAAGAATTCATACAGCGCCACGGTCGGGTCGATCACTGTGTGATGATCTTTCAGGAATGCGATCGCCTTCTTCGCGTCCGCGGAATTGATGTCAAAATTGATGACAGCCTTGCGCTGCTCCTCGGGACTCGCGCCCGGCGGCAGCGGCGCGTGCATAATCGCAGAGATGTAGTGAATGTGATTGATCTGGTCCTGCCCCGCTTCGATCACCTGAAAAGCGTTCAATCCTTCGGGGACGTGGCCGGTAACCGTCATCCCCAGGCGATGGGCTTCATCGGCCACGGCCTTTACTTCTTCCAGCTTGACCGAGCTGTAAATCTTCATCTGCTGGAATCCGGCAGCGTGATAGCGGTTCACCCACATGCGCGCCTGCTCCGGCGTATCCACGCGCTCCACTCCGATGGAAAATGATCCAGAACCGTCGACGATGCCGGCAGCGAGAATGCGCGGTCCCAGGCCGCGGCCCTGCGCAATAGCGTCGCGCACCGCAGTGATAAATTCAAATTCATTGCCGCAATCCCGCACCGTGGTCACGCCGGCCGCCAGATAAATTGGGCCCCACTCCACCTGCTCGAAGTGCGCGTGCATGTCCCAAAGGCCGGGCAAGATGGTTTTGCCGCGCGCCTCGACGACCGTCGCTTCTTTCGGGATCTTCACCTGCGAACGCGGCCCAACTGCAACAATGCGGCCTTTACTGAGAACGATAGCGGAATCGTCGAGCGACGGACGGCCCGTGCCATCGATCAACGTACCACCGACGATCGCTAGAGTCTCTGCTCGGCTGCCGGAGATTCCTTTCGAAAGCTGTGCCAGGTCGGCCATCTCATCGGTGCCGGCGCGGCTGACGAAATCTCCCAGAGCGCTTTCGTATTCCTCCCCGACGGCTTCAAAGTGATCGAATTCGGCGTCGGTTGAAACCAATGCCGCCAGCTTGCGATCGGAATTTAGCCAGAGCGTTTCCCGTCCCCAGATCAGTCCTTTGATGGTGTAGCGGTCGAATTTAGTGGCACTTCCATTGACGGAAATCGTGTCCTGGCCGCGGTGCTCGATTCTCACGCTTCCACTGGGCAATGTGGTCAGATCGGCCGGCGATCCGTGTGTCGCCCAATAGCGCACGAGGAGCATTTGCATGGTCGCAGGCGCATATCCGGCGATAGTGAAGAACGGCTGCGTTGGCCGAACGGCCTCCGTCCACTTGTCACGGCTGCGCACACGGACTTTGTCAGAATCGATTGCGACTTCTTCATCAATCCCCGATTGCCGTGACGTTTTGCCTTTGATCTGAAAGTGCTGAGGAGCCAGATCTGGAGCGCACTGGAACGACGCGGTGAGTGGAACGGGAGTGCCGCGGTCGGTGAACTTGAAGTCCATGGTGACGGCCAGCGAGTCACCGTTCTTTACAACCTGATAACTCTCCTCACCGATGGGCTGCTCCATTTTGTGCAGGCGAAACCTGCCTGCCTCAACTGCCGAGGCAGCCGGTGACGCTTGCTGTCCGAGAGGCGCAGGCGCGGCTGAAAACGCTGAACAGGTCAGGGTTAAAGCAAGAATGAGGGTAAACTTTGTAAGTTTATGCATAGAAATCGTTATAGGGCAAAGGCTGAGAATAGCCGTTGGCGTGGCTAACTCGCAAGTCAATAGCGTCGCGGAACCTTTCGTGGCGTTACTGCGTATACTTCGGTGGAGAGGTCTGCATGGAGCTGAAAATTAGCAAGCTTTCGAAGCGCTATCCCAATGGCGTGCAAGCTTTGCAGGGCGTTTCGTTGACCATTCCGCAGGGCATGTTTGGCCTGCTCGGCCCGAACGGGGCCGGAAAATCCACCTTGATGCGACCTGGCGACGCTGCAGGAATCCGATAGCGGAACGGCGACGCTCGACGGAATCGATGTGCTGCGCCAGAAAGACGAAGTGCGCCGCGTACTGGGATACCTGCCGCAAGAATTTGGCCTTTATCCCAAAGTCTCAGCCGAGAACCTGCTGACCCACTTTGCGGCGCTCAAGGGCATCTCCAACCCCAAAGAACGGCGCGAGGTGGTTAACGCGCTGTTGCAGCAGACAAATTTGTGGGAGCATCGCCGCAAATCGTTGGGAGGTTTTTCCGGCGGCATGAAACAGCGCTTCGGAATCGCGCAGGCCCTGCTGGGTAATCCGCGGCTGATTATTGTCGATGAGCCGACGGCCGGCCTCGATCCCGAGGAGCGCGTACGCTTCCATAATCTGCTCAGCGCGATTGGCCAAAATATTATCGTGATCCTCTCGACCCATATCGTTTCCAACGTCAGCGACCTGTGCGCGCAAATGGCAATCATTCATCAAGGGCGCGTGCTGGTCACCGGAGAACCGACAGCTCTTGTCGCCCAGTTGCAGGGGCGGGTGTGGAAGAAGTCGATCCTGGCGGTTCACCTGAGCGAGTATCGCGAGCGATTTCAGGTCGTGTTGGCGCGGCTGTTCGCGGGAAAGACGATCGTGCATATACTCAGCGACGGCCAGCCGGACGCGGAATTTGAGCCGGTCAATCCCGATCTCGAAGATCTGTATTTCGCCACCATTCACGGTTTCATGGAAAAGCCGGTCGCGGCCGGCCAGGCCCACTAATGCTTCTGACCATTGCAGCCTTCGAATTTCGCCAGAGATTGGGCCGTATCTCGACCTATGCATACTTCATCGTGTTTTGCGGGTTGGGGTTCCTTTTTACGTTGTTGTCGGGGGGAGCGATTCCTAATAGCAGCGTCGACTTCGACACCGGCGGCAAGGTGATGGTCAACTCCCCGTACGCCCTGGCAATCATTATTTCGTACATGACTTTCTTCGGCGTAGTAGTCACCGGGGCAATTGCGGGACAGGCAACCTATCAGGACATCGATAGCCGTATAACCGATTTTTTCTTCACCTCGCCGATCACCAAATTAGACTACCTGGCCGGGAGATTTTTCGGTGCGCTGGCGATACAGATCATTATTTTCTCAAGTGTGGGCTTAGGCGCCTGGCTCGGCACGCTCATGCCCTGGGTGGATCCGACCCGGCTTGGCCCGCAAAGGCTGGCGGCTTACCTGCAACCGTATTACATACTTGTTCTGCCCAACCTGATTTTGCTGACGGCCATTTTCTTTTCTCTGGCTGCACTGGGAAAGAAGATGCTTCCCGTGTACGCCGGCAGCGTCATTCTGCTGATTGGATATTTTGTTGCCGTGCAACTCACTACGGACCTGACCGTGAGCGTAACGGCAGCTTTGGCTGATCCGTTTGGTGGAAACGCGATGGACCGCCTGACGAAATACTGGACACCGTTCGAGCGCAACACACAGCTGGTCCCCATGACCGGAATCATGCTGTGGAACCGCCTGCTATGGCTGAGTGTCGGTGCCTCGCTGTTGCTGATTACTTACTTCAAGTTTTCATTTTCCTATGCCGCGCGTGGCGGCAAAAAGGGCAGATTGGCCGCGTCCGAACCGGAGTTCGTTCCCCCGGCTGCGCGTGCCTTGCCGGTCTCGCACCCGGACTTTTCTTCCGGCGAATCGCTACGGCAGTTCCTGTCCCTCACCCGCATCCAGTTCAGCGAGACGGTGAAGAATGTTTTCTTTGTTGTTTTGTTGCTGGCCGGCGGATTGTTTGCCATGTTCACCGCGAACGGTGTCAACAGTCCATTTGACACGCGTACTTATCCGGTGACGTATCAAATGCTGGAACTGGCGAGCGCCGGCTTCTTTGTGTTCGCACTGGCGATCATTACTTTTTACGCGGGAGAGTTGGTCTGGCGCGAACGCGATGCCGGCCTCAGCCAGATCATCGATGCTCTGCCGGTGCAGCGCTGGGTCTTGTTTGCCTCGAAACTCGCGGCTTTGATGAAGATTCAGGTGCTGATCCTGCTTGTGACCATGGGATCGGGGCTGATCGTCCAACTCTGGCACGGCTACCATCGTTTTCAATTCGGTCTTTACTTCACCGATCTCTTCGGCGTCCGTCTGGTCCAGTTCTGGATCTTGTGCGTGCTGGCGATGCTGATTCACACCATCGTCGACAACAAGTATCTCGGCCACTTCGTGATGGTTCTTTACTTCATTGCGACCATTGCCGCGCCGGGCATGGGACTGCAGAACTACCTCTATCGCTTCGGGCAATCTCCGCCGTACACATATTCCGATATGAACGGATACGGACCGTTCGCCGCCCCGCTATTCTGGTACCACTTGTATTGGGCAATCGCCGCAATCGGCCTCGCCATTCTCACGAATCTTCTGTGGGTGCGTTCCACCGAGGGTAGTCTCGGGACTCGGCTGAAGCAGGCTGTGGCTCGCTTATCGCGGCCCGCGCGTGTGGCGATCACCGTTTGCTGTCTTCTTTTTGTCGCAACCGGAAGTTACATCTTCTACAACACCGATGGTCCTCAATCAATTCCGGACGACCTGGCGCGTGGACGAAGACCGCGCGCAGTATGAGAAGAAGTATCGCCAATACCAGGATTTGCCGCAGCCGAAGATCACCGATGTTACGGCGCAGATCGATCTTTATCCCGAGCGCAGTATTGCGGACCTCCGCGGCACGATGATGCTGGAGAACAAAAGCGATTCGCCCATCGATCACGTTCTCCTCACCGTTTGGCCACTCGATCTTGAACCTCTGCCGCGGGCGCACATCGGGATCAACCAACTCGATCTTGCGGGTGCGCAGATTGTCCAGCGTGACGACGATCTGGGAGTCTACGTTTATAAGCTGGCTGCTCCGCTGCAGCCGCACGCCCGCATTGCTCTGAACTTTTCACTGCAGTTTCGCAATCAGGGCTTCGTGAATTCCCGCCCGAACACAGACATCGCCGCCAACGGATCGTTCCTGAGTAGCGCCTACGCACCCTTTGTGGGATACGAAGCGGAAATCGAATTGACCGACGACAGCACGCGGCACAAGCACGGTCTTGCCAAGGCCAAGCGCATGCCGAAACTCGAGGATGTGGCTGCGCGCAACTTCAACGGTGTTTCTACCGACGCGGACTGGATCAACTTTGACGGAACTATCAGCACCAGTCCGGACCAGATCGCGATTCTCCCCGGATATCTGCAGAAAGAGTGGGTGGAAAAGGGCCGCCGCTACTTCCATTACAAAATGGACGCGCCGATTTTAGCGATTATTTCGGCAAACTCAGCCCGCTATGCCGTGCGCCGCGACAAGTGGAATAACGTCAATCTCGAGATCTACTATCAGCCCGGACACGAATTTGACCTCGACCGGATGATGGACGGCATGAAAACGACGCTCGCCTACGCCAGCAAGAATTTCAGTCCCTTTCAATTTCATCAGCTACGAATCATCGAATTTCCGCGCTATGGCACGTTTGCCGAATCGTTTCCCAATACCATCCCCTATTCGGAAGGGATCGGCTTTATCGTTTACGTCAATCCCAAGGACCCAGAGGCGATCGACATTCCTTTTTATGTGACCGCGCATGAAGTGGGCCACCAATGGTGGGCGCACCAGGTGATGAGCGCGCAGGTGGAAGGCGGAACATCCATCGTCGAAACCCTTGCTCAGTACACCGCACTGATGGTCATGAAGCAACGCTACGGCGACGCATCGATGAGAAAATTTCTTCGCCTCGAACTGGAGAACTACCTTCGCGGCCGCGCCCAGGAGCGCAATGAAGAACAGCCGCTTTACAAAGTCGATGAGAACCAGGGCTACATTCACTACGGCAAAGGCGCGGTGGTGATGTATGCGCTGCAGGATTACATTGGCGAAGACAACGTCAACAAAGGCCTGCAGGAACTCATCAAAGAGTTTGCCTTCAAAGGCCCGCCATATCCGGTTTCGCTCGATCTGATTCGTTGCCTGAAGATGTATACCCCGCCGGAGTATCAGTATCTGTACGACGATATGTTTGAGAACATCACGCTGTACGACAATCGAGCTTTGTCAGCAAACTATGTCGCGCGGGCTGATGGCAAGTATCAAGTGACTCTGGAAGTCGAGTCGAAGAAATCGCGCGCCAACGGCAATGGCGACGAGCACCCCGTAGCCGTCAACGACTTCATCGACATTGGCGTGCAAGATGCGCAGGGAAAATATCTCTATCTGCAGAAACAGAAGATCGAGAAGCAGAAGACTGACCTGACGATAATTGTCGATAAATTACCCGCGAAGGCAGGCATCGATCCGCTCAATAAACTGATCGACCGCAACCCCGACGACAACGTAGTAAAGGTCGAGAAGAAATAAAGGACTATTCGTCTTTGCGCTGCAACCGCACCTCAAGCGTCCTCACTTCACCCGGCTTCATGCGCAGGGGCACGGCCGCCGATTTAATGCTCGATCCCGGGTAGTACCACGTGTCGTAACCGCTCGCGGAGATCTCAACCACAATGTCGGTATTCGAGGGCATTAGGAGGTTCCACTGCGGGAGAGCCGTGCCCTCGACGCCCCCGCCGGTGGCATCGGCCGGCCGAAAGAGGAAACTTGGGCTCACGCCTTGGCCGGTGTTAGCATCCTTCACGTCCCACTCGAGCCGGCCGGCCTTGGGACCGAGGTGCACATCGATCGCGCTTGTGCCGTCCTGGGTCGCTTCTGCAATCACCGCCTCGTCTTTGGGGTTGTAAAACGCCACGGTCATATCGGGATACGCGTCGTCCTCCTTCGAGGCATAAACCTTGTATCTGTGTCCTACCTCCAGGCCGGGGATCGTGAAGCGTCCCTCGGCATCCGAGGTGACAGTTGGGACAGCACCCGCCTGTACTTGCACGGTATTGGGCGGGAGGGTGGTGTCGATCCATGTGACCTGCGCCCTTGCTGACGGGCGCCCCTGTTCGTCGACGACAAAGCCCCGGATCGAGTCAGGCTGGCCTTCGCCTATAGCCACAACCGAGCAGGCCAGCACCAAGCAGAGGCGCGCAACCGACCGCGGTGAAGCGAGGATTCCCATTGCCTTTCCTCCTGAGTCTATAAGCTATCGCCCACAGGCCGCTTGTCGCACGTTACCTCCGTCCAGTGGCGAAGGTCCAGTGTCATGGATTGCGAGCCGCTGGTTGCGCTTTAGCAAACTCCGCCCGCTTCCTCTAAACTAAACCTACCCTGGATGGTGGGGACTCTCAATTGCCCGAGCTAGCAAACCACAATACCCGCGGTCGAATTCTTGTCTTCATATTCTTCCTCGCAGCCACTGCCGCTGCGCAGACGGTTTCTCCCGATCTTTACTCCGGCCTCAAGTGGCGACTGATTCGGCCCCTTCCGTGGCGGTCGCGCTGTCGCCGTGGCCGGCGTTCCCGGCAATGCGACGACGTTTTATTTTGGCGCGGTCGATGGCGGCATCTGGCAGACCACCAACGCTGGCGTGGTCTGGACTCCAATTTTCGACAGCCAGCACGTGGCGTCTATCGGCGCGCTTGCTGTCGCACCCTCCGATCCCAACGTCATCTACGCCGGCACAGGAGAGCCCGACATTCGCTCCTCTCTCTCATCGGGCGACGGAGTTTATAAATCCACGGATGCAGGGAAGACATGGGTGAACGTCGGCCTGCGCGACTCGCGCCAGATTTCCCGCATTGTGGTTGATCCGCGGGATGCGAACATTGTCTACGTCGCTGCCTTAGGGCACGCTTTCGGCCCGAATGCTGAACGCGGCGTCTACAAATCAACCGATGGCGGAGCCAACTGGGCGAAAATCCTTAATCAAGGCCCGGACATCGGCGCCTCCGACCTCGCCATCGTCACGGGCAATCCGAACATCTTATTCGCCACCATGTGGCACGCTCGGCGGCCGCCGTGGAGCACCTACGCGCCACTCGGAGGCCCGGGCACTGGCCTTTATCGTTCGCTCGACGCCGGGAAAACCTGGTCTCACCTGATCGGAAATGGACTACCTGACGGAGAATGGAGTCGTTCGGCGGTCGCGGTATCGGCCGACGGCCGCCGGGCGTACGCGCTGATCGACGCGCCGATGGCTGGTCTTTATCGCTCCGACGACGGAGGTAATAACTGGTGCTGGCAAATTCCGACCGCCGCATTACCGCGCGTTCGTGGTATTTCGGTAATCTGACGCTGGATCCGACAAATCCCGACGTAATCTATATGCCAAACGTCGCGCTGTATCGCTCTGAAGATGGCGGAAAAACGATTACCGTGCTTCGCGGCGCGCCCGGCGGCGACGATTATCACCAGATTTGGATCGATCCGACAGATTCAAATCGGCATGGTTCTCGGCACCGATCAGGGAACTACCATCAGCCTCGACCGCGGTAAGACGTGGAGCACCTGGTACAACCAGCCTACGGCGCAGCTTTACCATGTCGCGACTGATGACAAGTTTCCTTATGCTGTTTATGGCACGCAGCAGGACAGCGGCGGCGTCGCGGTCTTGAGCCGCACCGACCACGGACTGATCACGGCGCGCGACTGGTTCTCTGCCGACGGCAGCGAGAGCGGATATATCGTCGTCGACCCGAACGACCCCAACATTTTGTACATCAGCGGGACCTACGGAGGCGTGTCGCGCTTCGACCTTCGCACATCCTTGAGTCAGGACATTACGCCCTGGCCATATTTCGCCTGGAGCGGCGAAATCTCCGACCGGAAGTATCGGGATCCGTGGACGCCGATGCTGGTATTGTCGCCCTTCGATAAGACGACGCTTTACCTCGGAACCCAGTTTGTAATAAAGACCACGGACGGCGGGCTGCACTGGGAGACGATCAGTCCTGACCTGACCGGCTCGACTCGCACCCCGGGAGCAAAGAAACCGGACAGTTCGGTAACGCCGGAAAACGCGGCGCAGCGCGGGTTTGGTGTGGTGTTCGCCATCGCGCCCTCGGCTTTTGACGGAAATTTGATCTGGGCGGGGAGCGATACCGGGCTTATTCATCTGACACGTGACGGCGGCAAAACCTGGACCAACGTCACTCCCAAAGGCGTGGGGCCCTGGAGCCAGATCGATATGATCGAGGCTTCGCATTTCGATCCAGCAGTTGCGTATGCCGTTGTTGATCGCCATCAAGTGGACGATCCTCAGCCGTATCTATATCGGACGCGCGATTACGGCGCTAGTTGGCAATTGATCACGAATGGATTGAGCGCGCCAGCGTTTGTGCGGGCGATCCGCGAAGACTTGCAGAAAAAAGGCCTGCTGTTTGCCGGAACCGAGTTGGGCCTTTCCGTTTCATTCGATGATGGCGATCACTGGCAGCCCTTGCAGCAAAATCTTCCGGCCACATCGGTGCAGGACTTGGTCGTTCACGGAGACGATATGGTAATCGCGACCCACGGGCGGTCGTTTTGGATTCTCGATGACATTAGCGCGCTGCGACAGGCCCGCGAAGTAGACCTTTCAAGAGCTGCATGGTTATATGCTCCCGCGACGGCCGTTCGAGTGGATAACGATCTGTTTTTGGGAACGCCGCTGCCGCCAGAGGAGCCGACGGCGGAAAATCCTCCCAGTGGAGCGATTCTCGATTACTGGCTGAAGACGGCGGCGAAGCATGTGAGCATCGAAATCTTTGACGCCAATCAGAACCTGATCCGTAGTTTTTCGGCTGACGACCCTCGGGAAGTAAATCGCTCTGCGGTCGCGATCGCCGACCGCTGGCTGCCGAAGCCCGAAGTTGTTGAGACTTCGCCCGGCATGCACCGCTTGCTATGGAACCTTGCCTGGGGCGATACGCGCGGAAAAGAGATCGTTGCGACCGATGAATATTCCGCCTTGCGCGGCCCCCGCGTAGTTCCCGGAGCTTATAAGGTGCGGTTGACCGTCGACGGCCAAGTCTTCACTCAAACGCTGGCCGTAAGCATGGATCCGCGATCGCCAGTGACGCCACAGGAACTGAACCAGCAGCTAGAACTCGGACGGCAGATTTTCGCCGAAGCTCTCGAAGTGCGCCAGGTTTTGAGTGACGTTCGTGGCGTCCAAAAACAGGTGACAGCTTTCGAACCGAAGCTTTCAGTGCACGATCAACTGAGAACCGAAGTCCTGCAACTCCAAAGCGAAATTAAGAAACTCCTCAATGGAAGCGAAGGGGAGCCGGGCAGTATTTCTGGTCTTGAACAGGCCAACACGGGGATTGCGTCGGCGCTGAGAGTGGTGCAGAGCAGCGACCGAACAATCCCTTCGCAGGCGAGAGAAGTTTTTCAGGAAGCGCTGATCGCGAAGCAGGCCAGCGTCGACCAATGGAATGCGATCAAGGCTGGAAGACTGCAACAACTTAATCAGCGCCTGCGGCAAGCCAATCTTGCGCCGATCGCAGCATCCGACTTGCCGGCGGACGAAGAAGAATACTCCGACCGTGACTAGCTCACGCCGCGGCTATTCCTCATCTCCCTCATCCATGTTGATCGTGGGCGACGCCTCGACATTCACTTCAGGCAAGTTCGCATCGTGCAACGCGCTGTTAAGGGTGGGCAAATCCTTGCGCAAGTCTTCCCAGCTCTTCAAAACGACGGAGGCCTGCTGCTCGGTGGCCGCCGTCGCGCGGGTTTGCGCCCCTGTCGGCACCGCGTCGCTGCTGTCCACTTCCCCATAAAGGCTGGCGACCGCTGCGTTCACGCGGCCCAAAGTTGGCACCTTCGACCCTGGCGTTCCCGGGCCCATCACCGCCTTGAGTCTCTTTTCGAACGCTTCGATCGATTCCGCCGATGACCGTTAGCCTGGCCGGAAATCTTTTCCAACTGCTGGCTCACGGAATGCGCCTGCATCGCCGCCTGCGAAGTTTTTGTTAGCAGGGAACTGAGGCGCATCTGCAGGCTGAAGAATTGCTGCAGGCCGGCAGGAGTGATCTTCACCCGCGGGTCCATCTTCACGGTGAGCGGTGCGGTTTGGCTGTGGCCATTGACCGTCAGCTTCACGGTGTATTGCCCGGGCATCACAAACGGTCCCTGCGGAATTTTCGGGGTATCGTGCGGCACGGCTGAAATTGGATACTGAGAACTCGGGGAAACCGGCTTCGCATAGCGCAGGTTCCACACCCAGCGATGCATGCCTGCGCTCGTTGCCAGCTGTTTCGGCATGCGAACCCAATACAGCGGGATCAGTTGCTTTGCCAGTTGTTCCGGAGTTTGTTCCGGCTGGTCGGCGCTTGAGTAGTGCCGCACCACCGCGCCTTTTGCATCGAGAATGTCGATCGTCACCGGCCCCGCAACCGCTTGCCGCAGGTAATAATCGATGACAGCTCCGTCGGGAGGATTCTCAGCCATCGGTTCGTCCGGTGGAATGGGCGTGTCGGGATAAGTGCTGCGCCGCACACGATATGCAGCGGCTGGTTTAAACAAAAGCGCCTCGGTCTTGGGCAACGAAGCGCTCAGTTGCCGCAGCACATTCATGTTGTCGAGAATCCAGAATGACCGGCCGTGTGTAGCCAGGATCAGATCGGCATCGCGGATCCACAAATCGCGCATGGAAGTGTGCGGCAGATTCAACTGCAGCGACTGCCAGTGATCGCCGCCGTCGAACGAGACCCACACCGCACTCTCGGTTCCAGCAAACAGCAAGCCTTTGCGCACGGGATCTTCACGCACCGTGTCCACGGGTGAGTCCGGCAGGCCTGTGGTGATCAGCTTCCAGGTTTGGCCGCCATCGTGGGTGCGGTAAATGTACGGATGGAGGTCGTCAATGCGAAAGCGGCTGACGGAGGCATAGGCCGAATTCTCATCGAAGTGCGAAGCTTCGATCTGCGTGACTTTGCTCCACGGCGTCAACTCGTGCGGAGTAATGTTGCTCCAGTTCTTTCCGCCGTCTCGAGTCATCCAGATCAAGCCGTCATCCGTGCCGGCCCAGAGCCGATTCACGTCGTGGAACGACGGGCCCAGCGCGTAAATCACGCCGCGCTGTTTCGCCGCCGAAGGATTCTTGGAGAGCAGAGACCCAATGCTCGGCGGAGCGCCGGGATCCGGCCGGGTGAGGTCGGAGCTGATTTCCTGCCAGGAGTTTCCACCATCGGTGGTCTTGAACAAAATATTCGTTGCGTAATAAAGAATGTGGGGATCGACTGGTGAAAAGCGGGCACCGGCTCTGTACGATCGTCGCGGTATTTGTCGCTGCGAACCGGAATCGGGGTCACATTTTGAATTTGGGTCGTTGACCAGTGGAACTTCGTCACTTCCGAGCGCCCGCCACCGTAAACCAGATCGGGATTAAGCGGATCGGGCGCGGCATAGCCGTACTCGATGATGCCTACCGGCCGCCAGTCACGTTCGGTGACTTCGCCATAATCTCCACGGCTCGAAATGCAGACGGAGCCACTCTCCTGCTGACCGCTGCAAACTTTGTAGGGAAATTCGTTCGTCACCGCGACGTGATAAAGCTGGGCCGTAGGCTGGTTGTACCACGATCCCCAGCTCTCACCGCCATTCACGGTCACGATCGCTCCCTGATCGCTGACCAGGAGAATAATGTTCGGATCATTGGGATTGATCCAGAGGTTCTGATAATCGTCGCCGCCAGGAGCGCCGCGAAAACTCATCCAGGTTTTTCCGCCGTCAGTGGATTTATGGGTGACGATGCTCGCGCTATACAGGACGTCAGGATTCTTCGGATCAACGCGCAGCACCGAGAGATCGCCCCCGCCGATACGCATCGCCGGCCGCGGGTCGGTGGTTGCCTGATACCAGTTTTCTCCGCTGTCGTCGGAGCGATAGATGCCCAGCCCCGCGCTCGAACCGTAGCCAGCTTTTTCCGTAGTTCCGACCGAAAGATAAATCCGGCTCGGCTGGCTTGCAGCAACCGCTATATTGACCTGCGTGATGTTCTTGGGAAGGCCGTTGGTCAGCTGTTTCCATGTGCTGCCTCCATCCGTCGACTTGAACAGTCCACCATTCGTTCCCGAGAACTGATTGTTGTCCTCCCACGGGCCCTTGCGCGTCTCCCACAGGCTGGCGTAAATCACATCGGGATTCGACGGATCGATCGTGACATCTGCCCCGCCGGTGTTTTCATCTTTGTACAAAACTTTTTGCCAGGTTACGCCGCCGTCGGTCGAGCGAAAAATTCCTCGCTCCTCATTCGGCCCATACGGATGCCCCAACACCGCCGCAAAGAGCCGGTTTGGATCGCGCGGATCGACCGCCAGAGCGGGAATCTGTTGTCCGTCTTTCAATCCAAGATGGGTCCAGGTTTTCCCCGCGTCGGCGGACTTGTAGATCCCGTTTCCTACCGAAGCTCCGGCCGGTGCAAGCCTTCGCCGCTCCCCACATAAACAATGTTGGGATCGGAAGGCGCCACGGCGATTGCGCCAACAGATTGCGTCGGCTGCGAGTCGAACATGGGATTCCAGGTGCGGCCGTAGTCATCGGATTTCCACACTCCGCCATTGACCTGGCCGATATAGAAAACGTTAGGCTGGCTCGGAACGCCCGCCGCAGCCCACGTGCGTCCTCCGCGAAACGGGCCAATCATGCGCCAGTGAAGTTCCTGATAGGTGCTTGGAGGGAATTGTTGAGCCTGGCCCGCACGGGTCGCCATCCAGAAAAAAGAAAGAAGAAAAACACACTTTATTGCGCCATTAAATCGAATCAACCAGTCCCCCCCGAGGAGTGCGTAAAGTAGAAAGCATAACTGAATTGACGCAGAAAAACGAACCCAGGATCGCATCCCACGAACAGAACAACGAATTTCCGCAACAGTTGTGATCAGCGAATTTTCGGTTGGCACTTTCGGGGAGCACGATTCCACCCCCGTGCCATTTACGATTTGCGATCGCAGAATTACATTCTTAATTGAGCAGTTCTGGGGGAGGGCTGTTCAGGCGTCCTGCGACTCAAACCGAGTCTGGGGCGCCTTTAAATTTTTGTCGTGAATTTCATGGAGCGCTCAAGGCAGGATCGCCGCGGCGCCATCAATCGAATCATTGTTCACCGCCAGCAGGGCTTCATTTGCCTGATCAAGTGGAAAGCTGATGACTCTGGGCTTCATGCCAATTTCGGCCGCGATGTGCAGGAAGTCCCGAGCGTCCTCCCGCGTCATGTTGGCCACGCTACGAATCTGCCGTTCGCCCCATAGCAACCGGTCGTAATCGAATTGCGGAATACGGTCGAGATGGATGGCATTGATCGCGACCACGCCACCTTTCCGCAAACTGGAAAGAGCGGCGATTACCACGTCGCCGCTGGGCGCGAAAGTGACGGCGCGATCCAGTTCCGTTGGCGGCTTTTCAGTTTCGCTTCCTACCCAATCCGCTCCCAGCGATTCGGCCAGCCGGCGGTGCGAATCTCCTCGCGTCGAAACATAAACTTTGCACTTCCATGCTTTCAAAACATCGATCGCGAGATGTGCCGAAGCTCCGAATCCGAATAACCCCACGCGCTCGCCTTGTTCCACGCCGGCGACTCGTAAACTGCGAAAACCGATGATCCCGGCACACAGCAGCGGTGCAGCGTGAAGGTCGTCCAACTTCTCTGGAAGCGGAAAGACGAAATCGGCTCGCGCCAGTGCGAACTCCGCGTATCCTCCGTTGACTGTGTACCCGGTGAACGTCGGCGAGTCGCAGAGATTTTCCATCCCACGCCGGCAATACCAGCAAGTACCATCCGTCCCTCCGATCCAGGAAACGCCCACGCGCGTGCCGAGTGGCAAGTGCGGCGTTGCACCATCCACGATCTCGCCCACGATCTGATGCCCCGGAATTATCTTCTGCTGGCGAATCGGAAGTTCGCCTTCCACGATGTGCAGGTCGGTCCGGCAGACTCCGCAAGCGCGCACGCGCAGCAGCACGTGACCCGGTGTGGTCTCAGGTTTCGCCACATCGACGATCTGAAGCGGGCGATGCGCAATGTCACCAGGCGATGAGAGAACGGCGGCTTTCATAGATAATTTTTCTCAGTGTCCGGCGCTGATTCCGCCTTTGCCCACAACCTTCCTCAGCAAAAGTGTAATGGGTATGCAGAAAAAGCACACCAACGCCATGTAGCGGAAGTCGTCGACGTACTAGCCAGAGCGCGGCCTGCCCGTCAAGGGCGCGATTCGTCAAGGCGATGGCACGATCCATGGCGGTCGCAGCCGATGCGCCGTGCGCCATGAGGTAATTCTCCAATCCGTGCAACTGATTTTGCAGGATCGGATTGGTGGCAGTGACCGAATGCGCCAGCTCGTTGCGGTGCAACTGTGAGTGTCGCACCACGATCGTATTGACAACGGCGATGCCGATGCTTCCACCAATATTGCGCAGCAAGTTATACAGCCCAGCGCCGTTGCCGATCTGTTCGTTGGGCAAGTCCGCCAAGGTGGTGGTTGAGAGCGGAACGAATACGCAGCCGGAGCCGAATCCGCTGATGATGATTGCCCACATGAAGCTCCATTGCGAGATCGACAGGTTCGCCTGACCGAACCACAGACTGCTGATGGCAAATAGGAGGAAGCCCGTGGCAATCAGCCAGCGGTTGTCGACTTTCGAAGTCAGAATCCCGATAATTGGCATGGCCAGAATTGCTCCAATGCCGCGCGGACTGACCGCCCATCCTGCCGCCAATGCCGTATAGCCCATCAACTCCTGATAGAAGAGCGGAAGCAGTGTCACCAACCCGTACAGCGCCGCGCCGAAGATCGCAATCAGAATGCATCCCAGGCGAAAATTGCGATTGCGGAAGATGCGCAAATCCACCAGCGGCTGCTTGTGACGAAACTCACGAATCAGGAATGAAACGAAGGAAGTCGCCAGAATCGCGGCGGTCCAGCGAATCCAGGTCGCACCAAACCAGTCGTCCTCTTGTCCTTTATCGAGGATGATCTGCAGGCATGCCAGCCAAATCGCCAGCAGACCGAGCCCGATGCCATCGAGTTTTCCTGGCTTCGCGTTCTTGATGTAGGGCGGATCTTGCACGTACTTCATGATCATCAAGACAGCGACAATGCCGACCGGAATGTTGATATAGAACGCCCAACGCCAGGTGTAGGTATCGGTGAGCCAGCCTCCGAGAGTCGGTCCCAGCACAGGGGCTACAACTACGCCCAATGCGAATGCCGCCATGCCCAACCCGCGTTTGTCGGGAGGAAAGCTTTCGAGCAGAATCGACTGCGAGAGCGGCTGCAGTGCACCGCCTCCAGCGCCCTGCACGGCCCGCGCAATCAGGATCATCGCCAAACTTGTCGCCGAGCCGCACATGAAAGATGAGATCGTAAAAATGATGATGCAGGTGATGAGGAACCGCTTGCGTCCGAACCTCAGAGAAAACCATCCGCTGGCAGGAAGAACGATGGCGTTGGCCACCAGGTAGCTGGTCAGCACCCAGGTCGCTTCGTCGTTCGTGGCAGAAAGGCTCCCGGCAATGTAGGGCAGCGCGACGGCCGCGATCGAAGTGTCCAGCACCTCCATGAAAGTCGCGAGCATGACCGAAATTGCAATCGGCCACGGGTTCGCGCTCGGGGTTGCTGGTTCAGCAGCCATCGGTCTCGTAGGAACTTTCCTACAGATGCTATCTGATCTTCCGGGGTTTCAGTTTTCCGTGTTGTGCTTGACACAGGTTGCCGGCACAAAGCAGAATTCGTGCTGTCTTTCACGGTGAAATCATGCGCCTGCTGACGCTGTTCCTGCTCGTGTTGGTCGTCTATCGCACTGCCCTTGCCTACGACCGCTCCAACGGCCGGTCGATGGTCATTACTCAAGAAGGAATTGTTGCCACCAGTCATGTGCAGGCATCGGTCGCAGGGGCGCAAGTGCTGGCCAAAGGCGGGTTTGCAATCGATGCTGCCATTGCCGCTAATGCGGTTCTAGGTGTGACCGAACCCATGACCAACGGCATGGGCGGCGACTTGTTCGCCATCTATTGGGAGGCAAAAACCGGCAAGCTCTACGGGCTGAACTCTAGTGGCTGGGCGCCCCAAGGGCTTACCCCCGAACATCTGAAAGCCAAGGGGGAAACGTCGATGCCGCAATCCGGCATCGACAGCGTAACCGTGCCCGGCGCAATTGCCGGGTGGAATGCGCTCCACCAGCGTTTTGGCCGCTTGACTTGGAAAGATCTGTTTCAGTCCGCGATCTTCTATGCAGATCACGGCTATCCCGTCCCGGAAGTGATTCACGGCTACTGGCAGGAAGCAACCGGCTGGATTTCGAACGATCCCGAAAGCCGCCACGTCTTTCTTCCTGACGGGAAAGCTCCAGAGGTCGGACAACTGTTTCGCAATCCAGATGTGGCAAAGGCGCTCAGACTCGTAGCTCAGAATGGTCCCGACGCTTTCTACAAGGGAGACATTGCCCGCGCGATTCTCGCAACCTCGCAGTCGCTCGGGGGAACGCTTTCCGCCGCCGACCTGGCGCAATTCTCTCCCGAATGGGTGGAACCGGTTTCGACCACCTATCGTGGCTGGACGATTTACGAGCTTCCACCTAACGGGCAAGGCATGGCGGCGCTCGAAATGCTGAACATCATGGAAGAGTCTCCTGCCTCGCCCGATGGTCCGCTCAGCGTGGCCGAGCTGCACAAAAAAATCGAAGCCATGAAACTGGCATACGCCGATCTCTATCGTTACAACGCCGATCCGCGATT
The DNA here is from genome assembly GCA_963848325.1 of uncultured Acidobacteriaceae bacterium. Taxonomy (GTDB): domain Bacteria; phylum Acidobacteriota; class Terriglobia; order Terriglobales; family Acidobacteriaceae; genus DATJOJ01. The sequence goes on from CAWKDJ010000003.1 coordinate 190,899, forward strand.
TGCCAAAGTTCCGGTCACGGGCATTCTGTCGAAGGAATACGCGAAGCAGCGGGCCGCCCTGATCAATCCCGACCGTGCCAATTGCGACGTTCTGGCGGGCAAACCGCCGGTGAGCGATACGACGTATCTCTCGGTCGTCGACCGTGACGGGAACATCGTTTCCCTGATTCAGAGCAATTACGAATCGTTTGGCTCGGGAATCACCGTGCGAGGTATGGGATTCGCTCTGCAAGACCGCGGAGCGCTTTTCTCACTGGACGCCGCTTCGCCGAACGTTCTCGCGCCGCGCAAACGGCCTTTCCATACGATTATCCCGGCATTTATGGAGCGCGGCGATCTCCATATCGGCTTCGGGATCATGGGAGGGGCGAATCAGCCAGTGGCGCACGCGCAATTTGTCTCCAATTTCGTGGATTACGGGATGGACCTGCAGGCGGCGCTGGACAACGCGCGTTTCACCGTGAGTCCGAAGCAGGGCTGCAATGTTGTTATTGAATCGCGAGTCAAACCGGACGTACTCAACAAGCTCACTGCGATGGGCCATCAGCTGGAAATCAAGGGCAACTACTCGACTGCGATGGGACGAGGCCAGGCGGTGATGCACGATTCGAAGACAAAGGTAAATTACGCTGGCTCCGATCCGCGTGCCGACGGCTCTGCCGAACCGCAACCACCGAATCTGTGAGGACGCTCACACCGCCGGCACAAACACGGGCTCAATCTTGACTTCTGGCTCTGTCCATTGCCTGAGGTAAAACGCAACTGCGACGGCGCGTTGCCAAAATCGCACTGCCAGCAGCAGCAATAGGATCAATTGGCTCACCAGGAATGCGCCAAACACGCTCGCCGCCGGAACGATAATGTGCCAAAGCTCCAGTCCGCCGAGCAGAATCACTCCACCAGCGATCGCGATCAATGAATAACTTCCCAGCAACCGTCCGAGATTTCGCTTGGTCATGCGATATGCTGCAGCCACCGATCTGCGCGTCGCATGCTGGTCGCGAAGGACTACGTCGACCTGGGCCAGATCGAACCAGATCCGCACGACGGTCATTCCGAGAAACACAATCAGCAATGTCCCATACTTGGTGAAAAACGGAATCCGGTCGTCATTCGCGCGATCCGCGGCTTTCACCAATCCCATGTGAATGCCAAAAAGAATTCCGGCGATGATTCCGCCGATGATCGCGAACATCAGAAGTACGCGCAAGAATCGCCATAGATTGTGGCCACAGGAGCGGTAAAACTCTTCCCGCGAAATCCGGTGGTCGGAGGAAAAGCCGAGCAAAACTCCGGGCATGAAAAACAGGCTCGCCAGAAAAAACAACACTGCAAAAAACATGGCTGACGCACTCGCGCTCCTCATCGGCCCAAATTCCGGGCGGAAAAACAGGTCTCCCAGCGCAAAAATGTCCATGCCGTGAAGCACTCGGTCGGAATACAAGCTGTGGTCCATGATGGTATGTGCGGAGCCCGCGAAACCAGCGGCACCCCACCATGCGAACAGCAGGTTCAGCAAGTAGAACCAGACCACATAGCGTTTGTGCCGCCGCAGAATTTGCCGACCGGCAGACAGCAGGTTCCTGTTCTCATTCATCGAATCGATTCCCTTAAACCATCCACCATGCCAGAAACTGCGCCAGAAACTGAGTCACAAATGTCCAATAGTTCACTACTTTGCTCGCCGGCGCGCTGTTGGCCTGCTCTACATAGCTGTTATTGAAATTGTTGCGGTCAAGAAAAATCTTGTGATCGGGATCGATTTCGGCTGACACGATCTTCGCTTTCTTTTTGTAGCTATACCGGATCCAGCGGTCGCGTCCATCCCAGTGCTCGCGTACGGTTTCGCCATTGTCGAATTTGATTTCGGTCTCGACCGGAAAAACAAAATCCTCTTTGCGCTGGATCACCACATTCGAGATGTACTCAGTTTCACCCTTCTTCTCCTGCAAGTCCGGCTTATACCACTCCGCTGGATACGAATTGATCTGCAGCACTTTGTAGTCGAAAACCTGTGTGCCATACACTGCCTGGTCGAAGTACCAGCGAAGATTTTTCCCGGAAACCTCCTCGATCGTTTTCAGGAAGTCTTCTTTGGTCGGATGCGTGAAGCGATACCGCTGGAAATAGGTGCGCAGCGATTGCCGCATGGTGTCTTCGCCGATGACGCTTTCGAGCGTAAGCAGCACGCAGGCGGTCTTGCCATAGCTGATCGCGCCGTAGGATTGTGAGTCTGCGTATTGCCAACCGTTCTTGGCCATCGGATCCAGGTCAGCAAGGAGGACGTAGAAAGAGCGCATGTAATCGTCAGCGCTTCCAGTCGCTCCCCACCCATCGATGAACGAGGTCTTGCGCCCAAAAATCGAATCCAGCACCTTGACGTCGTTGTAGCTGTTAATGCCTTCGTCCATCCATGCGTCCTCAAACTCGTTGGTTGCGACCATGCCATACCAGTACTGGTGTCCGTATTCGTGTTCCACGGTCATCTCTGGTTCGTCGCGTGAACCGCTGGGTTCCGGCCAGGTGCTTCCCGCGGTGAACAGCGTCGGATATTCCATGCCAAACGCGGGCGAACCCCGCTCCGGATCGATCACCGTCAAGGTCTTGTACGGATAAGGTGCCGATACCAGCGATCATCGCGGTCCATCGCCTGTTTCAGCACATAGCTGTGGCGCTCCAGCAGGCTGACGTGCGCCGGCATCATGAAAAAGTTAAGTTTGACCGGGCCGGCACTGCTCTGAAATGTCTCTTCAAACACTCGATAATGCGGGCTCGCCGCCCAGGCGAAGTCGTGTACGTCCTCGGCGTGGAACACCGCCGTCTTGCTTCCGTCGGAGTTGATCGTCTCGCCGACCTTGACCCCGCCTCCTCCGATTACCTCATTCTGCGGCGTACTCACTTTTACGTCATAAACTCCGAAATCGGCAAAAAACTCGGTGTAGGCGTGAAACTGGTGGCAATTCCACGCACCGTGCCACCACACCCCAACCTTCGGAAACCACTGCCCGCTCATGAGAGAATCACGGTCCCATCCGGTGCGTTCCACCGTCTTTGGATATTGGTTGTGCCACTTGATCTTGAACTGAACATATCCATCGGCGGGGACCGGGGTCGCGAGATGCACCTGCACCACCGTCCGGTCATCGGTGTTGTCGTCGTCGGGATGGATGAACTGCAACTGCTTGGTCAAATCGCCCTGGCCCACGACCTCGAAGCTCTTGATCTCTTCGGAGCCATAGCTTTTAGGGTCCCACTTTTCGAAGTCCTGACCGCGCGTGCCTTCGCGTTTCCCCTCGCGCAGGAAAGTTGATTTCGGTTGGAACGCGTTCAAATAAAGATGAAAGGGAAAAGTGTCGAGCGGTTGCCCGGTGAGATTGTGGTAGGTCAGCGTTTCCGTCGCATCCAGCGTGTGACCCTTGGGCTCGTACTTTGCGTCGATCTCATAATGCACCACACGCTGCGACAATGGCGTAGGCGAGTTGATGGCCGATGTAGTATTGGGGATCGAAATTCCGCCCGCGGGCCCCTGAGCAAGTGCGCCGCCCTCAAGCAGCAAAACAAGGCTGAAAAACGCCAGACGTTTCAAGACCATACCGGACATCCTTTTGTCGCGAATCTCTGTTTTTCCCAAACCAAGCATCATATCGCACGACAAACGTTGACGCTGGATTCACCGCCGCACGCAACGGAATTTACGCTGGCTTTGCCCGTATTGTTCCCAAAATAAGCAGAAACGCGCTACATCCCCAGCAGGTTCTTCTGCAGTTTGGCGTATCCCCGCTCCCCGATCCAGAGATCGAGCGGCGCCGAGGCCAGTTCATCGACCACGGGCTCCGCCCGGCCATTCCTGGTGAGATCGATGGTCTTGACATAAGTTTTGCAGGATTCGCAGCACTCGAGCCGAATGTAGTTGAACTTGTCGGCGCTAAAGATCGGCAGCTTGCGGTCATTTTCTTCGCCGCATCCGGGACAGACAAGCCGGCGGAATTCCCATTCCGCGAGGCAGAATGCACAAATCATCGAGCGAGCGCCTCCGTCTCCCATCTGCCGCATCACTCCCAGTCCAGGTTTGCGATGGCAAAACGGACACAGCGCATGAGCGTGGCCGGTGGCCTCGGGCGAGGAGCGCGAGCGGAGAAATTCCGCGTAGGGCTGAAGAAAAATCTGCGTCAGCACTAACTGAGCATCGGAGGGCGCTGAAGAGGTCCATGCGGTACGCAAGAGATCGGACCATGCCGCCGGATTGCCACTGCGAAGTTCGCGGCATACTTCCGCCAACGGACGCGGACCGCACTTCTCGACCAGTGAAAGGAAATCCCCGAACCTTGATTGCAGAAGCGGTAACTCCCCGGCGCCGAGTTCGTCCGTCAATCGCCCGGATGTTGACGGGAATTTCTGTACCGCCCAGCGATGCCAATCTTCCTGAAATTGCGCGACCTCGCCATAGAAATCCAGCATCTCCGCCGCGAAACTGTGCTCGCGGGCAAGTTCATTCGCACGCTCGATGCGGCGCTGCCACCCAGAAACGGCCATAATCCATTATTAGATCATCGGAGCATCGGCGACAATCGTGGCCCGTAACCGAGTTTCCGCCAGCTTGCCCGGTGATTTATCCTTGGCGAGTGAGCAGCCCGCACGATATCGATGGTTCATTTCGAGCGCCCGCTCTCGGGAGTGCGGCGTTCGAAGCGTTCTGCCGCACATTCTTTACCTGCTACTGTCCGCTGACGGTTGAAGGCCGCCAGCACCTGCCCGACGGTCACTTTCTGCTCTGCAGCAACCACGCCAGCCACGCGGATAGCGCGGTCTTAATGACCGCCAGCGGGCGCAGCTTTCGCAGCTTTGCCATGCTCGGCGCCAGCGATTATTTTTTTCGCTCCACCGGTGTGCGCTGGTCGGTCTCTCCGCTGATGAGCGTCATTTCCATCGACCGCCGTCCCGGTGCAAAATCTCTGATCCAATGTCTCGAGACCTGCCGAAGTTTTCTACATCAAACCGGCGGAAGCTTAATCCTGTATCCGGAGGGCACGCGCTCCCCAGACGGCGTGATGCGTGCCTTCAAATCGGGTGCGGGGCTGTTCGCTTCGGAGTTGGGTGTTCCGGTAATTCCCGCTTACGTCGAAGGAACTCACAGAATGCTGCCCAAGGGCCGATTCGTCCCGCGCCCCGGTTCCGTCAGCGTGCGCTTTGGCGCGCCGCTGGCCTTGCCAAAAACCAGCGGGCAATCTCTGCGCGACCAGCGTCGCGCCGTCACCGAACAACTCGCGCGCAATATTCAACTCCTCGCCAACGGATGCCGCACACAAGAACTCGTAGCCACACTTCAGCACAAAGGGTGACGCATGGCCTACGAACCCAGGCACATGAAATGGTGGGGTTGGGGAGATGAAGATGTCGAGTTCAAGGCCCATGCCCATCCGAATTTCTGGCCCTACGCGAAGATACAGCTAGGCATGGAACGCGATGATTTCAATCAACGCGAGTGGAGGGTCGAGGGCCTTGAAATCCCCGACTCTCATCTCGACGAAAAATTCCTTGGCCTAATTCGCGCTGTTCTCAATCCCAACCAAATCTCCGACGATCCGAAAGACCGCGTGATTCACGCTTATGGCAAGGGCTTTCGCGATCTGTTTCGTCTGCGTCGTGGAATTGCCGGCGGCGCGCCCGACCTGGTGATTTATCCGGAAAGTGAGAATGAAATCTGCTCGATCCTTCGCAGCGCGGGCGAGCGCGATGTCAAAGTGATCCCATTCGGCGGCGGTTCGAACATCTCCGGCTGCCTCGAACGCATGGAACCGCGGCGCATGACGGTCTCCCTCGATATGCGCAGAATGCGCCGCGTGCTCGACGTAGACGCACAATCTTGCACGGCGCGCGTCGAGGCTGGAATCTTCGGTCCCGATCTCGAGGGTCAATTAGCGGCGCACGGCATGACTCTCGGCCATTTTCCCGATTCGTTCTTGCACTCCACCCTCGGCGGATGGATTGCCACGCGCTCGGCGGGAATGCAGAGCGACAAGTACGGCAAGATCGAAGACATGGTCATCGCCGTGCGCATGGTCAGTCCCGAAGGCGTGCTCGCGACGCGCATCGTCCCGAAATCTTCCAGCGGAATCGATGTTAAGCATCTTTGTATCGGCAGCGAAGGCACTCTCGGCGTGATTACCGAGGCCACCATGCGCGTCCATCCCAGGGCGGAGTCCCGAATCGTTTCCGGCTATCTCCTGCCCGAGTTCGAAGGCGGCGTTGAAGCCATCCATGAATGCGTTCGGAAGGAGTGTATGCCGGCGATGGTGCGATTGAACGATCCCGACAAAACCGCGCTGTCGCTGGCGTTTCGCCCTCCGTCAACCCGGCTTTCGGACGCAGCCAGCAAACTTTTCAAAGGCTATCTTCGTGCTAAAGGCTTCGAGTTGCCGCGTGCCTGCCTGATGCTGACCGCGTTCGAGGGCAGAAAAGATGCGGTCGCGCGGCAGTTGCGCCAGGTGGAGAAAATCTATCGGCGATTCGGCGCCGTGAGCATGGGATCAAGAGCAGGGAAGTCCTTTGAGGCGACTAAATACGATTTTCCCTACATCCGCGATTATCTTTTCGGACCGCGACGTTACCACCGATGTCAGCGAGACAGCGACGGTTTGGAGCAACATTCTTCCGCTTTATCGGGAGGCAATGACCGTGCTTCGCGCCAGCATTTCTGAAAGGCGCGTGCACCCTTGGGCCGGATGCCACATCAGCCACACCTACCACTCCGGTGCCAGTCTGTATTTTACCTTCGGCTTCAGGCAGCAACCGGGACATGAGATGGAGCAGTATCTTCGCGTCAAGCGAGCCATTCAGCAATCGTTCATCGACTGCGGGGCAACGCTCTCGCACCACCATGCCGTCGGCACCGAACATCTGCCCTGGCTGGCGGCGGACATTTCTCCTCTCGGCGTGAAAGCGGTTGCGGCCCTCAAGCGTGGACTCGATCCTGGCAATATTATGAATCCCGGGCGGCTGCAACCCTCCGACAATCCGTTTGCCAACTGGAATAGTGTGGGTAATGCTGAAAGCAATTTCTCTGCGGCGGCCCGCAAAGCTGGCTAATCTTGCCCGTACGACGTGTATTCTGAAAATCCTCGGTGGCGCTAGCCGTGAGCAACCTGCTCGGCTATTTGGCAGTAAAGCTGTACCGCTTCGCTTAACTGCTTTTTCTCCACGTACTCGCCTTCGGTGTGCGCAACGTGGATTGACCCCGGCCCAATCAGCAGCGGCTGGCCCCAATGGTTGAGCCAGGGAATATCGGTGGTGAAGGCGGCGAGCATGGTAGGAATGCCATCCAGCGTGCGCAAGCGCACGAAGGGGATTTCGAGGACAAATTCAGCGGTGGCCAGCCCCGCAACTTTCTGTTGAATTTCGGCGCGCAATTGATCAGACGGCCCAACCAGACGGTATAACAGGTGAGCTTTCGCGTGATCGGGGATGACGTTCGGCGCGCGGCCGCCTTCGATGACGCCGATGTTGACCGTCGTCGGGCCGATGCCTTCCGCAAATGGCAGTTCGATTGTACGCAGGCGGTTCAAAGCTTCCAAAAGCTTGTCTATCGCGGATTCGCCCAACTCTGGATAAGCGGAGTGCGCCATGCGTCCCTCGGCCGTGATCTCAACCCGCAGCGTTCCCTTGGAGGCAACCGCCATGCGGTTTTCAGTGGGCTCGCCGTTGATGAGAAACTTGCAGCCCGGCGATTGCTGATTCGCGACTTTGGCGCCGAGGCTGTCTTTTTCTTCGCCGACAAGAAAGAGCAGTCCGACGTAAATTCCTTGCTGTCGCAGTCGCTCAGCGGCGGCCACTTGCGCGGCGATAATTCCCTTGGCATCGCAAGAGCCGCGTCCGTAAACCCGAGTGGCATCTTCGGACGAAGGGATAAACGGCGGCACGGTGTCCATGTGCGTAGAGAATACGATCTCCGGTTGCGGGGGTTGCGGCGACGTAGCAAATACGTTGCAGCGGTCGCCGTCAACGGGAATTTTTTCCGGCCGATAGCCTAAGCGCGATAGCTCTCGGTGCAGCACATCTCCGACCCGGGCTTCATTTCCGGTAATCGACTCGATATCGACCAACTGACGCGTGAATGCGACAACGTCCATGGCAGAAAGGATAACCGATGCGGGTGCGGGCGTCGCGCCACAAGCGAATTCACCGGCCAGTTTTGATAGTGTGGAATGGAGCGTAATGTTAACGTCGAATTCTACGATTCGTTCGTTTTTCATCGATGGCCCGGCGGGCCGGCTGGAAGCTCTGCTCAACGCCGGATCAGCTGCGCCGACTCATACTGCTCTGGTTTGCCATCCCCATCCGCTCTATGGAGGCACGCTTCACAACAAAGTTGTTTTTCACACCATGAAGGCGCTAAACAGCTTCGGCTATCCGGTGCTGCGGTTCAATTTTCGCGGAACCGGTTTGAGCGAGGGCGAACACGACAACGGGATCGGCGAGGTTGAAGACGTGCGCGCGTGTCTCGATTGGCTGGACAACGAATTTCATCTTCCCATAATTCTTGCGGGATTTTCTTTTGGAGCAGCTGTGGGCTTGCAGCCCGCCTGCTCGGATCCGCGGGTGCGGGCGGCAATTGGACTGGGCATTCCGGTTGTCCCGGCTGACGAGCGGAGTTACAGTTTTGATTTTCTCAGCGGCTGCGCAAAGCCGAAATTGTTTGTCAGCGGGGCTCGCGATCAATACAGCCCAGCCGCGAGATTGCGGGAGTTGCTAAACAGCGTCCCTGAGCCGAAGAAACTGGTGCTGATCGAAGGCGCCGATCATTTCTTTGAAGGCCGGCTGCGCGAACTGCGCGAAGCAATCGAAGCGTGGGTCCGCGAGACCATCCAACCTCTATAATCCTGCCATGCCTTCCACGGATCGCGAAACAATCGCTGCCGAAATGCGGGCCGCGGCACGGCGGCTGTTCGATCAGGCGCTGACCGAGTCCAGCATTGACCGCGCCTTTGAGCGCGACGTGAGCTGCGAGCGCGGCCTGCTGCAGATTTGCGAGGGCCTGCAGGATTTAAATTCTTACAGCCGGACCTTCGTGGTTTCCATCGGCAAAGCCGCTCACACCATGGTGGAAGCCCTGCAGGCGACGGCGGGTGAGCGGTTCGAAGGCATCGTCGCCAGTTCCGTTGTGCCAGCTTCCCAGCTTCGCGGGTTTCGCTACTTTCACGGCGGGCACCCTACACCGAATCATGAATCGATTCGCGCCGCGGATGCGATGCTGAAGTCGCTCCGCACGCTGGATGCGTCCTCGCTAGTGATTTATCTGCTGAGCGGCGGAGGGTCGTCGATTGCGGAGAGGCCGATCGACGACGAAATCTCGCTGGAGGACTTGATCGCGACTTACCGGGCGCTGGTTTTGTCGGGCGCGCCGATTGCTGAGATCAATGCTATCCGCAAGCATCTGTCTGCAATCAAGGGTGGGCGGTTGGCGCAAGCGGCCCAGGCGGCGCAGCAGGTTTCACTGCTGGTGTCCGACGTTCCCGACGCAGCGCCGGACGCGCTGGCTTCTGGTCCGACGATGCCGGATTCGACGACGGTGGAAGATTGCTATCGGATCGCTGCCGGGCACGGGCTGATCGAACAATTTCCTCGTAGCGTGCGCGAACTGTTCCAGCGGGAAGCGCTGGAAGAGACTCCAAAGTCCGACGATCCGGCATTTCATCGCAGCCGCTGGTGGACGATCTTGTCGAATGCGACGCTGCTGGAGTCGGCGCAGACCGCGGCTGAGAAAAACTTCACTGTCAAAATTGATAACACTTGTGACGACTGGGATTACGCGCGGGCGGCCGATTATCTTCTGGCCCAACTGCGCGCATTACGAAAGAAAAACGACCGCGTTTGCCTGATCTCTGGCGGTGAAGTTACGGTCAAGGTGACGAATGGTGGCGTGGGCGGCCGTAATCAGCAGTTTGCCTTGTATTGCGCAACGAGGATCGCAGGCGAGAATATCACCGTGCTTAGCGCGGGCACGGATGGTGTCGATGGCAATAGCCCGGCGGCGGGAGCGATTGTGGACGGCACGACGCTCGAACGTGCCAAGACGCGTGGGCTCGATGCCGGAAGTTATCTGAAAGCCTTCAACGCATACGAATTCTTCGACTCACTGGGAGATGCGATAGTTACCGGGGCGACGGGAAATAACCTGCGGGATCTGCGGATTCTGCTGGCCTACTAAAAAGGAGTTGTTCCTGTAAATCCTTGCCTTACCGAATATCCATATCCGCGGCAATTCCAGCTTGGTTGTCGGCACCCTTACTGCATACGTCGTGGCAGCCCTGTATACGCAGCGGCACTGCTTCTCTTCTTCCAGGATAGTGAAACGTCCCGTCTAATTGAATTGCCTTCTTGTTGAGGTAGCGAATCCTAAAACTGTCGCCGGGGTACTCCCCGGTCACAATCAACGTGCTTTCGTCGGGCCTTTCTCTATCCATGATCACGTTCGGATTTACCTTAAATCCTTCTTTGTCCATATGGACAACAGTCTTTCCGCTGGGATCAAGGATGTCCATAATGACTGCGATATATCCGTTGCTCAGACGATCCAACGTAATGACAGGCCCTAGCGTCATGGAACGCAATATGACATGTGGGAAGCTGTGCGCAAGTGCCGCATTGTCGCCATACAGAAGCACTACGTCGCCATCACGTGGGCCCCCGCATTGATTGGGCGGGGTAGGATCGCCCGCCGGAATCAGCACTCCCTTTAGGCGAAGGAGTTCTAGCTTATGCTCGACGTGGTGCGTGGCCAACACGCAGGCCATGAAAGGGGCCAAGAGCAGACAAGCTACTCCATATTTCCTGCGATAATACAAACTCCAGTCTTTCTCTGATGTGTGCTCTTTCTTCTTTCTCGACCATTTTTCTGGATTGCGACGCTCCAGAGACTTTGATGCTAACCATGCGCCAACACTCCAGATCACTCCAAGAGTAAACAACCCGTAGGTTAACCACACCGCCGGTTCAAATAGATCGTCCCCAGCCACCGCTGCAGTAGCAATTAGCATTGCCACCCCGGTCGTCCAAAAAATAGGGATCAGAATCTCTGGGTGCCACCTGAATAAACTCCGCACAAATCTCCAGCTTCGATTCCCTGCCGAGGCCGGCTCAGTGAGCAAGAACGAGAATACCCCTTCACAAAAGAGCAAGAGTGCCCCAAGGTACGGAGACATACAGCCAAATGATACAGGCCGCTCAGTATGCGTCGCACTTATATAACTGCCTTGCTAAAGTGCGAGAATCAGAAGAACTGCGTAACGCCTTCTTCCATCACCCGAACCCGGTCCTGAATGCCCGCAGCTTTAGCTTCTTTTTCCAGAAGCTGCAGCGGCTCATCGACTGGCTCATGCGAAAGGCGAAACGTTCCGTAGTGCATGGGCACCATCCAGCGGGCGTTCAGGTCGAGGAATGCGCGGGTGGCGTCGGCGGGGTCAGCGTGGACGTTGCGAAACGACGGAGGGTTGTAAGCGCCAATGGGAAGCAGCGCCAGTTCGGGCGCAAGCCGTCGGCCGATTTCGCGGAAACCGGGGAAATATGCGGTGTCGCCGGCGTGATAAACCGAATGCTTGCCGGTCACGCAGCACATATCCGCCATAGCCGCGATAGGAATCTTTAATGCATGCGCGCTCCCCAATGGCGGGAGGGAACATGGGTGACGGTCAGCTCCCGATGCCGATAACTGTGCCACCAGTCCAATTCAATCACTTCGCTGAAACCGATATCTGAAACCAGATCGAAAACATGGTGCGGGACGACGATGACCGGCGGTGTCTTCCCCTGCCGCTCTGCGTGCTGCACAATCGCCCGCAACGATGGCCGATGCAGGTGATCGAAATGCGCGTGAGTCACCAGAACCAGATCGATCACCGGAAGATCGCGCATGCGTACCCCAGGCTTCCGCAAGCGCTTCAGCACAAAAGCCAGCGGGCAAAATTGGGATCGATGCATCACGTTTTGTCCGCCGATCTGCATGAAGAAAGCTGGCATGGCCAATGAAAGTGACCCCTAACTCTCCGTTGCTGACCAACTTCGGCTTATGGGTCTGACCGGTGCGCGGGGTCATGGCCGAGTGCCGCACCAGGCGCCCGAAGGCTCGGGCGCGTTTGCGAAGGACGGGGTTCTTCAGACTGGCCTTCTAACATCAATGTCGCTGTCAAATGCTCGCCCTTGGTCCGCGATACGCCGTGTCCAGCGAGGATCCAAACTGCTAACGGGCTCTCAGTCTAATTGACGCATGGAAGTGGCGACTAGTTGTTTTATTCTAGGCCAAATCACCGCTGCAGATTGCTTGACCGTTCCAGCTTCCGTCATTTCTAATTCATGTTCTGGCAATTTTGCTGCTGAATCAGGAGCGGATATGCGTGTCGCATTCTTAGGACTTGGGAATCATGGGGCGCGCCATGGCGTCGAACCTGGTGAAAGCCGGTCACGAAGTGACGGTGTGGAACCGCACGCCGGGCAAAGATGTTGAAGGCGCCAAGACCGCCGCATCACCAGCGGAAGCCGCGCGGGATGCCGAAGTAATCTGGACTGTGCGTCGCCGACACGAAAGCCGTGGAGAGCGTTTTGTTCGGGCCGCAGGGCGTGTATGAGATCGTTGAGCGCGGGGCAGATCATCGTGGATTCCAGCACCATTCTCGCCTTCGTCTACGCGGCAATTTGCCGAGCGGGTCGGCGCTAAGGGAGTGCAGTACGTGGATGCCCCAGTCACAGGATCCAAAAGCGGGAGCGGAAAGTGGCACGCTGATTTTCATCGTCGGTGGGGAGGAAGCGGCCATCGAGAAATTGAAGCCGCTGTTTGCCGCCACCGGGAAGAAGATTTTCCGCATGGGCGAAACCGGAAAAGGTGCAAGCCGCGAAACTGGTCATGAACCTGCAAATTGCGATGATCTATGAAGGCTTCGCGGAGGCCCTCACCCTCGCCACGAAACTCGGCGTCGATGCCGAGACCTTGATGCCACTGATCGAAGCCTCCATGGTTCGTTCGGGCGTAGTGGAATACAAAGCGCCGTTTGTTCTGAAACGCGACTTTTCGCCGAATTTTCCCGCTACGGCTCATGCGGAAAGATATCCGTCTCGCCCTTGAAGCTGCTAAAGAAGCCCGAGTCAAGCTGCCTGGCCTGGAGACCGTGGAAGAAATCTACGATATGGCCACCGAAGACGGCCACGAAAACCTGGACTACGCCGCCACCCTGACCCTGCTGGAAAAATGGGCTGGGGTCGAAGTCAAAGGCGCGTCGGCATAGTGGGGAAATGCGCCTTTTCGCCCCCCCGCCCAGCCGTCCCATTTCCCACCTTGAACTCCCGTAACTACCTGTGCATCGCCTATTACATAAGTATTACAAAAGGCGATTCGCCGCTCTGCTAAGGTAAACGAGCGTCCAACCAGGAAATCAGCCAAATGGAACTTCAAGCCCTCAACCGCAAAGCCGCAGCCGCCAACGAAATCAACTGGGTAACCACAATTTTTATGGCTGCTCTTTCACCTAGGCGCCATTGCCGCGCTTTTCTTCTTCACCTGGAAGGCCTTTTTCGTGGCCTGTTTCCTATGGTGGGTTTCGGGGAGCCTGGGCATTGGCATGGGCTATCACCGGCTGCTGACCCACCGCGGGTACGGACGCCGAAGTGGCTGGAATATTTCCTGACTCTGTGTGCGACCACGGCGCTCGAAGGTGGACCGATTTTCTGGGTGGCGACGCACCGCATTCATCACCAATTTTCCGATCAGGATGGAGATCCGCACTCGCCAGTCGATGGCAAGTGGTGGGCGCACATGGGCTGGATTCTGATGGGCAAGTCGATGCACCACGATACGACGACGCTGGCGCGTTACGTGCCCGATCTCGCCAAAGACAAATTTCACGTCTGGATCACGAAATATCACTATGTACCGATGATCGTTCTTGGCCTCGTGCTGCTGGCCATCGGCGGCCTGCCGTTTTTGATGTGGGGCATTTTCGTTCGCACCACCCTGGGCCTGCATGCCACCTGGATGGTGAACTCCGTTACGCACACCTGGGGTTCGCGCCGCTTCGCTACACGCGATCTTTCTACCAACAACTGGGTAGTGGGAAGTCTGTTCACCTGGGGTGAGGGCTGGCACAACAATCATCATGCGCATCCGGTTTCGGCGCGTCACGGCCTCGCCTGGTACGAGTTTGATATGAACTGGTACGGCATCTGGCTGCTAAAGAAGCTTGGACTGGCGCGGCACGTGTATCGCGTGCGGCTGGAAAAGTTGCCCCCCACGCCGGCGGTGGTTCCGCAGTTCACCACGCTCGATCTGGCGGAGGCCACGTCACCGGCGGCGTCGGCAGACTGAGACGATCTTCGATTTAAACTTGTCTGCTTTCTTTGCATACTTTGCGGTAAAAGCTTTTAACCGCAAAGATCGCGAAGAAATGCCGCAGAGCACGCAGAGTCTTTGAGGGTTTTCTAACCAAACTCTGCGGGTTCTCAGCGTCCTCGGCGGTAAAGATTTTCCCGGCCGCGCTACAATCCTTCCATGCGCATTGCGAGCCGGCGCAAAGCGATTATCACCTTCCTGATCCTAGGCGTAAGCCTGGCCGCGGTGGCCGTTGCCGTGGGCATGGGCTGGATCATCCTCAACTGGCGTGAGGGCATCAGAGTCTTTCTCGGGGTCCTCTTTTTCAGCGCGATCACTGCGGGCTTGTCCTCAACACAATTTTTCTGGTACGCGAAATCCGCCGCAATGAGCAGCACGACAGCTTTATCAACGCGGTCACTCACGAACTGAAAACTCCCATTGCTTCCATCCGTCTTTATCTGCAGACCTTGCAGCGGCGGGAAGTCGATGAAGCGCAGCGGCACGAGTTCTATCGCCTGATGCTCGACGACACCGACCGCTTGCTGGGCACGGTGGAACAGGTTCTGAAGGCGGGCATCGCCGGGCACAAGCGCGGGTCACAGCAACGCGTACGGCTCGACTTCGGCGATTTGGTGCGGGAATGCGTAGAGGTCGCCCGCAACGGAAGCCATCTTCAGGCCGCTGGATTGCGATTCGAGCCGGCGCGCAATGGCAGCGGCACTAAGGTCGAGGGCGATCCGGAGGAACTGCGCACCGCAGTCTCGAACTTACTCGACAACGCCATCAAATACTCGGGCGAGAAGGTGGATATTACCGTGAGCGTCGAAACTCCCGACGAGAAGCATGTCGCGTTGAGCGTGCGCGACCATGGCGTCGGCATTCCGCCGCATGAGTTGAAGCGCGTGTTTCGGCGTTTCTACCGCGTGCCGAACCGAACGCTCTCGCACGTGAAGGGAACCGGGCTTGGCCTTTTTATCGTACGTTCAATTGTGAAGAAACACGGTGGCCGGGTGTTCGCGCAGAGCCCGGGAGAAGGAATGGGAACGACCGTCGTCCTGGAGCTGCCGCGCAGTGCCTCGCCGGAGAAGAGCGCGTGAGCCGCGTTTTGATCGTCGAGGATGAGGCGCACCTGGCCAAGGGGCTGCAATTTAATCTCGAGGCGGAAGGCCACTCGGTGGAAGTTGTCGGCGACGGGGAAGACGCGCTGGATCGCTTGCTGGGACCGCATGCGGGAGGCGCTCAAGGTAAGCGCCAAGCTGCAAAGCGCAAAGATTTCGATGCAGTGGTGCTCGATGTCATGCTGCCCGGCCGCGATGGTTTTGCCGTGGCGGCCGAGCTACGTGCGGCGCACAATTTTGTACCGGTGTTAATGTTGACGGCGCGCGGGCGTCCGGAAGATGTGTTGAAAGGCTTTGCTTCTGGCGCCGACGATTACCTTCCCAAACCATTCGAGTTGCCAATTCTCCTTGCCCGACTGCAAGGGCTGTTGCGGCGTCGGCAGTGGGCACAGCTCGGCGCGTCTGCACCTGCCTCAAAGCCCTCGGTGGAGGGCGAAACGGAAAATGCTCAGTTCGAGTTCGACGGTCGGGTCATCGATTTTGGAAAGCTGGAACTGAGAGTCAACGAAAGCCCCATTCAGCTCACCTTGATGGAAGCAGATTTATTGCGCTACCTGGTCCGCAACCGCGGCCAGGCGGTGTCGCGCAAGGCGATTCTCGAAGAAGTTTGGGGCCTTCATGAAGACACCGACACGCGCGCCATCGATAATTTCATCGTTCGCCTGAGACGCTACATTGAGGACGATGCCGCGAAACCCGAGCACCTGCTGACGGTGCGGGGGGTGGGATATAGATTTGTGGCGGAACCGGAAAGCTAGGCGCTGGGCCGCACTCCGGCCCCGTGTTCATTGTGATTCCGAACCGCTTCAGCGGTGAGGAATCTGCTTTTTGATTCAGACCAACGCATCGCTCCGCACTCCCTAAGACGCGTACGCGGAAAGCCCCAATTCGTGCAGACTGAGATCCTTCCGCCCGCGAAGAAAAGCGCGGGCTGTCAGGATGACAAGGGGCGAAGCGTGCCAGGCGCTACTGTCTTGACGCCGACGCGCCTGCCGCCAAATCGCGCAGCACGCCTAAGAATCCAGCTGCCGCTTCTTCGCCGGAGAGCGCGTCCAGATCAATGGTCGCGGCGAGGTGAGGAGAATTCGGTCCGAAGCGAACGCTCACGAGATTGTGCCCGCCGGAAGTCATCAGCGCATTCACGATCGGCGGAAGTTCGCGCTGCCAATTTGTGGATGTGGTCAACAAAACAGGGCTGGGGCGTGAGACAGACCAACTGCGCGAAGCGTCGGCGAGTTTCAGGTTGCCGTGGGTCGTCCAGCGATGGCGGAAAATCTCCAGCCGAAGCCCGGGAGCGTAATCCAGATCGGCTTCGAAAGTAAGAGTCTCTTTCTGCTTGTGGTAACTGCTCAGCGCCCATTGAATCGGCAGATGACGGGGCATCAGCGAGATGGTTACCTTGGCATTATCGAACCAGTGAGCGGCAAAACGAAGATGGGCTTGCAGGTGTGAGGCCCCGAACCAGCGCGCTTCCACGATTCGGGCGCGGCTGGCGCACGCGGCCTCGACCCAGCGCAGGGCATTGGCGCCCCGGCGCCGGTTAAAGCGGCTGAACAGGAAATACCACAGGCCTGCCATGAAAGCCGCGACCACCACGTCAATCAGGATAAAGCGCCCCACCACCACCCTCTGATGCGAATGTTACGTCGAAGGGTGCAACTGAGGCAACTGTTTCCTTCAAGGTTTTACACAGCCGCATAAGCATTTTCCTGTCATGGAGAAAGCCGGAGCGGCGACTACAATAACCACGTGGAATTACCCCTGCGCGACTTCCGGCCCCAAGATTTCGACACCCTGTGGCGCATTGATCAGGAGTGTTTTGTGCCGGGAATTGCCTATTCGCGACGTGAACTGGCGATTTACATTCGCAGGAAGGGCTCGTTCACGATAATCGCCGAAAGAGTCTTGCCAGAAAAGAAGTCCGGTTCCGAAATTGTTGGCTTCATTGTGGCCGAGGCGAATCGTAAAGCCGTCGGGCACGTGATCAGCATTGATGTGCTTCCCGCGGCGAGGCGTTTTGGGATTGGGTCAAAGTTGCTGTCGGCGGCGGAGGAACGTCTGCGATCGCAAGGCTGCGGGACGATCATGCTCGAAACCGCGGTAGACAATCTATCAGCGCTGTCGTTCTACAAACGCCACGGCTATCACGTAATGAAGGCCGTTCCCCGCTACTATTCGAATGGCGTGGATGCGTTGCTGCTGGCCAAAGAGCTCTTCCAGCCCAAGCTCGAGGCCAGCTGATGAAGATTGCGATTCAGGGCGAAGTGGGATCGTTCAGCCATCAGGCCGCGCTGAAGATGGTAAAGCGGTGCAGCATTGTCCCCTGCGCCCGCTCAGCCGAAGTGTTCGACCTGGTAGAGCGAGGGCGAGTCGCGGCTGCGGTGATACCAATCGAGAATTCGCTCGCCGGTTCGGTTGCCGAACATCTGGACCTGTTGCTGGCGCACAATCTGTTCGTACACCGGGAGTTCCTCCTGCGGATTGTTCACAATCTCATTGCTGCGCCGGGAGTGCGCCTGGCGAGTGTGCGCCGCGTCTATTCCCATCCCGTGGCCCTCGACCAGTGCCGCAACTTCTTTCGCGATCATAAGAAGATTGATCCCATCCCTTTTTACGACACAGCTGGCAGCGTGAGGCATGTGATCGATTCCGGTATGTCCGACGCCGCAGCCATCGCCGGACGTCAGGCCGCGGGAGTTTACAAAGGGAAGATCCTGGCGGTCGGGATCGAAGACGATAAGCGAAACTTTACCCGCTTCTTTCTGGTGGGCAGAAGCCGACGCTTTGACGCCGCGGCCAACAAGACGTCGATTGCATTCATCGTAAAAAATGTGCCGGGCGCGTTGCATCGGGCGCTGGGCATATTTGCGGAGCGCGGGATCAGCCTGAGCAAAATCGAATCTCGGCCGATCCGCGGACGACCCTGGGAGTATAGTTTTTTCGCGGATTTTCTCCGCGGCGATGACCGCATTTCCAGAAGCGCATTACTGGAGCTAAAGTCAGTGACCGACCAAGTTAAAGTCCTCGGGATTTATCGCGCGGCGTGAATCGATGCAGTCGTCCTGGCTTTGAAGCGTTGCCGATATAGGTCGAAGGTCTGGGCGCTTCGGCTTCGTAAGGTATCGGGGACGGTACTTTGGGGTGGTGCAAATCGAGGCCGGAAGGTTTAGAATCCAACCGCCCTAAAAAGAGAGGTTTGCATCCTTTGAGGCCCCAGCGTCATCGAAAGTTGAGCAGGTTATACTCAAGGTGAAAAATGGCAACACGTACTGAACAAAATCATAAAGATACGGCAAACAAAGATACGGCGAACGAAGACAAGCGGGCGCTCCCGATTCTTCCCGTACGAGACACGGTTCTGTTCCCCCACGCGGTACTGCCGCTGACAGTGGGCCGGGAAAGCTCGGTTCAGCTGATCAATTCGCTGGGTGAGGACAAGACCATCGTGGTGGTGGCGCAGCGCGAGGCTCGCGTGGACGCACCCCAGCCGGCCGATCTCTACACGGTGGGAACGCTGGCAATTGTCCACAAAGTCGTAAAAATGCCCAACCAGAGCCTCTTTGTTTTTGCGGAGGGCTTGGAGCGGGTGCGGCTGGGAGAATTCGCGCAACTGACGCCCTTCATGCGGGCAGAGATTTCGACCATTCCGGAAGCGATTCCGCCCAAGAGTTCTGAGGTGGAAGCGCTGCAACGCAACGTGCTGACTCTGTTCCAGCAGATTGTGGCGGGTTCGCCCACTTTGTCGGATGAGCTCTCCACCGTCGCGATGAACATTGAAGAGCCAGGGCGGCTGGTGGATTTCATCGCCTCCTCGCTGCCGTCGCTCTCGACGCCTGACAAACAGGACGCACTTGAAACTACCGATGTGCGGGTGCGTCTGGAAAAAATCAACCAGCACCTGGCCAAGGAACTGGAAGTCCAGCAGCTGCGCAACAAGATCCAGTCTGAGGTGCAGGATCGGGTTCAGCAGACCCAGCGCGAATACTATTTGCGCGAGCAAATGAAAGCGATCCAGAAGGAACTGGGCGAGCAGGATGAAGGCCAGCGCGATACCGAAGAGTTGCGGCAGAAAATCGAGTCGGCCGGCATGCCGGACGAAGTCAAGAAGGAAGCGCTGAAGGAGCTGGGCCGGCTTGCGCGCATGTCGCCGATGGCGGCCGATTATTCGGTCACGAGAAATTACATCGAGTGGCTGGCTGTATTGCCCTGGGCAAAGACCTCGGGCGGCGACGTCGACATCTTGAAGGCGAAAGAAGTCCTGGATACGGACCACTACGATCTGAAGAAAGTCAAAGACCGCATTCTCGATTATCTTTCCGTCCGGCGGCTAAAGCCGACGATGAAGGGGCCAATTCTCTGCTTTGTGGGACCTCCGGGCGTCGGCAAGACTTCGCTGGGGAAATCGATCGCCCGCGCGCTGGGACGCAAATTCGTCCGCTTATCGTTGGGCGGGGTTCACGACGAGGCAGAAATTCGCGGCCATCGCCGCACCTATATCGGCGCTTTACCGGGACAAATCATCCAGGGAATTCGCCGGGCGGAAACGAAAGACCCGGTTTTCATGCTGGATGAAATCGACAAAGTCGGGCGCGACTTCCGCGGCGACCCGGGATCGGCATTGCTGGAAGCGCTCGATCCCGAGCAGAACGCAACCTTCCGCGACAATTACCTCGACGTGCCCTTCGATTTGTCGAAGGTGCTTTTTATCACGACGGCGAACATGCTCGATCCGATTGCCGAGCCATTGCGCGACCGCATGGAGATCATCGAACTTCAGGGATACACGGAAGAAGAGAAGATCCACATCGCGTTCCAGTACCTGATTCCGCGGCAGATTGAAGAAAACGGAATCACGAAAGAGCAGATCGAGTTTCCCGAAGAATCTGTGAGCAACATTATTCGGCACTACACGCGGGAAGCGGGAGTTCGCAATCTGGAACGGAACATCGGCACGATTTGCCGCAAGCAGGCGCGCCGTTTGGCGGAAGGGAAGTCGGAGAAGTTGGTGGTCACGACAGAAATCATTCAAGAATTTCTGGGTGGCATCAAGATTCGCAGCGAAGGCGAGATTGCAGAGCGGACCAGGCGCGCCGGTGTGGTGGTCGGTTTAGCGTGGACGCCTTCGGGCGGCGACATTCTGTTCGTCGAAGCCAGCACCATGAAGGGCAAAGGCGGATTCACCATTACCGGTCAGATTCAGGACGTGATGCGCGAATCCATGCAAGCGGGCCTGAGCTGGGTGCGCTCGAACGCCGAGGACCTGGGCATTCCCGAAGACTTCTTCGAGAAGCACGACATTCATATCCACGTGCCTGCGGGAGCGATTCCGAAAGACGGCCCGTCGGCCGGGGTGACGATTGTGACCGCGCTGGTGTCGTTGCTGACCAATCGCCCGGTGCGGCCGCTGCTGGCGATGACTGGAGAGATCACACTGAGCGGAAACGTCCTCCCGATCGGCGGCGTGAAGGAGAAAGTATTGGCCGCCAAGCGGGCGGGGGTCCGCGATGTGATTCTTCCGGCGGAAAACAAGACGAACGTCGAAGAAGACCTCACGCTGGAGCAGTTGGAAAACGTCACTATGCACTACGTGAAGTCAATTAGCGAGGTGCTGGAGATCGCCCTGCCTCAAACCCTGCACGAAGAAAAACAGGATGTTGAGGAACGGGAAAAGGTGCTCAGCGAACAGCCGGTCGCTTAACCGAACCTGTTTAGTTCACACATGCCAGCGCAATAAGCGGCGCTGGCATGTTTTTCTGTGGGCTATAGTTAATGCATCCCGAGTTGCATCGAAGATCAGCTTAAAAACTTATTGGGCAGAGAAGGGTTTAATCATCTGACGAGGTTTTGAAGAAACCGAGCGGTGTAGTTGGGAACCGCAACGAGGCGAAATGCGAATGAAGACAGCAAAAGTCTTGGCCGCCGGCATCGTTCTAGCAGCGATTTTGCTGCTGCTGCAGGCCCCGCAACGATTGATGGCGCAGGACCAGCCGCCGAACCAGGAACAGGTGCAAACCCCGGATCAGGACCCGGCTCAGGGGCCGCCGGCGGCACCGGGCGATCAAGGACAACCTCCGGCGCAGGACCCTCCGAGCCGTGTGGCACGGCTGCACGAATCGGTCGGCTCGGTTTCATTTCAGCCTGGCGGTCAGGGCGACTGGGTACAGGCAGTTTCCAACCGTCCGCTCACCACCGGCGACAACATCTGGGCGGACAAAGATTCGCGGGCCGACATACAGGTCGGCTCGACTTCGCTGAGGATGGATGCGCAAACCAGCTTGACCTTCCTGGATCTCGACGATCACACGACGCAGTTGCGGCTGTCGTTGGGATCGCTGATCGTGCGGGTACGGCATTTGGACGATGAAGACCACTTCGAAATCGATACGCCGAATGAGGCGTTCGTGGTCCAGCGGCCGGGCGAGTACCGGATCGACGTAAATACGGACGGGAGCGAATCGGACATCACGATCTGGAAAGGGCGTGGTGAGGTGACCGGCGGAGGCTCGTCTTATACCGTGGTGGCGGGCCAGCGAGCGAGTTTCACTGGGACGGACCAACTGGACCACGAGATCGGCCAGATTCCTCAAGCCGATGACTTTGATCAGTGGGCATTCGGTCGCGACGATCACGAAGACACGCACGCAATCGTCCGACTATATTTCGCCGGAGATGACCGGCGCCGAGGACTTGGATGAATACGGCCAATGGCATTATGCAGCGGATTACGGACCGGTATGGACGCCAGTCGGCGTAGCCGTCGGATGGGCGCCATATCGCTTCGGACATTGGGTGTGGGTTGGCCCGTGGGGATGGACCTGGGTGGAAGACGAGCCCTGGGGATTTGCTCCCTTCCACTATGGACGGTGGGCGTTCGTTGGCGGCGCATGGTGCTGGGTGCCGGGACCGATTATGCGTTCGGCCGGTTTACGCGCCAGCTTTCGTGGCGTTCGTCGGCGGCGCTGGATTTAGCTTCGGAGTCGGCATCGGGACTGGCAGTGGCGTGGTTCCCGCTGGCTCCGCACGAAGTATTCGTACCGTGGTATCGCACCAGCCCGGGTTATGTGAACAGCGTCAATATTACCAACACGCGAGTATCGGTCACGCAGGTCACGAATGTTTACAATCGGACAATCATCAACAACAACACCACGGTGAACCGCATCACTTACGTGAACCAGCGAGTTCCCAGCGCGGTGACGGCGGTCTCGCACGATACTTTTGCCAACGCGCGGCCAGTGCAGGGAAATATTGTGCACGTAGACGAGAAGACCCTGGCGAATGCGCCAGTGAGCCGCGACATTCCAGTGCAGCCGGCGCGCCAGAGCGTGCTGGGCGCGGGCCGTCCGGCTACCGCGCGGCCGCCAGCCGCAATAGCAAATCGTCAGGTGGTCGCAACGCGCACTCCTCCGGCTCCGCGCGGGCCGTTTGAACAGCGTGCGGCAGCGAATAGTGTGAAGACTGAAACGCCGGGAACGCCGCAGCGGCTGGGCAATCCGCAACCGAATCGCGCGGCGCAACCAGTGAATCCGCGGCTGGAGGAGCAGGAAACTCCGCCGCGGGAAGAAAATGCGCAGCCGCAACCGCCGCAGCGCGCGCAAGCTGCGAGGCCGCAGCCGGGGAATGTGCCGCGCCCGCCCAGTGCAGCGACCAGTCATTCTTTAGTGAGGACGGCTCCGCCGGTGCAAGAACATCCAGAGCAGCAACGTAGCGAGGAGCAGAAATTCCAGAAGTGGCAACAACAGCGTCCCCCGGCTTCCGCTCCCAAAGGGCAGTCGCATCCAGAGGAACGGCCGCCGCATAAGTAGGGTCCGGCAGTGCAGAAAATGCCAGTTCCTTCGGGGACTGGCATTGCTGTTTGGGGTTTGCGCTGGCGTTACGCGATACACTGGATGCAGGTATCCGTTGGATTTTCTATGCAGATCCGCGTTCTCTTCTTTGGAGTACTCAGAGATGTTGCCGGGCAAAACAGTGACTTGCTCGACTTGCCTGAATCTGCGAAGGTGAACGACCTGCTCAGTCATTTGCAGGAACAAATCCCGCGGCTGGTTGACCATCTATCGTGCATCGCGGTTTCAGTTAATCAGGAATACGCTCGGCGGGAGTCTAGTCTGAAATCGGGAGACGAAGTGGCGCTTCTGCCACCGGTCAGCGGGGGCTCGGACGAAAAAACCGCTCACTCACGGGCGATTTTGGTGACTGAGAAAATCGATACGCACGCGCTGCTCGAGAGAATCAAGCAGCCGGAAGATGGCGCAACGGTGGTGTTTGAAGGCGTAGTCAGAAACCACAGCCGCGGACGCCGCACTTTGTTTCTCGATTACGATGCCTATCCTGCGATGGCAGTCAAGGAGATGGAGGCCCTCGCGGAAGAGGCGCTCTGCAAGTTCCAGGTTCGAGATGTCGCGATCGTCCACCGGATCGGACGCTTGCAAATCGGCGAAACCAGCGTTGCGATTGTGGTGGCGTCGGCGCATCGCACAGTGGCTTTCAAGGCCTGCCACTGGCTGATTGACGCTTTGAAGCGCACCGTGCCCATCTGGAAAAAAGAATACTTCGAGGACGGTGCAGTCTGGGCCGATGGCGAACCGTTTCCAACCGAGATTCCGGTCACAGGAGGCAGCAATTCCACACGGCCGGCATCCAACTAATGGGCTTTATGCCTCTTTCATGCGAAAACTTCTCTTCTTTTTAGTTACAGCCGAGCTGCTGGTTGCAGCAGTGACGCTCTGTGGCGCGCAAGTGCCAAAGCCGCCGTGGGCCTCAGGCGGTAGCGGGAAGCCGGCTCCGTCGTCCTCCGCAAAGTCTCCCGATCAGGGTTCCGACATCAAGGTCAACGTCAAGCTGGTGAACGTCTTCGTGACGGTGACCGACGATCACGGCGCTCCGGTGGGAGGGCTGAAGAAAGAAGATTTCGACTTGCTCGAAGACGGCAAGGCGCAGACGATCTCCGTTTTCGATAAGGAGTCGGCGTTGCCGCTGTCGATTGTGATGGATATCGACACTAGCCTCAGCACACGCAAAGATATGGCACTGGAATTAAGTTCGGCGCGGCGTTTTGCGCACACGATCCTGCGGCCGGTCGACGGACTGGCACTTTATGAATTCAGTGAGACGGTGAACGAGATCGTTCCGTTTACCTCGGACTTGAAGGCGATCGACCACGGCATTGACCATCCTCGACTGGGAGCGGCGACCGCTCTCTACGACGCGCTTTATCTCGGTTCGCAGGCGCTCGAAAAGCGGCAGGGGAGAAAAGTGATCGTTGTAATCACCGATGGTGGCGATACCGTGAGTACAGTCGACTATAAAGAAGCCCTGCGCGCCGCACAGGAAGCGGAAGCCATTGTCTATAGCATCATCGACGTTCCCATCGAAGCCAGCGCCGGACGCGACACCGGCGGCGAACACGCGTTGATTCAACTTTCCGAGGATACCGGCGGAAAATATTACTACGCGACTTCGGTGCACGCAACTCGACGAGGCGTTCCGCAAGATCAGCGACGAACTGCGCACTCAATATTTGTTGGCTTATTATCCGTCGCAGCGGCTTTCGAATTCGGATTTCCGCCGCATTCAGGTGAATGTCGATAGCGGCAATTCCCCCTACAACGTGCACCACCGCGCCGGTTACTACACCACTAAGTCGAGCTTCTAGCCTGTTGGTGTTCGTGAATGTTCTCCAGTCGAATAATTTTCCTGTGCTATAAATATCGGACACCCTGATTTTCTGGAAGCTGAAAGGAAAGCGGCATGCGATGCATTCTCCGTCTCCTCGCGTCAGTCGTGTGGTTTGGGGTTGTGGTGGGCCTCTCTTCAAGCCAGATGTTTGCGCAGACGACCATTTCCAGCGGCAGTATTCAGGGTACGGTGCGCGACCAGAGCGGCGCAGTCCTGCCCGGGGCAAAAATCACAATCACGAATAAAGCCACGGGACGTGTGGTTCAAGTTACGACCACCGCTGCCGGCGCCTACACCTCCGGCTCGTTGACTCCCGCTCAATACGTCGTGCGAGTGGAAGCCACCGGCTTCAAAACGACGGAATTGCCACTCACCGTTCAGGTCGGCGTCACGACTGCCGGCAACGTGACCATGCAGGTCGGCCAACAAAGCCAGGTAGTGGAAGTGAAAGCCACGGGCGCGCAGGTGAATACCGAGCAGGCCACCGTGCAGGGTGTTTTGACTACGCAGCAGATCGAGAACCTGCCCATCAACGGACGCAATTTTCTCGATCTCGCCCAGCTTGAGCCCGGCGTGCAAATTCAAGACGGTGGCAACTTTGATCCGACGAAGAATGGATTTTCCTCAATTTCTTTCGGTGGCCGATACGGCCGCACCGCCCGCATTGAAGTGGACGGCGTCGACGTGAGCGACGAGGAAGTTGGAACTACGACCCAAAACTTTCCTGCCGGCGCCATCCAGGAGTTTCAGATCGAGCAGTCGTCTCTGGATCTTTCGACCGAGTTGACTTCCTCCGGCGCGGTGAATGTGGTCACGCGCTCGGGCACCAACGATTTTCACGGAGAAGCGTACGATCAGTTCCGCGATCACAGCGTGGCCGCGAACCTGCCCGGCGGAACGGACACTTATTTCCAACGCAATCAATACGGCGGAAACTTCGGCGGCCCGATCGTCAAAGACAAACTATTCGTCTTCGTGGCGGCCGAGCGCACGCAGCAAGGGCTGAATGCGCCCGTTATTCCTTCGGCGCCGTTTGATTCTCTCTCGGGATTTTTCGATTCTCCGTTCCACGAAACCGAGGCCTCGGGACGGCTGGACTGGCAGATCAAGCCCAGCAACTATCATTTCTTTTATCGCTTTACTTACGACGACAATAAGGATGTAGCGGCGTATCTTCCCAATACTTTTCAGCCGTTCAATAACGTGAACCACAACCCGGTGCACGCGATCGGACTGGATTTCACCACCGGGGTTTACACCCACAGCATTCGCCTCGGCTACATGAAGTTCCGCAACAACATTACGGATGCTGTCACCGGAAGTGACATCTTCAATCCCGCTCCGCAGATTGAACTGGCCATCGGCAACGATCCTTTCTGTTTGACGCCGGGTTTGGATGCGTTCTGCTCTGGCCCGAATTTTCTTGCGCCGCAGGTGACCATTCAGAGCAATCACGAATACAAATACGATGGCAGCCGTCCGTACAAGTCCCACATTCTGCGCTATGGCGTTGCCTACAATCACATTCACGAGGGCGGTTCTGCGGCCTTCCTGAGCCTGGCGCCGGCGGTGAATGCAGCGCTAACTGACTGCGCGGGCGTATCGTTTTGCAACCCGGCCAATCCGCTGACCTACCCGGCGAATAACGTGATCCTCGGCAATGGTCAGGGATTCTCCTCCGAGCTGCCGGCATTTGGGCTTCCGGGCGGAGGACAGGGCCCGGACAATCGTCTGCTGCTTTATTTTGGCGATTCCTGGAAGCTGAAGCCGAACCTAACGCTGATCTACGGACTCCGCTATCAGCGCGACACCGGACGCACCGACAGCGACATCGCTCCGATTCCGTGCTCCGAACTTGATCCCTCTCTTGCGGCTCCGCTGGCCGCGGCTGGCACTCCATGCACGGGAAACATTCTTGATCTTTGGGGCTCCGGCCTGGGAAATCGGTGCCCGTCAGCCCAATCAGAATTTTGGGCCGCAGCTGGGAATCGCGTGGGACCCTTCAAAGAAAGGCAAAACGGTGTTTCGCGCCGGGATCGGGCTCTTCTACGAGAATAATATTTGGAACAATCAGCTCTTCGACCGGCCGGCGCGGCTTTCCTCGGGACTTTTCCTGCTGACGCAGCAACTGTGTAGCGGAGGCAGTCCGCAAACTTTCACGTTGCCGGGAACCAGCACGGTGATAAATCCGGCGAATATTTGCGGTCAGCCGATTGGGCAGGTCGCATCCGCGATCGCTGCGATTCAAGGGCAATATCAGGCGGCTACCGCTGCCTCCGGAGCAGCGTCGAATCCCGGATTCATCGGCAATACGTTGACTTCAACCACCAACGGAACCGCGACAGATCTCTTCGCTCCTAACTACCAGACTCCGCGCTCGGTGCAGATGAATTTTGGGCTGCAGCATGAATTTCGACCGGGCCTGGTCTTGTCGGCGGATTTCGTGCGCAACGTCGAGACGCATACATTGCTTGCAATCGACGTGAATCACGTAGGCGACGCAAGATTCTTCAATCTGGCCAACGCCAAAACTGCGATTGCAACGACGTTGGCGAACTGCGGCGTCGCCACCATCAATATGGCGATTTCCAACTGTCCGGACAATCCCGAAACTGGCGCCGCTGGCTACAATCAGCCGGCGACCATTGCGGACTTTGCATCAAACGGTTTGGATTCCGGGAATTTTCTCTGTGGCGGCGGCCCGTGTCCCACGGCGGCGTTTCCAGGAATCAATCCAAATCTGGGCACGAACCAGATGCTGTTTCCCGCCGGCCGTGCAGTTTACAACGGGCTGCAAATGAAGCTGGTCGATAACGTTGCCCATCCGGCGCACTGGATAAGAAATCTCAACTTCCAAATTGCCTATTCGTTTTCGCGCTACGTTTCCACCTCCACCGACAGCGACTTTATCAACAACGCCGTGGACAATAACGATCCCACGCATTTCATCTGCTCAACGGCCTGGATCGCAAACACCAGTTTTCGTTTGGCAGTATCTGGAGACCTGCCGGCGTCGTTTCGTGTGAGCATCATTACGCACTACTACAGCCCGCTGCCGGTTACGCTTTATCTGCCGACATCGGGCAATCCGGGTGGGATTTTTTCGACCGACGTGACGGGCGATGGTTCGGGCGATGGCAGCGTCATTTATCCCACTGGCGATTTGCTCCCCGGGACGAATATTGGCGCCTACGGACGCAGCGTAAATGCCGGCAATATCAATAACACGATCCAAGCCTACGACCAGGCCGATGCGCGGCAGCCGACTCCCGCCGGACAGGTGCTGCTCAACAACGGCTTGTTCACCTTGAACCAACTGCAAGGACTCGGCGGTGTTCAGCCCTTCATTCAGCCCGCCCCTGCAAACCAGGCAAACATGGGATGGCTGAAGATTTTTGACGTGAAATTGAGCTGGCTGTATCGCGTAAAAGACCGGGTCACGCTGGAGCCGGGCGCATCGTTCTACAACGTCTTCAACTATGCGAACTTTGATGGGGCCAATAACCCGCTCAGCGGCATTCTGGATGGTTCGGTAGGATCCGTGAATGGTACCTCGGGCCAGCAACCGGCCAGCAATCGTTTGGGACTAGGAAGCGGCGTCTTCGCACTCGGCGCTCCACGGGCGATCGAATTCCTGATGAAGGTTTCGTTCTAGCTGGAGATGGGCACAGTGTAGAATGTCGGGTATGCCTTTATTTCAACCAGGAGCAGGCGGCGGGCGAAAGCCAAGGTGCCGCGCCTCCGGAGGAGACTTCAGAAGAGGCGGCTTATCTGAAGCAGTTGGGCGAAAAGAAAAAGCCGATTACGGTAAAGCTATCCGACGGGGAAGTGCTCCAGGGCTGGATTGAATATTACGACAAGAACATGATTCGCCTCACCCGAGAAGGACCAGCCGAATCTTTTCATCTTCAAGCACGAGATCGTTTATATCTCCGAGGATGGCGGCAAGCGCAAGTGAGTTCCTCTGTAATCCAAATTCCCTAGTGATAACTTGAACTCTGATTCTTCCACGCCCGAAAGTTTTCTGCCTGCAATGGCCCAGATCGCTGGTGAGGCAGGCGCGCTGCTGATGGAGTATTTCCACCAGCACGTGAAAGTGGAATATAAGGGCGACGCCGACTTGGTGACGGTCGCTGACCGCAAGTCCGAGGCATTGATCCGCGAGCGTATTCGCCAGCATTGGCCGTCGCACGACATTCTCGGAGAAGAAGGCGGCTTGCAGGATACCGGTAGCGAGTTCCGCTGGTACGTCGATCCGCTCGATGGCACCACCAACTTTGCCCACGGCTTCCCTGTGTTTTGCGTTTCGCTGGCACTCGAGTACAGAGGGCGAATCATCGCCGGAGTGATTTTCGATCCAACGCGTGATGAATTATTCGCCGCCGGAAAGGGCAACGGCGCAACTCTGAATCAGCGGCGAATTCAAGTATCGAAGATCGCGAACCTGGCGGAGTGCCTGGTCGCCACCGGCTTTCCCAGCCACAAGCGCCACAAGAATCCCAATATCTTTTTTTATCATCAGATCACCTTGCGAACCCATGGCGTGCGGCGCGCGGGTTCTGCGGCGTTGGATCTCTGTTGCGTGGCTAGCGGGCGGTTCGACGGATTCTGGGAGTTCAATCTGCATTCGTGGGACACCGCGGCGGGCGTGCTGATCGTCGAAGAAGCTGGCGGCAAGGTGACGGATTTCGGCGGCGGCCCGTTTCAACTGAACAGCCGCGAAACTCTGGCCAGCAATGGACTAGTTCACGATGCACTGCTGCGCGAGTTTGGTCAGATTATGGGAGGCGAAGGACTGGAACCGCTGCCCAATTTGCAAGAGTACAAAAAATGATGCGCAAAATTAATTTATCGACGATTGCCGTTCTTCTTTTTGCCTTATTCGTGACCCCGCTTTGGTCAGCCAGCAATCCACCGAACGCTCCCGATGCTGCCTATGAGCACTCGTACGAGCAATGGAAAGCGGGGTTGGTCGAGGACCTCAAGAAAAACTGGCTGCCGCTTGCCGGCTTGTTTTGGTTGAAGCCGGGGGAGAACAGTTTTGGAAGCGATCCCGCGAACGCGGTGGTTTTTCCCAAGGGTCCGGCGCACGCGGGCACATTCGTCCTGCAGGGAAATGAAGTCACGGGGAAGTTCAGCCCCGACGCTCGTGCCTCGATCGATGGCCAGCCAGCAAACACATCCAAGCTGCAAGCCGATGTTTCAGGGAAACCGACTGTTATCGACATGGGAAGCCTGCGCTTTTTTGTAGTTGTGCGCGGCCAGCGCGTCGGGATTCGCCTCAAGGACCTTGACAGCGACGCGGTGAAAAACTACCGCGGCCCGATTTTGTTTCCCGTGGATTTGTCGTACCGAATCACCGCGACCTGGATTCCGTCGGATGGAAAAGAGACGGTGCAGGTTCCCAACGTGCTTGGGGATGTGACGCCCACGCCGGTTGCCGGGACCGCCGTCTTCAAGCTAAACGGTCAGGAGTACCGGTTGAAGTCCTGGGGGCAGAACCCGGACAAAGGCTATTTCTTTGTGTTCAACGACCTGACCAGCAAAACCGATACCTATCCGGGCGGACGCTTTCTTGATTCCGGGCCGGTCACGGATGGCAGCATCGTGCTCGACTTCAACCATGCCTACAATCCGCCCTGCTCGGTTACGCCTTATGCGACGTGCCCGTTGGCACCTAAGGAGAACCGGTTGGCGGTGACGATTCCGGCCGGTGAGAAATACGACCGCGCACACGGGCATCACTAAAAACGCTTGTTGACTGTCTCTCGAATACCAGGTCGCCAGATCGGCCGTAGGACGGCCGCAATCCTCTCACCCTGCGAGATACAATAGAATCAGTGGGGGATTTCTCTTGATTGATTCGCTACTTAACCGAAAAATCGACAAACGGCCCGATAAAGTGCGTTTCAGCGGGCGCATTCTTTTTCTGACGGAAGACCCGGAACTGATAAAGCGACAGCTCGCCGGCGAAAACCTGCCCTGGGACACGAAGAATCCCGCCAACAATCCCAAGCTGCGCGACGATATTTCGACCGACGAAATCACTCCCGCTCACTACTGCTTTTACTTTGACGAGACGCTGGGCGAGATTCCTTATCTTGGGCTGAAGACTGGCGGAGTGACGCCGATTGGCCGGGGTGAGGTGAAGAAGGGAGGGTTTGTCTGCTCGGTGAGCGGCAAACGCCGCGGCAAAGGCTCGAGCCGCGAGCAATCTCCCTACGCCGAGATGTGCGCCGGAATTCAGGTGGTGATTGCTGAGAATATCGAGCGCATTTACAAGCAGAACTGCCAGAACCTCGGCGTGCTGACTTCGACCAACTTTGCTCTGATCGATAGGATTCGCGCAGGCGCCGAGATCGGGTTGACGGAATTTACCATAGGCGAGGACGAGATTACCCGCCAGGTGATCGAATACGGCGGCCTGTTTCCGTTCAACGTCGCCCGTTTGCAGAAGAAGGTTTTTCTTCCGCCGATAAAAACCGAGAAGCGGCCGATGACGCTGGCAGAGAAAATCTTTGCCCGTCACGTGGATGGTTCCAGTGTAGGCGCGGGCGTCCCCGCCCGTGCGAGTCAATCTTACGTCAAACCCGGCGATACCGGCTTTGCCCGCGCCGACCTTCGCTTCAGCCATGAATATGTCACCCCCATGGCCGCGATTTTCTTCGAGCACTACGTGGGCAAAGAGGCCAAGGTCAACGATCCTTCGACAATTTTATTTTTCCGCGATCACCTGACGTTTCTCGACGAAGTTCTATCCGAAGAAAAGAAGAAGCTGGGGCTGCTCGACCTGGCCACCCATCTCAAACTCAAGCAGCAGGAGTTTGCCACCAAGCAAGGAATCAAGCTGCACGGCGAGCTTAAAGACCGCAAGGGATCGGAAGGCATCTGTCACTCCATCGTTCTCGAAAGTTACGCCTTGCCGGGGCAGTTGAACATCGGCTCCGATTCGCACACGCCGCACGTGGGCGCGATTGGCTGTGTGGCATTCGGCATCGGCACGACCGATGTGTTCAATTCCTGGATCACGAAAGATGTTCGCGTCCGTGTTCCGGAGTCGGTCAAAGTCGTCATTCACGGAAGGAGGCATCCCAACGTCACGGCGAAGGACTTCATTCTGAAAATTCTGAGCCTCGATTATGTTCGTCATGGCAAAGCGCTGGCGAAGGTCATTGAGTACGCCGGTGAGGCCATTGAAGAGTTGAGCGTCGACGAGCGCGCGACCATGACCAACATGGCGGCGGAGATCGGCGGATTCACCGGCATTGTGGCCCCGGACAAAAAAGCGGTCGACTTCCTGGTGGAGCGCCGCGGCATGGATCGTAAGAAAGCCGAAGCCATGATCGAAGGCCTTTACAGCGATCCCGATGCGCAATATGCGCATGTGATCGAACTGGATGCTGCCGAAATCAGGCCCATGGTGGCCACGCCGGGCGATCCGGGGAACGGAAAGTATATTCGCGAACTGAACACGCCGGTTCCGGTTGAACTGGCATACGGCGGCACCTGCACTGCTGGTAAGAATGAAGACATGGATATGTACGCGGCGGTACTTGCCGACGCGCTCAAACACGGCAAGCGGGTGTCGGACTCGGTGCTGTTCTACATCCAGTTCGGATCGCAGGAAACCCGCGAATATTGCGTTCGCAAGGGATATCTGGAAATTTTTACCAAGGCGGGCGCCAAGGTGATCGAGCCCAGTTGCGGGGCGTGCATTAACGCCGGTCCGGGAGTGAGCACGCGGCCCGAGCAAGTGGTAATCAGCGCACAGAACAGGAATTTCCCCGGCCGCAGCGGGCCCGGGCAGATGTATCTTGCGAGCCCGCTGACTGTGGCTGCCAGCGCAGTGGCCGGGTACATTGTCGAATATCAGCCGAGCGAGGAACTCGTAGGAGCCTAGTGAGCGGTTAATTGCGCGGATCGCGGTTTTCTCAGCCTCCGCAATCCCCATAGGGCGAATTGCGTAGTCAGCAGAATCGTTCCGCCGCCCAGCGAACAACCGAGGGGAACCAGCCACCAGCCGAGAAGTTCCCGCTCCTGCCCCGTCGGCCCGGAAAATCCCCCGACATGCAGCGAGAACACATGCGGATCGTTTGACGTCCACAGACCGACTCCCTGCGGGTGAATTGGCTTCATCAGTGCGGCGAGAAAGAAAGAGGCGCCAAATGCGTAGCCAATGAGGCAAACCATGAATATGGCAAAGCCCTCCACACTCAAGGTCGCCCAATAGAACAGGCTGCGCAGCACCGTCCACGGGGCGCGGCTGCTTTCCGCCCGCAAGCCAAGGTTCTCGGCGACGTATTGAGCGGCAATCTGTTCCGGGCGGCCGAGTGAGCGCAGGGCAGATTCGATTGCGGCCTCGTTCGCAACTCCCGTCGGCCCGGCGCTCTCCTCAATGTGCACGCGCAACTCGTTCAAAATGTCGGCAATCTCTGTTTCAGGAAGATCGCGAAGTCCGGCGCGAATCTGCCGCAGGTACGCATCGATCTTGTTGTTCGGTGTAACCATTGTTAGCGCTCCTCTTTGAACAAAGGATTGAGCAGACCATCCAGATTGGCCGAGAACCGTGACCATATCTGCGCCATGGCCACCGCTCGCCGGCGGCCGGATGCGCTGAGGCGGTAGTATTTCCGCGGATGTCCCAGCTCGGCTTCCACCCACTCTGCATCAAGCAAGCCTTCCGCCCGCAAGCGGCTGAGCAGGGGATAGACGGTCCCCTCGGTGATCACAAGATCGGACTCCTGCTCCAGTACGCGCAGAAGTTCCAGCCCATAGAGCCGCCCGTCCCATAGACTGGCCAGGATCGCCAGTTCCAGGCACCCTTTGCGGAGCTGGACCTCCCACTTGTCGACAGAGCCGGGATTTTCCGAATGGCGGTCGGTCATGCAATATACAATGTATAACATAGTATATTGTTGTCAATGGATTATTTTGGACCGCGGTTATGCTCTGGATTGCACATAATAAGGGTTTCCCTTATTATGGGTGCATGAACATCACGCTGACACTTGACGATAAATTGGTCAAGGAAGCGCGCAAGATCGCAGTCGAACGCGACACCACGCTAACCGGACTATTGCGCGACTACCTGATTCAGCTCACAAAGGAAAGCACAATGTCAGGAAGGCGGCGGCGAGAGCGGGAAACATTGCTAAGAAGTTTTGAGACATTCCAGTTCCACATGGGCAAGCGAAGCTGGAAACGCGAGGACTTGCATGTCCGTTCCAGATTTTCTCGATAGCAATGTCCTGGTGTACGCCTACGACGCCAGCGATCCGGAGAAACAGCGCGTAGCACAGCAGCTTTTGCAAGCCGCGGTTGCTGGAGCGGGCGTAGTCTCTACCCAGGTCATCGCGGAATTTGCCGCAGTTCTGTTGCACAAAATCTCGCCCGCAGCGAGTCCCGAGAGTGTGACTGCGATCCTCGACGCTATTCGGTCCAATCCAATTGATCGAGCCGGACGGCGAGATCGTTCGGCGCGCAGTGGAAGTGCACGCCAAGTATCGGCTGCATTTCTATGATGGAATGATCGTGGCTGCGGCGGAGAAAGCTGGCTGCAATCGGATATGGTCGGATGGACCTGAATCCCGGTCAAAGCTATTTCGGAGTGAAAGTCGTCAATCCCTTCTCCTAAAACGGGCGACCAAGCGCAGCGTACCTTGCCCATCTGTACGCCAACCCGCGATTCTTGCTAGAATGACGTTTCTCATCTAGATTGCACCGCTAAGGGAGACTGAGAGCTTATGACATATGTAATCGCTGAACCGTGCATCAACACCAAGGACACTGCATGCGTGGACGCCTGTCCGGTGGACTGCATTCATCCCAAAAAAGATGAGCCGGCGTTCGCCGAAGAAGAGATGCTCTATATCGATCCAGTCGAGTGCATCGACTGCGGGGCGTGCGTGCCCGTCTGCCCGGTGTCGGCCATCTTTGCGCTGGATGATCTGCCGGAGAAGTGGAAGGCGTTTACCGAGCGCAACGCTAAGTATTACGGGCGCTAGCGCGCATTCGCGGATTTCTTCAGGCGTGGCTTCTGCCCGCGCCTGTTTTATTGTTTAGGGGAATGTTGGATGGGCCTTTTCAGCGCGAGGCGCGACAATCCCCACCCACTGCCCGCCACGAGATTCTTCGTAGATAACCTCCCCATCCAAGATTCGAGACGCCGCTGACGGCGGCAGATCGCGATGGTAGCCAAAATACTCGGTCTTCCACTGCTGCCATTGGGCCCAGTTTTCAAACCAGGGATGCGGCGGCTGATACTTGGTCGAGAACACGAGGGCAAGATCAAAATCAGATCGCATCTGCGCCGCCGCAGACAACTGCTCGATCGTAAAATCTTCGATCCGCAAAACCTTCATGGGACGAGTCACGTAGCCCAGGTAAGGGTGGCCTATCTCGTCGTTGGCCGGCCATGCGGTCAGCACCCGCGCAGTGGGATAACCCGCCTCCAGGAAAGTTTCCGCGCGCTGGTGCAGTTGAATGTAGTCGCGGTAGGCGAGATTGTCTTCCAATGAAAATCCGTAATTAGGATTGACGAACAGCGAAACAGCAAAGCCGAGAGCGACCATAGCCACGGCCGCACGCCACCGACGAAGTCTGCGGCGCAGAGTGGAAATGAAAATAAGAATGACCAGCGGGAGTGCGGGAAGCATGTAGCGCGCCAGTTCCGCCCCGCCGATCACCGACATTACGAAGACGTAAGCAAGAATCACGGCGAGGAAGGCAAACTGCGTATCGAGAGCGATCCTCGTCCGTTCGTTCCCATTGTCGCGGACCGGAGGCCGCAAAAGCGCGAGAATCGCCGCCAGTGTGAGCAGAAACATGCCCATGTAGCCGAGCACCTGCCAGAGGCGAAGCCCGAAAGCCAACAGAATTCGCATGGGATGAATCGTGGTCTGCACGTTATAACGAAGGAATTCCGGATTGCCGAAGACGAAGCCAGTCCGGTGAAAATGATAGGCATACCAGAGAATAAGCGGAACGAGGGGGACTAGAAGTGCGAGCAGCCGGCTGTTCCGTGACGGGTTGCGTCCTATGTCCCGCCACATCTTAATCAACTCCCAAGCCAAAAGCGCCACGGGCGCGAGAATCGCAGTTTCTTTTGAGAGCACTCCGAGCGAAAACCATAACGCCATTTCCGCTGGACGATTTTCCACATACGCCAGCAGGCCCCAGAACGTGAAGCCTGCGGCTGCAAGGTCTACCTGCGCCAGCGAACTCTGCGCAAAAAAGACCGGGTAAATTGCGGTGCATAAGGTCGAGGCCAGCGCGACTTCTGTGTTCGCCACTCGCTGAGCGAGGCGAAACAATCCCAGCAGGCACAAAGCCGCAATTCCCAGCATGGCCGTACGCGTGACGACGGGCGCGAATCCGAGCACCTTCCACGCCAAGGCGAGATACGCCAGAACCAGCGGTGGGTGAGCATTCGAGGGCGTGGAGTATGGAATCAGGGAACCGCTCAGCAGCAAGTCGCGGGCGGCGGGCACGTAGTATCCGGCTTCGTCCCAGAAATTGGGCAACCGCAGCAGAGGGAGGTGCAGGACGAAAATCGCCAGAAAGAGCAGCGCAAAAAGCAACGCTGCCGGATACCGGCGCGAGTCGGGGTCGGGCGTCACCGTTAGTGAATCGGGCCGGCCGTTACCATGCGCGGATCGAGTTTAATCTCGCCGAACGCGCTCTCATATCCCGCCACGTTCTGCTGCAAGATCGACATAAGCGCTTTGGCCTGCTGCGGGCTCAAATAAATCCCCTGGAAATTTTTCACCTCGACCTGGGTCTCGTGTTGCTGTTGCAGCGTACCGAAGACGAGAAAGAAATCCCATACGTTGACGCGTATCTGCACGCTGTTAGCGTAATTCTCGCGGTAATCGGCGTCATTTACCAGTTTAATGTTTGGCTGATTTGGAATAGTCATGGGGTTCAGTGTAGCGGCAAGTATGGCCAGAAAGAAAGTGGACGAAGGTGTGATTTAGAATCTGTCTGGACTGCAAGGAGGATTCACCCGAATGAATGCACGATGGCTGACCATTGTCTCGAATTCTCTGCTGCTAATCGGCCTGATGATTTTGGGATCAGGCTGGAATGGGAGCGCGAACGCCAGTGGAGCATTTCCCTTTCACAGCAGCTCCGTGTCGTTCAACGGTTCAGCCGGCGGATTTTACGCGCTGCTGGGGGTTCCTGCTCTGTTCCTGGGTTTGGTGTTGACGGTTGTTTCGCTGGTCTGGAACATCGTCGAAGCCGTCCAGCGGTGACGGATGTTCGGTTGAAATCGCCCGGCAGGACAGCTACAGTTTCAGTTAGCCTGTGATCGGGCCGGGATGGCGGAATTGGCAGACGCGCTGGACTTAGGATCCAGTGCCGAAAGGCGTGCAGGTTCAAGTCCTGTTCCCGGCACCAGTTTCTTCCCCGCATTGCTGGGAGAATGAGGTCCCTCGGCTGCGCTCGGGATTTCGCCAGCAGGCTCACGCCCGCTAAACGGCTCAAGTTCAAGTCCTGTTCCCGGCACCAGTTTCTTCCCCGCATTGCTGGGAGAATGAGGTCCCTCGGCTGCGCTCGGGATTTCGCCAGCAGGCTCACGCCCGCTAAACGGCTCAAGTTCAAGTCCTGTTCCCGGCACCAGTTTCTTCCCCGCATTGCTGGGAGAATGAGGTCCCTCGGCTGCGCTCGGGATTTCGCCAGCAGGCTCACGCCCGCTAAACGGCTCAAGTTCAAGTCCTGTTCCCGGCACCTGACGTCTCGACTCACTTCGACTTCATCACATACACCCCGTCCCAGTTTTCTTCCGGTGCCGCCTCCAGGAATTCGAGGCAGCGCTGCAAAAGAATTTGCGTCGGGCCGTCTTCGGGAAATTCGCCCAGCAGTTGGCCGAGTGTTCCGGCGGCATTGCGCCAATCCTGGGTGCGATAGGCGGCCAGGCCTGCGTTGAACTTTGAAAGCAGCGGTTCGTAGCGCGCGAGCTCCGTCATCGGGCCCATTAATTCATAAATCGTGACCGGTTGGGATTTGCCCTTCACTCGAATCTTATCGACTTCCCGGCAGACGAATTGGCTATTCACCTGGCGATAGGTGTTCTCGCTGACGATCACCTTGCAGCGATATTGCTTGGTCATGCCTTCTAGGCGGGAAGAAAGATTGACGTTGTCGCCCATGACGGTCCATGCGAGGCGCTTGTCCGATCCCATGTTGCCGACATTGACAGGGCCGGTATTCAAGCCGATCCCAATCGAAATCCGCCGGTGTCCTTCTGCAGTCCACTTCCGGTTCAGTCCTTCCAGCGCAGCTTGCATTTCGAGGGTACAAGCGCAGGCCCGGAAAGCATGATCGGCCTGCGGATAAGGAGATCCCCAGAAGGCCATAATCGCGTCGCCAATGTATTTGTCGAGTGTGCCCAGGTTCTTGAACAGCACGCTAGTCATGGCGCTGAGGTACTCGTTCAGCAGATGCACCAGTTCGTCTGGCGTCAGTCCTTCGGACAAGCTGGTGAAGTCGCGGATGTCGCTGAACATTACCGTCAGTTCTTTGACTTCGCCGCCCGGACGGATATATTTCTGCGGGTCTTCTTCGATCAGCGCAATCACGCCGGGCGAAAGATACTGTGAAAACGTCTTGCGAATCCGCCGCTTCTCTCGCTCTTCGAAGATCACGCGATAGCTGGAAATGGCCGCGGAGTTCACCACCAGCGTACCTGCGGGAATGACGAAGCCGAGCCATCGGCCCCACTCGGCAAACGCGAAATAATTGAACCAGCCGAACAAGGCGAGCAGCGCGAGTGCCGACAAAGTGGACACCAGCGGCCGGCTGCGTCCGAACCACACGCCAACTCCCAGGCCGAAGAACAGGATGAAACCCGCGTCAATAAGTTCTTCGCGAAAGCCGCGGGCCAGAAAGCTCCGGCCACGCTCGCCGCTATGCAGCAGGTTGTCGAGAATGTTGGCGTGTACCTCAACGCCCATGTAGCCGCTGTCGCGCTTTTCAAAGGGCGTGTTGCGCAGCTCTCCAAAACCCAGCGCTGTTCCGCCGACGATCACCATCTTTCCGCGAAATGTTCCCGGCGGCGTCGATTCGCTTAGCACATCCCACATCGAGTAATGAGGATAGGTGCGATAAGGCCCGGAGTAGTTGATGAGCGCGCTTCCGTCGTGAGCGGGATGGAACTCATGCCGGCCAAAGCGAATTCGCTCCAGCCCGTTCTCCGAGATGTATGCTGCAATTTCCTGGTCGGGAATGTTTTCGTACTCACGCAAAATCTGCAGTGCAAGCGGTGGGAAGAAATCCTGGTCCTGGTAGCGAATCATTAGCACGGCGCGACGCAGGGTGCCGTCAGGGTCGGAGCTGATATTGAGATAGCCGTAGGAGGCCGCTGCTTCGGCCAGGCTTGCGAGGTTAGCCTCGACGCCCTGGGCCACCGCGCCGCCACTTTCGATCCACGCTTGCCCGAGATTGAAATCGCGCCCCGCTGATTGCACCTTGAGGGCCTGGGGAAACGATTTGGCCCAGATGATATTGAAATAGGCTTCCGCTTGTTTGGGATCGGCCATCTTTGCCGCTTCGGCGCCGAGAAGAATGTGTCCGAGTACGACGTTGCCGCTGGCTTTCAACGCAGCGGCAAAATCGGCATCCGGATCGTTGGTTTTTTCGAGCGCCTGGATTTTGCTTAACGTCGAGGAAGAAGCCGAGCGGCCCAATTCCTGTGTCAGCTTATGCAACATTTCTCCGCCAGGATTGTTTTCCGGCGTGGGAAAGGCGAAGTCGAAGGCGATAACGCGCGCTTCGTCTTGTTTCAATTTATCGACGAGGTGGGCGTAGGCGCTGCGCGGCAGAGGGAAAGTCCCGATGTGCTGGAGGGTTTTTTCATCCACTCCGACAATCACGATGCGGGGATCTGGCGGGCGCGCTCCACGAAGGGCAAAGCGCAGA
This sequence comes from uncultured Acidobacteriaceae bacterium, assembly GCA_963848325.1. GTDB lineage: Bacteria > Acidobacteriota > Terriglobia > Terriglobales > Acidobacteriaceae > DATJOJ01. The sequence continues at coordinate 230,967 of CAWKDJ010000003.1, forward strand.
TCGAGCGTGCGCTGTTCGATGTTCTGCAGGAATACGAATCCGGCCCGCTGATTGCCGCCGATGCCGGCAAAAGCAAACAATATCAAGCCGAGCGAGGTCACCAAGAAAGCGATGGCAGCATCGGCGTGGCGCAGCGCGAAGTGGATGAGCTTTCGCCGAAGTTTGCTGCTTCCGCTCAAGTAAAAAGGCTCACTGGCCGCACTTCGCCCTTGGGTTGGCTCCGCAGACTACCGGCGGCGGAATGGCGCTGGGAGGATGGAATGTATTGGTGTGCGAAGCGGCCACGCCGACGGCGGTGCCCACTGCTCCAGCCACGAAGCCCAACAACAATCCCTGAATCAGCAGCGGGTGCGCAGCCACGAGTCCGATTCCGGCGAGGTTAGTTTCCGTCATCGAAGTTTGGATGACTTCCGATTCCGGCGCAAAGCCAGCCGGAGGAATCTGAGTTCCAATGACCACCATCTGCTGCGGAGAAAGCACGGTCTGCTGGCCCGAGGACGTAGCATGCGTCGATTTCTGCACCACCTTGGAGTTAGCCAGCGAACTGACGGTAACCTGGCCGGAATAGCAGATGACCGTAGTCATATTATTTTCGTAGGCGACGTAAAAGTCCGTTCCGATCACTCCAATCACCGCGTTTGGCGTTTTCACTTCGTACTTGCCGTTGGGCTGAGTGATTTTGACCACGCGGCTGCGCAGTTTTCCATAGTTCAGTTCGATCGAGGTCTGCTGGGTGGCGGCATCGTGTTGGACCACGCGCAGTTCGCTGCTGGAGCCGAGGCTGAGGATGGATCCATCGGTCAATCCGGCGCGCAAGCGTCCCGAGGACGAAGTCTGCAGCAGATCGTTCCACAAGAGCGTGTCGCGGGCCTGGGCCGGTTGGGTGTTACGAGTGGCGGCAGGAATCAGCGCGGTAATGTGTCCGGCGGTCTGGTCGGCAGCAAACGCCGGCAAGCCGGCCAGCGAAATGGAAAGCACGATCGCGAGAAAACGTCTCACCACCCGACACCTCCCAAATTTTCAGAACGAGTTTCGACTTATTGCAGCAAGACCTACGACTACTGCACGACCAGATTAAAGCTGACGCTCTGAACAAAAGTTCCGCCAGTCGCCGATTGGAACGTTCCCGTTACCGTTAGCGGATAGGTGCCTGCTGCCGTGCCCGGGGGATCTGTTCCTCCGCCGCTTCCGCCGCCACAGGAAGCGATTGTCATCATCGTGGACAACATGCACAGGCAGAAGAGAACCACCCACAGCCGGCGTCCCTGCCTCGCGCGGCGGCTCCCCGGCAGTAAGACCAGTGCGCCCAGTCCCGCCATGCCCGCTAGCCCGAAGACAGCGGCCAGGCGATTGTCTCGCCCGCCCAACGGGGATTTCAGAAGACCAGATGTGGCAGGCGTCGTAGTCGCCGTAACTTGCGCTTGCACCGTGGTCGCGCCGTCCAGGGTAACGCTGCTCGGGTTCACACTGCACGCGGCCAACGCCGGAGCTCCCGTGCAAGCGAGTTTCACCGACTGCGTAAAGCCCTGGGCCGGAGCCAGCGAAACGCTATAAATTGCGCTTTGTCCGGGAACGACCGAGAGACTGGTGCAGTTGGTGGTCAACTGAAATGGATCCTGCCCGGTTGCGGTCAACGGAACTGTGTGCGGGCTGCCGGGAGCGTTGTCGGTGATGGTCAGAGTGTCGTTTGCGACTCCAGTCCCATTGGGCGTGACCTTGATATTGATGGTGCAAACTTGTCCCGGCGCAAGCGGCTTGGGCGCGATCGGACAATTGTTCGTCTCAGAGAACTCGTTCGCATCCACAATGCTGGCGATCAAAAGATCGTCACTGCCGGTGTTGGTAAGAGTGACAGGCAGAGGCGCGCTCGCAATTCCCGCCGACTGCTTGCCGAAATCCAGACTGGTTGGAGCAAGCGTGGTGGTGGGAGAAAGTTGGAGCGAGCGAATGCGATTGTTGCCGGCATCGGCGATGTAAAGGACGCCAGTGCTATTGACGGCAACACCGAAGGGAAACAGGAGGGCGCTGGTCGCCGGCCCGCCATCCCCGCTGAAACCGAAGACCAGAGGCTGCTTCGGATTTCCAGCCACGGATGCAACCGTGCCGGTGGCGGCATCGACTCGGCGAATCACCTCGTTATAGCTGCTGCCGATGAAGAGATTTCCGGCGGCGTCTACGAAAACCTGACCGGGGTTGGTCATGCTGGCCATTGTCGCTGGGCCCCCGTCGCCAGAAAAAGTTGCTTGACCATTGAAGGCGACGGTTGTGATGACCTGGGTGGTCGCGTCGACGCGGCGGATGCGATTGTCGCCGGCATCGGCAATGAATATATCGCCAGCAGCATCGACAGCCACGCCGCTGGGGGATGACAAATCCGCTAAGTTGGCGGCGCCACCGTCGCCGCAGGCGGCCGTGGGCACTGCACAGAAATTGCCTGTCCCCGCGATGGTGGAAATGTTGCCGTTGCTGTTGACCAATCGAATCCGGTTATCACCGGTGTCGGCAATGATTACATCGCCAGCCAGTGTTCCAGATCCTAGCGCCACTGATCCCGGTTGAGTGAGGTTCGCCTCAGCGGCCATCCCAGTGTCCCCGCATTGCGCCGTCGAAGGCAGACACGGTAAGAAAGGAAGGCCGGCGTAAGTGCTAATGACTCCGTTTTGTACCGTGCGAATAACGTCGGTGAAGGTGTCGGCGATGAACATGTTGCCATTGGTGCGGTCGACAGCAATCCCTTCGGGCCATTCAGGGCTGCCAGCGTCGCCGGGCCGTCGTCGCCGCTGTATCCGGCAGTTCCGTTGCCGGCAACGGTGGTGATGATTTGCGTGCCGGCTGCGACTTCGCGGATGCGGCTGGTCGCATTGTCGACAATGAACTCATCATTAGCGGAATCCAAGGCGATCCCCGAAGGGAATCCGATGACCGAGTTCAAGGCAGCTGCGCCGTCACCGCCAGTGCCACCGCCGGCGATCGTGGTCAAGTTGCCATTGATAATCACTCGAACCCGGTTGCTCCCGGATTCGGCAATCAGCAAGTTTTCGGTGAAGGGATCCACGTACACGCCGGTTGGGCCGAGAGGGAAACAGAAGTGGCCGGGCCATCTCCCCCGTATCCGTAAACGCCATCGCCAGCTATGGTGAAAATCGTCCCGCCGTCAGAAATGACCTCACGCACCTTTGCGTCGTAATTGTCGGCGATATAGATGTCGTCTATGTCATCGAGGAATATGCCGGCTGGCTTGTACAGGCCGGCAAGCGTGGCCGCATTGCCATCCCCGCAAGCTGACCCTGCAGGGTTGCAAGCAACGCCATTTCCGGCCACGGTGGTAATGAGTCCTGAAGTCGCGCCGACTTCGCGGATTTCCTGATCCAGAGTATCGGAGATAAACACATTGCCGGCAATGTCCACCGCAACGCCAGTTGGATTGTTCAGCATGGCCTGCGTGGGAGGGCCGTTATCGCCGCAAGCTGGCGGGGCTGGGCAGGCCGTGCCATTGCCGGCAAAAGTAGAGATGGTGCCATTGGGAGCGACCGCGCGAATACGATTATTTCCCGAGTCGGCGATATATACCGTGCCGTCGGTGTACACAGCCACGGCTGCGGGTACGTTCAACAAAGCTTGAGTGGCCGGCCCACCGTCGCCAGCAAAGCCGCCGAAACCGGACGAAGGATTCGCCGCGCTGGCGCTGCCTGCAAAATTCGTCATCACACCGGACGTCAGATTGACTTTGAAGACGTGGTGGCCGGCGATGCCATCTGCGATGTAGAGATTTTGGTAAGAGCCATCGAGCGCGAGGCCTAACGGAGAGGTCAGGGCAGCACTTGTGGCAGGAGCGCTGGCTCCGCTGATGCCGTAACCCGAATATCCCGTGCCCGCCAGAATCGTGGTTTGATTGCCGCTGGTAGTGTTGATCTTAAAAACGTACTCTCCGTTGGCAGAACTGACGTAGATATTACCGCTGTTATCCGCGACCACGGACCAAGGGGTTTCCAGCGACGCTGTCGCCGCCGCATTTCCAGGAACCGGATTGCCGCCGCCCGCAATGGTGGAGATTACATTCTGGGCGAATGCAGCTGATGCGAGTAAGAGCGCAACAGCCATGCGTGCCAGGAACCGCAAAGTACTCTCGTTGGACACAAATCTGCTCCAAGGACCCAGGCTAGGCGGGTCGATCTTCATGAACTCATCCTTACAGTTCCACTGGATGAAACATTGTCCCGCAAAACCACAGAAAGTCAACAACTACCTATCATCGGGTGCCTTGACGGAACTTGTTCCGGAGCACCTAATCCGTGGGATTGCGCGGGAATTTTAGATAGGGGAGACGGACGTTGCGGATGACAACGTTATCGGCGCGAATGCTCACCGGCGCCTGAAAACTCGGTACTCCGCAAGGCCAAATCCACAAGCGGCATTGACCGCGCCGGCGGTTACGAAGTCGTCTTGGCTCACACCGTCTCCGCTCACGCCCAATCCGCCCACCAGCACGCCATTGCGATAGAGCGGCAAACTGCCGGGGAAAAACACAATCCCGCTCATGTTGTTAGTGTTCGGCGTTCCCGGCTCGGAGCCTTGCGTGCAGGGATTCGCCGTGTCTTTCACGTACACCTGGAAAAACGGCCCGTCCCCGGAGCCGTCGATCCCCGGCGGAAACAGCGGCTGCGCTCCAAAACTGACAGTGCGATTGGTTATGGCCGTCCCGGAAGGCACGCCGGGCAAGTCGCGCACACCGGTGGTGCTGAACCAGATCACATTGCGCGCCTTGCTGGCAGCTACGTCCGTGCTGAATACCGTTCCATCGGACATGCGATACAGTCCGAGGATTGTGCCGTCGAGATCGGCTACCGCAATCGTCATGCGCGCTTTTACGCCGGGAGGCAGACGAATGACCGCGCGTGTGGTTTCTGCGGTTGAAACGGCATAGCCGATGATCTCTGCAACGTCGCCCTTCGAGAGCTTCGATCCGGCATTCGGGCCAACCAGATAATTCTGCGGCGGCAAAGATCCTGCGACGGGCGAATGCCCCGAGAGATAACTTCCAGCAAATGTTCCGGGCGAAGTTCCGGGGGGTTGCGTCGTCTGATTGACGAAGGGAAGCGCAATACCTCCGATGATTACAACTCCGGGCGGAGGAAGTTGCGAGACGCTGGGCAGAAGGCCGGCATTGGTGGCTCCCATAAAAGCCGCGTATTCCGCAATCGCTGCGGAAGTACTGACGACGCCGACGCCCCCGACCGCTCCGCCTTTGAATAGCGGGACGCCGCCGGGGTTGACCGCAGTCGGATTGCTGTCGTTAACGTCGGCTTTGCCCGTCAGAATTCCAAGTCCGGGTTTGGAGCCATCGATCGAACGCGCTGGATTCAGCGTTTGCCCGGGCAGAAAATCCGTGCTCAACGTGCAGCCGCGGTTGGTGTTCTCGATGCCATACAAATCAGCGTTGGGAGTGCCGGCAACGCCCGGTGGAAAGTGAATTCCGCTGATGAATCGAACCGTGCGGGAGGAAAGCGGCGCCTGATCGTTGCTGAAGAATGCAGCAGTTCGCGCCAATGCGACCGCGACTTCATGCGAGTCTTCTACCTGGCTGAAATTGCCGATCGTGGTGGCAGGAGCACCGGGAGTGTCGAAGATCGCCAGAATATTTCCGGCGCGGTCGGCGACTGCGACCACCATGGGCGCGTTCACGGATTCAACCGCGTTCTGCACGACACTCGTTACGTCGCTCGCGGTGAGAGGAGTTGGGCCGGATGCCGGAGGATCTGAATTCTGTGAAGCGGAGCCGCCTGCGCCGCTACTTCCGCCGCCACACGAAATCAACCATGACCCAAGCAGAGCGCAGGCGAAGGCGCCCGCAAACCAACGGAGAAGACCCGCGTTGCGAACTATGTCCCGTGCCCGGTTGAGCATGGCTGTTTTTTATCTCAGGATGATTTTGTCCCTGTTGCCGAGACGGATCGGCTGGTGGAGTTCCCGTTCACTCGCCACCTCCGACCGTCCCGCCCCAACAACTCGTCTGCTTCTTTCGGTCCCCAGGTGCCGGCGGCGTAGTTGGGGAAATTTCGCGGCTTCAGCGCCTTCCACACATCGAGCACGGGCGTGACCACAGTCCATCCGGCTTCGACCATGTCGGCGCGCTGGAACAAAGTTTGATCGCCGATCATGCAATCGTGCAGCAGGCGCTCGTATCCGGTGCTCGGCGACGAACCGAAATAATCGGAGTAGGCGAAACTCATGTTGACGTTTCCCAGCCGCATGATCGGACCGGGAATCTTCGCCCCGAAGCTCAACGAAATTCCTTCTTCCGGCTGAATGTTCAGGATGAGGACGTTGGGCGTGAGCCGCTCCACCGGCGTGTCACGAAACAAAACAAACGGCGCTCGCCGGAACTGGATGGCGATTTCGGTGTGGCGCTCCGGCATGCGCTTGCCGGTTCCGCAGATAGAACGGCACATCCGCCCAGCGCCAGTTGTCGATATTGAGCTTCATGGCGACGAAAGTTTCGGTATTCGAGTCGGGCGCGACCTTGGGCTCAGAGCGATAGGCCGGTACCCGATTCTGTCCTTCAAATCCTTCTCCGTATTGGCCGCGGACGGTTCGCGTCAAAACATCTTCCGCACTCAGCGGCTGGATCGCGTGCAAAATCTTGGCCTGCTCATCGCGGACCGCGTCCGCCTGGAAGGAAATGGGCGGCTCCATCGCGGTGAGAGAAATGAGCTGGAAAATGTGGTTCGGGACCATATCGCGCAGCGTGCCCGATTGATCGTAGTACCCGCCGCGCTGTTCGACGCCCACAGTCTCGACCACTGTGATTTGCACGTGATCGATGTAGCGGCGGTTCCAAATCGGCTCGAAAATGCCGTTGGCGAAACGGAAGGCCAAAATGTTTTGCACCGTCTCTTTGCCGAGATAGTGGTCGATGCGGTAAATCTGCTTTTCACCCAACACCGCTAGCAGCTGACTATTGAGCGTTTTTGCCGAATCCAAGTCGCGGCCAAAAGGTTTTTCGATGATCACGCGCCGCCAGTGGTCCTCGGCATTGGCCACTAAATTTGCTTCGCCAAGTTTCTGCACGATGGGCGCGAAGAACGTCGGCGCGACCGCCATGTAGTAGAAGTAATTGCATTGGGTGCCGTGTTCTTTATCCATCTGCTGCAGCAGGTCGCGAAGCTTCGAAAAAGTCTGGGAGTCGCCGAAATCTCCCGTCAAGTAGTAGAGACGCTGGTTGAACCACTCCGTCAATTCATCGTTGAGTTGCCCGGTGGCGAACTCCTTGATGTCTTCTTTGAACTTGCCGCGGAACTGTTCGGTGGTCATCGACTCATGCGAGATGCCGATGACGGCAAAGTCACGGGAGAGCAGGTTGGCGGATGCAAGATTGTAGAGCGCGGGAATCAGCTTGCGGCGGGTAAGATCGCCGCCCGCGCCAAAAATCACCATCACGCAGGGATCGCCGGGCCGTCCGACACTCGGTTCTGCAACTTCAGGCATGGTTGAAACCGCCATCGTAAATTTTCTCCCTAATTTTGTTCCGTAGACTGCGTGGATGCTCAGAGCTAATCGGCCGCGGCGGTCTTCTGCTCGATATGACCGCCAAATTTTTGCCGCATCGCCGAAAGTACTTTTTCCGCGAACGTGTGTTGTTGGCGCGAACGAAAACGAGTATACAGCGCCGCCGACAGAACTTCTGTGGGTACCGCTTCGTCGATCGCCGCCATCACCGTCCATCGGCCCTCGCCGGAATCAGCCACCACGCCGGTGTACTCGGAGAGCGTGCCATTTTCCGCTAGCGCCATTGCCGTGAGATCGAGCAGCCAGGAACCGACGACACTGCCCCGCCGCCAAAGCTCGGTGATGTCAGCAAGGTTCAAATTGTAGCGATGCTCTTCGGGAAGCGACTTGCTGTTGGCGTTGAAGAAAATGTCCAATCCCTCGGCGTAGGCCTGCATCAAGCCATATTCAATGCCGTTGTGAACCATTTTCACAAAATGCCCTGCGCCCGATGGCCCGCAATACAAATAACCATCTTCGGCGGTCCCTGACATTTTTTCGCGACCAGGAGTGCGTGGGACATCGCCGCGTCCGGGAGCAAGGGTTTTAAAAATCGGGTCGAGATCGCGGACGATTTTCTCCGGCCCGCCGATCATCATGCAATATCCGCGATCGATGCCCCAGACGCCGCCGCTGGTGCCGACATCGACGTAGTGAATATTTTTCTTTCTTAACAATTGGGAGCGGCGGACGTCGTCTTTGAAATACGAATTGCCGCCGTCAATAATCGTGTCGCCGGCGCTGAGGATGTCAGACAGTGCGACCACGGTTTTCTCGGTAGCGTCGCCGGCAGGAACCATGATCCAAACCGCGCGCGGCGCTTTGAGCTTCGAGACGAGATCGTTCAACGACGAGGATGCAGTCGCCCCTTCGCCCGCCAGATGTTTGACGTTATCGGCACTGAGGTCGGAGACGACCAACTGGTGGCCGCCGCGCATAAGACGGCGCGTCATATTTGCGCCCATTTTTCCCAATCCAACCATTCCTAGCTGCATGTCTCGCTCCTCGTAATGTGCGCGGCTTTAAGCCAGCGCTTGTTCGATTGCTGCTGCTAACTTGGCCAGGCCGGCGGCAACGTCCGGCCCGAGATGCACTCGCAACGCCCGGCGCTTGCGTTCCGCGAGCACCTGGAAGTCTCCGCGGGCCTGCGCCGCTTTCACGACGCCGAAAGTATATTTCTGTCCGGGCACGGGAAGATCGGTTGCGTCATCGCAAGTGACTTGCAAAAACACGCCGCTGTTCGGCCCGCCTTTGTAGGCCTGGCCAGTCGAGTGCAGGAAACGCGGGCCAAAGCCGAGGCAGGTCGCGACGACTTTCTTATCGCGCACTTTGTGGCGAATCGCCTGCAGTTGGTTTTCGTGCGCCTCGTTCATTTGAACATACGCAAGCAAAGCGAAATAATCGCCCGCGCCAAGCCGGTTGAGATGCGCCTTGAGGTAAGCTCCGAGCGACTTGTCATTTCCCGCCGCTTTGGCCAGCGCCGCAGCATTCACGTCGTCGGTGAAGAGCTTGATTCCATCCGCCTGCAGAATCGGTTGCTCCGCGGGCAGGCTGCCGGTCTTTTCATAAGCACTGGTGAGGTTGCGAGTCGCGGTTTTGCTGGCTTCGACGTCGGGCTGGTTAAAGGCGTTTATGCCGATAATCGAACCGGCGACCGCCGTCGCGATTTCCCAGCGGAAGAATTCCTGGCCGAGATCGTAAGTGTCGCCCACAGAAATTCGTACTACGGGATGTCCCGCGGTTTCGAGCGCGTTGAGTTTCGCGTCCGGCGGAGTTGTTGGTGGACGAAGCCAGCTTCAAGTAAGCGAAAACGCGGTCATTGCCATAGACCGCGGGCGATCCCAATTCTTCGCGATCCACCGGAATCAAGCCGTGACCTTCTTTGCCGGTGGATTCAGCCATCAGTTGCTCGAGCCACGCGCCGAGATCGCGAATCTCGGGCGAAGTCACAATCGTGACCTTGTCGCGACCGTTGCTGGCGGCGACGCCCAGAATCGTGCCGAGAACCAGGCCGGGATTTTCTTCCAGCGGAACGCAGGAAGCGCAGGCGTGCACCATCTCCTCGGTGCGGTCGAGGAACCGGGCCACGTCAATGCCCATCACCGCCGCCGGAACCAGCCCGAAATCCGATAGCGCTGAATAACGTCCGCCGATGCTTGGCAAACCGTAGAAGATATGCCGGAACTTGTCGGCTTCGGCGACGTGCTGCATCTTCGATCCCGGATCGGTGATCGCAATGAATCGCGAACCGGCCTTGTCAGCTCCTACCGCCTGTCCAGCCTTCTCAAAGAAATACTGTTTGAAGATGTTCGGTTCGAGCGTACTGCCCGACTTGCTGGAGACAATGAACAAGGTCTTCGCGAGATCGACTTTCTTCTCAAACGCCTTGACCTGTGCTGGATCCGTCGAGTCGAGCACGTGAAATTCCGGATATCCGTTATTTCTGCCAAAGGTAATTTCCAACACTTCCGGACACAAACTGGAGCCGCCCATCCCCAGCAGCAATGCATGAGTGAAACCAGAGGAGCGAACCTCGTCGGCCAATTCCTTCAAATACTTGATGTGCGGCAACTGCCCTTGCGTGATTCCCAGCCAGCCCAGCCAGGTGCCTTCGTCGCTGCCGGTCCACAGAGTCGGATCGTGTTGCCACAGGCGCCGCATCTTGCCTGCGGTGCGCCATTCGTCGATCGATGCCGTGGCCGCCGTCAGCAACTTTTGCGGCAGCACATAAGTCTGCTGATTGATCTTGGCCGCAATCGCCGGACGATTGCTTTTTTCGACTGCCTTCAGCAGCTTGTCGAATGCTTCTGCAAACAGCGCCAGGCCTTCCTCCAGCAGTTTCTCGGTGACCGACTGCATCGAGACGCCAACCTGGGCGAGCATGTTCATCGCATCGCTGGCTTCTTCCACGTTCTCTTCCAGGCTTGCCCGTAGGTTTCCGTGTTGGCGAAACGCCGAAAACGTCTGCGGAGGAATCGTGTCAACCGTATCCGCGCCGATCAGTTCTTCCACATAAAGGACGTCGCGGTAGTTGGGATTTTTCGTGCTGGTGCTGGCCCAGAGCAAACGCTGCGTCTGTGCGCCCTTCGCCGCCAATTTCTTCCACCGATCTGCCGAAATGATCTGCTTGTAGCGCTGATAGGTGAGCTTCCCATTGGCAATCGCGATCTTGCCCATGGTGCTCTTCAGCAGGCCAGCCTCATTGCCGGTCGCGGTTTTAACTTGGCGGTCAGCGAGCGCATCGATCATGGTGTCGATGCGGCTAATGAAAAAACTGGCCACGCTGGCAATGCCGCTGACGTCACCCGAGTTTGTGCCGCGCGTTTTTCCAGCCCGCGAATATAGGCTTCCGCCACTTGCTCATAGGCCGATTGCGCAAATAAGAGCGTAACGTTGACGTTAATGCCCTCGCCGATCAGATGCTCGATGGCGGGAATGCCTTCGGGCGTGGCGGGAACTTTCATCATCACGTTCTCGCGCCCGAGCGACTTCCACAATCGTTTCGCTTCTTCGATCGTCCCCTTGCGTGTCACGGGCGAGAAACGGAGAAACTTCCAGGCTGACATAGCCGTCACGTCTCTTGCTTTGTTGATACACCGGACGAAGCACGTCAGCCGCGCCTTGCACATCGCGGATCGCCAGCATTTCGTAGCGGGCTTTGGCGTCCAAGTCCTGATCTTTTTCCAGTTCGGTCAGGAAATCGGCGTAGTCCGTACTGCCGGTGATGGCTTTTTCGAAGATCGAAGGATTTGAGGTCACGCCGCGTAGGCCATCTTCATCGAGGAAACGTTGCAGTTCGCCGCTCGTGATCAGGCTGCGGCGAATGTAATCGAGCCAGACCGACTGGCCGTACTTGAGCAGCGTTTTGAGCGGATTTTCGCGGCCTGCGACGGGCTGAGCAATGGATGCCTGCATACGTCCTCCGATGCGACGGCAGCTACAAAGTTACTTGTTTGCGCGAAGGATTTCCTTCGCAGCGGAAACCACGGCTTCGGGCGTGAAGCCGTATTTTTTCTGCAGTTCTTTCAGCGGCGCGGAAGCCCCAAACGTCTTCATGCCGATCCGCCGCCCCGCGGGGCCCACATATTGTCCCCAGCCGAACGTCGAGGCCTGTTCAATCGAAACCCGAGCCTGAATCTGTGGCGGCAGCACGCTCTCACGATACGCCTGGTCATGCTTCTCGAAAATCTCCCAGGACGGCATACTTACCACACGGGCCTTTACCCCTTCAGCAGATAGCTTATCGTAAGCTGCGACCGCGAGGTAGACCTCGCTCCCACTGGCCATGAGGATAACTTCGGGTTTGCCGCCAGTAGCGTCAGCCAACACGTAGGCTCCCTTGGTCAGACCCGACGCAGGAGCGAACTTCGAGCGATCTACGGTGGGCAGCGCCTGGCGCGACAGGATCAGCGCCACCGGTTCGTGGCGCAATTGCATGATGAACTTCCAGGCTTCAACGACTTCGTTAGCATCGCCCGGGCGCAGCGTGATCAAGCCCGGAATCGCGCGCAGCGACGCCAGGTGCTCGACCGGTTGATGCGTTGGTTCATCTTCGCCCACTCCGATGGAATCGTGGGTGAAGATGTAGATCGTAGGAATTTCCATCAACGCGGCCAGGCGAATCGACGGGCGCAGATAGTCGCTGAAAATCAGAAATCCCGAGCCGAAAACGCGAAGCTTGGAAAGTGCGAGTCCGTTGAGGATTGCCCCCATGGCATGTTCCCGGATGCCGAAGTGAAGATTGCGTCCGCCATAACTGCCGGCGAGAAAATCTCCCGCGCCTTCGAACGTGAGCCGGGTTTTGGTGGAGGGGGCAAGGTCGGCTGCGCCGCCGATCAGCCAGGGTACTTTCATGGCGATAGCGTTTTCAACCTTGGCCGAAGCGTCTCGTCCCGCCACGCCTTTTTCGTCGGCGGGGAACGATGGGATGTTTTTGTCCCAACCGTCGGGGAGCTTGCGAGTTTGCATCTGATCGAGTTGCGTGGCCTGTTCGGGATATTTTTTCGCGTATTCCTTGAACTTCTCATTCCAGGCCATCCGCAGGTCGTGGCCCCGCTGCCCGATGCCCGCCTTGAAGTGTTCGTAAACTCCGGCGGGAATGAGGAATTTCGCGTCTTCCGGCCAGCCATAATTTTTCTTGGTCAACCGAATCTCTTCTTCGCCCAGCGGTTCGCCGTGCGCTGCGCTCGTATCTTGCTTGTTGGGCGATCCATAGGCGATGTGGCTGTCGACAATAATCAGGGTGGGCCTGTCGGTCGTATTTTGAAAAGTCTTGAAGGCCCGCTGCAGAATTTCCTGATCGTTCGCGTCTCCAACTCGCGTGACGTTCCATCCGTAGCCGATGAAGCGAGTCGCCACATCTTCGCTGAACGCCCAGGCAGTGTTGCCCTCGATGGTGATTTTGTTGTTGTCGTAGATCCAGCAAAGGTTCGAGAGTTGCAAATGTCCCGCGAGCGACGCGGCTTCTCCCGAGATTCCCTCCATCATGCAGCCGTCTCCGCACATGGCGTAGACGTTGTAGTTAAACATTTCGAAATCGGGACGGTTGAAGTATTGCGCCAGCCACTTGGCGGCGACTGCCATGCCAACACTGGTGGCCACGCCTTGGCCGAGCGGGCCGGTGGTGGTTTCGACGCCGGAGGTCCAGCGGTACTCTGGGTGTCCGGGACACTTGCTATCGAGTTGGCGAAAAGCTTCGATGTCCGTCGGCTTCACCGAAAGCTCGCCCAGTCGCTCGTAATCGGAATCGACCGCCCTGACTTGCGTGAGGCACAGCATTGAGTAGAGCAGCATCGAAGCGTGTCCCATCGAGAGCACGAACCGGTCGCGATTGGGCCAGATCGGGTCTTCGGGATCAAAGCGTAAAACCCTTTGCCACAGCCCATAGATGACCGGCGCCATGGCCATGGGAGTGCCGGGATGGCCGGAATTGGCCTTCTGCACCGCATCCATGGCCAGGGTGCGAATGGTGTTAATGGAGAGATTGACGAGTTCCTGATTACTTCGAGCGACCGGCGCATTGGCTGCCACGCAACACCTCTCAGAACGGCATCGGGCTGGCCACAACCGGTATTCGGATGTGGCGTCGATCTCGAGACGGGCCTACTGAACGCCCAATCCTGCCCTCGTCGGGCGCTCGGCAACGTAAAATCCGCTGCGCGTGAGCCGTCAGTGTATGCGGACAGAAAAAACACTGTTGCAGATTGCGAGAGTTAGGCGCTCGCCCATTATGCCTAGACTGGGGCCAAAGTCAAGCAGTGCTTGCTACAAAGCGGCGCATTGTGATACGACTTATGCCCCATTCAGTTCCCGGTCATAAAAGACGATTGGTCTGGTCATGAAGATGAACCCGGCGCGCGCATTGCTGTTTCAGAAAACGCAACGCTCTCGGAGGGTGTCTTTTTGCGCGCTGGTGCTCGCCGGCACACTCTGGGCACAGCAAACCGCCGTCAATCCTCAGACTCCTTCGGTACAACGCATTCCGGGACGCACGCCGGCCACAACCGGAGCGCTGCAAGGGACGGTTCGTGACGCCCAGGGCAGAGGCGTGCCCGGTGCGAAAATCACGGTCACTGGATTCTCCGGAAAAACGTTCAGCGCGATGACCGACGCTGAAGGCATTTTCCGTCTCCGCGACGTGCCTGCGGGAACTTATCAGATCGCTGTGGAAAAACAGTCTTTTCGGCCAATGACCCTTTCTAACATGAAGGTCAACAATGGGGAACTGACTGCGGTCGAATTGCACCTGGAGTCAGAATCCGGACAAGTGCCGCCGTCGAAAGGCCCTTCCGGAATTCCGGGAGCGGCAAGCCCGAGCGGCGGACAACCTGAAACCAGCGGATCGTATCCCGGCCTGCGAAATCCTCAGCCTGGCCCAACGCCGGGGCCGCTCGGAATCTCTCCGGAACAGGCCCCCCCAGAGTCAGCGAATTTTTCCAAAGAACCGGACCGCTGGGACGTTCCCATGCCGGAGTGGAATCGCTACGGCAAGCCGGGAGAATTTCCCTACACCGAGCATCATTGGTACGACCCTTTTAATCGCAGCAAAATCAAAGGCGACCAGCCGATCTTCGGCCAGACCTGGTTTTTCGATTTCACCGGCACCAGCCTCACCGGCCTGGATGCCCGCCGCCTGCCCGTCCCTAGCGGAGTTTCTGCAGAGCAAGGGGATGAAAATCAGTTTTTTGGGCGTGGCGAGCAGGGGTTTGTTTCGCAGAGCTTCCGCTTGTCTGCCGATTTTTTTCAAGGCGACGCCAGTTTCCGTCCGGTAGATTTCCGCATCAAGTTCACTCCTGAATTCAACCTCAACTTCTTGCAGACCCGCGAGCGGGGGCTGGTCAACATCGACGTGCGCGATGGCACCAACCGCTTCGATACCCACGTCGGATTGCAGGAAGGATTTGTCGAAGCCAAGATCAAAGACCTCAGCCCGAATTTTGATTTCGTTTCCATCCGCGCCGGCATTCAGCAGTTTGTCAGCGATTTTCGCGGATTCATTTTTGCCGAGGAGCAGCCCGGGGTCCGTATCTTTGGAAATCTGCGCTCCAACCGCATCAATTACAACCTCGCCTATTTTTATTTTCTGGAGAAAAACACCAACAGCGGCCTGAACACTTTCGATCCGCGGCATCAGCAGGTGTATATCGCCAACGTTTACATCCAGGATTTCATCGCCAAGGGCTACACCAACGAATTCAGCTTTCATTACAATCGCGACGATCCCTCCATCCATTTTGACGACAACGGCTTCCTGGTTCGCCCCGCGCCAATCGGCGACGTGGTGAACGGCGGCATTCTGCAGCACGGCATCCGCGCTTATTATTTGGGCTGGACGAGCAACGGGCACATTAAGCGCGTGAATGTGAGCCACGCGTTTTATCAGGTTTTGGGGCACGATACGCTCAATCCCATCGCCGGACGCCCGCTGGATATCGATGCGCGCATGGGAGCGGTGGAGCTTTCGATCGACAAAGACTGGGCGCGATTTCGGACTTCGTTCTTTTACGCTTCCGGCGATCCCAATTTCAGGTTCGGCAAGCAGCGGCACGACGGCGAAGCCCGCGGCTTCGACACCATCGTCGATGAAGACAGCTTTGCGGGAGGCGCGTTCAGTTTTTGGGACCAGGAAGGCATTCGCTTGACCAGTACCGGCGTTGCGCTGACAAACCCGGGGAGTCTGCTTGCCAGTTTGCGCAGCAACAAGGAGGAGGGTCAGGCGAATTTTGTAAATCCGGGGATTTACTTGTTCAACGTGGGCGCGGACTTCAATATCAAGCCGAAGTTGAAAGCGTTCGTGAACGCAAACTATCTGCGTTTCGATCGCACCGAACCGCTGGAGATTTTGCTGTTTCAGTCAAACATTCATCACAGCATCGGGACCGACACCGGCATGGGGATTCGCTATCGTCCGCCGCTCACCGAAAATATTGTGATTACCGCCGGAGTTTCCGACCTGGTGCCGGGCCTCGGCCTCAACGACATTTTTAACAAGAAGGTGCTGATTTCCGGATTCAGCAGCATAAAGTTGACGTTCTGACGGACGCTAACGCTGCATTATTAGAATGAACTTGATTGCTCAAATCTCGCGCGGCTGGATACTCCGCATTGTTGCGCTAGCAGTGTTCTTCTTTGCGGCTGTGGCGTTTTTCCGTTCTTCCGCGACGCCGCAATCGGGAATTCCTGCGCAAGAAAACTCCGCCTACGGCCTTGGCGAATCTCAGCAGGAAGTCGAGCAGCGCTCTGCTGGTTGCGTCAGTTGTCATACCGCGACTGACAGCGCAACCATGCATACGACCGGAACGGTTCGCCTGGGATGCACAGACTGTCACGGCGGCAGTGCGCAAGTCACGCTTCCGGTGGGCGTAGCCGCGGGGTCGCCGCAATATCAACAACTCACCGCGCAAGCGCACCCCAAACCGCGATATGCCGAAGACGCGCGCAGTTCCGCCAATCCGGTTCGCGCTTATACCAAGTGGCTGAAAGAAAGCCAGGAGTACATAAAATTCGTCAATCCTGGCGACCTGCGAGTGGCTGAGCAAACCTGTGGCCGTTCAGGGTGCCATACCTCCGAGGTGCAGCGAGTGCGTACCAGTATGATGACGCACGGCGCGATGTTGTGGGAGGCTGCGCTTTACAACAACGGCGCACTTCCGCAGAAGAACGCGCTCTTTGCCGAAAGCTACGCGCCTGACGGAACGCCGCAGCGGTTGCAAACCTATCCTCCGCCCACGCCCGAAGAAACCCGCACCAAAGGCGTGCTGCCGTATCTTGAGCCCATTCAGCGCTGGGAAATTTCTCAGCCGGGCAATGTGCTTCGCGTGTTTGAACGTGGCGGCGCGAAGCGCCCGGAGATCGGAAACCCGAGTCTCGAAGAAGAGCCCGGCAATCCGGAAGTGAAGCTCAGCGATCGCGGTCTCGGCACCGAGCTTCGCACTGACCCAACCGTCCTCGGTCTGCAAAAAACTCGCCTGCTAGATCCGCTGCTTTCATTCCCCGGAACCAATGATCAGGCCGGCGACTATCGCGCCAGCGGATGCAGCGCCTGTCACGTCATTTATGCCAATGATCGCTCGCCGGAGCATTCGGGGCAATACGCGCGTTCACGGCAACCTCGGCCAAACCGCAACTCTCGATCCCACGATTCCCAGGAACGAATCCGGCCATCCCATCAAGCACGAATTCACTCGTGCAATTCCTTCGAGCCAGTGCATCGTCTGCCACATCCATCCCGGCACGAACATGGTTGCCACCTACTTCGGCTACACCTGGTGGGACAACGAAGTCGATGGCGACAAAATGTATCCCAAGGAGCAGCGCCATCCCAGCGCCAAAGAACAGCAACAGACTCAGAGCCGAAACCCGGAACGAACTGCCATTCGCGGCCTTTGGTCGGATGTAAGGTTTCTTGACAACGTCGGTACGCCCGAGTTCAACGCTCAGCTTAAGCAAACCCAGTTTGCCGACTTCCACAGTCACGGCTGGATTTTCCGGGCAGTGTACAAACACGACCGCCAGGGCAATTTGCTCGACGCCGACGATCACAAAGTGGCCTTCGACGATCCCGACAAATTCAAGAAAGCCGTCCACCTGAAAGACATCCATCTGGAAAAAGGCATGCACTGCATCGATTGCCACTTTCAGCAAGACAGTCACGGTAACGGCAAACTCTACGGCGAGACGCGAAATGCGATTGAAGTGGACTGCGTCGATTGCCACGGTACGATTCAACAACGCTCCACCCTGAAGACTTCCGGCATTGCTGCGCCGGATGGTGGAACCGATCTGACGCGGCTTCGCACTCCATGGGGTGAGCGCCGTTTCTATTGGGACGGCAATCGTCTTTTCCAGCGCTCGATGCTGGAAAAAGATCGGCAGTGGGAAGTGGTGCAGGTCATCGACTCGATCACGCCGGGCAATCCGCATTACAACGAGAAATCGCGGCTGGCAAAAACTCTGCAGAAAGATGGTACGACCTGGGGAAGCGCGAGCGCCGATTCATCACAGCTCGCACATCCCAACAGCCAGATGACCTGCTATGCCTGTCACAGTTCCTGGGCGCCGACTTGCTATGGCTGCCATCTGCCGATGGTTGCGAACCAGCGCATGCCCATGCTGCACAACGAAGGCCTGCTCACCCGCAACTGGACTTCTTACGACTTTCAGGTCTTGCGCGACGATGTTTACAGCCTGGCGATCGACGGCACGGTGACTGGGCATCGGGTTGCGCCGGTGCGCTCAGCCTGTGCGGTGCTGGTGAGTTCACAGAACTCCGACCGCGATTGGCTCTACTACCAGCAGCAAACCATTTCAGCCGAGGGCTTCAGCGGCGAAGCCTTCAGCACATTCGTTCCGCATACGGTGCGCGCGAAAGAGACCAAAGGCTGCACCGACTGCCACATCTCGAAAGCCGGCGACAACAACGCCTGGATGACGCAGTTGATGCTGCTCGGCACCAACTACATGAACTTCATGGGACGCTACGTCTACGTGGCGGATGGCAGAAAAGGCTATGACGCAGTCGCTGTCACCGAACATGATGAGCCGCCTGCAACCATTGGCAGCGATCTGCAGCGGCTGGCCTATCCCGACGATTACAAAAAACACCTGGCTAATCATTCGATGCTCAAGGAATCGTGGGGACACGAGGGCTCGGAGATTCTGGATGTCCAGGCTCGTGGTGAATATTTGTATGCGGCCATGGGTCGCGGCGGCCTGCGCATTTACGACATTGCCAACGTCGATGACAAAGATATTTCTGAGCGCACGATTACCGCGCCCGTGTCGCCCCTCGGACAGAAATTCTATGTGAAGACGAAATATGCGGCTGCCGTCGCAACGCCGACGACTTTAGGTGTCGATCCGCTACGCACGCATCGTCCGGAGAACGAAGAGCAGCCGATCCATCTCATCTACGGATTTCTTTACGTGGCCGACAAGGAAGAAGGCCTGGTCGTTATCGGTGATCCCAATCTCAAAGCGCGCAGCCCCGGCGTGGGCACACTGCTCAACGGCGATCCCAACGATAATTTTCTGAAGCGCGCGCTTGCCTTCAATCCCAATGGCGCGCTCAAAGGCGCGCGACGCATCGCCATCGTCGGTACTTACGCCTATATTCTTTGCGATGCCGGCCTCGCCGTCGTCGATCTCGATAACCCGCTGAAACCGGCTCTGGTAGCGCAGATTGGCGCCCCATATCTCGCGGATCCTCGTGGCATCGCGGTGCAGTTCCGCTACGCTTTCGTGGTCGATAGTCTCGGCCTCAAGGTTCTCGACATTACGCATCTCGACCGGCCCGTGCCCGTGCAAAATGCCTGGGTGCCTATCGCCGACGCGCGCAATATTTATGTCGCGCGGACCTACGCTTATGTTTCAGCGGGGAAACAGGGAATTGTCATTGCTGACATCGAGCATCCCGAGCTGCCCAAGCTCGACCATGTCTTCAACGCCAATGGCGCGATGAACGACGTGAATGACGTGAAAATCGGCATGGTCTCATCAGAGCTATTTGCCTACGTTGCTGACGGCAAGAATGGTTTACGAGTCGTCCAGTTGTTCTCTCCGACGGACAATCCGAATTTTGCCGGATTCAGCCCGCGCCCCACTCCCAAGCTGATTGCCAGCTATCGCACGCGCGGGCCAGCGCTCGCGGTGTCGAAGGGTATTGATCGCGACCGCGCCGTGGATGAAAGTGGAAACCAAGTGGCTGTGCTGGGCCGGCGCGGCGCGCGTCCATTCAATCTGCAGGAAATGCAGCGCATGTATCTTCGCAACGGCCAGGTGTACACGGTGACGGATGGGCCGCCGGGCCCGGCGCGGTAAGGTGATTGCGACGCCGCCACCGTCCTAGATGCCGTAATTCACGCGGCGCAGGCCATCTTTGTAGGCTTCGCGCGCTTCCCCGGCTCTGGTATGCGCGTCGTGTTCCTTCAAGTGGGCGGTGTCCCAATGTTCCATCGCGATCATTGAATGATCGGGAGTGGCTAAGGCTTCTTCGGCGCGAATGGCGTCCACCCATTCGTCGACCGCCTTTTTGTAGGCAAGGCGTAGTTGATCAAGCTCGGCATCGCTCATAATCTCGGCAGCCTACGGCCATCTTGCGGCCCAGTCAACAAGACCAGGAAAAATTAACGGAAAATTAATGCAGAGGCTGCGGCAGTCATAAACGTCTCACAGCGATTTATGATAGGTTACATGTAACCATCAGGAGGTGAGCCGTGCGAACCCGTCCCAAGTCGTCGCGTGACAAGGTCCGATCCCACCGCGACCGTCTTCGCCGTCAAGGGCTGCGGCCTATCCAGATTTGGGTTCCCGACATGCGCTCGCCTACCTTTGTGAAGGAAGCACATCGGCAATCCCTGGCGGTTGCCAAGAGCCCTCACGCGAAGGCGGACCAGGAATTCATCGACGTGGTCTCTGATTGGGGCGGGAAGTGAAGCGCGGTGAAATTTGTAACCGTTGCCGGTGGTAAAGACTATGCCGGGACACCCCGTCCCGCTGTGATTCTGCAGGACGACCGCTTCGATAGGACCGATTCGATCACGATTTGCGCCTTCACAAGCGACCCGACCGATGCTCCCTTATTTCGGTTGCCGGTCGAACCTAGCGAGGGCAATGGGCTTCGCACAGTCTGCCGGCTGATGGTAGATAAGATCACGATTGTTCCGAAGTCAAGGATGGGAGCGCGCATCGGTCGCCTAGCCGACGGGGAGATGGTCCGGCTGAATCGTGCCCTTCTTGTTTTCCTGGGGATTGCCGCTCCCAGCCAATGAACGGCTACCTTGCCGCCCTTAATTCCATGATCGTGAACGTCCCTTTCGTCGGCTTCTCTTTCGTCCAGTCGTGATAGGTGTGGCACTCGGAGCAACGGGCGCTGGCGGCGTCGTGGTGCACGCCGCGGTCCTGGTGGCAACTGCGGCAGGAGGCAATCCCTGGCAGCAGGATGTCGGCGGTCTCTTTGCTGTCGGGAGTGCGCGCGTGGCACGAAGTACAGGTCAACATGCGGTGAGCGTTGTGGTCGAAGTCGGAGTGCGGCAGCCAACGCGCGGGGATTGAAGACTTGGCCACCATCGGCAGCGGCGCGTTGCCTTCCAGCATGACGTGGCACAGCTTGCAGCCTTTATCGAACAGCAGCCGGTCGGCGAGCATGACCTGCAGATCAATCCACTCTTGCCGATTGTGCGGGACCGGCAAAGGCGCTCTGAACTTGCCAGGAAGGATTCGCTCCGGAGCAATCGGCTCAGAAAGCGCGCCGGGGTGCGTTGCAAAATACTCGCCATATTTCTGAACCAGGAAAGTTTGGACGACCTCCGGCTTGTCGTGCGGCGCAGCTTGATCGAATCGCTTATCAAACTGCAAGTCTTTCACGTGGCAGCCGGCGCACTGCTTACCGTAGAGGATCGTGGCCATGTAATCGCGCGCTTGCGACGGGCGAATGTCGGCCTGCATTTTCTGAACGGAATTCGCGTCGCCGGTTTGGACGCTAACTTGGGTAAGCGTCGGCTGCAGTCCAGCATATGGCCAGTTTCCTTCCGTGCCCGTCAGGCGATGGCAGTCGTGGCAGTCCATCTGTACCGGCCCGTTTGGCCCGGCAAGATTGGGCCGCAGATGCGCATAGTGGTTGAGCTTAACCTGTCCTGGATCGGTCGCGCCCGGGCGCAGCGCAGAAAATTCCGGATGCTGGTGGTCAAAATTCTGTATATCCCGGACGTAATCTACGGTCCCGGCTTTAGTCTGTAAATTCCCGTGACACTGGGTGCAGCTTGCATCGATCGTGCTGGCAAGCCGCACCGATCCCTTGTGCTCCAAATGGCACGAACCACAAGTTGGTGTGAATGTAGCTTTACTTGGATGGTGCGCGGGCGCGTCGTGGCAGCGCAGACAAGCCTGGTCCGTAACCTCGTCACGGAAGACTCCCGCCTGGGTTACGTGGCAAACTTCGCAACGCTTCCCTAATACGGCATGAGAGAAGGAAAGCGGACCGCTGCTGTAGATTTTTTGTCCGGTGGCGCGTTGGGCGGCAAACCAGGCAAGCGCTGCGACGGGAATCGCGAGCGAAAGCCAGAGACGCCACCGGCGGAACGCATGCGGCCGCGAGAAATACTGCAGGTCGATCCGCTTGGCCAGCGTCTTGGTTGTGCGTACGCGTCGCATGGTTATAAGGAAGCGAACCAAGCGCGCGATTTTGCTGTCGCAAAGAACGCGACAGTTCGCGCGGTCCGCTCAGATCCCTCGCTGCGCGACAAACGCTTGCTCGGGATGACAATCAAAACTTTAATGCCGTCACTGCGTGAATCGCGCCGAGCAGCAATACGGCATACGAAAACGGAATGTGAACCAGCAGCCATCCGTGCAAAATCCGGTGATAGCGGGTTTGCTGATCGAGTTCCCGTTTTTCTTCACAGATGTTTTCCAGATCATCGACGCCGGAGTGAAGATTTGGCGGCAGCAGCAATCGCAGTTGCTGAAACATGCTGCGCGAGCGGTCGCGGTCCGCGATCGCAAGTCCCCGGCCTGCGAACTCCTCGATAAACGGCTGCATTTCGCGATTGAAAAAATCTCGCAGTTCGGTGCTGGCAGCTTCGTCCACCTGTAAGCCGGACGCAACCGTAAGCCCGCCCATGGTCCCAGCGCTCGCCGAGGCCGCTCGTTGCTGCTCTGTGGCCTCCTCAACGTCGCCTCGCAAGGCTGCGGACATCCCTTCGATAACCGCACCAGCTTCTTTGACCAGTTGCTCGCGAACGCTGCCAATCTGTTCGTAAATGGTTTCCATGGGAACTCGCTGCGTGGTGAGCCGCGGCATGTAATGCTGCAGCACCGCGCCGAAAATTCCGCTGACGAAAACGATCACGAACATCCACATGAGAAACCGGGTCAAGCCGACGCCAAAATGAAATCCGGAATGAAAGAGAATGATGGGGAAGCTGAGCAGCCCCAGCCAGAGATGCCCACGCATCCATGCTTGCGCGCGGCCTACGCGCCAGACGGGAAATTTCTTGCGCAAGCCGAGCAACCCGGCGAAAAGCATGAAAGCCGAGCCGATGCTGCCGTAGATCAGTCCCATGGTACTGCGGCCATCGGCACCCTGCGGAGAACTGCGCACATACGGGATGTAGACAATAGTTGCAAGGATCAGCGCCGCCACGCTGCCGATGAACCATTTCCGATGTGTTTCGTCGATACGCAAAAACTTTATCTCCGTTTTAGAACGTCCGGCTGCTTCAGCAATCCACCGAAAAACTCCGGCGGATTCACGCGATGCGCCGCGTCGTGCGGGCAGGCATACACGCAGCTTGGCTCGGCATGGTCCAGGCACAAATCGCACGATGTAGCTTTTACCTTGACGCTGGCCATCTTGCGTCCCGGATGCGAAGGATCCTCCAATTCGACCGGGAACGGATGCATGTTGATATTTCCATACGGGCAATTGTTGGCGCAGAGGCCGCAGCCAATGCACCAGTCTTCAATGATGACTTCGAGCGAATTGCGCCGGCGGATCGATCCCACTGGACACCCGACCATGCAGAGCGGATCGCGGCACTGGCGGCAAGAAGTTGCCACGAGATAACGATCAAACCGCAAGCCTTCGCGGATCAGGCGGCTCACGCCGTCATGTGCGTCGGCGCAGGCGCGGACACATTGGTCGCAGCGCGTGCAACGGTCAAGATCGAGAATGAGCAGGCTCTGCGCTTCCATCAGGCCTTGCCGCAGGAATTGATCGACCGGGACATCGGCCACTTGCCGCAGCCTCATGCGGTTGGCTTCCATGTGTTCGGCCGCAGCGTCTTCCAGCTTCTTTCGGATTTCAGGGAAACGGTCGAGCATCAAGCGGAAATCTTCGCCGGGGACGCGGACGACTTCAACGTGATCGAGCGCGGTACAAGTCGCTATGCGCGGAGTGTTGGTGAGCAGCGCCATTTCGCCGAAATACGAACCTCGCGCCAGATAGGCGAGCACGAGGTCGCCGCCGGGGTGATGCTGAGAAACCTTCACGAAGCCGAGCCGCACCAGATAAAAGCTGTCGGCTTGCTCGCCCTGGACGCAGATGACTTGCCCCGGCTGGAATCGTTGCAATTCGACGCGGTCACGGAGATGCTCGATGAAATCCGGAGTCAGCGGCGCAAGCACGGGAACGCTGCGCAAGTGCGAATCGAGCGCACGTTTCTTGTAATTGCGCTCCAGTTGCTCGCGGAAAGTCTTGTTGCGCTGCATGATATCGAGCACGTTGCGCAACATTTCGAACATGGTGCAATCGGTTTTCGCCCGCACCGTCGCTGAGCGCGGGTAATAACTCATGCAAGTCATCTCGCCGAAAAGCTCGCTTGGCCCCAGTTCGGCGATGGGGTTCTGGTATGGAAGATCGACGGAAGCATCAATGGGGATAAACGGGCGGCTGCTTTCTTCGGAACGATGATCTTGCTCGCGGGAAGTAAGCAGACTGCGGAGCTTACTCAGAAAACCGTGTGAGCCGCCTTCCGTCTTTACGTGCGCGATCGGGCTGGAAAGATAAACCTCGGCTGTGCCTTCTGTAATGTAAAAAGCGGTCGCTCCGAAGTCGCCTTCCTTACAAATAATGTCGCCGGCCCGGAAATGGCGCTCGACAACCGCATCGTGATTCAGTTCAAGGAACGTGCCCGAAACATTGCGGAAAGGAGGCAGGGTCAGCAGTACCTCGGTTTTTGCGGGCGTGCCCTCGAGTCTTTGCCCGATGATGCCTCGATTGGTGAGGGCGCCGGTCGGGCAAGAAACCATACATTCGCCGCAGGAGTGGCACGACGAGGTTCCCATCGGCAAGTTGTTATCGAAAGCAACTCCCGCTTGATAGCCTTTGCCGCGCCGCGCCAGCACGTTAAAGTGGCGGATCTCGTCGCAGCCGCGAATGCAGCGGTCGCACAAGATGCAGGCTTCGTGGTCGACCGCAATCACGAGTGACGAATCGTCATGTCCGCGCGGCGTTGTGCGCTTGGGGAAGCGCGGCTGTCCCACGCCCGCCTGGGCTGCCCGCCGTTCCAGTTCGCAATCTCCGGAATGTTGCTGGCGAGCGCAGGGTGAAGGATGGTCGGCCATCAGCAACTCGAAAAGGGTGCGGCGAACGTTGAGCACCGGATCGGTGTTCGTCTTCACCACCATTCCGTTGTCCGCCTGGCGAATGCAGGAAGCGGCGTAAACGCGCTGGCCAACATCGACGACGCAAACGCGGCACACTCCGGCGGGAGTTTCATTCTGCTGATGGCACAGGGTCGGAATCTCGACGCCGTTGATGCGGGCTGCGTCGAAGATGGTAGTCCCGTGCGGGACCGACACCGCGACGCCATCAATCGTGAGTTGCACCTGCTTTACCGGTGTTGAAGTGCCCGCCCCATCCGGACTCATTGCCACCCCTTCATTGCTTGAAGCACACGCCGCCGGGACAATGCCGGCGGACGAGATGGTCGTCTACCACATCAGGAAAATGTTTCAGTATCGAAGCGATTGGAACCGGCACGACCTGACCAAGCCCGCAGATCGATGCCAGCTTCATGGCCGATGAAAGCTCATCGAGTAAGGCCAAGTCGCCTTGGGAACTCCGGCCCTCAGTCCAGCCCTTCAGCATCTCGACCATTTTTTGCGAACCCATGCGGCAGGGAACACACTTTCCGCAGGATTCATTGCGATAAAAACGCGTGGCGTTCAGCGCCATGTCCAACATGCATCGGCCTTCGGCGCACACCACGATTGCGCCAGAGCCCACCATCGATCCCGCAGCGGCAACCGCGTTCCAATCCAGGGGCAAGCTCGCCATTGAGCCGGGCAAATAGCCGGATGATGGTCCGGAAGGCGCGAAGCCGAGCAGCGCTTTGCCGCCCGGAACGCCCCCCGCATGTTCGAAAATGAGCTCGTCGTATGTCGTACCCATGGGGACTTCGAAAATTCCCGGACGAACCACATCACCGCTGATGCCGACAAATTTTGTTCCGAAGGCGCCGTTCTTGCCTTGCGATTTGAACCAGTCCGCGCCCTTGCCCAGAATCACCGTGGCCAGACAGAAGGTCTCGACGTTGTTAATCACCGTCGGCTTGCCCCAGAGGCCAACACTAACGGGGAACGGCGGCTTGTTGCGTGGTTCGGCGCGCTTGCCTTCAATGGCTTCGAGCAGCGCGCTTTCCTCGCCGCAGATGTAGCCGCCGGGGCTGACAAAGATTTCCAGATCGAAGCTGAGATCGCTGCCCAGAATGCGCTTGCCCAGCACGCCAATTTCGTAGCAGCGGTCAATCTCTTTCTGCAAAATCTCTTTGGGATGCTCGTACTCATGCCGAATATACAGAATGCCTTTATGCGCGCCCGTTACCAAGCCTGCCGTAATCATTCCTTCGATCACGAGATACGGCACATTTTCCATGATTCCGCGATCTTTGATCGTGCCCGGTTCGCTTTCATCGGCGTTGCACACAATGTATTTCGGGTGACCCGACTCTTTGCGGACGAGGTCCCATTTGCTCCAGGTCGGAAAGCCGGCGCCGCCCATGCCGCGCAATCCAGCTTCTTTCAACGCTGCGACGATGGCCTCCCAGTTGCGGTTTTCGACGAAACGCCGGACGACCGCATACTGGCCGGTTCCGTTGTAAGGATCGGACACGACAGCCATGCGCTTGCCCTCGTGATGAGGTTCTGGTAAAGGCTTGCCGGCACGCGCATCCTGGGCAAGGGAAACCGCCTCCTGGCTGTTTACATGAGCGTAGATGTGGTCGTTCACCATGATCGCCGGGGCGTGATCGCAGCGGCCAAGGCAGGAGACATCGCGGATGGAAACGTCGTTCGCGTCCACGCCGCGGAAGGCCGTTTCGAGATCCGCTTTCACCCGATCTCCGCCCAGCAGGTGGCAGCTCATATCGGCGCAGACCCGCACGTCGGCCTTCGGCGGAGGCGTAAGGTGAAAATGGGGATAAAAACTCGCCACCGCGTGGATCTGGCTGACAGGCACCTTGATCTCCGCCGCCAGCGCCTGAAGCTGCTCGGCGGGCAGGTAGCCAAAGTCCCGTTGTATGGCCCTCAGTTGCTCAAACACGCTGCCAGAAGCTCCGTAGCTCTCGGAGGTCGCTCTTCGAGAAAAGTTGGGAGAGCGCGAATCGTAAAGCAAAACGCCCCTGATGTCCAGAGCCGCATCGAGGTGATTGATTTCTTGGCCGATTCGTCGTATAACCATGCCCCGGCACAAAATCGTTGGACACGAAGCGGAAACTCCGCTCGAAAATGTTCAGGCATGAACAGGGGCCGGCGCGTGAGAGCCTGAAGGCCGCGCTCCGTGCGGTAAGTCGGCCGGTATGAAAAAAATGTTGGTGCGAAATTCAATACGAGCGGCGGCTATGAGGCTGCTTTTGGCGACCTCCACGGCAGCTGCCGCGTGGGGATCGGCGGAGCCTCCGCAAGCGGAGTTGCAGAAAGTGGAGGTGGCGCGACAGGCGGACGGGGTGAGTGTGCAGATTACGGCGAGCCGGGCGCTCGATGCGAAAGTCAGCACGCTGGAGTCTCCATCGCGCGTCCTCGTCGCGCTGCCGGATACGGTAATGGCAACGCCATACAGCCGGATTGCCGTGGATAGTCAACAGGTTAAGTCGGTAAGGATCGGAATGGACGGGCAGAGGCCTCCGACGACGCGGGTGGTGATCGATTGCGACATGCCTTGCAAATATGAGCAGGCGGCGAGCGGTAGGAATGAAGTGGTGGTGAGAGTTCGGGCGGCGAGTTCAAGTGGAGGTTTAAGGGAGGAAGTG
Organism: uncultured Acidobacteriaceae bacterium; assembly: GCA_963848325.1. GTDB lineage: Bacteria > Acidobacteriota > Terriglobia > Terriglobales > Acidobacteriaceae > DATJOJ01. The sequence continues at coordinate 258,758 of CAWKDJ010000003.1, forward strand.
GCGGAAGCCACGCCGGTGGCGATGGCGGGAAAGCCGCCGGAACCGGCGCCGAAGCCTGCGGCGTCGCCCACCTCAGTGGAGTTGCAGTATCTCCAGAAAAATGCGGTTGCGGGGAAGTTTAACGGCCCGGGCGGTTGTGCGGCCAGCAGTTGCCACGGCAGCGTCCAGCCGAAAACCACCACCCGCATTTACCAGGACGAATACAGCATCTGGATCGGACAGGACAAGCATGCGCGGGCCTTTGCCGCGCTGCGGAATCCAGTTTCGGTGAGAATCGGCAAAATTTTGAATATTGGCCCGCCCGACCAGGCGCCGAAGTGCCTGGTCTGCCATTCGCTCTACGTTCCCGCCGACCAGCGCGCGCAAACTTTCGAGCTGGGCGACGGCGTCAGCTGCGAGAACTGCCATGGACAGGCATCCGGCTGGCTGGGGCCGCACACCACCAAAGATTGGCCGCATGAAAAATCGGTTCAGCTGGGCATGTACGATACGCGCAATCTGGAGTTGCGGGCTCAGAAGTGCCTCACCTGCCATATCGGCACTTCGGAAAAATTCGTCGATCACGAAATGATCGCTGCCGGGCATCCTGACCTGACCTTTGAGCTTGGCGTTTTCACTTCTGCGATGCCGCCACACTGGAAGATGCCGGAGCAGAACGACCCCTGGCGGCAAGTGCAGGCGTGGGGAGTGGGACAAGCGGTGCAGCTGCGGGAATCGCTCAATCGGCTGACTCGCCGGGCCAACGGCCCGGTGTGGCCGGAGTATGCGGAGCTCGATTGCTTTGCCTGCCACCACAGCCTCACCGCGCCGGAAAACAGCTGGCGGCAAGAGCGCGGCTATTCCGGACGCCGTCCGGGAAATCCTCCATGGAACGAATCTCGCGTGGTCGTCTTCCGCGATCTAATCGAAGAAATCAGTCCAGCGACGGGTCCAGCAGTTCAACGAGGAAGTGACCAAACTTGCGGGGCTGATGAACCAGCTCAACGGAAACCGCGAGCAAATTGCGGCCTCAGCGACCCGCGCGGCAGAGTCGGCAAACCAGTTAGTGCGTTCGATCCAGAGCCAGAACTACGATCAGTCATTGACCCTGCGATTGATGCGCCGAGTGGCTCGCGATGGAAGCCCGATCGCCAATGAGGGCGAACGCTCCGCCGAACAAGCCACCATGACGCTCGATTCGCTGTTCCGGGCGTACAACCAGAACGCCAAGCCCGCGAACGCGCTGGAAGTGCGGGCGGCGCTGGATGGGCTTTATCAGCAACTGCAGGATCCTTCGGCGTACTCTGCGCCTCGCTTCGCCGCGCAGATGCAAAGAATGAGCGACGTTCTTGGCCGTTAGACAGGTTCGACGATGAACCCATGCGCCTGGTACGGTGCCAGCCGCACATACAGGCCGTCGCGTGCGATGGAAGTGCAATCGTGAACGTACTGATTGCCGCTTAGTTGATCGGTATATCGGCAGTTGCGCCCCGCGCTTAATTCTGCCCCCTGAACCTTACCCTGCGCCGTACGTCCTCCGAGATTCACCACGATCAACGCGCCGTCCCCAGCTTTTTGCCATCGATACGCGATCAGGTCGGCAAAGGAATCGTCTCCCGCCGGGGCAACGTTCAACAGCTTCCATTCTCCGCCGTGAAACACATCCCGGTTCGCGAAGGCGAGCAGGCGTTCGTAGATGGCAAGCGTCTCCGGATTGACCGTCTCCTCCGCGGCTCGGGCCAAGGGCATAGGCACGCGAATCTTTTTTCCTTCTAACTGTCCGTGATGAAAAAAGCGCATTCCGGGCAAGGTCAAGAGCAGAAGGCCAACGGCCGTGGTCTTCTCCGGCGGAAAGACGGCAGCGGCGCGGGGTTCGTCGTGGTTTTCTAGAAAACGCGCCAGCTTGCTCTGATAACCCAGATCGGCGCCGAGATGCGCCCGCACCTCACCTGGCGATGTCCCGCGCAGCCGGTCATACAAGCGCTTGTCGTACGCGAACTTGAATCCTAATTGCTGCATCTTCCATTCCATGTCCCAATACACTTCCGCCAGCCAGACGAAATCCGGTAGTTCCTCGGTCGCCTGCTGCCAGAACTCCGTTGCTGGAACTTGCCAGGAGCGCAGATATTCATCCCACGTCCGGTCGAACACTGCATTCGTCACCAGCATCGCCATGTCGCAGCGGACGCCATCGCAATAACCTGCGATTGTTTTCAAAATCTCGATCATTGCCGCGCGGCAATCCGGATTGAAGTAGTTCAATTGGGCAACGTCGCTCCAGGGATCGAAGTACGGGTCTTTGCCACATGCAACGAATTGGACCTCGCCGCTGTCTTTTTCGTGCAAATAGAACCTCCCAGGCTTCCGTCGAAAATCCTCTTCTGTCCCGAGAATGTAGCGCTGAGGATGCTGCTCGACCCAGGGATGGTCGAAGCCCGTGTGATTGGGAACAAAATCGAGGATCAATCCCATGCCGCGTTCCCGCAGCTTGCGGTGAGTTCGGTCCAGGTCATCAAAAGTGCCGATTCGCGGATCGGGAATGTAATCCTGAATCGAATACGGCGATCCGACCACGTCGGGCATCTGCCAGCCGGGCAAAGCAGCGTCGAATTCCTGAAAATTCGCGGGATTAGTGCGAAACGTGCGGCGTCCGACGGCGCTGCGCCGCCAAACTCCCATCAAGTAAACAAAATCGAACCCCAGCTTTCGAAGCCTTTCCCATTGTTCGTCGGGCACCTCGCCGAGCGAAATACGACGGCCAAGCTGAGCGGAAAGTTCTTCCAGCCAGACCCATGTGTTGATTTCGTAAAGATGCGGATGTGGGCGATAGGAAAATTTGTCGAGCGGTTTGGATTTCGTCATGGTGGCTTCCTCGTGGTCAGTGGAAGTTTACTCGCAGGGAGCGTTTGAAACCACAGAGGACACAGAGTTACACGGGGTCATCCGCTGTGTTCTCTGTGTTCAAACCCGTTAACAAGTTTTGAATTCCCGTGAACTTATGCCCAGGACTCAGTTACAATTTCGCACTCACGCTCCTCACATGCGGGAAAATCAGCTAGGCTCGGTTTCTGGAGGCGAGATTGCCAACCGGTAAAGCGCCAGGAAAGCGTTCAGCAACACCCAAGAGTACAGCTGCGACGAAGGAACACGCTCGGCTAGCCGAACGCCACGGGGACCCTGTGCCGCCGTGGCGCAAGTGGGGCCCGTACGTCAGCGAACGCTCCTGGGGCGGCGTGCGTGAAGATTACAGCGCCGACGGAAATGCCTGGGATTTTCTCACCCACGATCAGGCGCGTAGCAAAGCCTACCGCTGGGGCGAAGACGGCATTGCGGGGATCTGCGACCGCTATCAGTTGCTGGTGTTCGCGATGGCCTTCTGGAACGGCCGCGATCCCATTCTCAAAGAGCGCATGTTCGGGCTCTCCTGCAACGAAGGCAATCACGGGGAAGACGCCAAGGAATACTGGTTCTACCTCGACAACACGCCAACCCACAGCTACATGCGGATGCTCTACAAATATCCGCAGCGGGAATATCCCTATCAACAACTGATCGACGAAAACCGCCGCCGGCAGGGGCAGCCGGAGTTCGAATTACTCGACACCGGCATCTTCGACGACGACCGATATTTCGATATTTTCATCGAATACGCCAAGGCGTCGCCTGAGGACATCTGCATTCGCATCGAGGTTTTCAATCGCGGACCGGAAACCGCCGAGCTGCACGTCTTGCCGCATCTGTGGTTTCGCAATACCTGGGCGTGGAGCGATCCGCCGGGCCCCGAACCGGAGATTCGACTTGGCCCCAACGCGGCCAACTACATTTCTCTCCAGGCCGACGATTCCTTCGCCACGCCGCTGAGCAATCTTCAGTTCCGTTATCATCTCGGGCATCGCTATCTTTACTGGTCCGACCGGGGGAAAGCCGCTTTTTACCAACAACGAATCGAACGCAAAGCATCTTTATGGCTCTTCGGCCAGCAATCGTTCCGCGTACGTCAAGGATGCGTTCCATCGTCACATCATTCACACCGAGCCATGCGTAAACTTTCAGCACATGGGCACGAAATCCTGCCTGCATTACTGGTACCAGGTGCCGCCGGGAGGCTCGACGGTTCTCCGCTTGCGTCTGTCGCCGGAAGGGCCTTGTCCGACCTTTGCAGGATGTCGACCGAATCGTAGAAGAGCGAAAACAGGAGGCCGACGAATTTTACGAAGCGATTCATCCTCCGAAAGCGACGGCCGAAGAAAAACAGATTCAGCGGCAGGCATTCGCCGGCATGTTGTGGGGCAAGCAGATTTATTTGTTCGACGTGCAGCGCTGGCTGGAAGGAGACAGCGTTGCTCCCCCCGAGGGCCACAAGCACAACCGCAATATTCATTGGCGCCATTTGAATTCCATGCGCGTGCTCTCCGTACCCGATAAATGGGAGTTTCCCTGGTTTGCATCGTGGGATCTGGCGTTCCAATGCACCACGCTCTCACTCGTAGATCCCGAGTTCGCCAAAGAAAATCTTCTGGCAATGTTGTTTGAACAGTTTCAGCATCCGAACGGGCAGATTCCCGCCTACGAATGGGAGTTCTCCGATCTCAACCCTCCCGTCCACGCCTGGGCGGTGTGGCGGGTTTATCAGAACCAGAAAATTCGCGAAGGCAAGGGCGATACTGCATTCCTGGAAAAGTGTCTGCACAAAATGCTGATGAACTTTGCCTGGTGGGTAAACCGCGTGGATAGCGGGGGAAACAACGTCTTTGAAGGCGGCTTCCTCGGCCTGGACAACATCACCGTCATCGACCGCAGCGAGAAATTGCCGGGTGGCGCGGTGCTCGAGCAATCTGACGCCACCGGATGGATGGGCTTCTTCTGTCTCTACCTCATGCGGGCTGCTCTGGAACTGGCCAACTTCAATCCTTCTTATGAAATTCTGGCCACGAAATTTTTCGAGCACTTTATCTACATCGGCGCCGCCATGAAGAAAATGGGTGGCCGCGATTATCAACTGTGGGACGAGAATGACGGCTTCTTCTACGATGTATTGCTGCTACCCAACGGCGAGTTCAATAAATTCCGTCTGCGCTCCATGGTCGGACTAATTCCTCTCTACGCCGGGGAAGTCATCAATCGCGAAGACCTCGATCCGCATCCGGAGTTCCTGGCCAACGTCGAGTGGTTCATGCGGAACCGTCCCGACCTGGTCGGCAACGCTTGTTACACGGTGGATGGCCAACGCTTCGTTCTCGCCATCGCCGACTCGGCCCAGTTTGCGCGTGTTCTGCAGCGGCTATGGGACCCGGATGAATTCCTTTCTCCGCACGGGATTCGCAGTCTTTCGAAATACCATGAGCAGCATCCATTCTGTTTTCAAGGACGCTGCGTGGGTTATGAACCAGGGGAATCGAACGAGAAGATCAAAGGCGGAAACTCGAATTGGCGCGGGCCATTGTGGTTTCCCACCTCTTATCTGCTGATTCGGACCCTGCTGAAGTTCTCGCGAGCCGTGGGACCGGAGTTTGTGGTGCAAACCGCGGGCAGCGGCGGCCAGCCAATCACTCCGCTGGCAATGGCCGAAGAAGTCGCAGACCGCATGATTGGCATCTTCCGCCGCGATAAGAATGGCCGTCGGCCTTGCTTTGGCCCGTATCGCAAATTTCAGGAAGATCCCCACTGGCGGGATTACTTGCTCTTCAACGAGTACTACCACGGCGACACGGGGCAAGGTCTGGGCGCCAGCCATCAGACCGGCTGGAGCGGTCTGGTAGCCAATCTGATCGACGAGTGGCGGCGCTGATGTTTCCCAAACAGCTACTCTTCGCGGGGGCATTGTTCCTGATTCTCCTCACCATCAGCGTGAGCGGATACCTCATCCTCGGTGGCCCGTCCGTGACCTTCCTGCAAGCCCTTTACATGGCGGTAATCACGCTAGCGGGCGTCGGCTATGGGGAGATTGTTGACACCGCGCACAATCCCGCGCTGCGGATTTTCAACATGGGGGTAGTGCTGTTTGGCGTGGCCATTACCGTGTTCGTCTTTTCCGTGGTGGCGGCGTTCCTGGTGGAAATCGAAGTCACGAATCCTTTCTGGAGGCGCAGAATGCAGACCCGCATCAACGAACTCCGCGGCCATTACATCGTCTGCGGCCTGGGAGACACAGGTCGGCACGCGGTCGAAGAGCTGCAGAAGACTAGCACTCCGTATGTCGCCATCGAGCAGCACGAACTGGTCGCAAAAAAGATCAGGGAAAATCATCCCGCACTGCTGAAGGACATGCTGTTCGTTGTCGGCGACGCCACCGAAGAAGAAACGCTGGAGAAAGCCGGCATCGAACACGCCCACGGAATTATTACCGCGCTGCCCGAAGACAAGGACAACCTGGTGGTCACCGTGGTTGCGCACCAGAGATTTCCCAATCTGCGGATCGTGGCCCGCTCGGCCGAAGAAAAATTTTCCGATCGCATGTTACGGGCGGGCGCAAAAGCCACGGTTTCGCCCAGTCGCATCGGAGGATTGCGCATGGCCAGCGAGGCCATCCGTCCGCAGGTTGTCGGTTTTCTGGATCTGATGTTAAAGAGTCAGTCGCAAACCTTGCGGGTCGAGGAAATCGATGTACGGGAGCACTCGCTGTGGGTTGGCAGCGCATTAAGCGAACTGAATATTCGCACCCGTCTCAATCTGCTGGTGCTTGCCGTGAAGGACTCGCGTGCGGCGGATGCCAAGCTGATGGTGAACCCTCCGGACAATTTGCGGCTGCTGAGCGGATCAGCCCTGATCGTCATGGGCAACGTCAACGACATTCATCAGGCACGGCATGAAGCGGCATCCACCCATCGGACCGGGAATTAGCATGAGCTCCCAACACGAAAATGTTTTACATAATGCGGAGTGATCGGGAGTAACATGAGGAGTGTCTTGAAGCCAGAGGAAATTTGTGAGAGGGATCACAGGATCCGCGTATCCATTTCTGACGTTTTGGATTGCCCTTTTGACGCTCGCTGGCTGGGCGTCCCCTGCCAGAGCTAGAGAAAACATCATCCACCGATTCATTGGAGGCAGCGACGGGAGCAATCCCCGGGCAGGTCTGATTTCTGACCCAGACGGCAATCTCTACGGCACCAGTTATTACGGCGGAACCGGTAGCTGCAATGTAAACAACGAATTCCTGGGTTGCGGCACGGTATTCGAGCTTACCCCGACTCCGGAGGGAGGCTGGAACGAAACTGTTCTGCACAGCTTTACAAACTCCCCCTTGGACGGGCAATACCCGGTGGGGGGTGTCATCCGCGACGGAGCTGGTAATCTCTATGGCACCACCGGAGGCGGCGGTACGGCGAACTGCGGCTATGGTGGCTGTGGCACGATTTTTGAACTAACCCCGCCCGCGCCGGGCGACGCTTGGACCGAAACCATCCTTTACAACTTCCAGGGCGGTGCCGACGGCTTCGATCCCTTGGCGGGCCTGGTCTTCGACAAGCATGGCGCGCTCTACGGCACCACCGTGTGGGGTGGAAATGCCGGCGGGGTATGCAGTAGCTTTTCGCTGGGCTGCGGCACAGTTTTCGAACTTGCTCCGCCCGAATCCGGCGGAAAATGGGTTCACACCGTTCTTTACAGCTTTAAGCCAACCGACGATGGCAGCCAACCAGAAGCGGGATTGATTTTTGACAAGTCAGGTGCGCTATACGGTACGACAACCTGGGGTGGCTTCTTCTCGGACTATTGTGGCTCCGGCTGCGGTACAGTTTTTAAACTCATGCCGCCAGGCAAAAGCGGAGGCGCGTGAGCCGAAACCTTGCTTCTACGTTTTACTGGCGAGGACGGTGCCAGCCCTTTAGGCGAATTGATTTTTGATCAACTGGGCAACCTCTACGGCACGACCAGCGTGGGGATGTCCGCGAAAGGCGAGTTCAATGGCACTGTCTTCCAGCTCTCACCGCCCGGTCAGTCTGGTGGCAACTGGAAAGAGATTGCCCTGCACCGCTTCGGAGTGAACGGCGGTCCCGCATACCCTGCTGCGGGCGTAATCCTTGACGGCGCGGGGAATATCTACGGCACGACCCAGGATGGCGGTGAGGCTACCTTCGGTACCGTCTTTCGCCTTGCGCCGCCGACCCACCCAGGCGGCATCTGGATCGAGGCCACACTCCACGAGTTCAGAGGCGGTAATGACGGATCTTTTCCTCAGGCGCCGCTTATTTTCGGGAAGGGCCCCGCGCTCTACGGCACGACCTATGACGGCGGGGACACGACCTGCTCGATGCAGGGCTACAACAACTGTGGAATAGTCTTCGAGATCAGTTTCTGAGCTGACATTAGCCCACCCGCGACGCCACTTCATGATCGTCCGTCGGCAGCCGTAACACGCTCGCCAAACTCTCGGCAAGCATAGTAGGCAGAGTGCAATAAAGCCGCCGGCGCAGCGTGCGATATCCCTGCGTTCCCGCGAAAAGGTCGGACATCAGTGAGCGGAAACTTGGGCTGCTCCCGATGAATTGAATCATGCGCTCGATGACGGTTTCTCCCATCCAGCGGCCGCAATAAAAACGCTCCGCCATTTGCGCCGCCAATTCGAGTTCTGGGAGAAAATCCTGACGCAGAAATTCGAGATAAAGCTCGGGCTGACCGGCCAGCAGCGCCTTGGCCAGCAGCTCTCCTGACCGCATCGCGTAGTAGAGCCCTTCGCCGGTTAGAGGATCCACCAGTCCAGCGGCATCTCCGATTGTCGCCCAACCTTCGCCTTGCACCGCTCTTTTGCGGAAAGTAGGTGCTCGCAACGATGGCAAAACGTGCGAATAGAACTGCGCCTTACTGTAGTCAAGATCAAGATCCTGCAAATACTGCTCCAGCACCGTGCGCAACTCCCGTGTGCTTTTGGCGTTCATCTTTCCGCAAATTCCGGCGGAGACATGATCGCAGCGCGGGAAAATCCAGATGTACCCATGAAAGTCGTGAAGGAACCGGATTTGCATCAACTGGCTTTGCCGGCGAATGCGGTAGCCGGCCGTGACCATCAAGTCCTGAGGATCGAACCTTCCACAAAAATCCCGGAAGGAATTGCGAGCGCCGGTGGCGAACACAAGAAAAGCCGCTTCTCGCGCCGATTGGGAAGAGCGCAAACGCCAGCCGTCGGCGTCACGTTCCACGCCGGTGACGCGCTCGGCAACAATCTCTGCGCCGGCCTCGCGCGCCGCTTGCAGCACCAGGCCGTTCAACACGCTGCGGGAAAAAATCGCGATCGGCTGCTGTAAGGGAAAACGGACGCTGCTGCCTGAATCGCTCGTCAGTTCGCATTCCCGCACCCAATTCTTCTCGACGTTGGCTTCGGCAAGAAACGGCCACGCGACCAGCGCTTTGTGGGTCAATCCGCCGCCGCAGGGTTTTTCCCACGCCAGCTTTTCATCGAAGAGAATTACCGGTCTTCCTGCGCGCGCCAAACTCGCTGCTGCCAATGCGCCGGAAGGGCCTCCGCCGATGATCGCAATGGGTTTGGAGTTCTGCATGAGAGGCGTTCTCGGTGATGCGGCGGCGGCCGCAAGCTGGAAGCTTGCGCCTCAGAACGCGCCGGAATGGATCGCCAGAAAAGACCGTGGCGGTCAATCCGGCAGCGTGAGCCGAATCGTGGGGAAGCAGAGAACTGCTTCACTGCATTGTCTGCAACTGCTGATACACAAAAACGCCGACAATCACCAGCCCCAGGAGTCCGGAAGCGGCTCCCAGCCACTTCAAGATGGGAGTGACCTTGTTGAGTTTGTGCATGACCTCGATCTGATCCCGTTGCATTTGCGATTCGGATTCGCTCAGGAACAGTTGATCGTCCTCGTGCATTGCCAGGGTGCTGCGGTAAATGAGGAGGATGACTAGGACGACAAGCAGGGCTCCTTCGATAACCAGCGGCCACATCAGCGTTCCCATACGTCACCTCAGAGCTGATTGCTAAATCCGTGGTCCCGCCATCCTGTTGCCAGGGCTGGCCGGGGCCTTACGCCGCGATTATATCCCGAGAAGGGCCGAGCGAACGCCATTTTTGTTGCAGCGACCAATCCACCCCCCAAGTCATCTAATTGGTACAGTGAAGATTGCGGGGCGGCTTGCCCGGTTTGCTATAATCAGTTACTGATTTTTCAAGGAGATCTCAATGGCCACGACAGTGACACCCGAAGTGAAACCCAAAACCGCTCCTATTACCCTGACCGCGAACGCGATCACCAAGGTAAAAGAGATCATGAGTCAGCAGAATCCCGCGCCGGCCGGTCTGCGTGTAGGCGTGGTGGGCGGCGGCTGCTCCGGCTTTTCCTATTCGATGTCGTTCGAGAATGCCGCCGGCATGATGGACAAGACCTTCGACATGGATGGTCTCAAGGTCTACGTGGACGCGACTTCGGTGATGTATCTGAACGGCTGCATCGTGGATTACGTCGAGACGCTCGAAGGCGCCGGCTTCAAGTTCGAGAACCCGAATGTGAAGAGCACCTGCGGCTGCGGATCGTCGTTCAGCGTGTAAGGTTTCTCGCCGCAAAGTTTAAAGCCCCGTCGCGTAAGCGATGGGGCTTTTTGTTCGCTGTAACCACTTCCCCCGTAGTGGGCTGACCGCGACTTGTTTTTCTCGCTTCCTCGACGGAAGAGGTTGCCCCACGCATCGCGGGGTCCGATGCGTGGGCACCACGGACCTTCGATCCCGATGTTTATCGGTCACAGCCAAGCCCCACTCCTCGTGCTAAACATCACTCATGCCGAACCGATTACATCGCTACTACGGTGTCGGGTATCTACACTTCGTCACCACCAGTTGCTATCGGCGACGTCCGCTGCTGGGCACGGGGCGAAATCGCGATCTGTTCCTGGAGGTTCTGGAATCGGTGAGGCGGCGCTACCAATTCGTGGTAGTGGGCTATGTGGTGCATCTTCTGATGGGCGAATCGGAGCGGGGCAACCCTTCGGTGGTGATGCAGGCGTTGAAACAGGGTTTTGCTCGGAAGCTTTTGGCCCGGCTTCGGCGCGTGGCCGACCCGCGCCAGCCTTGGCTGTGGAACGCAGCGGTGGAGGAAGGCCGGGTGTGGCAGCATCGTTTCTATGATTTTGTGGTGTTCACGGCCAAGAAGAGAGTGGAGAAGATAAATTACATGCACGAGAATCCTGTGAAGCGAGCTCTAGTGCTGGAGCCTGGGCAGTGGAGATGGAGTAGCTATCGCGTCTACACGCTGGGCGGGCGCGGCCCGGTACTGGTGAACCAAGCCCAGAAGATTGAGCTTAGGGTTAGAAGAGTCTCTTGATACCATCGCCGGTGGTTCCCACGCTTCGAACACCGCGAAGCGTGGGGCAGCCTACGACGTGGTGGCTCGGACGCGGAGGAAAATTTGAAGGTGGGCCAGCCCTCCAAGAGAGATTTTGGCGAAACGAGTCGCCCATACAATATCGCTGTTCTTCCGGCTGACGGCGAGGGCATGTATGTTGTACCTGTATCCAGCCCAGGTCAAAGCAGGCGTCTATCCTCTAGGGGCCGATGTTCGCTACCACGTCTCGCCGGGCGGCACTAAGATCACCGAAAAGCGGCCAGATGCACAAGACCATCATCGAGTCAGAGTCAGTTTCCGCAAGTGTTCCGGGCACAGCGGCAGGCGGCTATCACACTCACGTTCTAAGTGATCTGCCGGAAGACACGGATGTGCTGCTAGTGCTAACCCGGAAGCCGCGAGTACCGGAGATCGTGGTTGCGGGTACACACCTGTTCACAATCGACGTAAACGGAAAAATCTCCGTGGCTGATCGGCCTCGATGAGGCTGACGATCTGGGTATGATCGCGGCGTGGTATTCGAAATCACGCCTTAGTCCCTGGCTTGCGAAAGGGAAGATTTTTTACTGCGAATTCGGTCCTTGCTCGGGCGGGAACTGGTTCTGCGGCGGCTGCTGCGGAGCCGGCGATTGCTGCCCTGGCGACTGCGGGCCGAAGGGCGAGTTCTGCGACCCGAAAGGCGAGTTCTGTGAGCCGGACTGGCCCTGGAATCCAAACCCGCTTTGCTGGCCATTCTGACCGTTCTGAGTTCCGTTGCTGCCGGGAGGCCCGGTCGACTGCGAGAATCCTTGACTCAAGTTCGGCTGGTTCGGCGTGGTCAATAATCCGCCACGATCACTGGAAGGATCGTAGATAAACTGCCACTCGTTGTATTTTTCTTTCTTGTTGAAGGTGCGAATGGTTTTGTCTTTGCTGGTGCTGGCCACGCCCACGATCGGCCCTCCGCCGAAAGTCTGGTTGCCATTGCCTTGCCCGTTGGAATTCTGACCTTGTTGCGAACCCTGCCCCTGGGCTTGCCCTTGCCCCTGGGTTTGATCTGTCTGCCCAGGTTGACCTGGTTGGTTCGGAGCGCCGGGCTGGCCCGAGTTGTTCTGGTTATTCTGGTTGCCTTGCGAACCAAACCCTCCTTGGCCTCCGAAACCTCCCTGACCGCCAAACCCTCCGCCGAAACCACCCTGACTGCCGGACCCGCCTTGCGAGCCGAATCCTCCCTGACTGCCAAATCCGCCTTGCGAGCCAAAACCGCCCTGGCTCTGGCCTCCGAAGCCCGAGTTACTGCCAAAACCCGAGTTACCGCCGAAGCCGTTTCCAGATTGCCCATTTCCTCCGAACCCGCCATTGCCGCCGGTATTGTTTCCGAAGTTGGAGGAGAAAATACTGCTGCCGAATCCGCCATTGCCTTGACTCCCTCCGGAGCCGGCGGCCATATTGGCGGCGGAAGTGGCTCCCTGCAATCCGGCGCCGAACGACATTTGCACGTCGCCCATGCGAAGGATCTTGAAGTCCTTTCCGGTGATCGGGTCCTTGTAGCGCTTGCGCAGGAAGCGGAGATTGTTACTGCTCTCCAGTTCCTCCATGGTACTGGGGTAGCGGCTGAACTTCTTGAAGAAGTGCTGGATTCCGCGCGAATACTGCACTCCCCGATGGATCAATTCCTCTTCCCGGTCGCGCTTTATTTGCTGGCCGATCTCCGGCGCCATAATGGCCAGCGAGATGGCCAGCAGCGCCACAAACAGGATCAATATGATCAGGACGTAGCCCTGTTCATTGCGGCGAGCGGATTTTGGTGAGCGGCACTTCATAGGAGGAGTTTGTAATTGGGTGATTTTGTAATTTGGTAATTCAAAATCGCAGCCAAGCTTGCCCTAAATTGCTAAATTACCCAATTTCAAAATTACAAATTTTTATCCCTGCGTCAGCGGAATGCTCTGCCGATTGTTGTTCAGCATGTCTTCAATCTCCACCGACATCGGCGAAATGCGCACCACTTTGTAACGCCGGTCGATGACCTGGCCCTCGCTGGCGATAAACACGTCTTCACCCTGCGACAGGAAAATTCTTTTCGGTTCGCCCGCCTGACTGGCAAAACCATAAAACTTAAGGTTGATGGGCGGAGGCGGAGGTGGCGTTGGCGGGCCTTCTGCAACTTTATCTGCGTCGGTGTGTCCTGGAGCTACAGGAGTCGGAATATCCGCCTGCGCGATGAAAATGTTTTTTCCGTTGCCTTCGTACTTTACATCTTCGCTGGTTTTCAGCCAGTCAAAGCGCAGCATAGGATCGATGGAATGCGGCGCTATCGCCATTCGATTCGTGGTCTTTCTGTGCGGCCCAGTGCGCGTGGTGTGAGCGGGGACGCCCGCAGCCGGCGCGATCTGCGCGACTGGGGTGACCGCCGTAGGCTCGGGAGCGCTGGAACTGAACAAGGCGCGAAGCACCAGCAAGAGCGCCACTGCCGCCAGCGCTCCCAGCGCGATCAACTGATTCCGGTTTTCTACGCCCAGGTTCACGTTACGCCGCACCCGCCTTCAAATAGGTCTCGATTTTCATCTGCAGGCGAACCATGCCGCTTTGCTCGCCTCCGAGTTGCACGCCGTTCACCAGGAAGAACATCGGGTCGCGTTCGAGCGAGTTGATGAAGCGCACCAACTGGAGATAGCCGCCGGCGAGGTCGGCCTCGATTTCGACCCGCTGCAAACCCAGCGACTCGGGATCTTTCATCTCATACTTAATGCTGCCCATCGTGCACACCGGCTTCACTCGCCAACTTCCCAATATTGTCAGAAATCGCCGAGTTCGCTCCGGGAAACCGGACTTTATAAAAATCAGCGATCTGTTTGCTGCGCCACCGGAATTTTCTTGTCCAGGCCCTGCAGAGGCTGGACCTCCTGGGTTTTCTGCTGCAACTCTCTCCACTGCAGAAGAAGCTGGTTTCGCCGTGACGTTCCGGTGCCGACCAGCGGGGAGAAATATAAGATGACCGCCGCTACGTCGAGCAGCGCCAGTCCGCCAAGGGCGAATTTCACTTTGTGCCGGGTGGCGCGCAAGTCAGGCATTACGGTGACCCCGCCGGTTTGGATTGGGCTGCAATCGCGGGCAAATATAGCGCACTGATGTCGAACTTCACCGTATCTCCGGCGTTATTGCCATACCCGGCCTCGGCGGTCTCGGTGATCGATCTGGGTTTGACGGAAGCGTTGCGAATCTTCCATTTTGCGCACCAGTTCGAGTGCGCGATCGTGCGAATCTCCAGCCACCACCAGCTTGATCGCCAGTTCATTGTCGGGAGCAAGATCCGGAGTGATCGAGACCACATGCACCCGCGGCGGCATCACCTGCTCCAGCTTCCTCGAAGACCTGCGTCCAGGAGAAAGACTTGCGGTAAAACAGGTCATTCAGGAATTGCGAACGGTCGCGGATGCTGCGGTTCTGCGGCAAGTCCATCAGCGCCTTGGCGTCGGCAATTTCTTTGTCGCGATCCGCAATTTGCTGTTCGGTACTGCTTGCGAATTCGATGGTCCTTGCTCGCGTCTACCCATTCCCGGCCGAGTGCAATAAAGCGCCCCGGCAGTAACAATCCCCAGCATGACCAGCGCTCCGCCCCAGCGGAACCAGAAGCGCCGTGCATCTTCGTAAGGGTGGGTCGCGAGATTGATGTCGACGCGCATGTCAGGAAAGCAGCGCTCCTACCACTCCGGCCATTCGCCATATCGGCACCGAGCCTGGCGTCGCTGCCAAGCTGCGAGGCTGCGACCAGTTCGTGTACTTCCACTCCAGTCTGCGAATGCAGTGCGGGCACGGCATCGCCCGCGTCGGACAGCCCCGCTACAAAGAGTCTGCTCAATATTCAGATGATAAGTGTCCTGAAAGAACACAATCGAGGGATAGATTTCATCCGCCAGTTGTTCGCCGGTAATCGTCAGCCCGCGGCTGTTTTCGAGCGTGCGGAAAAGCAGCAGTTGCTGTTTGTCGAGGATGGCGATGCTGATGGTGCGGGCATCGACTTTTACTACCAGCGCGGGCCTGCTCGGCGTCGGCCGCGCCCAGCGCCGCCAGCATGGAAGGCATTACGACGCCGGGAGCTGTATCCGGCTTCGCGGAACGCGGATTCGTAGTCCTCGACCACGCTGCTCAACGCCACCGCTGCGATCAGGCGTACGCCCGTCGCGGAAGTCTCGCGTTGATAAGAAATCTTGGCTTTTTCCACGTCAAAGGGAAGCGACTTTTTCAGCCGGAAACGCACTACGCCTTCAGCTTCGTAGCGCTTTGCAGGGCAGGGTCTCAAAATCGAGCAGCACCACGCGCACGGCGGCGTCGGGCAGGACCGCGATCACGTCCCGTGAGCGCCCGCTTACAGGCTGCCAAGCGTCTGGCGAATGGATTCGCGGATGGCGTCACGGCTCGCGCAGATTGGGCTCGATCAGATCCGGGACCACGCTCCCCGGGGCGAGATTCGCCGGCGGCGCACATATCAATGGAATCGCCGCGCTCCGAGGCCCGCGCGGCCAGAATGCGGTCGGCGGCAATCTCGCACGCCAGCCTCGGTTTCGAACCCGATGCCACGTTCGACACTACTCCCTTTACCTGCTATTAAGTAGAACGCGCCGGCACGAAATCTTGCAATACCTGGAAGGGCACTGGTCGCAATGGACTAACGGGTGGCGAATTTCTCCCCCGCCTTATTGTCATTCCGAGGCAGCCCGTAACCGCGCTTTCGCGGTGAGGCGCCGAGGAATCTGCAGTTCCCAGAGCGTCTGAAAAACTGCAGATCCCTCGCTTCGCTCGGGATGACAAGTTAGAAGCCTTTCGCAAGCCCGCAAAGTTCTGCCGAGATGTCCACCTCTACCGGTTGCTCTCAATGAACGTGACTTTATTGATCTCTTTCAGCGTGGTCAGGCCCAGTCTCACTTTGTCCAGCGCCGATTCACGCAGGAACCGCATGCCTTCTTCGCGGGCGGCGCGGCGGATCTCCGAAGTCGGCTTCTTGAGCAGGATCAGCTCACGGACGCGGTCGCTCAGATCCAGCAGTTCATGGATCGCGGTACGTCCGCGGAACCCGGTTCCGGCGCATTCGATACATCCCTGACCTTCGTAGAAAGCCGACTTTGGACCATTGTTCGGGATCGAGGCCGCTGGCTTCGATGGTCTCCTTGCTATATTCCATTTGGGTGCGGCAGGATTCACAAATCAGCCGCACCAGCCGCTGCGCCAGAATGCAGTTCAGCGCGGAAACGAAGTTGTAAGCCTCAACCCCCATGTTGAGGAAGCGGCCGATTACGTCGACCACGTTATTGGCGTGGACAGTGGTGAAACACCAGGTGGCCGGTAAGCGCGGATTGAATGGCGATCTGCGCGGTTTCGGTGTCGCGGATTTCGCCCACCATGATCTTGTCGGGGTCGTGACGCAGAATGGATCGCAATCCGCGGGCAAAGGTCAGGCCTTTTTTTTCGTTGACCGGAATCTGGGTGATGCCGCGAATCTGGTATTCCACCGGGTCTTCAATGGTGATGATTTTGTCTTCGTCGGTCTTGATCTCGTTGACGGCGGCATACAGCGTGGTGGTCTTGCCGCTGCCCGTCGGCCCCGTCACCAGCACCATGCCGTAGGGCTCTTTGATGTAGCGGCGGAACTTCCGCAGGTCTTCTTCATCGAAGCCCACAACGTCCAAGAGTGAGCTTGTGGAACTTCTCGCTCATCGATTCTTTGTCGAGCACGCGGAGCACGGCGTCTTCGCCGTGGATCGAAGGCATGATCGAAACGCGGAAATCGATGGGGCGCTCGGGCGTCCCGTACTTCACGCGGAAACGGCCGTCCTGCGGCACGCGGCGCTCGGAGATGTCCAGTTCGCTCATGACCTTGATACGCGAAATGATGGTCGAGTGGTGCTCTTTGGCGATGGGCGGCATGGCCTGGGTCAGCACACCATCGATGCGGAACTTGATGCAGACCGAGTCGTCGCGGGTTTCAATGTGAATATCACTGGCGCGCCGCTGCAGCGCGGTGAAGATCGTGGTATCGACCAGGCGAATGATCGGGCTGATATCGCCTTGCGCGGTCAGGCGATCGATGGAAATGCTTTCCTCGCCGCCGGCCTCATCTTCGCGGACAACATTCAGCGCGAAGCCTTCGCTGGCGTCTTCCAGAACGCGTTTCGACTGCTCGGTCTTCTTGAGAATTTCGGTGATCTGTGCCAGCGTGGAAACTTTGGTGACGATCCGCTTGCCCAGCAGCAGGCTGATCTCATCGATCATCATCAACTGGCTGGGGTCGGCGATGGCAATCGCCAGGCGCCCATCTTCGGTCTCTTCCAGAGGCACGAAGTTGTAGCGGAACATCAGGTGAACGGGAATGTTCTTGAAAAGATCGTGATGGAGCTGGAAGTTGCGCAGGTCGATGAACTGGCAGCGATAGCGCCGCGCGATGTCTTTCGCCTTTTCCAGTCTCTTCGTTGGCAGCGGCGCTGGGAACGGGACGTCCCCCATTCCCACCCGTTGCGATTGCGGTCTTGTTGTCCGGCACGTGTTGCCATACGGTACGTCCTTGCGCGGGCGTTACGCCCCGCGCTGGTTAGTGAATACTGGATCCCAGGGTGAAAATGGGCAGATAGAGAGAGATCAGAATTCCGCCCACAAACACCGCCATAATAATCAGAATAACAGGCTCGATCAGCGCCATGGCTGCGCCCAGCGCGGTCTGCACGTCTTCTTCGTAAAATTCCGCGACTGAGTTCAGCATCGCCGGCAGCGCCCCGGTCGATTCCCCGACTTCGATCATTTCCACCGACAGGTCGGGAAACATATTTTGCTTTTCCAGGCTCTTGGCCAGGGTCTGGCCTTCACGCACCTGAATCGCTGCCTCCTGAATGCCGTTCAGGATCCGCCGGCTGCTCATGGAGGCGCCAGCGGTTTCAAGCGAGGGCACCAGCGGCATGCCGCCGGTCAGCAGAGTCGAGAGCATGCGCGAGAAGTTGGCCACCTGGTACTTCAACCATATCTGTCCCAAGAGCGGCAGCTTCAGGATGGTGCGGTCAATGGTTTCCGCGCCGCTGTCGGTCTTCTTCCATTGCCATAACAGCACTATCAGCGCCACCAGGACAATACCCAGAATGGGCGCGTATCTCTGCGCATGGTTACCGACAGCGAGCATGAGCAGCGTGATCGCTGGCAACTGCGCATTCATGTCCTCATACAACTTGGCAAATTGCGGCACCACATATGTGACCAGAAAAACCAGCATTCCACTGACGACTGTGATCAGTAGCGCAGGGTACACGAGCGAGACGGCCAGCTTCTTCTTGAACGTCAGCGCCAGCC
Source organism: uncultured Acidobacteriaceae bacterium (assembly GCA_963848325.1). GTDB lineage: Bacteria > Acidobacteriota > Terriglobia > Terriglobales > Acidobacteriaceae > DATJOJ01. Next base: position 277,333 of record CAWKDJ010000003.1, read on the forward strand.
GCTGAAAAGCGATGAAGCGGTTGAGCACTTCTTCCATGTTGCCGCTCTTCTCGCCGGCCAGCAGAGTGGTGGTATAAATCCGGGGAAAAACTCCCTGCGCGGCAAACGCGTCGGAGAGCAACTCGCCGCTCTTCACCTGGTCCCGCACATTTAGCAGCAGGCTTTGAAAATACTTGTTCCGCTGCCGCTTGATCAGCAAATCCAGCGAATTCAGGATGGGCAACCCCGCCTTGATCAGGGTGAGGAACTGCTGGTTGAAAATGACGAACTGGTTCTGCTTGACCTTGCCCCGCCGGCGCATCGAGAAGTCGCCCGAAAGCACTCCCCGGGGCTTGACCCAATAGACGAGAAAGCCCTGCTGCACAAAGCGGTCGCGAACCTCGGCTTCGGAGTAGCCATTTTCCAGCCGTTCGAGCATGTGTCCACGCTCGTCTACCGCCTTGATGAGGAATTCAGCCATGCCGTAACTGGTACCCCGCCACCCAACCTAAGTCTAACATTCAGAACGCGCTGGCCTTTGTGAATTGCAGGAGAAAGTGTGCCCTGGGTAACGCTGGGACTTCTGACATCCAAGTCTATGTAAATGCTTGCCTTAAAAGCGGCCGTGCTCTACTGCCCGAAAGTGCCCTCGATCACTTCTGCGCCGGGCGGAATTTTGAATTCAAACAGCGAATCCGCCACCGGAGCGTCTTCTTTCTGCCCGCTTAGCCGGTATTCCGTCGTCGATCCATCCGCCGATTCGATCACGATGCGGCTGATCGCATTCTCCGGCGTGATCTCAAGCAGCACCTGATTGACCCGGTCGGCCATATTCTGCGGCACTCCCCGCAAAACGACGTTGCCGGGGCTGAACGGCGTCACATCCGGCACCAGGGAAAGCCCATGCAATTCTTTTTCCAACTTGGTTTTGCCGAGAAGAAACGCCAGAGGCGAGCGCAGGTCGTCGAGTTTCTTCACTCCCGTCTTGCGAACCTGTTGTTCTCCCGGGACGTAGAACCAGGCGAGCTTGCCGTCGCTGACGAACAGCTTCTCGTTAGGAGAACGGTATTGCCACCGCATCTTTCCCGGTTTTTTCAGCCAGAGCGTGCCCGATTCGCTGCGGTTCCATGCCGAGGCCGGAATAGGTTTCGGTGAATTCGCATTCCAGGCTGCGCAGATGGTTGTAATGATTATCGACGGCGGAGGCGAGGGAGTGGACGTTGGCGGCGGGCGACGCAGTCGCAAGCGTCGTGGCTAGGAGCAAGACGGCGAAGCCCCGCAGAATGGGATCTAGTTGCACAAAGCTAGTTTACGGGATGAATGCGTGACGCGTGCCCCAGCAGCCTCCTAGATACTCATCCTCAGAAGACGCCGCAAGCCCTCGGCTCCCCAGCGAAATCCTATGCGAAGGAGAGAAAACCGATGAAAGCTTTTAATCCTTTACCCGACCAACCCAATCCCCGCCGAACGTGCAGCCCGCCGCAGCTTTGCATCCAGCGTTGCCATCGGTAACCCCTCGCGCAGCGCCAGTTCAACATAGGCGGCGTCGTATTCCGTGAGATGATGCTGACGAGCAACCGGCAGGACGTGCTCAAACGCCCGGCTCAGTGAGACAGGCTCGACTATAATTGGCAGTTTCGAGATCCGCTGGAGGAAGGTCGTGGCCTGTGCGTTCGTAATGCGTTTGCGGCGTTCTGCCGTCAGCAGGGCGTTGGCCACTTCCATGGGCCAAATGGAAGGCGTGAGCATCTCGGTTCCCGTTTCCAATACGTCAAGTACGCGCTCTGGAAGGGCCGCGCTTTCATCCTCAAAGCACCAAGCCAGGGCAACGGAGGCGTCCAAAACCAGGCTTCTAGTAGCGTCGGCCTTCATTGATTAATGATCGCAAGGAAACCTTTCCGAGGGTTACGCCCTTGCGGGCCCCACGGATGTCACGAACCACTTCTTTAAGGTTGACCCGGTCTCCCTCGTCGGCTGGGACAAGTTTGGCGATCGGCACACCGCGCAGCGTAATCCGTATGGTCTCGCCCCGAGCTGCTCTCTTCAACAAAGCATTGAGGTGGGTCTTCGCGTCGAACGCTCCTACGGTGGTCATAGATCATCTCCTCAACTAGTTTATCAACTAGTTGGTTGGTCCCGCAACTCCAGCTACAGTTGTCACAATGCGTCGGCCAAACGCGACAAAACGACCGACCTCCAGCGACCGTGCTAACATGGCTGCCCGAGCCGCAGATTTTACAATCTTTTTGTTTGACACGCGGCGGGGCGAGCACTACCGTTATCACCGAGCTTGGAATTTGCATGCTCGGAGGCCCCAATGCCATTCCGGGTCCCGCTTGGCTTTCCCCTCGTTCGTCCCCCAAGCGTATGTTTTGCACTCTCTTCACCCCGCTTTTTCTATAGCCATATTGCCCTGCTCGCCGGTAACCGGCGCACGCTGGTTGAATGGAGTCCTTTATGCGACGCTCTGGTAGTTCCTTGAACCGCCCCTCCATCTCTCATGAGCTCGATCGAAATCTCCGCTGGTACGCCTTAGCTGCGGCAGGGACTGCCGGGATTTTCGGCGCAGGCCGGCCTGCCGAATGCGAGATTGTTTACACTCCGGTCCACCAACAGATCGCGCCCAATACCACACTCAAAATTGATTTGAATCACGATGGCATCGCTGATTTCGAAATCAAAGACACGTTCAGTACGAGTTTCTTCAGTTCATTTGGAAATATCGCGGCGCTGCCTCTTGGAAATCAGAATCACATTTGGGGACACACCGTCGGCCGCCAGAATTACGCTTCGGCGCTTTTCTCCGGCGCATTGATCGGTTCGAAGGGCCAGTTTCTGCCAGCTTCAGGCGCCATGGCCGAGTTATCGTTCCTGGGAGGGAAGCGTCCCTTTGCTTCCGCTTCTTGTACCGAGCCGTGGGCCAATGTTACGCATCGCTACCTCGGACTCCAATTCGTGGTCAGCGGTGAAGTGTACTTTGGCTGGGCCCGCCTCAATGTGAGTTGTTCGCCGAACTCGAGCCAGATTGCAGGAGTTTTGACCGGCTATGCCTACGAGAACGTGGCTGGGCGGCCAATCTACACCGGAAAAGAAAGTGGCGATAGGGAGAGCGACGATCCCAGCCCGCAGATCGCGCCGTCCGTTCTGCAACCGGCGAGCTTGGGACGGTTGGCGCAAGGGGCAGCGGGTTTGAGCAGTTGGCGGAAGGAACAATAGTGAAGTGCTTCAGGAGGCAATTTCCATGCTAAATCTCCGGCAATGTGTTCCTATGTTTCTCGTTCCGCTTCTCCTCTTTGCCTTCAACTCTGTCAGCTTTGCAGTCGATAGCGAGCAGGTGCTATACGCGTTTACCGCTGGTGCCAGCGGAGCCATTCCCTCTTCCAGTCTGATCATGGACGCCTCCGGCAACCTCTATGGCACCACTTCTGAAGGTGGCATTCTGAGCGATTGCGAAGAATTTAGCGGATGCGGCGTGGTTTATGAGCTCACGCGCACCGGCAGCGGATGGCAGGAAACCGCCATTTACTCTTTTCAGAGCCAATTCGACGGCGAAGATCCAAGCGGAAATCTGGTCTTTGACTCTTCCGGCAACCTCTACGGAACGACCGTTTACGGGGGCAACAATCCAGCGCCGAATTGCCGCATGGGCTGCGGCACGGTTTTTGAGTTGTCTCCGAATGGGGATGGCACATGGAGTAAAACCACGATCCACTCTTTCCAGAGCCATGGGGACGGAGAATCTCCGTATGGGTTGACCATCGATGCGGCGGGCAATCTTTACGGCCTGACGCAGTATGGTGGCACGGGTACCCGTGGAGTTGTCTACAAGCTTTTACCGCCCACGCAGAAGGGTGAACCTTGGACGGAGCAGATCATCTACGACTTTGCTGACTTTGAAACCGCTCCCAATCCCGGCCTCACATTCGATCGGCAGGGCAACTTGTATGGAACCTACTACCAGCAGTACATCTGTTACGTGGGTTGTGGCGCGGTGTTTCAGCTTAAGCCCGCGCAGGGAACCTGGACGGAAACCGACCTGTTTGATTTTTCCGGCGGCGGCAACGGCGGCAATCCCATGGCCGGAGTCATTGTTGACAACTATGGCAATGTGTACGGAACCGCCGTGGAAGGTGGAAACAATTGGGGCATGGCTTTTGAGTTGAAGCCCGGACAAAGTCCCTGACCGGAATCATGCTGCACAATTTCTGCGACACAAATAACTGCGCCGACGGCGCCACCCCCGAGGCCGGCCTGGTCATGGACTCGACGGGCGCGCTCTATGGTACGACCGAGACGGGTGGCGGCTGCATCGCCTACGGCTGCGCGGGCGGCACAGTCTTCAAACTGACCCGCACTCGCATCAAGGATGTTTGGAACGACAGCGTCCTCTACCGTTTTGGCGATATGCCGGATGGCAATTCACCGGTCGCCAGCTTGATCCTCGACAGCCAAGGCAATCTCTACGGCACAACTTTATTTGGTGGCGCCGGTTACGGAACCGTATTCGAGGTGATGCAGTAGATGCTGGTTTCGTCAGTCCGGTATCAAGGCACAGATGCATTACTGGTTTGTCCCGTCGATCTCGTGCAGCCATACGCTGCATTTCCTTCAGTTTGAATGAACGCGTGCTTCATGCCCCTTCAAACTCTGCGCTGTGCGCCGTGTCTCGTCACTTAGCCGTTTGCATGCGGGAGTATAATTTCCCGACGCCGCTTGTCCCTTCCTAGTGGCCATCAGGAGCGTAAATGAAAATTCGCTGCATCGCAGTTGTAGTCTTCTCTCTTATTCTTCTATCCAACGCCTGGGCACAGTGGTCTGCCAATCCCGCGGCCAATACGAAACTCGCGGGCGGGCCGGGCGATCAGATCCAGCCCAAGATTCTTCCGCTCGCCAATGGGAATTGGTATTTGAGCTGGTTCGATGGCACCACCAGTCCGCCGCCTCCGGGCTACAAAGTCTTCGCGCAGTCGATCGACGCTGGCGGCGTGGCTTACGGCCCGTTTAACGGCTGGCTGGTAGCCAATCTCGGCATCAGCTCGACCGAAGATTACGGTCTCAGCGTTGACACCTCCGGCAATGAACTGCTGGCCTTCCTCGACGACCGCGAGGGATCGAACGAGCAGGTCACCGCCGAGAAGATCAGTCCTTCGGGCCAGCTGTTGTGGGGAACGAACGGCATTCAGCTCACCAGCGGCAATGCTTCGAACGCCAATCCCAAGATCGCCGGCACCAGCGACGGCGATGTCGTGGTTGCCTGGAGCAGCAACAGCAACCTCGTGCTGCAGAAACTTGATACTAACGGCTCGCCGCTGTGGGGTAGCGGCGTAGTGTTTAGCCAATCGAATACGAATTACCTGCTGGCCGATCTTCACCCCGCCGATAACGGTTCGGTCATCGTTTCCTGGGTGAGCAGCGCAGGCTTCGGTTCACCGAGTCTTCTGCTGGCGAACAAGCTCTCAGCCACAGGCCAGCTCCTGTGGGGTTCGCAAAACGTGCAGGTCTATAATGCGGGATCGCTGCAATTCGGCGAGTTCCCCTACTTTGTTCCCGATGGCAGCGGCGGCGCGGTGTTCTCGTGGTACTCCAACTCGCCAACTTTGCAGGTCTTCGCTCAGCACATCCTGGCCAGCGGAAGCGCGGCATTTCCGGCGAACGGTTCTCCCGGCGCGACCGGCAACTCCGACGTTCGCGTGAGCCCGTCGGTTTCTTACGATCCAAACACGCAGGAAACTTTTCTGTTCTGGACGGAGGAAGATTCCAATCAGATTGTCAACGGCGTTTACGGCCAGAAATTCGACAGCGCCGGCAATCCGCAGTGGGGCACGACCGGTTTGGTCATCGTTCCGCTGGGCAACGACCAGCAACTCTGGGTGGAAAACGTGCAGCGCGCCGATGGCGCTCTCGTCTTCTGGGTGGATGAGGCCAGCTACGGCCACGACGTGATCAACGGTGCCCAACTCAATACTTCGGGCCAGTTCAGTTGCCCGATTTTCCCCGTCTCAACCTCAACCGCTAGCAAGTCGCGTCTTGCGCCTGCTCTTGCTGCTTCAGGCCAGGCCGCACTGGTGTGGCAGGACAATCCCACCGGCGCGCAAGACAACATCCTCATTCAGGATGTCAACGCGGATTGCTCGCTCGGCTACCCGGCCATCCAGTGCTCGGAGCTGACTGGCGCCCACTCAGGCTGCTCGAATGGCAAGCTCGATATCGACATCCTGCTTAGCGATCGCAGTCACGACGGCGATTCGATGACGCTGCAGATAAACAACGTAAATCACAATTTGCCCATCAAAGGCCAGAACGCAAGAATCTCGGTTCCCGGTCAGGGCGCCAACACGTTGTTGCTGGTGAACCCAGCGGGCTGCGCCAAGGAGCGAACGGTTCAGTGTCCTTGAGTTCCAACTGCGTGTATCTGTGTGTGGCCGGGCTTCGTACCCGGCCCACACAATCACAGTCGGGAAGGGAAGTTCTCTCAGCAGCTCGCAGAAGTTTTGCCATCTCTGTTTTTGTGCTTTTCGCCGCAACTCTCGCCGTTGCCCAGAATTCTCCCGCCTGGCCGCAGTGGGGCCAGAATCCGCAACATGGCGGCAATCTCAACGTCGTCGGTCAACCGCCGCAAGCCAAACTCTTCGACCACGTTTTCGATCCCTTTGTCGCGCAGGAGATCGCCGAGTCCGGCGCGCTTCTCATGCACTACCAGGTTCCGCTGGTCAATGGCTCGACGATTTTTATGGAACACAAAACCGGCAAATACATTTCCTGCGACCCGCCCGGTTCCGGTCAGCCATTTCCTTGTGGCCCAGATGCCTGGAACACCGAGATCTGGAACGAAGCGGCTTTGCGTTGGCAAAACGGCAAGCTCGAGCCGGCGTGGACTTTCACCACCGATTGGGCCCCGCCGCCGAATTCCGGAAGTTCGCCCGCCAGAGCCACACTGCAAGGGTGGGAGCCGCTTTTTCAGCCGCTGCTGGCGGGCTCATTCGTCTATGTGCCCGGTGCGGGGGGCACGCTTTACAAACTGAATCAAAGCGACGGAAAAGTCGTCTCGCAGATCGACCCATTCGGTACGGTTGATCCCAGTAAGTTTGTCGCGGGCGGTCTAACCGCGGATGCTTCCGGAAACATTTATTACAACGTGATGCAAGTGGGACCTCGCCTGGCCTTGGGAGACCGACGTGGTGAACGCGTGGCTGGTCGCGGTTGCGCCGGATGACAGCGCGCGCATGGTCACATATTCTTCGTTGCTGCCCGGAGCACCGTTGAAGTGCCTGGAGACTTTTTCCGGCCAGCCGTATCCGTGGCCTCCGAGCCGAAATGCGAAGCCGCCGGAAATCGATTGCGGCTCGCAGCGCAGCGCTCTGAACTTGGCGCCAGCGATCTCTAGCGATGGCACGACCGTCTATACCGTCAGCCGCGGCCACTTCTGGCCGCGCAGCGGATCACTGCTTGCGGTCAACGCTTCCGACTTGAGTTTGAAATGGTCGGCGGTGCTCGCGAACCTGCTCGACGACGGTTGTAACATTTTGTTACCGCCAAACGGTCTGCCAGGTGCTTGCAGCTATTACGGCGCAACCGGCGTCGATCCGACGCAAAACGATTTGGGCGGCGGCATCGTGAACGATCAGGCGTCGGCTTCGCCCGTGGTCGCGCCCGACGGGAGCATTCTTCTCGGCACCAACGGCGCCTATAACTACGGGCGCGGACATCTGCTGAAATTCAGCCCGCAAGGCGAATTTCTTGCGAGCTACGACTTCGGATGGGACAGCACCCCGTCCATCTATCCGCACGGCACCACCTATTCTGTTGTTCTCAAAGACAATCACTACGACAGCGGCTCTTACTGCAACAATCCGATCTGGTGCCCGAAGGCTCTGCCTGGACCTTATTACGTCACTCAGCTGGACTCGGATTTGAATATCGAGTGGCAGTTCAAAGATCCGACCGTTGGCAAGAACCATCCGGATGGCTATGAATGGTGCGTGAACGATGCCGTCGTGGATGCGAATGGCACAGTTTACGCGACGAATGAAGACGGATACTTGTATGTAATTCCGCAGGGAGGAACGGGTGTGCAGCAGATTTTTCTGGAGAAATCTCTCGACGCCGGATACACGCCCGTCTCCATGGGCGCCGATGGAACCATCTATGCACAAAATGCCGGCCATCTGGTCGTGGTAGGGAAGTCCGCCGCGAGCCATTGAATGACCCGCGATGGGCAGTTTACGACGAGCCTGCCCTGAGCGGATCCGAAGGGTCCGTGCGGAGGGCGGCTTGTTGGGCGGACGAGGGCGTCCGCCCTACGTGGTTTGTGCTTCTCGACGGGTCGAAGACCGGTCGCGCACGCCAACGATCCTGATTGACTAGTCATCTGACTAGTCTGTACAATTGCTTCTGAGGAAAATTGCCCATGGTTTCGTGGCAGGTACAGGATGCGAAGGCCCGGTTCAGCGAATTTCTCGATGCAACCCTCGAAAAAGGCCCACAAGTAGTCACTCGTCGAGGCATCGAGACCGCCGTACTGGTACCCATTGCTGAGTGGAACCGACTGCAAAGCGCGGCTCGCCCTGGTCTCAAAGACTTGTTACTCGCTCCCGAGGCCCGCTTGGAGAACTTCGCGCCGGAGCGCCGCCGGCTGCGTCGCCGGACTGCTCCGGTTCTCAAATGAACAAGTACCTGCTCGACACCAACATCATTTCTGAACTGAGGAAGCCACGTCCGCATGGCGGGGTTGTGGCCTGGATTCAGCGGCAGGAAGATCAGCAACTGTTTCTCTCATCCGTCACCCTCGGTGAATTGCAGGCGGGCGTCGAGTGCGCCCGGTGCTACGATCAAGCGCGCGCGGCAGAGATCGAATACTGGGTAGATCAGTTGGCGGCTTCGTACCAGGTCCTGCCAATGGATACTACGTGCTTCCGGGAGTGGGGGCGAATCATGGATCGAAAGCCCGACCATCTGCTGGAGGACGCCATGATCGCTGCCACGGCGCGCGTTCATCACCTAACTGTAGCCACCCGAAACGAAGCGGATTTCAATCAGTTTGACGTGCGGATTCTCAATCCGTTCAAGACCCCTTAGCCGAAAAAGTCACACCTTCCTGTGACGACCATCACGATCAAGATGGCAAGTTGACGCTTCGCCGCAAATTTCCTCGGCTTACGATTTGACTGTCCCAGAGTAGAGAACGGGAGCGATGTCGAAGTGTGTAGGAGGGCGTTTATGAAATCGCGTGGAGTCCTCGGTTGTGTTGTTTTCGTGATTGTCATTATCAGCGGATTGTTTCTATTCAGCCAGGACCAGAAGCCGCTGCTTCCGATTGGCAGGCCAGTGCAAATCGAGGCGCCACTTGGCCTTCCGCCGGTGCCGATTCCTGCCGACAATCCGCCGACGGCGGAGACCATTGCGCTCGGCCGGCGGCTCTACTACGACACAATTCTGTCGTCGGACAGCACCATTTCCTGCGCTACGTGCCACAGCCCGCAGTACGGATTTGCCGATCCCAAGCCGGTTTCGGAGGGCGTGGCGAAGCAGAAGGGAACGCGCCATTCTCCTACGGTGATCAACTCCGCCTACTTTAGAGTGCAGTTCTGGGATGGCCGCGCCCCGAGCCTCGAGAAACAGGCCGAAGGTCCGGTGGAAAATCCGGTTGAGATGGCCAATCATCTGGCAGTGGTCGAGGAGCGGCTGAATTCCGATGCGAGTTACAAGGCGGAGTTCGCCGCGGCCTGGGGCCCGCAGCCGATCACGTATGAGATGGTCGAGAAAAGCATCGCCTCGTTCGAGCGGACGGTTCTGGCTGGCAACTCGCCTTTTGACCGCTGGAAATACGGACACGATGAAAACGCAGTCAGCGCGGAAGTGAAACGCGGCTTCATCGTCTTTACCGACAAGAAAAAAGGGAACTGCGCCGCCTGCCACACCATTGGCAAAGACTACGCATTATTCACTGACAATAAATTCCACGATGTTGGCGTGAGCGTCGATATGGGAAAGTTCAACGACGACGGTCTTTACGCCGTGACCCACAATCTGGCGGACCGCGGAAAGTTCAAGACCCCATCGCTGCGCAATATTTCGCAAACTGCTCCTTATATGAGCGACGGCAGTTTGACCGATCTGAAACAAGTCATCGATTTTTATATCGGTGCGGGGAATTCAAATCCCAATCTCGATAAAGAGATTCACGTGCTGGACTTCCTCACTGGACAGGAACGCAGCGACCTGCAGGCATTCCTGAATTCGCTGGCGGGAGAATTGCCACCGAACGTGGGGCCGCCGCCAACAGAAAAGATGCAGGCGAGAAAGTAACCCCAGCGAGCGCTAATTTGACGAAGTGAGTCCCGAGGCCTCGTCGGGATAGGCCGGGGTGAACGAGGGCGGACGTTTCGCAGGCTTTTGCTCGGTATCCTGAGTATGCTTGAGGGCATACAACGTCAAAGCCACACGGGTTGAAACGCCCAGTTTTTCGAAAATCCGGAAGAGATAATTCTTGATGGTGTGCTCGCTTAACTGCAGGCGTTCAGAGATCTGGCGGTTGCTGTAGCCCTCCGCCACCAGACGCGTGATTTCTTCTTCGCGTTTGCTGAGTTGCCGCGCGCTGGTGAGCGCTGACGCGGCGGGGCGTCCGTCGTTCACCAGGGCCTCGAGCACAAAACGCAGTTCCACCGATCCTGCCCAGATCTGGCCTTCGTGCACGCAGCGAATGCACTTGCACAAAGCCTCAAACCGGTCGGCGCGACAGAAAACCCCTCGCGCGCCGCTGCGAAATGCTTCGACCACCAGGGCCCGCTCCAGTGAATCGAGCAGCACGATGATGTTGGCGTCGGGATGTAAGCCGCGAATCTGCCGCACAAAACGGATGCGTTCCAGGCGGTGTTCGGAAGAGCCGATACCGATAACGATCACGTTAAATCCACCGCCGGCCAGCAAGCGGAAAACTTTGCGCGGCGAGGCGGCGGCGGAGACCTGATAGCGCTGGCTTCGCCGCAACTCGTCGGCCAGCAAACGGCAGTTCATAGCGACCGCGTCGGTTACGAGCACCCGGGGAGCAAAATCGGTAGTGGATAGCGTACTCAAGCTTTGTGCGCAGGCCGCGAGGATGCTGGCCCATTTAAGTCCGGCAAATTCTACTGGCTAAAGCCGTGGACTGACAAGGAGTCCTGGGTCTCCGGTCAGCCTGCCGTTTCTAAAGTCATATTGGCGGAGGCGAAGGGAATTCCGTACAATTAACCTTCGGTGACTCTGGCATCGCGAAAGTCCCTTGGCCGCAGAAACTGGACCCCTAGACTTTCATCCACTTGTTAATACGGGGCTTAACAGAGCAGAGTGGATTCGAGGCCGCATTCTAGCGATTTTGGCTGGAGGAAGTGTCGCCGCGGGCGATGTCCCTTTCAGGATGAAATTCTGGAGATGAATTTCTCCATTAGAATCAGTGATTTTACCGGTTTGTTGCGGCCACTTTGAGAGCTGAGCAGGCCGCTCCGGCGAAGCAAAAGTCAGCAGGAGTTGGCCATGTTCTTGAGTTTTTTCGGATTGCGTGAACAGCCGTTCGGGGTGACGCCGGACCCTCGCTTTCTGTATCTCAGCGCGGCCCACCGCGAAGCGTTTGCTTCGCTTTATTACGGGATCGAAGCCAATCGCGGGTTTCTTGGCCTGATCGCCAAACCGGGCATGGGAAAGACCACCATCCTGTTCCATCTGCTGGAGAAATTCCGCAACTCGGCCCGCACTGCATTCCTGTTTCAGACGCAGTGCAACTCGCGGGAATTCATGCGCTATCTGCTGGCCGAGTTGGGCTACGAAGGCGATACCCAGGACTTCGTGCAGCTGCACAATGAATTCAACCGGCGGTTGCTGCAGGAAGCTCGCGCCGGCAATCGCATGATTGTGGTGATCGACGAAGCCCAGAACCTGGACGCGTCGGTGCTCGAAACGGTGCGCCTTCTCTCTGACTTCGAAACGCCGCGGGCCAAGCTGATGCACATCATTCTCGCGGGGCAACCGGAACTGGCGGACAAACTGGCCAGCCCGCGATTGTCGCAGCTGCGGCAGCGAGTCTCGATTCTGCACGGCCTCGAAGCGCTGCCCTCCTGGGAAGTGAAGAACTACATCGAGCATCGCATGAAGATCGCCGGCTACGAGGGTGAACCGGCATTCACCCAGGAGGCCTACGACGAGATCGCGGTTCACACCGAAGGCGTTCCGCGAAACGTGAACAATTTCTGCTTCAACGCACTTTCCCTTGCTTACGCGGTGCAGAAAAGAATTGTCGACATCGAAGTCGTGAATGAAGTGAAGTCCGATCTCGACATTAACAAGCTGACGTCGCCGGTAAACTATAGCACTGATCCGATGTTTGCCGCGCCTCAGCGGGCCCCTGATCCCAGCAACGTGCGCGGCCAGGTGGGAGACATTTTGAGCCCGGCGGATGCGGCCGCCTATATGCAGGATTTGGCGCTGAAATTGAGGAATTGGCAGCGTTCACTCGAAGATGCAGTAGGCGGGATGCAACGTCCGCAGCCGGCACGTCCACCGGCGGAACCGGAAGGGTCGTAGTCCTGTTTTCGAAGGGCAGTTCTCGAAATCGCGCGTGAAGTGCTTCGCCGCGAAATTCCGCAAAAATTAATCGAGGGTGTGGCTTTCTGCGGGAGCGAGCCGGTTCAACGGCGCGGGCGCGGGCGGCATCATGTGCTTTGTCTTATTGGCGTGGCCGACAGGCACAACTTCCGGTGTGCCGCCTAAGCTGTAAGCGTACAAAACCACTTCAACGCGCTTGGATACTCCCAGCTTGTCGAAAATCCTGAACAGATAATTCTTCACCGTGTGCTCAGTGAGTCCGAGCCGCTGCGCAATTTCGCGGTTTGACAATCCTTCGGCGACGCAACGAACCACTTCCTGTTCGCGCCGGGAAAGCAGTTCAGCGCCGCGCGCATCGATCACGCGCAGTGGCAAGGCTTCGCCCAGCGCTTCCAACAGATAACGGAGCTCGTTGCTATTGGCCCATACCTGGCCCTGGCTTACGCACTGAATGCACTTGGCCAGCGACTTGAGAGAATCGCTGCGCGAAAACACGCCGCGAGCGCCGGTGCGGAAAGCTTCCACGACGTTGGCGCGCTCGGAAGAGTCGAGCAAAAGCACAATACCGGTTTCCGGGCTTAGCGCGTGAATCTCGCGGGCCATCTCAAAACCCTTGCGTGGATTTCCGTCGATCTCAGCGCTGATGAGCACGACCGCAGGTTTCTCTTTCGCCACCGAAGCCATGATTGTGCGGGCGTCCGGAGCCGAATCCAGCACCTGAAACCGCTTATCCCGCTCCAGGGCGCTGGCCAAAAGCTGACTGTTCATGCGGGTGCTATCGACGGCAAGGACGCGAACCACTTCGGTCACGTCAGGTAAGCTAATTGCATGAGCCACGAGGATTCCCCAAAAGTTAGGTAGCTGAACGTTCTGAAGCTTGAGACGGGCCCAAGAACTGCATGAGAGGAGGATGCCCACCCTTTCGTCGCTGCACTAGCGACTATTGTGATGGGACTTTATTCTCATAGTAGGGTGGTTGTAAATGGCACTTTGGTGCTACGGCAAGAGCTGTAGTGTAAAGTTTTGTGCTTAAGTGTTCACGGGAAGAAACCCTCCGAAACCATAGCCTGACAAGGAGTTCCGGCAACCGAAGTTGAGTTGGAATGACCTTCCAGCGAATGCCACCAAAGTGCTAAGTGCCTGGAGACAGAAGCTGTCACTTGGGGAGCTAAAAGACCGGTATGAGGTTGTGTTTTTTTCGATAGACCTGGCGGTCGAGAGTGCGCAGGAACGTCGGAAAAGTCGCTGCCCATGGCGTAAGGCGCCATTCCCCAATCGAAGGAGAGTTCGTACCGCTTTTCGCTTTTCAGGTTCCAGTGTTCGACTTCGCGCAGCAGACGCTGCATGGGGGGCTGCGCTCCGTCTTCGTCCGTATCCGGCATCACCACCAGAAACTCGTCGCCGCCCTGCCGGAAGATCATGTCGCCACCGCGAAATGTCCGCTTCAGCAGGTTGCCGAACTCCATTAACAGGATGTTGCCTTCCGAGCTGCCGAACTTGGAATTAATCTCGCGAAAGTTGCCGAGGTCCATGGTCATGAACGTGAGGTGACTTCCCAGGCGATTGGCGCGCGCCACCTCGCGCGGGATGAGTTCACTCATGGCCCGCCGATTCAGCAACTGGGTCAGAGGATCGACCAGCGACAGACTTTCAAGCCGCTCGTTCAGAACTAATTCACTGATCAGCGCGCGGCGAGTGTGGTGCAGCGTAACTTTTTGCCCGACCAGATAAATGTTGAAAAGCAAAATCAGCGAGATCAGGCCAAAAAAGAGTTGAGGCAGGTACGCGGATTCGATGCGCACCATGTGCTGTGCCCAAACCACGTTGGGGAAGATCAGCGCGAGCAATCCCGCTGCTAGGACGAGCATGATGAGAAGGCCAATCGACCACAATTGCAGGTCGCGGCCCGACAGCTGATGAATTTCCCGTTGGATTTGCTCTGCCCGCTCCAGCATGCTGGGTATTGCCGGCGCTTGCGCCACGCTATGCACTGCTCGACTCCCGGAACCACTCGCTCTTTCGATTTTCTTCGGGAAAGGGACCGGGCGCGAGGTGGAACTGCGGGCGGAGATTACGATAGTAATCCGCAGTCTGGCGGCGTTAAGGCAATCTTAGCTACGAGTATGTCAGATTCATCAGCACGTTCTGTCCGTCTTCTTTGCGAAGCAGGATCTGCACTTTTTGTCCGACGGGAAGGGCATTGCGCATGTCGCCTTCGACCACGATGGTTTGCGGTTGGCCGCCGCCGTCCGACAGAGTTACCAGCGACTTGTTGGGTTGGCCGACGTTGGACTCAAAGAAGACGACTTCCTGGACTTTTCCGCCGCGCAACAGTTCGCCAGGACCAGGCGCATAGGCGCCGCCAGTTCCGGCAGTCGCTGGCGCGCCCCCGAGGCCGAGCGAGTGCCGGCGCATTTCGAACAGAGCGGTCGTGCCCACAATTCCAGACATAGTTAGCAAGATCAGCGACATGAACAGGCCGTCCACGGTGGCGAACGAACCGTAGATCCCAATCCACACGATTCCAAACAGAGGAATAACCGCCAACACCAGCAAGAGAAGGATAGGCATAGGTCTCTAGAAAAATCCGTGCAACAGACTAGCAGAAAATCAGCCGCTTTGGCAGTTGGTGATGAAGTTCGTTCAGGCGCAGCGGTTGCGCCAGTCGCCAATTTCGCGCAGACCCTCGCTGGGCACCTGCTCGAACAGACGCACGCGATGACGGGTGTGCTCGAATTCGTGGATGTCGGCCCACACTTCGGCGCGCCAGGGTTCTTCGTGGATTGCGGTTTCACCACAACTGGCGCAGCGAGTGTGCAGCCGACGTTCGGGGCGCGCCGGCTCAGCCTGCGGCAGTTCGATGAAGATGCAGCGCACTTCCTGTATCTCCTCCGTGCCTTCGATGAGATGTTCGTAGCGCAAAAGATAATTAAAGCCCAGTTTACGGGCCTCAGCCTCGGCTTCGGCGCGGGTACGGAATGGTCCGTATTCAGCCCGCAGCTGCTCGGTGGAGTCGCATGCCATCCAGAAGATTTCTTTGTGCGTCATGTCTGTTTCTTGGAAACCGCAAACAATCCGGCTGGAGGAAAAGCCAAGCCTGGGGGGGTGGCGCAGCTTTTGGAAGCAATTGACGGGCCGCACAGGCGTGGATAACTCCTTATGAAATAAGCGTCTTTCGGTGCAGTGGCGGTGTTGCGTGAAATATTTTGCGTTTTTCTCTCCTGGGGGGATGCTGAAAGGGTGATAACTCCCGGTACTATGGCAACGCATTCATATAATTTAGAATCAGGTGTCCTATCTATGGATTTTCTTCGCTAGGACGGTCAAATGGGCAAACGCCGCGAGCCCCGCAAGGAAATGGTTGTTCCGGTTCGAATTTTTGGGACGGACAGCAGCGGGCAAATCTTTAGCGAGAAGGTCAATACCGTCAACGTCAGCCGCAACGGCGTGGAGTTGAGCGGCGTCCGGGCCCGCCCCAAGGAACAGGAGATTATCGGCCTGACCTATGGACGGACCAAAGGACACTTCCGCGTGCAATGGGTCGGCCAGTCCGGCACCCCGAAGGCCGGACACGTTGGACTGCTGAATCTCTCCCCAGAGAAGGCGTTATGGGATTTTTCTTTGCCGTCGCCTACCTTTGATGGCTCTCCGCGCGACTCCCATGATCGCCGCCGGTTTCCGCGGCTGAAGTCAGTGAATTCTGTCGAGTTGTACCCCAGCGGCCAGAACAGCCCGATTCGTGCCCGCACCGGCGACATTGGCATGGGAGGCTGCTTTGTAGAGATGTCGAATCCCTTGCCGGTGGGAACCATTTTGCGGCTGGCGCTTTGGGTCGATCAAACCAAATTGTGGATTGAGGGCAAGGTCGTGAGTATGGCACCCGGCTTCGGAAACGGCATAGCTTTTACCGGACTGTCAGAACCGGGGCAAAACCAGCTGAAGCAGTTTCTCGACAGCATTACCCGCATCGCAATTTAAAGCGTCAGTTTGGACGCGCTGCAGAAGGCAACATCGCCAATATTTCCGTGCCCAGTTCATGCTCCAGCGCAGGAAATGGGCTCCCGCTCAGACAACGCTCCACTGCCGCGGAAAGATACAGGTGTTGCACCGGCTTCACCAGGTAGGCCTGCGCTCCCAACCGTGCTGCCTCGTCCACAATGTCCGGATCCTCCACTGCCGAACACATAATTACTTTAAGTTCCGGGCGGAGAGTGCGAATGTGGCGAAGGGTCTGCAATCCGTCCATTCCCGGCATTTGCAGATCCAGCAGCACGAGAGCCGCTTTGCATCCGTCCCGTAGACGTTCCGACGCTTCTTGACCGCTGCTGGCAGTTTCCACTTTGTAATGATCCATTTCGAGGGCCGTCGCCAGATAGCGCCGGATCTCGGGCGAATCGTCTACGACGAGAATTGTGGTGGCGCTCTTCCGCCTGGTATCGAACGGCAATGCTCGTACTTGAGGCTCCATCAGTTTCCTCGCTGCTTGGGACTAGGATGCGTCTCTTTGGCCGCCGGTTTCGGGCGATCCTGGTTCGGGGCTGTGTACCTGAACGCAGGGTACCAAGTCAATGGATTTTCTCTACCTCGGAGCGGTGCCTTTTCTGAAGGATGCCTCGGCTCCACAATACCCTGCCACAGAAACGGTGCATCAAGTTGAGGTTTGCGCCGCCCGACGCCACAGAGGTCGTGAATACGCCATCGGCCAAGCACCGCAGCTTCTGAGCGAGAGCTAGAAACCTCCTCCGGCGCTGTGAAAATCGTTGACAAAACCCCGTCTGGCAAGGCTTCTCCTTGCCTTGTCCGAAGCTGTCCGGGCAAGTCTCCTCAAACCGCTTGCGGAATGGATTCGATGTCGGGAATGATCGGCGCGCCGGGACGCTGCCCCAGCATGGTGCGCCACTCCGCTGCGCCATGACTCGCCACGTATAGCGCTAACTCCAGGCGGCTCCATACTCCCAGCTTGTCGAAGGTGTTCCGCAGATAGTTCTTGACCACCTGCTCAGTCGTGCCGATCAGTTTCGCGATCTCGCGATTGGTGAGGCCTTCCCACACCAGAACCGCGACCTGGACTTCCTTATTGGTCAACCGATCACAGGGATGCATACTTGTTTTGCTCCTTTTGATACATGGCGGTGGCGAGTTTCACGCGCTTGCGTCCCTGGGTGATTCCGGCACGCAAAAAGAGTGTCCGCAGATGCTGCTTCACCGTCCGCGGACTGATGTTCAGTTGCTCGGCGATTTCTTTGTTGCTGCATCCCTGAACCAGCAAGTTCAGCACTTGCCCGTCACGGGGCGTAATCTTGATAGCTGCTAGATCCAACATGCACTTTCCTCCACTGTGCCTCGAAGATGAGTTCCGTGTGTTGCCGCTGTCGGCCTTGAGGAAAGCAATCTTTTCGCCAAATGTTCACTGGGAAGAACTAAGGAAGGAAGACCTTTGTATTCAATAAACCATTGTTCCGTGGGGTGTTAGGTAACGTAGACGAGTGGCCGGAAACGGGAATGAACGTCTCCAAACCGTCCCAGATCGGGCGATCTGTGTCCCTTAAGTTAGCCGATTCTTAAGTTCGAGCCGGGGCAGTGAAATCAGACACCCGGTACCGAGTAATCTGGGCGCAAAGTGAAAGTTCTTGCACACCATAGATCCGCGCGGGCGACCGTGACCACGTAACCTGCGAGGAATTGCTCAAGCTGCGCCTGTCCAGCAAGTCGTGCGATTTCGTGCCCGCGCCTAATTTCCTTCCACGCAAGCATTTAAAGGCTGCGACAGAAGCCTAGTTTGGCTCCGGCAACACTGCTAGAATCAGGGCCTTGCGGGAGAGTGGCCCGCCTTTTGGCGGGCGGATTGCACCATTCGAGGCAGCCCTTGAGGCGCGGAACCAGGAGAAAACGTACCGAAGTGGAAGCTCACGCCAGCAGCGCGCCAGCCTTGCCGCCGCTCGATGAAGCCACATTTCAGCAACTGCTGGAAGCGGCTTACGTGCTGCAGGAGGGTCGGGAAGCGAAACCCGCACCGTATCCCCTGCTGGGTCCTGCGGACGTTCTGGCCCTGATCGCCAGGCCAGGAGCACTTACGCTCGCAGGTTCGCGATCTGCGGGGCGCAGCAGACGTGGTTGCGGACCGCATCCGCCAAGTCACCAATGCTTCCGGGGTTGCGATCGCAGTCATTCACAACGATCAGCTTGAATTTTGCACCGCGACCGGCGTCTTGAGCAGCCTCGCTGGATCGAGCGCGCCCGTAGGATCGAACCTGCCCGAACTGTTGCGCGCGAATTCCTGGTCGGCGGTAGAACGCGCCATCCATTATGACGCCAGGTGTCCCATCGTGTTTCCGGTTTTCCATGAAGGCCGAACCACCGGGCTGGTGCACCTCAGTTTTTCGGAGAGCGACAAACTGGAAGAGCACCAGATTCGCGCTTGCCAAGTGATGGCAGGGTTGATGGGCGAGGCGATCAGCCGAGTTTCCGAGATGGAATGGAAACAGACGCTGGCCGCCGAGCGCACTTCTATGTTGGAGATCCTCGAGAAATTGCGTCCGCAGCTGGAGCGGCTGGCGGCGGAGTCCAATGGGCAGGCGCCCTCTGACGCTGTAACCGATGGTGACATTGCGGCGTTGTTGCGAACCAGAGAACCGGAGGCAGAAAGGGGTTCTCAATCCTCAGCGAAACCCGCACGCACCCCGGGAACGAACTATTGTTGCCAACAGTGCGGCACGCCGATGAACGAGGAGGAGGTCTTCTGTGAGAAGTGCGGCGCTCCGCAACTCACCGACCTCGCATCGTTGATGTCGAACCCGAAGCAATCTGCATCCGAGCCCTTGCCATGGCCTAACAGCGGCGCCCCGCAATCATCCATGGCCGAGTCCCAACCGGATGATGCTTCGCTCGAAAAGCCGCTCACTCGGTTTCCGGTTCGCGATGTGGTGGCGCGTTTCAAGCCGCGCCCCAGGATTGCTCCAAAGCCGGCGCCCGAATCTGAGGTTGTCGAACCGCCAGCCATCGAGCCCGACAGCGCCGACACCCCGACGGGCCAACCCGCTCCTGCTGACTTTCTCAGCGCCGCCGCTTTAAGGGACGGCAGCTTTACCCTGGGAATTCCCGGCGACGATCCAGTTCAAGAAGAACGCCCACATGACGGTTCGCCGGAGGCGCCCGCGGTCTTAGCTCGGTCGGCGCAGTTGTATGCGGATGAATCTATGCCGCCGATCACCTCGTTGACGCCAGCCGCACCGTCACTTCCGAAACCATCTCCGTGGGCTTCGGCCGCCAAAGCGCAAGAGTGGCTGGAATCTTTGCAAAACGCAAATTCTCCCGGTCGAGTCTGGCTCAGCCGACATCGCGCCGATCTCTGGGTCGGGCTCTCTTTAATTCTTCTCTTGCTGGCGCTCTCGGGATGGGGTTCGCGCTCGGTCATCTACGGCGCCGCCCAATCGAAAGTGGTGCAGCCGTCGTTGACGCTCTTCGAGCGCGTTCTGATTGGGCTTGATCTCGCGCAGCCGCCGCCGGCGCCAGTTTATATGGGCAATCCGAACGTCCAGGTTTGGATCGACCTGCACACCGCGCTCTATTACTGCCCGGGAGCGGAGCTGTATGGCAAGACGCCCGAAGGGAAGTACACCACGCAGCGCGACGCCCAACTGGATCAGTTCGAACCGGCGGCGCGGGCCTACTGTCAGTAGTTCCTAACAGCTCAATTGTTCGCGGCTGAGTTTCAGGCCATTCAGATTGCCCAGGACGGTCACGGCAATCGAATCGGTGTGGAAGAATTCGGTGGCGAGCGCCTGCAGTTCCTCGGCGGTGACGCCCTCGATTTTCTTCAGCAGCTCATCCATGGTGACGAAGTGGTCGAAATACATCTCTTGCCGCGCCAAGTTGGACATGCGCGCAGTGGATGACTCAAGCGAGAGCATGAGGCTGCCTTTCAACTGGTCTTTGGCGCGCCGCAGTTCGTCCGCCGGAATGGGTTCTGACTTCAAATTGCGGAACTCGGCCACGACCGACTGCACCACTTTGGCGGCAGATTGACGCGAAGTTCCCGCGTAAACGGAAAGACAGCCGGTGTCGCGGTAAGGATTCAGGTCACTGTAGATCGCATACACCAGTCCCTGGCGCTCGCGGATCTTCTGGAAAAGCCGCGAACTCATACCTCCGCCAAGGACGGTATTCAGAATGTAGGAGGCGTTGCGCTTCTCATGCGCGATGGGATGCGAAGGAACGCCCACGCAGATCTGCACTTGTTCCAGCGCCTTCTTGTTGCGCATCACGATGCGGGGAACAATCTTTGGCGCTGAACTGTGAAAGCCGTTTTTGACTGGCTGCATCTGCTGGAAATGTTTCTTGGCGAGGTCGACGAACTGTTCGTGTACCAGATGCCCGGCGGCACAGATGATCATGTTGCCGGGACTGAAGTGCTGCGTGTAGAAGTCGCTCACCGGAGCGCGCTCGAAGCGCTTGACCGTGTCCTTGGTGCCCAGGATCGGCTTGCCGAGCGGATGGTCTTTCCAGAAATTCTGGGTGAAGATTTCGTGGACGAGATAGTCGGGACTGTCCTCGTCCATCTTGATCTCTTCCAGAATCACGCCGCGTTCGCGGCTGATGTCCGGATCGTCAAAGACCGGGTTCAACACCAGGTCGCTCAAAACGTCCATCGCGATCGGAAGATGCTCATCCAAGACTTTGACGTTAAAGCAGACACATTCCTTGGCGGTGAAGGCGTCCATATTTCCGCCAATCGAATCCACCTGACGCGCAATTTCTTCCGCCGTGCGGTGCTTGGTCCCTTTGAAAACCATGTGCTCGACGAAATGCGAAATGCCGTTCCACTGCGGGTCCTCATCGCGCGATCCGGTCTTGATCCAAATGCCAATACAGATCGAGCGGATGTGTTCCATCTGTTCGGTAATGACCGTCAGCCCGTTGGGCAGAACTTCACGTCGCACGTTGCGGATTTCGTCCACCATGTATTTTTCTAGCCTACTCCGGGAGCAGCAAAGGAAACGAGCCTTGAACTATTGTTGCACACCTTAAAGGCTGGCGTGGAAATATCGGTAACCGTTTTATATCAGACACTTACAGAGATTTCCCGATTCAGTCTTTTTTCCCTTGGTTAACCGGCCAAAATCCCCTCTAAAATAGCAGTGACTCCACTGCAATGGTGATTGGATGCATGAATGAAACACTTCCACGAAGTCTTTTAGGTCATACGCTGCAAGAGCTTACGAGCCTTGCCGAGGAGCACGGCCAGCCCGCGTACCGGGGCCGTCAGCTGTTTGAGGCGGTCTATCGCCAGCGGCTTGAATCTGCCGAGGAAATTTCCACGCTGCCGCGCAGCTTCCGCGCGAACCTGGAAGAAAAAGGGGTGATCCTTGGAGGGCCAAAGATCGCCAGGAAGTTCTCGTCCACTGATGGCACGGTTCGCTATTTGATCGAACTGGCCGACGGCCAGACGGTCGAAACGGTGTGGATGCCTGATGGGGACGGCGGCGAGACTGGGGATGGAAGCGAGGCGGGAGATTCGACGAATGCTGTGTCGCGAAACTTTAAACGCGCGACAATCTGCGTCTCTAGCCAGGTCGGCTGCGCGGTCGATTGCCAGTTTTGCCTGACGGCGCTGCTGGGCGTGAAGCGAAACCTGACCGCGGGAGAGATCGTTGGACAAGTCTGCGCAATTCTGCGGGACCAGCGGGTCTCTCCTCCACAGGACCGCGTGAACATTGTTTTTATGGGGATGGGCGAGCCGTTCCTGAATTACGAGAATTTCATGAAGGCGGTGGGTCTGCTGGTGGAAGGGGTGGGCATACCGGAATCGTGCATGACCGTCTCGACGGCCGGGATCGTGCCACGAATCTACGATTTCAGTTCCGAGCCGGTGCGGCCGAAGCTGGCGATTTCCCTGAACGCCTCGAATGACGAACTGCGCACGAAAATCATGCCCATCAACCGCAAGTGGAGCCTGGAGAAATTGCTGGCGGCGGCGCGCGATTTCCGTTTGCGCGACCGGGAGAAACTTACCTTCGAGTACGTTTTATTGGATCAGGTCAACGATGCGCCGCAACATGCGCGGGAACTGGCCGATTTGGTCCGCGGAATTCGCGCCAAAGTGAACTTGATCGCGCTGAACCCCGGCCCGGGGATCGACTTTCACACGCCGGAAGAGGGTCGCGTTTTGCAGTTCCAGCAGATATTGATTGCCGCGGGCGTGCCGACGTTTATCCGCAAGCCACGCGGGCGCGATATCTACGCGGCTTGTGGTCAGTTGAAGCGGACGGTCGAGATCGAGCTTACGAGCGGGTAGTCGCGGCTTTCGCTGTCGAGATCAGTGCTGGGCGGCGAGGGACGAGCGCGGCGTCGCGAACCACCGGGAGTTCAATCTGAAATACCGCGCCGCCGTCTGGCCGGTTCTTGCACGAGATGGTGCCTCTGTGCTCCTGAATAATTCCGTAGCAAACGCTTAGACCAAGACCGGTGCCCTGACCGACTGGGCGGGTGGTATAGAAGGGATCGAAGACCCGCTCCGGTTGGTCGATGCCGGGACCGTTGTCGGCAAACTCTATGACCACTGCATTTCGCTCCAGGCGCGTGTTGACCTGCAGAAAGCCGCCTTTCGCTTCCATGGCGTGGAGAGCGTTGTTGGTGATGTGGAGACAAACCTGCAACAGTTGATTGGAATCTCCCAAGACGCGGGGGAGATTGTTGGCGAAATTGGTCTGCACCTGCAGGTTTGCGGTGCGCAGTTGAGGCGGATAAAGCTTGACCGCGGTCTGGATGAGGGCGTTGATATCGAGCAGAGTTTTTTCCGCCGGCACTTGCTTGGCGAAGCTCAGCAGGCTCGAGACCAGGCTTCGGGTGCGGCGAACCTGTTGTTCGATTTTCTGCGTCATGGAACGTTGTTCGTCGGTGAGCGAGGTTCCTGACAACAATTCCGTGTAACCGACCATCGCGGTGAGCGGGTTGTTGAGTTCGTGGGCGGCACCGCCGACCAGTTGCCCGAGCGAAGCCAGCTTTTCCGATTGCACCAACTGCGCCTGCAAGCGGCTGAGGTTTTCAAAAGACTCCTCGGAGGTCCGCAGCAAATCCAGGAGTTCGCGGTCCAGCATATGCTGCTTCATGAAAACCAAACCGCCGAGGATCAGCATGCTGGCCAGGGTGACGAGCAGACGGAAATTCCGGACTTCTTGCGGGGCCGCACTGTTAAACACGGTTCACGCGGCGAACAACGGCAGAGAGAAAACTGAAATCATGCCCAGCCGCGGCGCCCACACCGCGTGGGTCCGAGGACGCTTCGCTGGAGGCTGGTGGGAAGCGGTGTGCTGTGACCGCAAGCCGATCCAGCTGACCCATGCCATCGAGGCAGCGAGAGGAACATCGTAGACGCTGCCGGAGAAATAGACTTTTCGTTCGATCGCCCAGTTCGCCAGGTAAGAAGTCAGACTGTATAGCAAAGTGCACAATAACCAACTTGTGTAAACCTTCCTCCACCAGCCTTTGCTTCGCAGGCAGAGCCACGCCAAGCCGCCGAGCAAGGCCAACTTCTCGATCAAGTAAAGAATATTGAGATTGTGGTCATAAAGTTGTACCGCGGGATGGACATACTGCCAGGGGATGACGGTAATCAAATACAGATATAGCCACCAGACGAGCAGCATGGTGAAATCAAGCGATCCTAAGCGCATGCTGCGATTGTCATGCTCGGTGTGCGGTTGCATGGCCAGCGCGGCGGTCATCGGCACCAGATGCAGGAACAGAACTACGTCTCCTGCGAAGGGGTTGGGGACATCCTGCCGGAGAAAGACTTCGTAGGTACACCATGTAACTTGATAAGCGAGCCAGAATGCCATGCCTAGCATCATCAGCGCCCAAAAGATCCGGGCGCGGCCGTGGCTGGCTCGCGCGATTGGCCAAAGCGCCAACATGCCCGAAAGCAAAAGCAGAAGTTGAGTGAGGTCGGAAAGAGCAACGAGAAAAAAGCCACGCTGGAGCGTCAGCGACGCCACAGCCTGCGCGCACAGCAGGCCAAGGGCGGCCAACAACCACAGTTTGATGGGCCGCGGCATACCTTCCACATCCACCATTCTTAGCCAGGGGTCACAGAAGCGAAAGTTACTGGAGTAACCTGATACTTGGAGGGTTGGCTTGGCCGAAACCCGGGCCCTATAGTCTTTTGAGGTGCTCCGGTACCCCGGGGTAGAATCTGTGCTTGATCGCGGCTGGCCGGTTCAGCATACTGGGCTGTTTAAGAACGTATGTCATTGCATTTCCGAGACCGGTTCTTCTGGAAACTCCGGGCGCCCATGAGCGCGGGCGAGATTCGCCGGATTGAACGCTGGCTTGCCTCGGCGCGGGTCTTTCTAGCCGTGGCGGCGTTGGTTGCGGTGCAGCTTGACCGGGGAACGGTTCGAATCTCTATCTGGGTATTGGGATTACTTGCGTTCTACATCGCGCAAGGGGTTGTGGTCATTATCTTTCTGAGGCGCCGCCAGCAATCCACCGCCTCATTCCGCCTGCTCTTGCACATCGCCGACGTGATTTGGCCGGCGGTGATTTCGATGTTCTGGCTCGGCAGTGGCAATCCGTTCTTTCTATTTTTTGTGTTCGTGCTGGTTGCCGCCGCCTATCGCTGGGGTTTATGGGAGACCGTGGGTAGCGCCGCGGCGGCGGTATTTCTGCTTTGGCTAGAGAGTTTCTGTTTTCAATTGGGAGTGATGTCCGGTTTCGATCGCTTTCTTAAGAGCCACGGCTGGCCCATGTTGCACCTCGATCCGACCTACTTTCAGCCCAAGGGCCTTTTCATGCGCTCGATTACCCTGATGGTGCTGGGCTTCCTCTTGGGTTATCTGGCGGAACAGCAAAAACGCCTGCGCGCGGAAAGACTCGTGATTACGCGGACGTTAGGTAAAGCCAGAGTAGAATCGGGCGTCAACAAGACTCTGCAGGAAGTCGCCCGCGAACTGCTCTCTATGTACGACGCTGAGAGCTTGCTCATTGCCTCGCAAGATGCGGGCGAACGCCGGCTGTTTATTGGCTTGATGGAAGCCTCTGACGAGAACGCAACTTTGCGCTGGCTCGACCCGACGGGAGATGATCGCGAGATTTATCTTGCCGACTCGGCCGCTGCCACCGGTTATGCCACGCGCAACGGAAATGCGGGCCGGCCCTTCACCTTGCTTGCGCTGGATCGGGACGGAACTAGAATCCCCAATCCCGAAGCGGGGTTTCTAGAACGTCTAGCGAAGAAATACGAATTCAACAGCGTCATGGTGGTTTCCTTCTCCTTCGGCCAGGAGTGGCAGGGAAGGATCTTTTTGCTCGATCCCGCGGCCAGCGGCGAAATGCAGGAGGAGTTGCATTTTCTGCAGGAGTTTGTCGGCCAGGTCGGGCCGGCGGTTTACAATGTTCTGCTGTTGCGGCGATTGCGCTTGCGGGCCGGAGCGGTGGAGCGGGCGCGTTTCGCGCGCGAGCTGCATGACGGCGCCATTCAGTCGCTGATCGCGGTCGAGATGCAGGTGGACGTGTTGCGCCGGCAGGCTGATGCCAAACCTACTCTCGTGGTCAGCGAGTTGGGCCGCATTCAGGGCCTGCTGCGCGAGGAGGTTCTCAAGCTGCGCGAACTGATGCAGCAACTGAAAACTCTGGACGTGGATGGCCGGCGACTTCCGCGCCTGATGCGCGACACCGTGGAACGCTTTCAGCGGGAGACCGGCATTTCCGCCCGCTTTGTTTCCGATCTCGATGAATTGGACTTGCCACAACCGGTTTGCCGGGAACTGGCGCGGATTGTGCAAGAAGCGCTGGTCAATGTTCGCAAGCACAGCCAGGCCAACAACGTCGTGGTCAGCTTTGACCGCAACAATGGGGCGTTCCGCGTGGAAATTCAAGACAATGGCCGCGGCTTCCCGTTCTCCGGCAGGCTTTCGCAGGGCAGCAACTGGAGACTCTGGGAAAAGGACCATTGGTAATTCGGGAACGGGTCCGTTTGATCGAAGGTCAGCTCACGATAGAATCGACTCCTGGACAGGGGGCGCGCTTGGAGATTACAGTTCCGCAAACACAGAGTGTGACGCATGGATAGACGAGGACAGCCGATTCGCATTGTCATTGCCGATGACCATCCCATCTTTCGCGATGGACTCCGGCGATTGTTGGAGGCGGAGTCGGACCTGAGAGTCATTGGCGAAGCCTGCGACGGCGCCGAGGCGGTCAAGCTGGCCCGGCAGTTTCGGCCCGATATCCTGTTGCTTGATCTCGCCATGCCCCGCCACCCCGGCTTGGAAGCGTTGCGCGAGATGAGTTCCGGTTCTCCCGACGGGGTGCGGGTGATTCTGCTCACCGCGGCCGCGGAGAAAAATCAGATCGTAGAAGCCCTGCAGTTGGGGGCCCGCGGGGTTGTGCTCAAGGATTCCGCAACCCAGTTGCTGCTCAAGGCCATTCACACCGTCATGTCGGGCGAATACTGGGTCGGGCGCGAGAGCGTTTCGAACCTGGTGCTCTACCTGCGCAATCTGGTGCAATCGTCAGGTGAAGAAGCGCGGCAGAAAAAATTTGGACTTACTCCGCGCGAGCTCGAGATCGTTTCGGCGGTGGTCGCGGGTTTCGCAAACAAAGAGATCGCGGAGCACTTCAAAATCAGCGAAGACACCGTGAAGCATCACCTTAGTAATATCTTCGACAAGTTGGGGGTTTCGACGCGGCTGGAACTGGCTCTGTTCGCGGTAAATCAGTCTTTGCCATTAAAACCAATTCCCTGAGGTGCGTCGCGACATAGCACTTTCGTGCTACATTCAGCCCGTCAGAGCCATTGTGTGGAAAATAGTTGCAAACTACCATAACAGTTACTGAATCACGTTCATGTGGGTTCCCCTGTGATTTAGTCGGGGGTAGCTGGCAGCTGCGGGCTTTTTTCTCGTCGCGCCGGCAACTTTGCATTCCGCAAGGAGGGCGGTTGTGGCGACACTTCTAAACAGATTATGGTCTGATGAACAAGGCCAGGACATTGCCGAGTACGCCGTGATGTTGGCAGTGGTTCTGGTGATTGTCGTCGGCACCATTCGCTTGATTGGCGGAAACGCCAACAACGTGTTTTCAGAGGTTTCCAGCTCGATCAATCAGTAATCTTTCCTTCGAGCGGGCTGGTACCTGCTGTCTTACATTTCTCCCCAAAATTGCCTCAATTGACGCTTGCCGCCAAGCGAAGAACTTCTTGCGCCCTGCTCAGCAACGTACGATCTTCGGACTGCTGATTCCCCGCGTCGCGTTGCGCGTATCGACCACCAGCTGAGACTCCCGCACAATGCGGGCGAAATCGTAATCCGAGTGATCGGTGACGATGACCACGCAATCGTATTGGCCCAGATTCTCGAGCGGCGCGCACTTCATCTGCAGATCGTACTTGCGTCCCTTGCCGACGGTCGGGAAGTAGGGATCGTTGTAACTCACCTGCGCACCTTCTTGCTGCAGCAATTCAATAATCACCAGCGACGGTGACTCGCGCAGATCATCGATATCTTTCTTGTAGGCCAGCCCCAGCACCAGCACCTTGGAGCCATTCAGAGCTTTCTTCTGCTGGTTCAGCGCTTTCGCAACCGACTCCAGCACGTGGTAGGGCATGCCGATATTGATCTCGCCGGCCAACTCGATGAACCGGGTGCGGAAATCCCACTCCTTCGCCTTCCAGGAAAGATAAAACGGATCGACAGGAATGCAGTGTCCGCCCAGACCGGGCCCAGGATAGAACGGCTGAAAACCGAATGGCTTGGTGGCGGCGGCTTCGATGATCTCCCAAATGTCCAGCCCCATGCGCAAGGAGAGCAGCTTCAGTTCATTGACCAGCGCGATATTCACGCAGCGGTAAATGTTTTCGAGCAGCTTGGTCATCTCGGCCGCTGCAGGCGATGACACCGGCACCACGCGATTGAAAATCGCGCCGTACAGCGCAGCGGACAACTGCGAGGCTTTTTCGTCGAGTCCGCCAACTACTTTAGGAATGTCGCGCCGGGCCACGCTGGTGTTGCCCGGATCTTCGCGCTCAGGCGAGAAGGCCACAAAGAATTCATTTCCCGTTGCCACGCCGCTGCGCGAAGCCTTCAGGCCGCGAGAGTTTCCCTGTTCAAGCAGCGGGATCAAAACTTCTTCCGTGGTTCCGGGATAAGTTGTGCTCTCAAGAATCACCAGATGCCCGCGGCGGAGGTGCGGCGCGATCGCTTTGGCCGTGCCAGTGATGAAACTTAAATCCGGCTCGTGATAGGCGTCGAGAGGCGTGGGCACGCAGATAATGATCGCGTCCATTTTTTCCAGCTCGGAATAATCGGCCGTAGCGGTGAATCCGCGGGACTTGGCGACCTGGATTTCCGTTGCCGGAATGCGCACGATATACGAACCACCCTTGGCCAAGGTAGAAACTTTGTGGGGATCGACATCGAAGCCGGTGACGGGAAAGTTCTGCTCGCTATAAAGCAGGGCCAAGGGAAGGCCGACGTAGCCAAGTCCGATAATGGCGACTCGCGCCTGCCGTTGGTCGATCTTGCTCTTAAGCTCAGAAAACAGTGTCGGCGATGAAGAAGAAGTGGTCATAGATTTGGGTTGGGGGTGCTCACTGCTACGGAATGATCTCAAAGACGACGCCCAAACCGTTAGCCCCACCTCGCGTCGTTGTGCCATATAAGTGCCCGGATGTGCCCGAGATCAACGCCGTCGCAGGCTCACTGCCATCTGCACAACTGGGCTGCGAGCAGAAGCTGTACAATACCGTCTCAGTCTTTCCGTGGAACTTGAACACCGTGCCGCCCCCGTACGCCCCGCCAAACTCTGTCGTGCCATAAACAGTTGCGTGCTTACTATCCATGAACACGCCGGCTGCCGGATTGCCCCCGTCCGATCCCGTAAAACGAAAAGCCGAATACTTCCAGCTGCCTGATGTTCCGACGAGCCTGAACACAGTGCCGCAGCCAACATCACAAACTTGAGAACTCAAGCCGCCCGTGTAAGTGGTGCCATACAAATTGCCGAGCTGATCGAAGTTGATGGAGGAGCGAGGTCCGGAGCCATAGACTCCTGAGCCGAAAGGGCGAAGAACTGTCTCTGTCCAACCCCCGCCCAGGCTCGGTGAAAGCTCATATACCACCCCCCCTTTGGACGGCCCACCTTCTGACGCTGTACCGTAGAGATTCCCGTCTTGACTAAATGCCACTCCGGCCTGTGGCAAGGCTCCTCCAGAGCATTTTCCGTCGCCGTCCTGACAGAAACTGTAGAGCACAAGTTCCCCCCACGTTCCATCACCCGAAGGAACGAGTTCGAACACTGTTCCGCCAGCCCCGCCATGCCCGACGCCACACTGTGAGGTTGTCCCATAAAGGTTTCCCGCAGAGTCAAATATGAGCTTACTTTCAGGGTAGCATCCGTCCCCGGAACCACTGCCGCGGAACGCGTACAACACGCTCTCCGTCCAAGCACCGCCGGGCGTGGGTGAAAGCTCGAAGACTGTGCCGAAGCAGTAACCTTGAACGAGCCCGCCCTGAAGCGTTGTGCCGTAGAGGTTCCCCGACTGGTCAGTAATCAAGCCCGCTACGGGGGATGCGCCGTCAGAACACCCCGGCTGTGAGCAGAAGTTGTAGAGAATGGATTCCGTCCACTGACCGCCTAAGGAAGGACTTAACTCGAATACCGTGCCGTCCCCATTGCTGCCACCGCCCTTTGTGGTGCCGTATAGGTTTCCTGCGTCATCCGAAACGAGCTTTCCAAGAGGCTGGCCGCCGTCGTTCGGACCGTTTGCGCCAAAGGTGTAGAGCACCTGGTATTCGACCTGCGCGTTCGCCAAAACGCCAGCCAAAAGCAAAAGGATTACGCATGAGAGACGCAGAGCCTTGCAAAACATGTCGAACCTCCAAAACCGCGCGCGCGACGCAGATTATATGCACTAGCAGAGCCCCTCCGATAGAGCCTTTCTTCCCTGCCTTTTCGGGCATGAGGGCTTCAGAAATGCCAGCTATTAGTAAGGCGGTCCGAATGAACGCTTGTGACTGCGGGCTGAACGATGAGCGTATTGTGAATCGCATTGGGGTAGGTCGTATCGGAACCAGCGGTTAAGCCCCACTCCGGGCAGCCAGTCCCAGGTTCACTCGAAACCCAATCGGTAGTCTGCTGACCGAAGGCGAAATCGAGGTCGCACTCCCACACTTCAAGCGAACTTGCGCTGTGCTGCAAGGCGAAGGGCATCGTAATCGGCCAATAGTTCGGAGACCACAACTTGCCGTCATAATAGGTGCCGTTCGAGACATTTGCTGGCGAGTTGAACTGCACGGTATTGGACGCGCACGGACTGCAAGTGACCATCCAGATGCCATTGAGGCTCAACAGATCATTTCCGGAAACGTAGACATACTCCCCAGAAAGCGGGCTGCAATCGACAGCATTCCCGAGGCTGTCAGCGCAGTACACAGTCGCCGTTCCTCCCGTGCCTGTGTTTCCCGACACGACGATTCCGCTGGCGCTAGG
Source organism: uncultured Acidobacteriaceae bacterium (assembly GCA_963848325.1). GTDB lineage: Bacteria > Acidobacteriota > Terriglobia > Terriglobales > Acidobacteriaceae > DATJOJ01. The sequence goes on from CAWKDJ010000003.1 coordinate 308,371, forward strand.
CGGCCCGTTAGTACCTCCAATGGGATAGCCCGGCCACCAATAGACGGAACCAGGGGCGTTCAACTGCAGGTGGTGAACAGGAGCGTTCGGGTACTTCTGGAAATTCGCCACCCAATCTTGCCTTGACGTCGGATAGACCCCGAGCGGGGATGTAACCGGATCTTCGATATTAAGCGATTGCATTCCGAAACCAATGCTGCTCTGCGCAGCAAGGAGCGCTTCCGCATCGGCTTTGCCTAACAACTGCCTCTTGCCCAAGAAGTCAGCCGCCTGCCCAAAAAGTATATGATTAGGTTTGCAAGATCAAATGAACAAGCGAACACAAGCCGTTTGCGTCCTAGTTCTGTTGTTGACATGTCGTGCCTTTGGTCAAGGTTTCCAGTTTCCGAACATGCGATGGGTTGAACCGAATTCCAGCACAGGAGGGCCTTTGCTCATGCATACATCCTGCGGATCGCCAGATGATGACGGCGAAAGTTGGGCGACTCCGATCAGTGTCTATTCAGATTCCAGCGTTGAATTCTTCGTAGACCAGAACTGCGTGATTGCGTCGGCGCAAGTAGGCTTCGCCAGCACCGGAAAATATTCGGTGAATGTCGTCACTTTTTACAAGGCTGATGCTTTCTGCCGTTTGTTTACGCCCGCCTATTCTCCTGCCGACCATCCGAATCCGGGATTCCTTCAACAGTGTCATTCGATCTCCTACAAAAGCCGACTTCTCAAAGTAGATACTCAGGCCAAAACGATGCGAATGGAAGATATACGGCTGGAAGATTCGGAGGGACGCGACTTGGGGCCGATGAAGGGCGACAAGGATTGGCATCCAATTTCAGATGCCGACCATGACCCCAACGGCCATCCACTCAGCGCGAGTATTGCCAGGATTACACAACTGGTTCAAGAGAAGTCTGAGTATTTGAAGCAGCGTTACAAATAAAAGGGAAGTAACAATCACTCCAAGACTTAAAACGCCCTCATTCCAGTGAGGGTGCTTTAGGGCCATCGAACAATCGGACTGTCTAGTGGGTGCTGACAATCCAATGGTACTACGGAGTTTTGTGTCTCGCAATCGGCAAAGATTGTCTACTCCCACAGGCGTTTCACTACTCGATAGAGTGGGAACGAAGATGTATCAAGCGTGGTTCGGATTTCGTGACCGCACGGGAACGTTCCGAAAAAGTGCCTACGCCGAAGGTATTGCTGCAAGTCGATTCCAGGCACTTCGCTTGTATTTACATACCATTTGGTACGAGTTGAGCAACGTTCGTCGGCGCATTGCGCTTCTACGCAAATACAAACCGCATCGCTATGGTATCGAGCTTCTGACTCCTTGTAGACAATGCCAGCAAAGATGTCAGCAGTTGTGTAAATATCCACAAGTCCGCATGAGAGGCAGGCGAATGTTATTGACCATCTACCCGGAGGCAACACTGATTGATGAATTTCTTTTGATGCGTGCCATTGGCCCTCATCTGTTTGAGGAAGATCATCATACGGTAGCGGGAAACGACTGTAATGCACCCCTCTGAAACTGGACAGGATCATAAGTTATGATTCGGGCCTCCGCCAGGAGGCGAGATGCCAAGAAAACCGCAAGTACAGAGAAGCGCCGAAGAGAAGTTTGCCATCGTGATCGAGGGTCTGAAGAGCGGCAACATTGCCGAGACCTGTCGCAGCCATCAGATCGCCGCCACCCTTTATTATCGCTGGAAAGATGAGGCCGAGAAAGCGGCGGTAGCCGCGCTGGCCGGCAGAAATGCCGCGCTCAAGCCGGACGAAGAACAACGCAAGCGTATTCGCGAACTGGAACGCAGCCTGGGCAAGGCCCACATCCAGATCGACATACTAAAAAACGTTCTGGGCGAATGAGCTGTGGCCAGGTTCATTCGCAAGCCCACCAGTTGCTGGCCGCAGGACACACTGCCCAACGGGTGGCACAGACCTTGGAAATCAGCCGCTCCAGTCTGTACTATCGTCGGCAAGAGCGCCGGTCGCGGGCTGATCGCCGCTACGATGAGCGCGTGGTTGAAGTCTGCGGCGAAAAGCCGGTGTACGGCTATCGCCGGGTACAGTGGTGGCTGGAGCAGGTGGGCGGGCTGAAGCTGAATCGCAAACGGGTATTGCGCGTGATGCGCGAGCGCGGTCTGCTGGTGCGCGGCCGCCGTCTGCGGGTGACGCGCAGAAAAGACTGGAGCACGATGAACGTATCGGAACCCGATCAGGTGTGGCAGATGGACATGACCAAAGTCTGGGCCGGGCACGACGACGGGCTGGGCGTATCTGGTCTCGGCGCTCGATTGCTGCACCCGCGAGATCGTAGGCTGGGACTTGAGTTTGCGCTGCCGCACCCAGGATGCGCTGGCCGCGCTCGACCGTGCGGTGCGCGAGGTTTTGCCTTTCGATCCTATGGGAAAGGGTTTGACTTTGACTACCGACAACGGCACTCAGTTCACCAGCGCCCGCTTCATCGCCACCCTGGGGCAGTTGGGCATCGCGCATCGCCGCACCGCCTACAACCATCCCGAAGGCAACGGACGCATTGAACGCTTTCACCGCTCACTCAAGGAAGAGGAGGTTTGGCTCAACGAATATCAGTCGCTCGATCAGGCCCGCGATTCGATTGGCCGCTGGATCCACCAGTACAATCATCAGCGGCCCCATCAGTCGCTCAAAAACCGGACGCCCGCCGAAACCCGGCGGGCGTTCACTCAACCGCAAACCCTAACTTATTCCGAGGCCCTTTGTGTCTAGTTTAGAGGGGTGCATTACAGGTGGCTCTCGCTAATTCGCCCCAACCACCTTCAGACAGATGGCGTAATTCCTGCTTCCTGCTGTCCCAGAATTCGCCGCATCGGCCTCGATATCCCAGTTGGTGGGGGATAAAGTTGTGCTTTCTGCAATCGCTTGTGTTCCGCCACCTACGTCGCAAGAAGTCGCACTTGTGCTTATCGGGCAGGTTAAGTCAGAGGTAAAGTAGCCGCCCTTGTAGCGGGCATGGAGAGTGATTGTCTGGGGCGGGGCCGCGCTCACCGTTGCGTGCAGCGCCACTACCGTGCCGCTAACCGCGATTGGGAGATAAACTTGAGGCTCATTTCCTGAGCTACCGTTTGTGCCAAAACCAAAATACAACTTTCCGTTGACCGGGACAGTCGAAGTCGCCCCTGCGCATAAGGTGGCTACCGCGCTGCAGGCTCCTGCCTGGGGGTTCTGCAGTTGGAACTCTACGCCATCGTAAATGACCTTGGCGATCGCGGAAGTGGTCAAATCATTAGCCAGTAACGGCGCGGTTCCGCACTTGGTGATCGGTTCCGCAGTGTTTGAATCGACCTGAAGACTCGGCACCCGCGCCAGTGTTCGCCGCAGCAGGCTTCCAGTCCACCTCAAGGCCCGCGCTGAGGCTCGGCACGACCTGGGGCATTGAGACAATCTGTGCCTGCGCCGTTCCGCTGCTAGTGCCCAACCAGTTAACACTAGTATCGCTTGTGCCGATGGCGCGGAACGCTGGCTGAGCGCTCGTGGCAAAGAGCGCGTGCGTAGTCGTGGTGTATTCCAATGGTAGCACGCACGAACTACTCGGACCGGGATCTTAGAAGGTCTCTACTGCGAGCCTGGGGAATGAGGAGCGATATAGGCGATCGTCCAGGGTCAAAAGGCGGCAACCGTTGATTGATGCGTGAGCTCCAATAACGAAGTCCGCGAGAATGCGGCGCGCACCGGAATCGCGCTGCTTACGCCGGCGCTCTGCGTATGCTTGAAAGGCTCGTCCAGCCAATCGCCATACTTGCTCTGGCAACTCCCAATCGACAGCGATTCCTGTCTCCTCGAAAAAAGAACCGACAAACGCCTCGCCCCGGTCAGGTGCCGCGATCAACTCCGCGAATACCGGAGCAGCAGCGACCAGAGTCCCTCGATGAAATGCGGCATCCAGAGCGGTTTGTGCAGCCAAGCTCAATGCCGGGTCTTTGTCCCACAACGCGATCACCACATTTGTATCAATAGCGGTTGTCATTCTCCCCTCATCCCGCGCAGCCATTTAGTAATACTTTTTCTACCCGACGGGATTTCGGAGTTGCCAATGCCGCGATACTTTGAAAACGCGCTCTTGCTTCTAACCGGCCGCACGCGTATGCCCTTGCCGTCGCTTTCAAAGAGCAGCTTGTCCCCGGTTCGAACCCCGAGGACACGTCGAATTTCGCGAGGCACGGTAATCTGTCCCTTGCTGGTGATCGTAGCCTGTTTTTGCATGACCTCGCTCCGTGCTCCTTACTTTTCCTTACTTTATCATAATTGCCTTACCTAGGCCTATGCGCACAAGGCAGATCGGATTGGTGCGGGTCAACGTTCCTGGACGGCGACTGGCAGATTCAGGTGCTTCATTCCTTTACTGGAGGCCTCGACGGCGGTGAGCCTATGTATGGCAGCTTAGTCATGGATGGCGCGGGCAGGCTCTACGGCGAAACGTTCTACGGTGGGTTGTACGAAGATGGTGTGGTGTACAGGATGAGCGAACCGGGCGGTGTCTGGACGGAAAAAGTGCTTCACAGTTTTACGAACGGGCCGGACGGCAGCAATCCAGAAGGTGGGTTGGTATTTGATTCGCACGGCAATCTCTACGGCACATCGTCGACCGGCGGCGCGGGTGGTTACGGCATCGTGTTCGAAGGCGAGGGCGTTGGTGCGCCATAGGGGGTGCCCTACTTCTCGCGTTCTCTGCGAGAAGTGGGGAAGTTCATCCGTCGCATCTCCGCGTCGTTCTTCCCGCCTAGAATCTAGGCCGTGCCCAGCAGACTCAAGCGATTCTATGGCTCCAGGGATTTGCAAGGGACTCCATCGACAGTAGTGCACGCGCTGAAACCTGGGCTTCGCCCGACGGCTGAAAGCACGTGTGGTGTGAGCTATTTCCCCACTTCTCGCACCGAACGCGAGAAGTAGGGCCCCCCCATTCAAGGTTTGTTTTTAGCACAATCGAATTTTCAACTCCTTCTTATCCACAGCCTGAACCAGCGGCGTCACTTCTTGCAGCCCTTCGCGGCATTTACTTTTCTTGCTGCAAAAACTTTGGAGGGAAACCTGCCGCATGGCAGAAAAGCTCACTCACCAGGACATCCACTTTCTCGACCTGCAAACCGCTGTCTTCTGCGTGCAATGTGAGCTCATCAGCAGGAACGCCACTCCGAATTGTCTGGCGTGCGGCAGCCAGGCGGTGCTGAGTCTTGCGCGCCTGCTCGGAGGTTCGTTGCGCGGGCAGCAGACTGCTCACTTGATTGCCGACGCCGAACTGGATCGCCTGGTGCGCGACCTGCTACACACCGTTCCAACCTCAGCCGCGGATAATCACGTTCCGGTTTCGTTTGCCGCGCTTGCTCCTTCGCGGCATCATGCTCGAGCTGCGGTAGTCGAGCGGGCGCACGCCATGGTTCGCCCCGGACATTTCGACGACGCGATCCAGCCGGGAGAATTGGATCTAGAGCCGGCGATCAGCGTGATTGCGGAACGGGCGCAATCGCTCACCGGAGCCAGCGGCTCAGCCATCGCATTGCGCCATGGCAATGAGATTGTTTGCCGCGCTCGCACCGGCCGGACAGCTCCCGATCTCGGAGTTCGTCTGCAGACCGATTCCGGAATCTCTGCCGAGTGCGTGCGGACGGGCGAAGTGGTCGTCTGCAACGACGCGGACCGGAACGCGATGGTCGATTTGGCAACCTGCCGCAGGCTGGGGGTTCGGTCGGTTTTGGCCGCTCCTTTGCGCCATTTCCGCCGGACTTTAGGTGTGTTCGAAGTTCTCTCTTCCGCCCCTTATGCCTTTGATAACCGTGACATAGCGACCATGCAGATGCTTTCCAGCATGATGGTGGCAGCCATTGCCCGGCTGGCGAAGCTGCCTGCCGCGAGCCGGCAAAAAAACGTCGCTGGCTGTCTGGCGTCCTAGCCTGTCTTCGTTCGGCTTGCCCAAAAAAACCAGTTTCAGCTTGCCTTAAAACCAGCCTGGGGTACTATTAAGCCAACAGTGGTATGTCTGTGGGCAGCTCGAATTCGTCAGCGGCAGAATCGTATCCGGCGCTTCCTGAGCGTGATCGCCGCAAATCTCCTCGACGCAAACCCAACGCGTCCAGCTACGCCGTCGGAGACACCATTTTCGATGGCCGCGTCGCCGAGCTGAACGAAATTATCGACCTCAACCTCGAGGGCATGGGGATTCAGGCATTGTGGCCGCTCACGGTGGGCCATACCGCGGAATTTCGTTTGGATCTCAACCCCGGCTATGCGGAAGTGAAAGGCGCGGTGGTGTGGTGTGAGCAATCGGGCCGGGCCGGAGTGCGGTTCACGGAAATTTCGGAGAATGGCCGTCGCGAGCTGGCGGATTGGCTTTCGGCAGATGCTGCTGCCGGCAACCCGACGCCTGAACCGCAGCCCAACTCGGAACGCGTGGGACACGCACTCGCCGAAAGTACCGGTGACGCGGATGCGCTTCTGTGCGAAATTGCTGGAGTGGAGGAGAACGGCGATATCCGCAACACCGACCACACCTCGCTGCTGGCCGCGCTGGATGCAATTCAGCGCGAAGTGAGATCGCTGGCGGACGATCGCGATGCAGCGCTGCAGCTGATCGCGCGCCGGGCACAGGTTTTCACGCGGTCATCCGGGGTTGCGATTGCGTTGGCCGAAGGCGCCGAGATGACCTGCCGCGCCATCGCTGGGCCGGATACGCCTCCGGTAGGCGCGCGGCTGCAGATTGGCTCGGGTTTCTCGGGCGCGTGCGTGCGCAGCGGAATGTTATTGCACTGCCAGGACACCGAGACCGATCCCATCGTGGACCGCGAAAGTTGCCGGGCGCTGGGAATTCGATCGATGGTTGCGGCGCCGATTCGCACCGGCGGTCAGGTCACGGGATTGCTCGAAGCTTTTTCTCCCCGCGCACACAACTTCGGCGCGGAGGACGAGATCGTACTCCAGCGGCTTGCATTGATGGTTTCGGGAGCATTGTTGCGGCCCGCGGCGCAAGCTGGGAACGGCGCGCAACCTTCGGCGGCGAATTTGGATGACGAATTTCCCGTCGAGACGCCCGCGGCTTTGCCGATTCCGCAGTTTTCTTTTTCGCGCAATGGCTTGCTCATCAGCGCCGGAATCACGGTTGTGATCGCGATTTTCTGGCTGATCGGAAGCTGGGACACAGGGCACACCGGGGCTCGGCCCCTGCCGCCGCCAGTTCAAACCGCATCACGCCAGGGATCGCCCGCTGCTGCGGTCTCAACGAATGATCTCGAAGGCTTGCGGCGGTTGGCCGAGCAAGGCGATGCGACCGCCGAATTCGCCCTGGGCACGCGCTACGCGACTGGGCAGGACGTTCCCCAGGATTACGCCGAAGCCCTGCGCTGGTTCACGCAAGCGGCGGAGCAGGGAAATGTGATCGCGGAAACGGCGTTGGCGTCTTATTACTGGGCGGGACGCGGCGTCTCGCCGGATCCGGCGAAAGCTTATTTTTGGTCGCTCGTGGCGCAAGCCGGTGGAGACGACACCAGCAAGCCGCGGATCACGGCACTCGAAGCGCGTTTGAGCCCCAATGATATTGCAAGCGCGCAGCAGCAAGCCGACGCATGGCTCAAGCAGCATCCCGTCGCAAGAAAAGATGTAGCGCCCGCCCCATAGCGGTGCTCCCGCACAGCGGAGTTAGAATGGAATTAGGAGTCCCCGATGTCCACGCTCCGCGACATCGTTTATCAGCACGTCCGCGAAGCCGATCTCTACGAGAAGCTGGATCGCAATCGCGTCCGCTGCTACGCCTGCGGACATTGCTGCCCGATCCCCGAAGGTCAGCCCGGAGTCTGCAAAGTGCGCTACAACCGCGGCGGCATGCTCTACGCGCCCTGGGGGTACGTCGGCGGCGTGCAGTGCGATCCCATCGAGAAGAAGCCATTTTTTCACGCTTATCCCGGTGCGCTGGCATACAGCTTCGGAATGCTGGGATGCGATCTGCACTGCGCCTATTGCCAAAATTGGGTGACCTCGCAGGCGCTGCGTGATCCCGAATGCGGTTTCGCCGCCGCTTGAAGCATCGCCGGAGGCGCTGGTGCAGGATGCGCTGCGGCAGGGCGCGAAGGTTCTGGTCAGTACATATAACGAGCCGCTGATTACCAGCGAATGGGCGGTTGCAGTTTTCAAGGCAGCGAAGGCGGCGGGGCTTTTGACTGGCTTCGTCTCAAATGGAAACGGGACGCCGCAGGTGCTTGAGTATTTGCGGCCGTGGATCGATCTGTACAAAGTCGATCTAAAGAGTTTCAGCGACCGCCACTATCACGAACTCGGCGGACGGATTGGTCCGATCCTCGATACGATCCGGCGGCTGTACGAAATGGGTATGTGGTTGGAGATCGTTACGCTGCTCATTCCCGGCTTCAACGACTCCGAGGAAGAGTTGCGCGGATTGACCGATTTTCTGGCGGGAATTTCTCCGTATATCCCCTGGCACGTGACCGCATTTCACAAAGACTACAAAATGGACGATCCGGAGAACACGCGGCCAGAAGACTTGCTGCGCGCCGCAGAAATCGGCAGAGACGCGGGACTGAAATATGTCTATGCGGGAAATCTGCCAAGGATGGTGGGCGATCACGAAAACACCAAGTGCCACCAGTGCGACGCCCTGCTCATTCAGCGCGACGGATATTTTATTGAAGATTATCGCTTGACCCCGGATGGACACTGTCCAGCTTGCAGCACGCAAATTCCCGGCCGATGGGCGGAGAAATTTTCCGGGCAGATCGCGGATCGTCCGTTCTTGCCGCGCGCGCGGTCGCGGCTGGTGTCTATTTCTTAGCGACCTTCGCGAAAGCCTTAGCGATCTTTGCGGTAACCCTTTTAAGCGCAAAGTTCGCCAAGAATTGCCGCAAAGAACGCCAAGAAAATCTCCCTTGAGTCCAGTATCGTGTGGCTTCGTGTCCTCTGTAGTATCTTTTTCTTCTTATGAGAAGCAGGTCGATCTTTCCCATTGTTCTCTTCATTTCCACGCTTGCCTATGCCGCCGACAAACCCAAGCTCACGCTCGACGAGTTCTTCGACTGGGTCGAGATCGAAGCGGTTGAAGATTTCGCCTGACGGGAATTCAGTGGTAGTCCAAACCGACCGCGCAGATTGGGACCAGAGCATCTATCGCGACGACCTGTGGCTGTATCGCGAGAGCGGCCAGGACAAAGGCAAGCTCACTCAACTGACGCAATCCGGCCATGACCGCCATCCGCGATGGTCGCCCGACGGCCGCTGGATCGCGTTTCTCTCGTCGCGCAAGGAGACATCCGGCAAAGACAGCGATTCCGAAAGCAAAGATGATGAAACCACGCAGCTTTATCTGATTTCTCCGAATGGCGGCGAGGCTTTTCCAGTCACGAAAGGTGACAACGAGGTGCATTCGTTTGACTGGTCGGCGGATTCTCGCACGATTTATTTCGCCACCCGCACCCCATGGACCCAGGCAGCAAAGAGATGATTACAAGAAAGAATGGCGGGACGTGATTCAATACCGCGCCAGCCGAACGCGGAGACACGATTTTCGCATTGATGTTGCCGAAGCCGTGGCCCGTCATGCGGTCTCAGGCGACCAAGAAGGATCCGAAGATGAGGCACTGGCGCAACTCCCGGTGCCCGGGCGATCGCGACAAGCGTTTGCGCGTGAGCGAAATCAATCGCTTCGCCCGATGGCCGCCGGTTGGCTCTTGCGACCACCTCGATCTCCGAACGTGAAGAAAAAGATCGGAGATTATCGAGATTGCTCCGTGGACTCGCGAATCCGCTTCGATACCCGCACCAGGTGACCCAGAACCAAGCACTAGAACAGAGCATGCGATGGGCCACAGACGGCAAGCAGATTTTTTTCCAGGTGCAATACGGATCGGTCGAAGGGAAGTACAAAGACACACAAATCGTCTGTACTGGGTTGACGCCGACACCGGCGAAATCAAGCGATGGGCAAGGATTTGGCGGGCGCGATCTTAGGCTATTCCGTCATGCCGATGGCGGCGCCTCGCCGAAGGCCGGGTCGGAACAGAAGTGCAGATCTATTCTCAGGCCGCAAGTCTGCCGATCCGTTTTCCAAGAGGGCTGGATGGCCCGGCACTTATGAAAGTTTCGCCGCCGCCACGGATTCGCCGCGCGTCGCTTTCATCCATTCGTCGCTGGAAAAGCCCGGCGAAGTCTATATCGCCGAAAGCGCCGACAAGTTGGCAGAAGCCCGGCCATTTACTTCATTCAACCGAATTTTCGCAGAGCGGGATCTGCCGAAAGGCAAGCCCTATCACTGGACCGCCGATGACGGCGCCACCATCGAAGGCATGTTGATGTATCCCGCCGGGAAAATTTGAAGCCCGCAACCTGCCATTGTTCGTGCTCATCCACGGCGGCCCCGACGACGTGGACGATGCCGACGGCAATCACTTCCAGGCCGATTGGTATCGGTGGGACCGTACTGGCTGCGACCCAAGGCTGGCTGGTATTCGAGCCCAATTATCGCGGCACCTCCGGCTACGGCGATCAATTCCTCGAGCAGATGCGTGCCGCGCATCGACTCCCGCCCCGGCAAAGACATTCTCGCAGGCGTGGACGCGCTGCTGAGAGACGGCATCGCCGACCCCGCTCATTCGCCGTCGGTGGCTACAGCTATGGCGGCTACATGACCAATTGGCTTATCACCCAAACTACGCGCTTCCGAGCCGCCGTCACCGGCGCGGGCGCCGTGGAGAACGTTGCCAACTGGGGCAACGACGACACCACCTTCGACGACGCCTTCGATCTCGGTGGTTTGCCCTGGGAGGCCCGAAGAATTACCAGGATGAGGCCGCAATTTTTCAGATCGACAAAGTCCGCACGCCTACGCTCATTGTCGCCGGCGCTGACGATATCCGCGTAGCCGTGGCAGAAGCCTACCTGCTCGACCACGCGCTGTACAACTTGGGAGTGCCGAGTTCACTGCTTATTTTCCCCGGCGAGGGTCACAGCCTGGAGAAAAATCCCTGGCACGGCAAGATCAAAGTGCGGGAAGAGTTGAAGTGGCTACAGAAATACGGCGGAGTGGGGAATTCCCCTTAGTTCGGACTGCAGTTCAGACAGGTCGATCTTGCTTTCCTGCGACCTGGGCGGTGCTAGAATGCGTCCACGTGTTCTGAGTCTAATCGCCTGGTGCCGTTCATATGTTGGAACTGTGCTCGCGGCTCAGGGGAGCTGCCAGGCCGGTGGCGCGAGTGTGGGCGCTGCGGACAGCACCGGCACCGTAATACTGGCCGGTTCGCCTGTGCCGTCCGGATCCGTGGCCGAGAAGTTGACCGTGTAGGGGGTTGTTGAGGGAGCGTACATGGGGTAGCCGTTGGGGTATGTGTCATCGGCATGGACTAGGATAGACAGGTTCGAGAGCGCAATCCTCATGGTGTGCCCGGCGTGGAAGCGGTAAGCCATTGAGTCAAGATCGATGTCCTGGCTCGAGGTTGCGCCGGCTTGGCGGTAACGCCTGTCAGATCCAACCGGCCAGATGCAGGTTCCGCCCGCGCAATCTGTTGAGGGAAACACGTCCTCAAGCACAGCGGTGAACGAATACGGTTGCTGCGATGCCTCCTGTCCATAAACTTGGACTTCGGGTTGGCCGATGACGACGGCATCTGACTGACCGACAGGAAAATCAACGCAGACCTGGGCACGCGCCGCCTCGTTCCACGTCGGATTTTTAAGATCGAGCTGGGGCTCCCTTTCCATCCGGATCGTAGCTCAGCGTCTCGCCGGTAAATTCGCTCGGCAGTGTCAACGCATGCAAATCTGTCTGAACCAGGGTGGGCACCGGACCCGAATACACGTTCGGCGGCGTGGACAGCACTCCCTCGTCCCCAAGCATGTACATCCACATGGGTTGGTTGGTCGGACTATTGGCGCCCGGGTCGAGTAAGGGAGCTGGTGGCGGAATATTCAGCAGATAGCGGGCGATCCATCCGCCCTCGAGATTATCCTTCCACTCCGTGATCAGCTCTGCGTTCTGTGAAGTGGGCTTGGGCAGGAATCCGTCCTGTTTGTCTTGCTGATGGCAACCGTGAAGGTAGATGGGCGAAATGAGCCTGGCATTCGTCATCCCGTGGGCGATGAGGTCAGCGAAGAAGTCCATTGCTCCGGCGTGGGGAACCGTGCAGTCTTGCGAGCCGATGAGACCCAGGAAATGGGTGACGTTCTGGCGAAACGTGGTTGTGTCGGTGTTGGCTTGATCGTCATACGCGCTGCGCCAGCCAAATTCCTCCGGACTGGCCCAGTACGCAGGATTCACATCGGCGAGAACATCCTGTCGCAGGGGATCGTTGAACAGCGGGCCCGGATAAGAAACTTGCTGGTCGGTATCGAGCTTGGGGGCGCCCCAAGGCGTTGTGTAGGCAGCCTGGCCCGTCCAGAATAGAAGCGAATGTCCGCCGGATCGAAGCCTGGTACCGCCCATTCGCCCAAGTAGGGGCTGCCAGCCTCGCCGATAACGAGCGCCAGCGGGCTTCCCGTGATGGTTGGGACGCAACTCTGGCGCCCGTAGAAGTAGCTTGATACTCCGCCATAAGATCCACCGTGAATGCCCACGTGCGCGGGGTCTCCGTGCAAGGTTGGATCAATCCAGCCGCGGGTGAAAGCGGACGCCAGTCGATCGTAATCTCCAAATGTGTTCGGACCAATCTCATCCGCCTGCAGGTATAGTGCGTCCCCCGAAAAGTAGCAAAGCACGTGACCACGCGGAGCTACTTCGAGAACGGCAGCGCCGTTATTCGCAGCTTCCAGATCGATCGGGTCTGGAACCTCATCACCCACGAAGCAGTCGCCTGTACCCGGCACGGAGATGAGGACGGGGACGTGGTTGGGATCGGCGACCTGCTTGGGGCGAAGGTAACGAAAGCGAAAGCCCGTCACTGGACCTGCTTGGGTGCCGAAGTCAACCTGGGCGTCCTGGTAGGTGCACTTATAGCCTGAGGGACAGCTGGCAGGGGTGCTGACGAGGTGCGCGAAGTGGGTCGCATCGCTTCCTAGGATGGGTCCCGACCGTTGCGGAGGTGGGATCATTGGTGACCAGACAGGCCGACGCCATAGCCTGGGAGCCGATCCCCGGCGAGGACGCAGGCCGAGTGCTGTTGGGAACGCTGGACCTTACTATCTGTGCCATGTCTACGGCCTGATTTGACTGCGAGCAGGAAAATTGTGCTGGTGGCGGTGCTGGTGGGGAAGCCGCCTGGGTGTTGCCTCCTCCGCATCCAACACTTACAAGCGTCAGCGCAAGCAGGCAGCCACAAATTGTGTGGGCCAGTCTTAAGCGGCCCGAGGGAAGCAGGGCAGGCTGGAAGTCTATTCTCAAATCTGTAGCTTGCACGGGATTCACCATCGGCACCGCGTAGTCGATTTTTTATGAGAGCAGTCCTGTAACCACGCTACCACCCCAGATTTTACCCGTGACTTTGAGATGCAGAGAGGGATACCCAGGTTGTCGCCGACTAGGCCCAGCCGAAAGCACCTGCTCAGGAAAGCATTGCCAACCATCTCAGTACTTCGTTGGCAGCTAGCGCGGTGACCTAGCTTTCCCTCTTCGACGGCCGAGGAACAGTCGCTGCTGTAATATCGCCATAGCACTCAGAACGGCGAAAACTTAAGCCGGCGAGTTGCCGAAAACCGAACAGACTGCGGGCGTGCGGAATAAGCCAAACCAGCTCAGGGCAAGATATTCGGAGCGATTTCCCTCTTAGCGTGCCACGCTTTTCAGCGTCGCGCTCGCCAGCTTGCTCTTGTTCGAGTCTTGCGCGTAGCGCGAAATTCCCTGATATAAAGCTTCGGCAATCTGCTGGCGGTAAGCAGAGTTGCGCAGGTTGTTCTCGTCCGTCGGGCTGCTGACGAAAGAAACTTCCGCCAGCACGGCGGGCATTGTGGTTCCAGTCAGCACGACGTATTGCGCTTCCTTGACCCCGCGATTGGGCAGGCCTGGATTTTTCGCCGCGAGCGCTCCGTACAAGGCATGTTGCACGTCGGCGGCAAAGCGGTGCGAGTCGCGGACTTTCTCGCGAATGTCCACGCGGGTCCAGTCGACAGTTTTCACCGCGGGGTCGCTCTCATCCTCCGCGAACCGCGCCTTCACCGAGGAGTAAGTATTGGTGTAATACGTTTCCACCCCGCGGGCGGTGCTTGAATCGCTGTAATTCGCGTGCACCGAGATGAACAGGTCGGCCTTGGCCAGGTTCGCGATCTCCGCCCGTTTTTCCAGAGGAATGTAGTCGTCGTTCTTGCGGGTGTAGATGACTTCGGCGTTCAGCCTGGCTTGCGCAAGCTGGCCGAGTCGGCGAACGATGTCGAGGGCCAGGTCTTTTTCCAGCAATCCTTCGCGGCCTACCGTTCCCAGGTCCCAGCCGCCGTGGCCAGCATCGAGAGCAATGCGAAACTTGGGCACGATTGGAGCTGCTTCGACGGGAGCAGGTTCGGCGTGGGCGGTCTCGATCGAGCTTTCATTCGGCCCGAAAAGGTCGATCTTCGTCCGCTGCGGCGGCGCAACTCCGATCTTGCGGACTTCAACAACCAGGCGATAGGGATTGATCTCCATGCTGACCGAAAAATTCGATGCGCCCTTCGTCTCAAGCACAACGCGAGTGACGCCGCGCACCGGTTGAGCGACGCGCACGCGTTCAAGCAACTCGTCCCCGACGTCAATTTTCTTGTTGGAGAGGCCGTCGGCCAGCCGCGTATCGAAGAGGTCAAAATAAATTCGCTCAGGATGGGCGAGCCGATGCGCCTCGTATTGCACCTGGTCCTGCAAATCGATGACGACGGTGCTCGAATCGGCAGAAGACCAGTGACGGATTCCGGTCACTTCGGGCTGTGAGCCCGCCGGGACGGCGCTGGGCACCGGCACACTGTCTTTTTCCTCCGGCAGAGAGGCGGTGGTCGTCAACGGCGGAATGCTGGTCGGTTGCGGAGTGGCAACGGGCAGCGCTGGGGGCGTAGTTTTCGCGCCAAATGACGGCGTGTACCGGCGGATGCTCCACCACAACCCGCCGCCGAGAATGATCGCAAAAAGAACTAGAGTGAGAACGAGCGCCAGGCCCGGACGGCCGCTCTTGACCGCGCCGGGCGTTGAGTCGCCATCGGAAGCGGCACGGTCTTCGTGCGAAAGCGAATCAACATCTTCTGTTTCGGAAGCAGTCGGAGGCTGCGGTAGTGGGCTCGCGGTTCGTCGCACGACGCGCTGTGAAATTTCTGCCAGCCGGTCTTCCTCTTCGGGCTTTAGCGCCGCGAGAATCAGTTCGGCAAGCAGGCTCAGGCTGCGGACGTCGCTGTCGTTAAATCCGTAGGGCTCGGCGGAGAAAGCTTCAATCAGTCCGATGACGGTGTCTTTCGCCAGCAAAGGCACGGCGACCATGGATCGCGCGCCGAGGTCGCGGCAGGTTTGCGGATCGACTCGCGGGTCGGTATCGGAGTCGTCGCAGCGGACGATCTGCCCCGAAGCCAGGCAAGCGCCGGAAAATCCGGAATCGGGATCGAGGCGGGCTCCGGGCCCCGGCGCAATCGATCCGGCGGAGGCCCGGCAAAAAATGGCTTGCTCTTCCGTCAGCGCGATGGCGACGCCGTCCGCCCCGGTCATTGCCAAAGCGCGCTCGGCGACCAGTTGCAGCACTTCATCAAGCACAAAATGCTCGAGCTGCCAAACGTCTTGCCTTGGCTCGCCGCCGTTGCGGAGTTCAAAGGCTCGCCGCTGCCGAAGCTGTTCGTGCAGCGCGGAAAATGCGAGCAGCGCCTGCAACGCGTCACGGCCACCGGCGGAGGCTCGAGCCCTGCGCGGCACCGCGGCGGCAAAGGCGGGTGCTTCCGCGAGGCTGACCGCTTCGAGGTCCGCGTTATTCGCAGTCGTGCTCATTTAATTCTTGATCGGCTGTCGCGAAAAAAGGCTCAGCGCGTACCCTTTCCGAGTACACGAATCCGGACTTTTATCCGGCAATCGCCAGTTTTCAGCCGATGCATACCTCGTAAAGTACCTTGATTGCAGCTTGTTGGCAATATATTTGCCTCGCACCAAGGTAAGAGGGACCGGGGCGATGCAGGCAGTCAAGTACTTGCAGATGAAGGCTTTCAAACTTCTTGCACAGCCTGTGAATTGGGCTTATGCTGGAATCCAGTTTGTCGTGATCGGTTCTGTGCTGTGGGTGAAGAAAAAAAGAAGTCGAGTTGGTTGTGGCCCTTTGGGCTTTTGGCCACAGGATTAGCCGGCGCCGGCATGTTACTCTTCCGTGGCTGCTGGCACGGCAAGATGAGCTGGCCGGTTCGCGCCCAAGGGTACTCCTACCAGGTTTGCCTTGGATGCGGAATCAAGCGTCTTTTTGACGAACAAGGCTTCCGCGCCTATGGACCGGTATAGTTACGAGCTCGGCCGCTTGATCACCTGGGCCAAAGCCCAGCAAAAACGCGGCGGGCCCAAGCCGGAACCTGACTCGCACCGCACCGCTTCTTAAGTCTTGCCAGCGTTTCTTCAGTCTTGCCTGAACCAGCACGGTTACTCAGGGCGACTCCCCGCGCCCGTTAAGATTTGATCATGCAGGGCCGCTCCGCCATGACCGTGACTCCCGACTTGACGCCTGCCTCGCCAGCGCAGTTTTCTGCGCGGCCCTATCGCCATAAAATGCGGAGCCTGGCGTACGTGAACCTGGGATCGAGCAACGGCATTCTGCGCGACCTGGGCCAGTCGGGGCTTGCGATGCAAACCGCGAAACCGCTCCCGGTTGGAGAAGAACTGGAGTTGCGTTTAGATCTCGCGAACCCGCGTTGCCGAGTGGATGCCGTCGGCCGAGTGGTTTGGGCGGATTCTACTGCACAGGCGGGAGTGGAATTTACTTCGCTGACTGCGCGCTCGCAGCGTGCGCTCAGCGAGTGGCTCCTGGCACAGTTGCTTTCGGACGCGGTTCGCATCACCGGCGACGGCGAGTTGCTGTTTTCGAGTGCGGCGAGGCCAGCGATCCGGATTGAGCAGGAGACGCTGGCGTCGTTTCTACCGGCATCGGATGACGATTCGCCGCGGTTGCGGATGCTTGGATTCGCCGTCTCCATCGCGCGGTTCGCGCGCGTCGTTGACGGACTTGTCTTGCTTTGTTCGGTTCTGCTCTTCAGTTTAATTTCGCTGTTTCTGATCGACATACTTCCGGTCTGGCCATTCACAGTGGCTTTCCTGCTCGGCGTGACCGCCATCTTCGCAGGGTTGTACTGGTTTGTGTTTGCGCTCTGGTTCGGCGCGACTCCGGGGTGCAGGCTGGCGATGCTGGCGGCGAGCGTGGGTGAGGGCGGCGATCTTCAGCCAGTACAGGGCGCGCGCTTTCGGTGAGTGTCTTGTCTGGTCGACTGCCTACTGCGCCAAATATTGCTGCGCCAGCCACAAGTGCAAGCCGCGCTGCAGGGACGGCTTCAATTCAGCGAACTTGATTCCGTAATCGCTCTCGCGGTTCCAAACTACTTTCCCGCTGATATGCAGTGGAGATTCGTCCCCAGGCAGGCTGAATGCGAGTTGGATGGTTCCACTCAGACTGGCGCCATCAGTGTGGATCGCGACACCTCCCTGGCTGAGATTTAGCAACTGCGCCTGCAGCCGTTTGTTCTTGCCGCTGGTGACAGTCACCGGTATCGACAGGGTGTGCCGATGATAGCGAAGCCGGCCATCGAGGATCAGGCTGCGCGCCGCGGAAAGTTTGTGCACCGCTTGTTCTACGGAAATTGGCTTCTGAAAGACGAAGGCTGCCGCCGCCCGATCGAATTTTTCGCCTCCCTTGCCGCTGCTGAGAATCACGAGCGGCGCGCCGTTGAGCGAGCCATTCAATCCGTGGAGGAATTTGCCGCTTCCTTCGAGGTCGCAATCGACGATCAGCGCATCGACTTTCGACTTAGCCAGTTTGGCACGGGCGCGCTCCGGTTCGGGTTCTACCTCAACCCCAATCTGCAAACTGCCAAGGATGCATTCGAGCACGCTTACTTCCGGCCAATCGCGCGAAACTACCATGGATGACAGGGTCATACTACAACTCTATTCGCGCCCGTAATGCGGCCACAGATCACCAAGGTAACTTGGGCTCTGAACTGCGTCCTTGGGGTGAAGAGGAAGGAGAATCGGGCGGACGAGGCGTCCGCCCCTATGTGGTCGGTGGTCAGACCTGGGCGCGATACCACTCGATGGTGCGCCGCAAGCCTTCTTCAAAATTTACGCTCGGTTTGTAGCCCAGAGATTTCTCCGCCAGCCCAAGATCCGCGAGTGAATGTTTCACGTCGCCGGCGCGCTCGGCTTCATACTTCACTTCGCCGGAATATCTGGTGAGCTTCTTCAGTACACGAACCGTCTCGTTCAAATCAATTCGCGTGCCGGTTGCGATGTTGAACACGCGTCCGGCAACTTGCTCGGCGGGAGCGCGGCAGGCGAGCAGGTTGGCGCTCACGACATTGTCGACATACGTGAAATCGCGGCTCTGAGCGCCGTCGCCAAAAATGGTTGGCTGCTGGTGGTCCGAACATCTGCGTGATGAATTTTGCCAGCACGCCGGAATACGGCGAAGACGGGTCCTGACGCGGGCCAAAAATATTGAAGTAGCGCAGCGAGACGGTGGGCAGGCCGTAACATCGCCAGAACGATGTCATATAAAACTCTCCGGCGAGTTTAGCCACAGCATACGGAGAGATCGGGCTGGGAGACATGTCCTCGCGCTTAGGCAAGGTCGGCGTATCGCCGTAGGCAGCCGAAGACGCCGCGTAGACGACGCGCTTGACCTTGGCGTCGCGGGCGGCCACCAGCAGATTGACCGTCGCGTCAATGTTCGCGCGATTGCTCTCCAGCGGATCTTTCACTGAGCGTGGAACAGAGGGAATGGCAGCTTGGTGCAGGACGAAGTCAACGCCGGCGCAGGCGTCGCGGACGGCGGCCATGTCGACAAGGTCGGCTTCACGAAAGTCGATGTGGTTGCGGATTTCGGCCAGGTTCTCGCGCTTGCCGGTCGAAAGATTGTCGATGCCGCGGACTTGATCTCCCCGCGCGTGCACGGCACGGGCCAGCGCCGATCCGATGAACCCGGCGACTCCTGTGATCAGGTAGGTGGACATGAATTTCTAATCATAGCGGATGGACGTAGTGCGAGACATTCGGGATAAAAAAAAACCAAAAACCGCAGAGGACGCGGAGGATGCAGGACGAAACTAAAAAAAACCGAGAGACTTCGCGGCAGTTCTTGGCGAACTTTGCGGTAAAGAAATCAAAACCGCGGAGGACGCAGAGGACGCGGAAAAAATCTACAGCGCTACGCGATCTGCCACGCCGCGGCTCGGTTGCACGGCCTCACGAATCTCCCGCCAAAGTTCCTCGCGGCCGGCGCCAGTCCGGGCCGAGAAGGGGACCAGCCGCGCTTGCGAAAACTCGTCACTGAACCCGCGAAGCGCATTGCGTAATTGATTGCCGGAGAGCCGGTCGCTCTTGGTCCCGACAATGACAAACGGCCGGCCGACCGACGCGAGAAACTGCAGCAATTGCCGGTCGCTCTCCTGCGGCGGAACGTTCACGTCGACCAGCACCAGACACAACGCCAGGCACGGACGCTCTTTCAAATATGGCTCGATGAAACTCGGCCAGGTGCTGGAGACCTCCCGCGATAGCTGCGCGTAGCCGTAGCCGGGCAGATCGGTGAAAACCAGTTCCGGACTGGGTTTCCCAGCCCAGCGCAATTCGAAGAAGTTAATGCTGCGAGTGCGGCCCGGAGTCGAACTGGTTTTGGCCAGTTTTTTTCCGACCAGCGAATTTATGACGCTCGACTTGCCGACATTCGACCGTCCCAGGAAGGCGACTTCGGGCAACGCCGGAGCAGGGAAGTGGCTGGCATCGATCGCCGCAGTCATGAATCGGGAGAGGATACGCACAGATCAGTTTGCCGATGTCGGAAGAAAGTTGCAAGCGAGGGTGGGGCGCCACCTGCAAGAAATCAGACATATTGATGTAGGCGCGGGCGTCCTCGCCCGTGCGCAAGTCCTGTGGGTTGAGTTGCGCTTTCTCAATTCAACCCCAGCGGCTTCTTGTTTTCGATATCTTCTTCGCGGATTGGGCGCAGTTTATGCCACAAGAACAGAATCGCGGCCACGCCCAATCCGATGCCCACGCTAATCAGAAGAAACCAACGATAAGCAGGGAACGAAATCAGCAAAACAGCGACGATTGCCACCGCAACGAACAGCGCGGCTGGGCCTCTGATGGAAATGCGGAACCGGTGAGTGTCAGAATCGGACGGCACAGTGAGCCTGTACCGCCCATTCTAGTCGAGAAAAGCCAGCGATTACTGGTGCGCCGTCGGAGCTTCCGAAGTTGGAGTGAGCGGCGGGGCCATGGGCTGCGCCGTCGTGGTTGCTTCGACTGGGGCCAGCGGTTCCGGCAGGGGTTGCTCGAGAGCTACTGCCAGCACCTGGTCCATGGTATCGGCAAAGTGCAGCTTCATTTGGCTGCGCAAGTTCTCAGGAACTTCGGCGAGATCTTTTTCGTTGTCCTTGGGAAGAATAACTTCAAACAGCCCGGCCCGATGGGCGGCGAGCAATTTTTCTTTCAATCCGCCGATGGGAAGCACTTTGCCCCGGAGGGTGATTTCGCCGGTCATGGCAATGTCGCGGCGCACCGGAATTTTGCTGAGTGCGCTGGCGATGGCGGTGGCAATGGTGATCCCGGCGGAAGGGCCATCTTTCGGGATCGCGCCCTCGGGCACATGGATGTGAATATCAATATTGCGGTAGAAATCGCGTGACAATCCCAGCCGCTGCCAACGTGAACGAACGTACGTAATTGCAGCTTGCGCTGACTCCTGCATTACGTCACCAAGTTTGCCGGTCAGGATGGGTTTGCCGCCCTTGCCGTCTACGACTGTCGCCTCCGTGCTCAAAATGGAGCCGCCGACTTCGGTCCAAGCCAGGCCAGTTACGAGGCCGATTTCGCTCTTTTCGTGCGCCAGCGTGTCGCGGAACTTGATCACGCCGAGGAAATCGTTGACGTTCTCCGCAGCGATGAGGATGTTATAGTCCGCGCCTTCTTTCACGACCTTGCGGGCGACTTTACGGCAGATGTTGCCAATTTCGCGTTCCAGATTGCGCACCCCGGCTTCGCGCGTGTAGGAGCGGATGAGGCTGATTATGGCTTCGTCGGTGAACTTGATGTTTTTCTCTGTCAGTCCGGCCTGCTCCATCTGCTTCCTGACCAGGAACTGTTTGGCGATTTCGACCTTTTCCTGCTCGGTGTAGCCGTGCAGCCGCAGCACTTCCATGCGGTCGAGCAAGGCCGGAGGGATCGAGTGAATGACGTTGGCGGTCGCGATGAAGAAAACCTGCGACAGGTCGTACTCGACGTCGAGGTAGTGGTCTACGAACATATAATTCTGTTCGGGATCGAGCACTTCGAGCAGAGCCGCTGACGGATCGCCGCGGAAATCCATCGACATTTTTTCCACTTCGTCAAGCATGAAGACCGGGTTCTTGGTGCCGGCCTTTTTCATCATCTGAATGATCTGGCCAGGCAGCGCGCCAATGTAGGTGCGGCGATGCCCGCGCACTTCGGCCTCGTCACGCACTCCGCCGAGCGACATACGTACGAACTTGCGGCCGGTCGCCTTCGCGATCGACATGCCGAGCGAGGTCTTGCCGACTCCGGGAGGCCCAACGAAGCAGAGAATCGAACCCTTGGGATTTTTCACCAACTGGCGGACGGCGAGGAATTCAAGGATGCGCTCCTTGATCTTCTCCAGCCCATAATGATCTTCGTTCAGGACTTTTTCCGCACGGCTGATGTTGCGGATCTCCTTCGAACGCTTCTTCCACGGCACCGCCAGCAGCCAGTCGAGATAGTTGCGCGAGACCGTCGACTCGGCTGACATCGGCGGCATCGCCTCGAGCTTCTTGAGTTCCTGCATGGCCTTGTCGCGGACTTCTTTGGGCATGCCGGAGGCTTCGATCTTCTTCTTCAGTTCGTCGAACTCGCTTTTCTCGCCACGGCCCAGTTCCTTCTGGATGGCCTTGATCTTCTCGTTGAGGTAATACTCTTTTTGTGCCCGCTCCATCTGTCGCTTTACGCGCGATTGAATGGTGCGATCGACGTTGAGCTTTTCGATTTCGATATCGAGCACATCGCCGATGCGGCTCACACGCTCGGCCGGATCGAAGATTTCAAGCAATTCCTGCTTTTCTTCAATCGAAAGCTGCAGGTTGGCCGCGATGGTGTCCGTAAGTTTTGCCGGTTCTTCCATGCGCACCGCGGCGATCATGGTTTCGTAGTTCAGCGACTGGCAGAGCTTGACGTACTGCTCGAAGAGGGAGGTCACCCGCTGCATACCGGCTTCGATCTGCGGAGTGGTTTCGGTGGCATAACGGGCCAGCCGGATGGTGGCCTGCATGAATCCTTCGGTCTCGGTGACCTGCAGGAGCTTGCCGCGCTCAATGCCTTCAACCAGAACTTTGATGTTGCCATCGGGCAGCTTGAGGCTCTGCACGATGTTGACGACGGTACCGACCTGATAAATCTCGTTGGGCTTGGGCTCGTCCACCCCGGCGTCGTGCTGGGTCGCAAGGAAAATCTTCTTGTCGGCGGCCAACGCCTCTTCCAGGGCGCGCACGCTCGACTCCCGGCCGACCACGAAAGGCGTCATCATGTAAGGAAAGATGACCACGTCGCGGATCGGCATCATGGGGTATTTTTTGGTTTCGAATTTTTCCTTGGCTGTAGTCACTCAATCTCCCGAAAAACCGCTGTCAGCCGGTTGGGCTGCAAGCTTAATTGTAGGCTGGTTGAATCGTTTTTACACTGCCCCAGAAGCTAAATTACCAGCTAAACGAGGCCAGCGCCAGTTGCTTTTTCCCTTGGAGCCGGCTTTTACAATGAGGCGGGCCAGAGACAGAACTCCCTGCCGAGATACCGGCAGGGAGGTGAAGTTCGCAATAGGCCTGTCTGGTGGTTTCTTATCCTGCCTTTTCCATCATCGCGAAGGAAGCAGTCTTCTTGTCTACCATTTCGCGAGTGACTTCGAATTCCTTCACTTTTTTCTGGCTAGGCAGGTTGAACATCAGTTCAAGCATCAACTCTTCCAGGATCATGCGCAGGCCGCGGGCGCCGACTTTGCGGGCCATGGCCTGGCGGGATATGGCACGCAACGCGTCGTCGCTGAAGCGCAGGCGCACATTCTCAAATTCAAACAAGCGCTGATATTGCTTGACGATAGCGTTCTTCGGACGGGTGAGGATTTCGATCAGGGCGAATTCGTCGAGATCTTCCAGAACGCCAACTACCGGCATGCGGCCGACAAATTCGGGGATCAGTCCAAACTTGATCAGATCCTCAGGTTGGATCTCGCTGAGTAGTTCGAAGTTGCGCTTGGTGGGTGCAACGGTCTTCTCGCCTGCAGCTTCCTCGCCTGCTTTAAATCCTAGAGACTTTTTACCCACGCGGCGGCCAATGATCTTCTCCAGTCCAACGAAAGCGCCGCCGCAAATGAAGAGAATATTGGTGGTATCGACCGGGGTGAACTCCTGATGGGGATGCTTTCGTCCGCCCTGCGGGGGCACGTTGGCGATGGTGCCTTCAAGAATCTTCAGTAATGCCTGTTGCACGCCTTCGCCGGAGACATCGCGGGTGATCGAGGGATTTTCGTCCTTGCGCCCGATTTTGTCGACTTCGTCGATATAGATGATGCCCGTCTGGGCGCGTCCTACGTCGCCGTCGGCCGCCTGCAACAGCTTCAGGATGATGTTCTCCACGTCCTCGCCGACGTATCCGGCTTCGGTCAAGGTGGTGGCATCGACGATGGCGAAGGGAACATCGAGCATGCGCGCCAGCGTCTGTGCCAGCAGTGTTTTGCCGGTGCCGGTCGGCCCAATCAGCAGAATGTTCGACTTGGTCAGCTCGATGCCGTCGCTGGTGCGCTGACGGTTCATGTAGATGCGCTTGTAATGGTTGTAGACCGCGACCGCCAGCTTCTTCTTGGTCATCTCCTGGCCAATGACATACTCATCAAGGAAGTTCTTGACTTCCTGCGGCTTGGGAAGCTGGTTGGGAGTGCTGGCCGGCGGAGTCGCAGCGCGGTCATCTTCGAGAATCGAGTTGCAAACCGCAACACACTCGTCGCAAATGTAGGCCCGCGGATAGTCGCTGGGCGAGGAAATCAGTTTGGCGACCGCGTCCTGCGATTTGTGGCAGAAGGAACAGCGTAGAATTTCTTCGGTACCCGTTCTGTTTTTCACTCGGCTCTACTCCTTGTAGGGATCTGACCCTCCCGGCGCCATACTGTCGTTACCTCCCCGGGGGAACGGGAGAGATCGCTTGTGCCGAGACTACGGAACCTCGATCCGTGAAAGCTCACTGCCTTTCATCGGGTCTTGTAGATGATATCGTCTACGATTCCGTATTCCTTAGCTTGCTGCGCATTCATAATGAAATCGCGCTCTACGTCCTTTTCTACCTTATCCAGCTTTTGTCCGCTATGTTTCGCAAGTAACTGGTTGGTGATTTCCCGCATCCGCAAGATTTCGCGGGCATGAATGTCGATGTCGGTGGCTTGTCCGGAAAGCCCGCCCATCGAAGGCTGATGGATCAGGATGCGCGAGTTGGGCAGGGCCAAACGTTTCTTGGGCTCGCCTGCGGCCAAAAGTAATGCCGCCATCGAGGCGGCCTGGCCCACGCACAACGTCGTCACATCGTTCTTTACATATTGCATGGTGTCGTAAATCGCCATGCCGGCAGTAATCGACCCGCCCGGCGAATTGATATAGAGCTGGATGTCCCTCTCCGGGTCTTCCTGCGCCAGAAAAAGCATTTGCGCGATTACCAGGTTGGCAATGTTGTCGTCAATCGGTGTGCCGATAAAGATGATGTTGTCGCGCAGCAACCGGGAATAAATGTCGTATGCCCGCTCACCACGTCCGGTTTGTTCAATGACCATGGGTACTAACATGATTTGGCCCCTCCCGCCTGTGGTTCACACTCCTGCCAGCCAAACCTCGCTTGGGGGAATCGCGAATGGTGGTTACGCAGACTGATGATAAAGAAAATCGAGGGTCTTCTCGTTGCGGATTCTACTCCGGATTCTATCCAGCGTCCCTTCACGCGTCAAACGCGTGCGGATCGCTTCCGCGGGTTGCTTTGTCTGCTTGGCCAGGGCCTCAACCTCGCGGTCGATTTCCTGGTCGCTGACCTCGATTTTCTCCTCCTCCGCAATCTGATTCAGCAACAATGACGCCTTTACTTCCTGCACCGCCTGCTCGCGCTGCCCAGCGCGCAGCCGGTTAATGTCCATTTTCTTCAGATCTTCCGCCTTCATTCCCTGGGCTGCCAGCGCACGCAGTCCGCGTTCCAACCGCAGATCGATTTGCCGGTCGACCATCGCCTCGGGTACTTCAAATTCGTTACGCTGGATCAGTTCCGCCATCAGCTTGTCTTTGGCCTGATGTTCGGCCTCATGCTGCCGTTCGGCCTTCATGTTTTCGCGGATTTGCTTACGAACGTCATCGAGGGTGTTGAACTCGCCCAGCTCTTTGGCGAAATCATCGTTCAATTCCGGCAGACTCTTCTGCTTGATGCCCTGAACTTTGATGGTATAGGTAAGGGTCTTGCCAGCGAGCCGGGGATCGGCGAAATCCTGCGGATAGAGCACATCAAAGGTTCGTTCGTCTCCGGGCGAGGCCCCGCGCAAATTCTCAGTGAACTCGGGCATGGTGTTCTTGCCGGCAATCTCGACCAGTACTTCATCCATGTGGACGGGCTTGCCCTCTTCGCCTTCTTTTGGCTTGCTGTCGAGCGAAGCTTGCGCATAATCGCCATCCGCCAGCGGACGGCCTTCCGCTGAGGTGAACGTCGCGCGCTGCTCCTGAATGTTCTTCAGCGCCGCTTCCAGTTCCTCGTCGGTGACGGCGATAGCTGGCTTATCAGCGCGCAACTCTTTGTAGCCTTCGACGGTGATCGCGGGCAGAACTTCGAAGCTGGCCTTAAAGCGCAGCGGTTCGCCTTCATGTATATGCAGATCGGTGATCCGGGGCTGCGAAACCGGAACCAGTCCCTGTTTTTCGACCTCGCGCGGGAAGTAGCGCTGCACCAGCGCCTCGACCACTTCGCTCTTGATCTCTTCCGCGAAGCGCATGCGAATGACCGAACCGGGCACATGGCCGCGGCGGAAGCCCGGCAGGCGCGCCAGCTTCTGATATTTCTGAATCAGGGTTTCGGTTTCCTGGGTGACGGCTTCCGCGGGAACTTCGACTTCAATCTCGCGTTTGCTGGCGGTCGTTTCCGTGGGGCTCACAGTTGCCTTTCCGTGATCGCGGGGAGTGAACTGGGTTTTGCTCGATCACCCTTGCGATAATTTCGAGTTTAAAGACAGAGAGAGACAAGCGTCAAACGGCGGAGGCGGTTTTCAAGCCCCATTTCGGGACGAAAGTAACCTAGACGATGTAGGCGCGGGCGTCCTCGCCCGTGTTTGTGAAAAGACGAACCGCCGAGTACGCCGAGGACGCCGAGGAATTGGAACGACATGCGTGGTGACAGTCGCTCTCGGTTTATTAGGGTTGTCATCTCGAGCGCAGCGGGATCGGTCGCTCGCGACCGAACCGCGCAGTCGAGGGACCTCATGCCAGTAAGAAGAGGCACCGGCGCAGAAAGGAATTCTCTGCAACGATTTTGAGAAGGCTCCATTCGCGGCCGCCTAAAGACGCAAGCAAACACGGGATCCTTCGACTTCGATTTGCGATTCGCAAAGCGAATCGGCGCGCATTGCTTCTCGCCAACCTTTGAACCGTATCCCCGTCCCCGCGCATCGACTCTTCATAGCGCTTCCTACGCGACCTGACATCGCCCCGAGGCCACCCCTCGCTATGAACTTCCGATCACACCTGATGCCGGGAGCAGCACGCACCCTTCGATTTATAAGGAGAACCAATGAAGAAACGCAAGCTTGGGAAAAGCAATCTTGAAGTCTCGGCAATCGGGCTCGGCTGCATGGGAATGAGCTTCGGTTATGGCCCGGCTGCGGACAAAAAAGAGATGATCTCTCTGATTCGGACGGCCGTCGAACGTGGGGTTACCTTCTTCGACACCGCCGAAGTTTACGGCCCTTTCACCAACGAGGAACTTGTAGGCGAAGCGCTGGCCCCACTTCGTGACAAAGTAGTGATCGCGACCAAGTTCGGGTTCAAGCTTGATCCGAACACCAGCAAACAGGTTGGGCTGGATAGTCGCCCGGAGCACATTAAGGAAGTTGCCGAAGCGTCGCTTAAGCGCCTCAAGACCGATGTCATCGACTTGTTCTATCAACACCGCGTCGACTCGAACGTGCCGATCGAAGACGTTGCGGGAGCGGTGAAAGAGTTGATTCAGCAAGGCAAGGTCAAGCACTTCGGACTTTCGGAGGCGGCGGTGCAGACCATCCGGCGTGCCCACAAAGTGCAGCCCGTCACTGCGCTGCAGAGCGAATACTCCCTGTGGTGGAGAGAACCGGAAGCGGAAGTGATACCGGCGCTGGAAGAACTCGGGATCGGGTTCGTCCCCTTCAGCCCTCTGGGTAAAGGCTTCCTTACGGGCAAGATCAGCGAGGATACGCAGTTCGACAAAAATGATTTCCGCAACATCGTTCCTCGCTTTACGCCAGAGAACCGGAAAGCGAATCAGGCAGTGGTGGATCTGGTTGGCAAATTCGCGCAACAGAAAAAGACGACCCCGGCGCAGATCGCACTGGCTTGGCTGCTTGCCCAGAAGCCGTGGATCGTGCCGATCCCGGGTACGACCAAGCTGCATCGGCTCGAAGAAAATATCGGAGCCGTTAACGTCGAACTTACGCCCGATGATCTCCACCAAATCGAGACTGCCGCTTCAAAGATTACCCCGCAAGGGGCTCGGTACCCGGAAGAACTGCAGAAATTAGTGGGCCGCTGAGCGAAGCGGCTTACTTGTCATGCAGCAGAGTACGGCCCTTCTGCCGAACGGCTTCCCATCCGATGGTTTCTACCTTGCCGGATTACACCTCAGAGTCGTACGTCCAAACCCTCGGCGAGCAGGACTAGCCGAGTTGGATTCGACCGAGTTGGGCATCCCGATTGAGCGGTGCTAGACTGCAAAAATGGCTACCAAGAAAAAGACGAAAAAAGCGACGAAGTCGAAAAAGACCTCAGCCAAGAAATCCGTCAGCCCGAAACGCGTAACCAAGAAGAAGACCGCAAAAAAGCCGACAGCGAAGAAACTGGCAGCCAAGAAGCTGGTAGCCACAAAAGCGAAGAAGAAAAAGCCTGTGGCGCGTGCGCGCAAGAAGCCGAGCCGCGGAGGCCGTGAGTCGGCGCGCTGGGACAAGGATACTCCGGGATTGCGTTCCGCCGGCCAGTCTGGTGACCTGCAGGGATTGAGCGACGTGGAGAGCGCCGACTCGGAAAGCGTGGATGAGTTGCTCGAAGAAGGCGACGCCTTCGAGGCCGAAGCCGTCGCGGGCGTCCAGCACGCGGACGACGAAGAAGAAAGGGAGGCCCACACCCACGAAGTGCCAGAGGACGACGTTCCCGAGGAATATCGAAATCAGGACTGAGGCGGTTCGGGGAATTTTCGCCACAGAGGCAAAAGACCTTAACCGCAGAGGACGCCGAGCCGTAGGTCGAAAACCCGGTCCTGTATTTGTACAGAACGCCCTCAAATGTAGGCGCGGGCGTCGTCGCCCGTGCGATTTGTTAGAGTAGAAACGCCGCAGTTTGCCCTTGTCGCGGTATAATGCCTGCGCGTGACCCCCGCACGCTGGAGGCTCTCCATGCGCCGCTTTCTCCGCTGTGTCCTGATTTTGCCGTGCATTCTTGTTCTGTCTAACCTGACATTCGCGCAAGCCGCCGCACACGCGTTTTTATGGACGGCGCAAGGAGGCATGCAGGATCTGGGTACTTTGCCGGGTTGGCAGGGTAGTTATGCCTTAAGCATAGATCCACTCGGTCAGGTCGTAGGATACGACATCCTTTCTAGTGGAGAAGCATCTACCGCTTTTGGCTGGACACCGAATCTAGGTATGCAATTTTTGAGAGGTTTGAGCCTTACACAGAGTCAAGCTGTCGGTTTGAACGATTCCGGACAGGTTGCCGCGACGGGCTTGAATTTGGATGGCCAACTGCACGCATTTATCTGGACTGAACAAGAAGGCCCCGTGGACTTAGGTGACCTTGGGGGTCGAGTTAGTTCCGCAGCGGCTATCAATAGCGTTGGTGAGATCGTAGGGTATTCCGAGACGGGAATGAACGTGGATCATGCGTTTCGCTGGACTAAGGCCCTGGGTATGCAGGATCTGATGGTTCTTGCTGGCAAGAATTGCCCGACATGCCAAAGCCAGGCATTCGCGGTGAATAGCTCCGGGGCGATTGCGGGATTTTTGGGCGCAGGAGGACTGGCGTATCGATGGGCCATCGTTTACAGCAACGGTAAGATTCGAAACCTCGGCGATTTAGGAGGTTCTGGAAAGAATAGGGGAAGTTTAGCATTTGGCATCGATAAGACCGGCCAAGTCGTTGGTTCAGCTTACACACCGAGTGGATTCGTTCACGCCTTTTGTTGGACTGAGTCAACGGGTATGCAGGGCCTTGGCACGCTCCCCGGAGGCAATCTTAGTCAGGCTTATGCAATCAACGATGCGGGGGAGGTCGTCGGTTACTCGCAGACGCCGGGGGGGCAGCTGCGGGCGTTTGTGTGGACCGCGTCTGCCGGCATGCAGGACATCGGAACCTTGCCAGGCGGTTCGAATGCAGTAGCGAATGGCATCAACGACGCCGGCGAGGTCGTTGGCTGGTCTGATACCCAATAGCCCTCCGCCAATGCGTCCGCCCAACGAGCAAAATCGCACGGGCGGGAACCCCCGCGCCTACATCGCCAAATCCCTCGGCGCCGTCCGCGGTTTGCTTTTTCCCCCGCTATCCACGGGAACCTAACCGCCGTCTAATTCGTATAGGATCACTGTGATGGACCGCGCCGACTCCGCCGTGATGGAACCCATAGCCGTCTCGCAAGCTGGCCGTGCCTCGCGCGTGAAAGACAAACTGCGCCGGCACAGCACCACCTTCCGTGATCCGGCGATGGAAGCCCTGGCCGCGCTGCGCGGCCACAAGCTGCGTTCAGCGCTTACGTTGCTCGGCGTTACGCTTTCGGTTACGGTGCTGATCCTCGTAGTTTCAATCATTACCGGCGCCAATTTGTATATTGAGAACCGAGTCGCCAATCTGGGATCGAACGTTTTTCTCATTCTGCGTTTTCCCATCATCACCAACCAGCAGGACTACTTCAAAGCCATGCGGCGCAACCGCTACATCACCTGGGACGATTACCAGGCGCTGCATGACGGCCTGAAATTACCCAAAGCCGTCGGCCTTGAAGTTCGCACCAATGGCAAAGTGCGGCTGGGGACGCAATCGCTCGACGACATCAACGTTCGCGGCGTGACCGCGAACATCGCCGACATGGATGTGGAGGAACCCGAAACCGGGCGTTACATCACCGAAGCCGATAACGACGGCCGCACCACAGTCACGTTTATTGGACAAGGAGTAGCAAGCAAGCTGTTCCCGGCGGTCGATCCCATCGGCAAGGTTATTTATGTCGACGGGCGTGAATACCAGGTGGTCGGGCTGGCCAAGCCGATTGGCTCGGTGTTCGGCCAGTCGCAGGATGATTTTGTCTACATCCCGGTGCGAACGTTTTTGAAAATTTACGGCGAGCACGATCAGGACCTGGCCATCAACATTCAGGGGCGCGGGCCGGAGTGGATGGAGCAGACCAAAGAAGAAGCCCGCACCATGATGCGCGGCCGCCGCCACCTCGATCCCAATGCCGAAGACAACTTCGGCATCCTGGGATCGGACAGCATTATGAACCTGTGGCACAGCCTCACCGGCGCGATTGCCACGACCATGGTGGGCGTGGTTTCGGTGTTTCTGGTGATCGGCGGCGTCGTGATTATGAATGTGATGCTGGCCAGCGTGACTGAGCGCACGCGCGAAATTGGGGTGCGCAAATCGCTGGGCGCTCGCCGTCAGGACATCATGATGCAGTTCCTGGTCGAATCCGCCGTAATGGCCGCGATCGGCGGCGCGGCGGGAGTGGCGATCGCTTATTTGCTCTCAACGTTGGTGCGTGTTCTTACGCCGGTGCCGTCGCAGGTGCCGGTTGGCGCGGTGATTCTGTCACTGGTTGTTTCCGCGGCGGTGGGACTGTTCTTCGGCCTCTATCCGGCAAGCCGGGCGTCGAAACTGGATCCGATTGAGGCGTTGCGAGCGGAACTTTCAGAGGTCACTTATGCATTTTGAACTCAGCGAAAACACCCGCATGGCGTTCGATTCGCTGCGCCAGCACAAGATGCGCTCGCTGCTCACCGTGCTGGGCGTGGTGATTGGAATTATGGCCATCGTGGCCGTGGCTTCGATCATGGTCGGCCTCGACCGCGACATTCGCGGCTTCCTCGATCAGTACGGCACTAACACGCTGTTCGTTTTTCGCTGGGATTTCGGCTTCCGCGGTCGGCTCACCCCCGAGGAACGCAACCGTAAGCCGCTCACCTACGACGATGCCATGGCGATGAAGGACGAATGTCCTGACGTGAAGGATGTGACCGTCGAGGTTTCTCCGCGCATCGAGCCGGGGCAGCCGCTCACGGTTGTGCCGGCGCGTTATCACGGAAACGAAGTATACGGCATTCAGTTCACGGGAACGACGCCATCCTATGAGTGGGTTTATAACGCGAATCCGGAAAAGGGCCGCTTCTTCAGCGAAGCGGAGATGCTGCACAACATGGATGTCGCGGTGATCGGGCATGATCTGGCCGAAGGGTTGTTCCACGAACAAGATCCGTTGGGTAAGTCGATCGAAGTAGGCGGCGCGTTTTATCAAGTTGTGGGCGTGCTGGAAAAACGCAAGGGGCAGTTTTTCCGGGATGAATCTGCCGACAAAGTCGTGGTCGTGCCCTACGGCGCGTATCGCAAGCACAATCCGCAGGATGACGAGAATTTCGTCGGCGCGCAGGCGTATCCGGGAAGAAAAAATCAGGCTGAGGACGAGATCATCGGCCTGATGCGCCGCCGCCGCGCGGTGCCACTCGACAAGCCGAACAACTTCGCCATCTCCAGTTCCGAACAGATGGCGCGGCAGTTCCGGCAGATCACCGGAGCGATCGCGATTGCTGTTGTCGTCATTAGTTCGATCGGGCTACTGATCGGCGGCGTAGGCGTAATGAATATCATGCTGATGTCCGTCACCGAGCGCACGCGCGAAATCGGGGTGCGAAAAGCCATTGGCGCGCGTTCCCGCGACATTATTCGGCAGTTTCTTACCGAGGCGGTGGCTTTGACCGGCGCCGGAGGAATTATCGGGGTCGCACTCGGCGGAGTAATTAGTATGTTGATCAATGCCCTGTTGCCCAGTTTGCCTTCCGCCGTGCCCATGTGGGCTGTGGTGATGGCCGTGGGCGGATCGATGAGCGTCGGTCTTTTCTTCGGAATGTATCCCGCGGTGAAGGCCGCGAGGCTCAATCCGGTCGATGCATTGCGATACGAGTGAGAATTAAACACAGAGGACACCGAGGAACACAGAGATTTTTCGCTGTGCTACCCTGTGACCTCTGTGGTGAAATCTCCTGCCTGGCTCACGCAACTTAACTCTGAAGTGATCTCCTGCACGCTATGCCCTCGCCTGGTCGAGTATCGGGAGAGAATCGCGCGCGAGAAGCGCCGGGCTTACCGCGATTGCGAATACTGGGGCAAGCCTGTGCCTGGATTCGGCGATCCTGACGCTCGCGTGTTGGTTCTCGGCCTCGCTCCCGGTGCGCACGGATCGAACCGCACCGGGCGTCCGTTTACCGGAGACGCGTCGGGGAAATTCATGTATCCGGTGCTGTATGAAACCGGCTTTGCCAATCAGCCCAATGCGACCGACCGTAACGACGGGCTCGAATTGAACGATCTCTACATCACTGCCGCGGTGCGCTGCGCGCCGCCGGACAATAAGCCGCTGCCACAGGAGTTGTCGAACTGCGCGGCGTATCTTGAGCGCGAGTTGCAGGGGCTGAAGAACCTGAAGGTGATTGTGGCGCTGGGAAAGATCGCTTTCGACGCCTATTTGAATTACCTGAAGCGGCATGGTCAGCTAGTCAGCCGCGCGTCTTACATCTTCAAGCATGGGGCGAGCTACAAAATGCCGGACGGGCGGGCGCTGCTGGCGTCTTACCATCCGTCAAATCAAAACACGCAAACCGGCAAGCTAACGAGGCCAATGTTTCTCGCCATATTCAAGAAAGCGGCGCGAATCGCGGGAGGGTAAGACCCGGCAGAAATCTGCCCTCACGATCATGGGGCACCGGCGTCCCTATTAAACTGCAGCCACTCACATGGGGCCAGCAAGCCTGGCCCCGTGAGTTCGTTTGCGGCCGCTTCCTGCTATTTCAGACCTTTCACGTACGCGGCTACAGCCTTGGCATCGTCAGCGGAAAGCCCGTTGACCGGTTTTTTGTGCGGGGCTTTCTTGGCCTCGTCTCCCTTGGTCAGCAGACCGACGATCTGATCTTCACTCAGGCTGGTGCCTTTCAACGCCGGACCAATCTTACCCTGGCCCTCCGCGCCGTGACACATGGCGCATTTTGCTTTGAAGGTTGCGCCGCCATCCTGAGCAGACGCCGCTTGGAAGAGGACAAAACACAGACAGAAGATCACAGCCAATAACGCGATTACTTTGTTAAATTTCATGGGTACGGAAGTCCTGTTCTTTTGATTGGATTCGACACCAAAGTCGCAGCCATTCTATAACCGGAATCGGCGTAGATGAAGGATTGAAATCACAGAAGGATGTGCGCCGGACCGATTAGGGAAACTTTTGGTGACTACAGCTTTTGCCAGACTTCTTTGAAGTCGAAGAAGCCCTTCTTGCCCAGCAGCCATTCGGCGCCACGAACGGCCCCGTCAGCGAATCCGCGACGCGACTTTGCGTCATGGCAAATGTAGATGGTGTCCGCCGGCGAATCCAGCACCAGTTCGTGCAGGCCCACGACATCTCCCTCGCGGAAGGAAGTAATCTCAACCTTGGTGTTTGAGCAATCGTGAACCACCTGTTGCAGAGTCATCGCCGTGCCCGAAGGCGCGTCCTTCTTGTGAATGTGGTGCCGTTCGAAAATCTGCCCCGAGTAACGATGCTGCAGCGCGGCGGCCGCGGTGCGGGCAACCTCGAAGAAAAGATTGACGCCGATCGAGAAGTTCGAACCGTACAGAAATCCGGCGCCGCTTTTCTCGACCAACTGCCGCACCTGGGGCAATTCGTGATACCAGCCGGTCGTGCCCACCACCATATTCTTGCCGGCGTTCATGCACGCCCGAATATTTTCAAGGACAGCGTGAGGCGTGGTGAAATCGACGACGACATCGGTCGCAGCCAACCGCTCGGCGGAAAGCGCTCGCGCTTTCTCATTGTCCGTAGAACAGAGCACTTCAACCGTGTGCCCGCAATGCCGCGCCGCCTCGGCCACCAGCGAACCGGTCTTTCCGCGACCTAAGACGAGAATTTTCATTGCACTCATCAGGCGAATACTTCCGGATCCAGCTCCGAAAAGAAAACTTTGTGCAAGCGGCGGATCACCTGGGGAACTTCATCCTCCTCAATCACAAAGGTGAGGTTGATTTCCGATGCGCCCTGCGAAATCATGCGAATCTTCACATCGCTCAGTTCGCCAAATACGCGCGCGGCCAGCCCCGGAATTTCACGCAAGTTCTCTCCAACCAGGCAAACAATCGCCTTCCGTCCCTCATACTTTACATCCGCCAGTTTGGCCAGATCGGCGGCCAGCGCCGGGATCGATTCGTTGGAATCGACCGTCAACGACACGCTGACTTCCGAGGTTGAGACCACATCAACGGGAACGCGGTGACGGTCAAAGGCCTCGAAGATGGCGCGCAGAAAACCATGCGCCAGCAACATGCGGGGAGCGGCAACATCGATGATCGTGATCCGTTTCTTCGCCGCAATGGCCTTGAAGAAATTCTTGCAATTCGGCGCCCGGGCCGCGATCCGCGTACCCTCGCAGGTCGGATTGCGCGAATTGAGCACATAGACCGGAATGTTTTTCTGCACCGCCGGCAGCACAGTCGCAGGATGCAGCACCTTCGCTCCAAAATAAGCCAGCTCGGCAGCCTCTTCAAAGCTGATTACTTTGATCCGCCGCGCCTCCGGGCAAAGGTTCGGATCGGTGGTCAACATTCCATCCACGTCGGTCCAGATTTCGATTTTGTCGGCATTCAGTCCCGCTCCGATGATGGCCGCGGAATAATCTGAACCACCCCGGCCGATCGTAGTTGTAACTCCTGCCTTCGTCGCGCCGATGAAGCCTGCCATCACCGGGACGCATCCTGCGTCGAGCGCCGGTTTCAGGTTCGCGCGCAAGCGGTCGCTGCGTCTCTTCCATTAATGGTGCGGCGCGCATGTGAGTCGCGTCGGTGATGATGCACTGGCGCGAGTCAATCAACGTCGCGTTCAGGCCGCGTCCCGAAAACGCCGCGGCGCAAATTCTGCTGGAAAGAAGCTCGCCGTAGCTCGAGACATGATCGGTGGTGCGCGGCGTCAGTTCCCCGACGGCGGCAATGCCGCGCAACAACTCGTCGAGCGCTCCAAACGTGGCTTCGAGCTCGCTGTGAATCTGCGAGAATACGGCTGTGTGCAGCAGTTCGCCAGCCGTGTTGTAGTGCCGTTCGCGCAGGGCGCGAGAGAGATCGAGGGCGGTCGTGCGGTCGCCATTTCCCGCGGCCCGCGCCATGTTCAGCAACTGGTCCGTTACTTTGGCCATGGCGC
The DNA here is from genome assembly GCA_963848325.1 of uncultured Acidobacteriaceae bacterium. Lineage (GTDB taxonomy): Bacteria > Acidobacteriota > Terriglobia > Terriglobales > Acidobacteriaceae > DATJOJ01. The sequence continues at coordinate 344,201 of CAWKDJ010000003.1, forward strand.
TGACCACAACCACGGGCTTTTCGGCTATGCGCCCCTTGACGATGGTAGCGGCGCGGTCGAATGGCCTCCGAGTCCTGCACTGAGGTTCCGCCGAATTTCATGACGATCATTGCGGATACCTGGCTAGGGCTCAAGCCGGAAGTCAGAAGTTTTCTGCGCGGAGCAACGTTCACGCCAGATATCCCCGCACTTTGAGGAGTTCGGCGTTCAACACGGCAGCTCCGGCGGCGCCGCGAATCGTGTTGTGGGAGAGCACGGTGAATTTCCAGTCGAGCACGCTGCAGGGCCTCAATCGCCCCACCGACGCGGTCATGCCTGCTCCAGCATCGACATCAAAACGCGGCTGTGGACGGTCGGCAGCTTCGAGATAATGCACCGGTTGCTCGGGAGCGCTGGGCAAATGCAGTTCCTGTGGGGCGCTGCGATATTCATTCCATGCACGAATAATCGTATCCGGCGCAGTCTTCTTTTTCAGCTTGATCGAAACCGATTCTGTGTGTCCGTCTTCTACTGCCACCCGATTGCAGTGCGCGCTCATACCGAAGCCCGCAGGAACGAACTTGGAACTATTGAGCGTGCCCAGCAGCTTCAGCGTTTCTTCCTCCATCTTTTCTTCTTCTTTTGAGATGTAAGGAATCACGTTGCCCAGAATGTCGAGCGAAGCCACGCCCGGGATATCCCGCGCCGCTTACCGCCTGCATCGTGACCGCCATCACCGTGTCGATCCCGAACTGCTGCTGCAACGGGGCCAGCGCCATCACCAGGCCAATAGCCGAGCAGTTGGGATTGGTTACCACGAACCCGCCCGACTCCCGGCGCCATTTCTGGCATTCGAGCAACTTGATGTGATCGGGATTGACCTCGGGAATCACCAGCGGAACATCGCTTTGCATGCGCAAGGCGCTGGAGTTTGAAACTACCGCGCAGCCGGCCTCGGCAAAGCGCGGCTCCATCTCGGCGGCGATGGCGGCATCCAGAGCGGCAAAAATTACTTTGGGCGCACCGTCCGGCTTGGCGGCTGTGACCCGCATTTTGGCCACGCGCTCCGGCAGCGGAGTTTTCATCCGCCAGCGCGTTGCCTCGGCGTACAGTTTGCCCTCGGAGCGGTCGGAAGCGGCCAGCCACGCGACTTCGAACCACGGGATGGTTTTCCAGCATCTGGACAAAGCGCTGTCCCACAATGCCAGTTGCGCCTAGAATTCCAACAGGGATCTTGCTTTCCATGGTTGCTTTGGATTTTACAATAGTGGCCGCTTGGCAGTGATGAGGACCCGCTAAGGTAACTAACGAAGCGACGAACGAGCGCCGATAGACCAGTTGAGGAACTTATATGCCGGAGTTGCGCCAGAATATTCTCACCAAGGAATGGGTCATTATCGCTACCGAGCGGGCCAAGCGTCCCAAAGACCTCGTCCGGCAAACCGCGCCGAAACCAGTGGCCCATCACGTCGCCACCTGCCCGTTTTGTACCGGTAATGAAGACAAAACCCCGCCGGAGATTTTGCGGGTTTCCGGGGAGAATGGCACGTGGCAGGTGCGGGTTGTGGCCAACAAATTCGCCGCCCTGGCGCGCGATACCCAGCTGGCCCGCACTATCCACCGCTCGCGGCGCAGCATCGCCGGCTTTGGCGTGCACGATGTCATTATCGAAACTCCGGACCACGCGCACACCATAGCGCTCATGGATGACGCTCACGTCGCCAATGTGCTGCGCGCCTACAAATCGCGCTACGACGAGCTTAGCCTTGACGGCCGCATCGCCCATGTCACCATCTTCAAGAACCATGGTGTCGACGCGGGAACCAGCCTGGAGCACCCACACTCGCAGTTGGTCGCCACGCCGGTGATTTCCAGCCAGGTGCGCGGACGCTTTCAGGTCGCGCTGCAACACCACGACGATTACGGCGAGTGCATGTTCTGCCAGATGGTTGAAGAAGAGATTGCCGAGCCGCAGCGAATCGTGCTCATGACCGAGCACTTTGTCGCCATTGAGCCGTTCGCCTCACCCACGCCGTTTGCTACCCACATTTATCCGCGGCGGCACATGGCCAGCTTCGGAGATATTAGTGCGGCCGAAATCGTTGACCTCGCCCGCATCTTGCGGAAGGTCTTGGGGAAGCTCCACTACGGTTTGGGCGATCCCGATTTCAACTACACGCTGCGCTGCGCTCCGGCGGAACTCTCCGGCGTCAAATATTTCCACTGGTATGTGAGCATTATTCCGCGCCTTACCCGCGTCGCCGGATTCGAACTCGGCTCGGGAATGTTCATCAATACGGTTTGCCCGAGTCCGCCGCGGAATTTCTCCGCAACGTGAAACTCGAAGCCGCTGCCGGGCAGGGAAGTTAACTGCGTGGAATCACGGTCGGGGATGGATTTCGGCCCCAAAAGAATATTCGTCGAGCGGGCCAAAGCGCTTCTTTTCGGCATAAAGTTGCCAGCGTCGCCACACGATTCGCAGGGTCGCCATAACCGGAATCGAAAGATAAACTCCGAGCACGCCGGCAATTTCTCCTCCGGCCAGGACTCCAAACAGCGTCGCCAGAGGATGCAACTCCATGCTCTTTCCCATCATGCGCGGTGAGACCACGTAGTCCTGCACCAATCGCCACACCGCCAGAAAAATCAGCACCATCAGCCAGTGCGGATACGCCATCAGCAACGAAACGCCGATGATCACAATGGCCGCGACCAGCGGTCCGACGATGGGAATGAATTCCATGATTCCGCCGGCGCTTCCGAGCACTGCAGCGTAAGGAACGCGCAGCAACCCGATGAAACGCCATATAGATGGCAAGCGTCAGGATGCGCCAGCGTAAGTTGCGCGCGGATGAAATGGGCCAGCATGCGATTAAGGTCGGCCGCGCACGCCTTCCCAGAACTCCCGCTGCGGCCGGGTTTGCACGAAGCGTAAGCGCGAATTCACCGAAGGTGCGCCCGTCCTTGAGCAAAAATACCGCCAGGATGGGCACAACCATGATCAGCCAGGATTCTTTGCTGCCTTCGGCCGCCCGCAGACCCGATCCGCTGCGCGATGGCCAGAAGATCATTGCGGTGGCTGGTCAAGAAAGTCCTGGGTCTGCTGAATGGTAGTGCCGCTCCAGCCGCGCTCCTGGCCGAGCGTGACGGCGATGTTGCCAGAACTGACCTGATCCAACAATGCAGGCAGGGCTTCGCCCAGCCGCTGCGCCTGATGACCAATCTTGGGGCCGACAAAGAAGAACCAGTGATCACCAATAACACGAGAAGCAGCAGATAAATGACTGCCATGGCTGACTCCTCGGCTGCGCGTCCACTTCTCCGTCCTCGATACCGCGGGATCGACAAGATAGGCAAAAAATACCGCGAAGAGAAAAGCGATCAGCGTTTGGCGTGCAATATACAAGAAGCCAAGCGCCAGAGCGAACAACAGCACTGTGGTCAAGACCCGGGCCGTACGTGCATCGGTTAGGGGCAAAGCCCACCTAGTCTCGAATGACTTCGGTATTGTTAGTCGCGATCGACTATGCGTTGCAACTTCAATTGGTCGTCCAGCCACAAAGTCCAATCGCCGGATCTCGCTTTTGACATCGAGGCGGATGATTTCGTGCTCCGTCCCACGAAGTAGAGATTTTTTCTCTGCCGGAAACTGAAGGCTTACCGGCGCCGACGCCTGCGCATGCGGATTCAGCGTTCCCAGCTGCGCGTTTTGTTTCAAGGGGCAGGCGATTGTGCCGTTTTCCTGCTTGCAAGTGGTCGCGAGATATTTCCAGGCGAGCACTTCCCGCTGAATAAAGAAATAGTCGTCCAGAATGCTGGTCGATGCCGGAAGCATAAACGGTTGTTCATGCTGCTTCTCGTGCACGCTCTTGCTGAAATGCTCACCAGGAAGTCCTGGCTGGGCAGGACGGTGGCATGGGAATCGCCGGGGCTTACCTCCGTCCACTCGTAACTCTGCAACTCGCCATTACTCGTCAATTGCAAGGTCGGAAGATTGCTCAGCCTTGTTCGCCGCCCGCTTCTGCCTTGAATCGCGAGCGTGACGGAGCTGCCCGAAGCGCGCCCTGATGAACGGAAAATGTCTCCGTAGCGACCCGCTTTCCGTCCATGAAAACCCCGAACGAGCCGGAGTCCACGGTTTGTCCGGCCGCGGTTTTGTCGGCAGCCGCTTCCACCGGCACGGAAAGCGCAATACAAAGGCACATCCCTGCCAGCGCGCTTACGACCGAAGCAAATTTTCCAGCCCGAGACTGCATGCCACCTCCACTGCCACCGTATCCAAATCTTTGCCCGCCGTATCGATGGGCCGATCGGCCTTCATATAAAAAGTCCGCCGCCCTCGTAGAGTTCGCGAAACTGCTTCAGCATCCCGGCGCAAGGGACGCTGGCGTTCGTCCTGCTCGCAGCGCTGAAATAGTTCTTCCGCAGGGGCGTCAAGAAAAACGATTGTGACCTCTGCCCGTTGCAGCAGTGCCACATTCTCGGGCTGCGCCATTGCGCCCCCGCCCAAAGCTATGATTCGCGACGCAGGGCACCGATTTCGTCAAGTAGCTCTCGTAACGCCGCGGTCTCGGCGCGCCGGAATAGCATTTCGCCCGAGTCACGAAAAATCTCTTCAATCGAACGTGTTTCGCGCGCCTCGATCCGCTCATCCAGATCGTCAAACGGCCAGCCGAAGCGGTGGCCCAGATTGCGACCCACGCTGGTTTTGCCCGCTCCCATAAATCCCACGAGGCAGACGACAGAACTGCGCCGTCCGGCAGACGCATGCCCCGAATTTAGGTCCGTCTTGCCGATGCGGTCACCGGAACCGTAATCCACAATTCAGCCAGATTGTTTAGCGTTTCTTGAGGTGGATTTTACCACTGAAAGACAGGAGCCTGACCGAAGATGCCGCCTTTCCCACCGTGCCTGAGAAGGCACTGCCTGCTCGCGCCATCAACGTGCTGCGCGAAGGTGTTAGCAGAAAATCGTTCTCTACTTTGCCCTGTTCGGAATGGGCGTATACATCGATCGAAGCATACGCCGGAGCGGTGGCGTCGATGTTGCCGGTATGGGTCATCAAAGAGTATTCGCCGCTCTCCCCGAAGTCGCCGTCGTAAGTGATGTTGCCGTTTGTGGAGTTGACTTGCACCAGCGGCCCGGTCACCGATTTCAGGTCGACATCGCCGCTCACCGAAGTAATTTCCACATGGCCATCGCTCACGTTGGTGAGCGAAACGGGTCCTTTCAACGTTCTGACATGAACATGGCCCTCACTCAGATCGCGCACGTCAACGTTGGCGGTGTTTCCTTCGAGAATCACGTCTCCGTGAAGTTTTTCGGCATGAAGCGGGCCAGTGGCGGAGTGCAAAGTCACGCTGGCGTTGGAGGGAACCCGAACCTCGTAATCGACGCGTCCGCTCTCGGCGTCAGCTCCGGCCAGCAGGTGAGAGGTCACTGAAACGCGGTTTCCGCCCTGGGTTCTGGTCCACTTCCACTTTGTCGGAATGCAGCACTGCGGTAACAACCACCTGGTGGCCGCCGATCGGCTTCACCGAAATCGGGCCATACTGATTGAAGATGGAAACGCTGGCGCGGTGATGAACTTTGTAATGGAACTCTTTGCGGACTTCGCCACTCGCCAATACCGCGAGCGCCAGTACCATTGCTGCCCCGGTTGTTAAGCGCTTGCCCCTAAGCATGACAGCCATTCTCCCCAATGCCCGTAGTGGCGTGGGATTCGGTGACCCTTTCTTACTGCACGCCACGATCCATTGCCATCTGGTACAGCATCGCTCTCTGCTCATACGCGTTGGTCAGATACTGTTGAGCAATCTCGTCGTTCGGATTACTGCGGGCCGAACTCTCGGCGTCGCGAATGTATGCATTCACTGAACGGAAATCAGATTCGTACCCCGCGCGCATCGCCGGCGCTCGCGCCTCAACCATCTTTAGAAGCTGATCTTGTTCCGCCGGGATGGCTTCGGGCTGCAATTCCGCTGACACAACGTGGGATGCGCCTTCCTGATGGGCGGTTTGTGGCGCGATGCCTCCGCGTTCGTAAATCAGCAACCCGAAGACGACCAACAGGCACGCTGCCAGCGGCGCCAGCCAAATCGGTCTCCAATGCGCGGTGCGTGGCGGCGAAGACACCAACTCGGGCCGCGAATCGCGAATCAGTCCTTCGCGCCGCAGGGTAATTTCCAGAGAATTCCACACCCGCTGGCTGGGATCTTCGTCTTCCGCCAGAAAGCGGGCTTCCACTGCAATCGCATTCAAGTCCGCCAGCAGGTCCGAACAATGGGAACAGCTTTTCAGATGCTGTTCCTGTTCCAAATTGTGGCTGCCCTCAAGCTCCGGCAGGACTCGTTCAAATTCCTCGCACGTCATAATTCCTGTACTCCCGATCGCTCTCTGTCGCGCTCCTTACGGCTTGGCGGCTTTTTCAGCTCTGCTCGTTTTCAGGAGCTCGCGCAATTTCATTCGTGCTTTGTGCAACTGCGACTTGCTGTTGCCGATGGAACATCCCACCATCGTCGCAATCTCATTATGTTCGTAGCCCTCGACGTCGTGCAGCAGGAAAATTGTACGATAACCGTGCGGTAAATCTTCAATCGCCCGCTTCAGTTGCAACCGGTCGATGGAGCCAATCAATCGCACGTCGTCGGCGCCGGGTTCCTTCCTGGCCGCCTCCTCTTCGTTTTCGAAGGTGTCCTCCAGCGGTACCACCGGCAGGCCCTTCTTGCGGAGTTGCATCAGGACGACGTTCACCGCCATCCGGTGCAGCCAGGTGGAAAATGCCGATTCGCCCCGAAATGTCCCGATCTTGCGAAACAGCTGCAGGAAAGCTTCTTGAGTCAGGTCTTCGGCCGCTGCCGTATTGGCCGTCATGCGAAGGCACAGGGAATAGACCCGCCGCTTGTGCAGATGGTACAAGGCCTCAAAGGCCTCCGCATCCCCCTGCTGTGCCCGCGCAATGGCCTCTGCCTCAGAAAACTTGTCGCCCTGTAGTTTTCGTGCGCCCGTCAATTTGTGTTTTCCGGCCGCAATCCATCAGATGCGGCGTAAGTGTATCTTCGTTGTACTGCTTGCGGATTCCGGACGGGTACCGAAGTACCCCGGATCAGGTCGCCGAACCGTCATACCGCAGTTCGATTACCGCCAGCGCTCTTTCCGCCCCAGATGTCCATCTTTCTATAGATTCAGCACTTACAGGGAAGACCCACCAAATGTAAGACGCATTCCTCTCCCTTCCGGCACCGCACCCAGTCTTAAGTCTTGGCCGAAGCAGTCGTTATTGTCTCTAACCCGTGGCCATGCGGCCCGGTTTCGCGTTCGTGCAGCAGGAAGGCGAAAAGCATCCCCAGAAATCCGAGGACCGAGAAAATCCACATTCCCAGACGATAACCCGCAGGGTTTTCTGCACTGGCATGGCGATAGTCGTTAGCCCACCCAATCAATAGATTGAAACCGAAGAGCCCAATGTTCTGGATCATCGTCATCAACCCATACGCCGTGCCCAGTTTTGCCTGGTCGACAATGTAGGCCACCGACGGCCACATGACCGCCGGAATGAGTGAAAACGCCACTCCCATCATCGCCATCGGCACGTACAGATTGACTTGGGTATAGGCCATCATCAAGTAAACCGGAATCAGCAGCAGTGATCCCACCATCATCAGCAGCGCGCGCTTGCCCACCCGGTCCGATAACAGGCCGAATAGCGGCGTCACCACCATGGCAAACAATGTCAGCATGCTGGACAAGAACCCGCCGAACTCTCGCGATGTCCCATGCGCCTCCATGAAAAACTTCACCGCGAACGTCTGGAACGGGAAAATCGCCGAATAAAACGTCACGCACAACGCCACGATGTACCAGTAACTGACACCGAACTTGAACAGATCGGCCAACACAACTTTGTCGGTGGAAGCTTCGCCGAGGTGGTAATTCTTCTCGGCGTGGACTTCCATCAGCCAGTAAACAATCACGCCCAACACACAAAATACCGAGAAAGCCAGAGCAATCAAGAAGGGCCAGCGCCAATACGCGTACGCCTTGCGCGCCCAGGTCGGCGAGTTCAGCGCAGCGAAAGGTCCCAAGGCGGCAGATCGTGAGATTAATTCCGAAGGCAAAGCTCAACTCTTTGCCCTTGAACCAGCGCGCCAGCGCTGCTGTCACAGCGACATTGAGCGACTCCGCCCCCATGCCGAAAATCAGCCGGCCTGCAGCCATTACCGCCAACGTCCCAGATGACGCCGTAATTGCCGGTCCGATCAGGCAAAGCACGCCGAAGATCATCAGCGACTTTCTCAATCCGATGCGGTCGATAATTAATCCACCAATAACGACCGTAAAAATGTTGGGAAAGCTGTAGATCGCCTGCAGCAGTCCGATGTTGGAGTCGGAAAACCCGAGCTGTTGTTTGAGAACATCTGCTAGCGGGCTGAGCGCGTCGTAGGCGTAGTAACTGCCAAACATCGCCAGGCTGAGGAAGACGAGCACCATCCAGCGATACAATCGCGAGGGCTCGGGACGCAGCGTGTCGGGCATTCAGACTCCTGGTGAATGATGTGTTAAGGCGTCTTGCACGAAGCCAAGAAGATTAGCAGATCGGTGCGGGCAACCCAAAATCCTGGCGGTCGCGCGAATTGCACTGCCGATAATTTTGTAGAGGACGGCGCGTCGCCTGTACCGAGAGGAATTTCCTCTGCTACAATCCAATCACTGAGTTTGTGGTTTGGCGGATTCCCGCTTTCGGCAGAAAAAGCAGAAAAGGGGACGTAGTTCAGTTGGTTAGAACGCTGCCCTGTCACGGCAGAGGCCGCGGGTTCGAGTCCCGTCGTCCCCGCCATGCTTTTGAGGTCCCTCGGCTCGCAAGGCTCGCTCGGGATTTCGCCAGCGGGCTCCCACTTCGTTCACGCCCGCAAGACGGCTCAAGTTCGAGTCCCGTCGTCCCCGCCATTCTTTCAAAATCTCTTAATTCTGTATTCTGTCATCGCGACCGAAGCGGATCATCGCAAAACGTAGATGATCTGCGGAGTGGAGGAGCTTCTGTTTAGCGCTTCACCGAAACTTGGGAAAATAAAGATCACGTACGACAGCGCACACTTGCTAGTCCGGCAAGAGGCTGACGGGCCCCTCCAGATTCCCTTATTCTCTTCCTCAATTTCACTTGTCCGAACAGGCCCGGCATGTCTGATCTTCTGGTGTCAATAGAGAATTCTCTGCGTAACTCACTAAGAGAGTTGCTGCGGAACAAAAGCAACGATTTGCTGCAGGACGAACACTGTCCCCACTGCGGTCTGCTTATGACATTTATCACCGCTCGATTCTGGTTGGACGGGGACGAAGAATTCTGGGACATTCCATTGCCGTTTTGCCTGCAGTGCCATCCCGAGATTGAAACGCAAATCAACGCCGCCGGATAAAAGTTGGAAAGCGTGCGCCCAATTGCTGCTGGGTAGCGAGAGGCAAGCTTCAATTCTGTCATTCCGACCGAAGCAGATCTTCGCAAAACGATTCCGCGCCCTTGTGATGCACGAAAACAGTACCGAAGCGGCGACCGCAAGAGAGGCCGCCGACGAGTTTTCTGATAGCTGGCCGACTAATCATCCAAGCCCTTTCCCTTGAGAATCTGCGGCATGCATTTTTCAACCCTCGCCTCGCGTGTTTTGGATTGTTTGGCGGCAGAAAAATAAAAAAGGTATCCTCTTTGCCGTCCCGGCGTCAACGCTGTGAAGGCTTTTCTTAACGCGGGGTTTTCGTTCAATTTCTTTTGAAATTCCTCCGGGACGTTGAAGTCAGAAGTCTTTTTGAGCTTCACCTTCAGGCCGGCCTTTTCCGCTTCAATGGCTTCCTGAATATAGGTTCTCAAGATGGGTTTGAGCTGAACGATTTCTCGAACACTGGTGAAGCGAATCTGGCGCGCCACCTGAACGTTCTCCGTTTGCTGGATGAGAATGCCCTTGGGATCTTTCAACAGGGCGCCTTTGAAAAACAGAAGCGCGCAGTATTCTTTGAATCCATGGATTAAAACTACGTTTCTTCCATCCGACGTGTAACAAGCCTGGCCCCACTTCATCTCTTCGGTCAACGGAGAGCCGAGTACGATCTCCCTCAATGTCTCAAACTCTGCCCGCCACTTGTTGGTTTTCTTTAAAAGTCCATCCACCTTGGGATTCATTCTGTCCATGAATTGATACTCCGAAGAAAGTGATCTTACCCCAGGTCAGCGCTGCGCGGCGACGCGGAAACTGGGGCACTTTGTCTGGCCCATCTTTTCCAAACTAGTTGTCGCACCACATGGCCTTTCCACATCCATAGTCCCGAAAGCACCATTAGCGGGACGAAGACGAATCGAGTCTTGAAGGCATAGTCCGGAAGCTTTTCAAACGGACTATAAATATAGCCGAGAATGGGAATGGCAAAGACGATGTGAATCCAGCGAAAAATAGAACGTTTGGTGGCTTCTTTCAGCATTGGTGCGATCCTCCTCGATTTAAGATGTTCGAGCCGCCGGGGGTGTCCAATTCGGCGCTTCAACGCCGAACTGCTTGGCGTACTCGCCGACCAATCGCTGCCAGCCGCCGAGCTGCATGGCGTCACCACCAGCCAGGCGTCCAATCGGCTTTCCCGCAAGCAGCCGCTCCAGCACGTCGAAGCTGATGTGCCAGCCCGCGGCGCCCCAGGTGACGAAGCGGCGATCGATCTTGTGCCACAACGTCAGGCGCGTGCCACCGCCGGAGGCCTCGAGTTGCCAACGCATATCGCCGTACTCAAGCGCCTTGGGAGCCTCGACTCGCGTCACTTTTGTTTCGATCGGCGTAGGGTTTCCCACCCAAGTAAGCTTTACGGTTCCAACCGCGCCCAGGCTGCCATCAGTCACAAAGGGTGCCCACTCGCGCAACTCCGCCGGATCGGTGAGCGCCTGCCAGACTTTTTCCGGCGCGTGGCGCAGCTCGCGGACGAGAATGAGCGTCCATTTCTCTCCATCTTTCCGTACCTGCGCCAAGTTGGCGGGCCCCGGTGCGTAGAGCGCGCGGTCGGTCATCTTTTTTTCCTTGTCTTCCTTCTTTTCGTTTGTGTTGACTGATCCATGCGGTCCTGATTCATGCGATCAAGGTGGCGTTCGAGAGCGTCTACGTGAGCGGACCAGAAGCGGCGGAACTGGGCGAGCCAAACGTCGACCTCCTGAAGGGGCCCAGGCTTGAGCCGGTAGAGACGGCGCTGCGCGTCCACCGTGGATTCGACGAAACCGGCCTCACGCAGCACTCGCAGGTGCTTCGACACGGTCGGCTGCGACATTCGAAGCTGGTGCTCGATCTCTCCCACCGACTGTTGCGAGGAGACCAGCAGACTTAGGATGGCGCGGCGGTTCGGTTGGGCAATGATTTCGAAGACGGACTCCACGCTCTGTATATACTCCATAGGGAATATACGTGTCAAGGCATATAACATTATTTCGGTTTTTGTTGCCTTCCGATTACCGTCTTCGGCACGGGTGCAGGGGCCGGGTGAACTGGGCGCATTTATGTCCGCCTTCGGTCTTACTCCGTTTGGCGGAATCGCTACGGCTTTCGTATTGCATAACGCCGTACAACACATCCGAAAAAAACAGCCGTGGTCGTGGGTTTTCTCGCCTCCTGGAATTATTTTCGCGATTGTTCTGCTCGGTGTAATTGTTTTGATCGCGCTCTTTAATTTATTACACCTGCATTTCGCCGTTACGGACGGGTCAGCGGATGATTAGACAAACCTGGTGTATACTCCCGCTTAATAATTTTGGAGGTCACGCTCAGGCTGTGTCACGCCGGACATCTGCGCTTGTGGACTCGGAGCGAGTACCCGACACTTCCGCGCACAAAATTCCGCCCCTGTGGCTGGCATTTGGACTGACTGCTTTTTTCGCCGGCTTTGCTTTGCTTCCAATCGTCAACGCTAACCCACGGCTTCTTTGCGTTAGTTCCTGGGGGCAGCCGCAGGGTTATCTCTTTTGCTGTTGTTTCTGGTTCGGCAGGTTGTCCGGCGCGGCCGTCAATTGCGTTATGAAATCGTTGCCAAACCTGTCCACTACGTGCAGATGGTCATGCATTCCTCGATTTACGCCTATTGGGGCTGGTACTGGCGCGAGGTGTATCACGAGATTCCCTTGATCGTGGCGCAGATCGCTTTCGTCTATGTCCTCGACATGCTGGTGTGCTGGTCGCGTCGCGATAAATGGGTACTCGGATTCGTTCCGGTTTCCGATTGTCCTCAGCACCACCCTTTTTTTGTGGTTCAAGGCAGATTGGTTTTTCCTGCAATTCCTGATGATCGCCACTGGGGTCCTATGCAAGGAATTCATTACCTGGCAGAGAGATGGACGGCGCGCGCACATTTTCAATCCGTCAGCCATCGCGCTATTTCTGTTTTCTATCGGCCTGATTGTTACCCACAGCACGCAGATTTCCTGGGGTAATGAAATTGCGGTTTCCTTTGGCCGGCCCCCGCACATCTACATGGAAATTTTCTTGTTGGGTTTGGTGGTGCAGGGGCTGTTTTCCGTCACTCTGGTTACGCTCTCAGCCGCCGCGGCCCTGTTTGCGATGAATCTGGTGTTTACCCACGCCACCGGTGTTTACTTTTTTATTGACAGCAATATTCCCGCGGCGGTCTTTCTTGGGCTTCACCTGCTCGTCACCGATCCAGCTACATCGCCGCGCAAGGATTTTGGCAAAATTGTGTTCGGAGCCGGGTATGGGGCGGCGGTGTTTGGTCTTTATTGGCTATTAGGTCATTTTGGAGCGCCAACCTTCTATGACAAACTGCTCTGTGTTCCGCCCCTCAATTTGACCGTCCGGGCGCTCGACCGTGCAAGCGTTTTCCTGGCATCTCGATTCCGACTCCCCACGTGGACTCCGCGGAAATGGAACTTTGCCTACATGGGCGCTTGGGTAGCTCTGTTCGTTGTCATGAGTTCGACCGGGTTTTTGGGCCGGAGTCACCCTGGTGCCGACCCGGAGTTCTGGCGAAGGGCGTGCCTGGAGGGTCGGCCAACGGCTTGCCAGTCCTGGTCACAGATGATGGCAGCCTGCATGCCACCACGGTTCCGGGCTTGCATGCGTGGTTTTGGGAACGGCTTCCTATGAGGGCCGGATCATTCCCCGGGATCTCGCTGCGGCAGCCAAAGCCTTCGCCCACGCCTGTGAACTCGGCGTATCGAAAGGTTGCGGCGATGTCCGTTACATGGTGACCCAAAGCAATGGGAGCTTTTTCCAAAGTGCTTGCGACCGCGGCGATGGTGAAAGTTGCTTCCTGCTCGGTTCTCTGTATTATGCTGGTACTGGCGTCGCTAGAGATCCCGCAAAGGCCTTCAGTCTTTTTCGTCAGTCCTGTTCCGCCGGTTGGTCGCGCGGCTGTAGCGGCTTGGGGGAATGTTACAGGGCAGGCCAAGGTATAGCGGCGGATAACACCTTAGCTCTCGAGTACTTCAACAAAGCTTGCCGAGAAAATATCGCGTCAAGCTGTTTCTCGGCCTCCTCGATGTACCGGGATCTCCATGACGGTGCTCGAGCAGAGCAAAGACTGCGAGAGGGTTGTGAAATCGGCGCAAGATTCGCGGAATCGAGTGCCGCTTATTTCGAAAGTGGGTCGCCCGCGGTTATGGCGAGTGCACCTCCTCCAGTCTGTTCTTCTGTCGCGAAGTCCAAGTACGGATCCAGTCTTTGAGGAAACTGCGATGGCGGGCTATTTGGGGTAAGTCCTGTCCCTTCAGGCTCAACCTCAAGTCAAAGCGAGATTTTGCCCCATCATCAATCCGACAGGGCACCTATTGGCACGGACGCAACCCCGGGACAGACTTCATAGCTCCTGTGTTCGTCCAGATTCTTGATCATTTGCCGACGCGTAAGCGGTTTCTGGATCTGAATTAATTATGACTTTGTGGACGACTCCAAGGGGCTAATCTTCGGAAAACCATATTTCGGTGTGCCCGTAAATATTTGGCTCCACATAACATTATGTTAACAAATGGGTTAGTGCAAACTGTCCGTTGGCAGCACGGTTGCACAGCTAATGTGTTCTTCTGCTGTCTCTCAGGGTGTGCCTGTATCTCCGTTGGGGGTTGCCGCTAGGCACGCTTAAAGGTTCAACCGAAGGTTTATTGGGCTGGTACGGCAAGTTGGCAAGGAAACTTTCAAAAATGCAAGGTGGAGAAGAGATTATGCGATTTACTTGGTTTGCCAAGTCTTTCGTTCTGCTGGCGACACTCGCTCTGTTGGTACCGAGTGTGATGCTCGCCCAGAACGTCGTAACAGGTGGCATTTCCGGTACCGTCACCGACCCTAGTGGCGCGGTCGTGCCGAATGCTTCACTCACCCTCAAAAGCAATAGCGGCGGTACAGCCGAAACAACCGTGACCGGTTCCACCGGTTTATATAACTTCTCCCTGCTGAAGCCGGGGCCGTATACGGTCACCATTTCGCAGAGCGGCTTCCGCGGTGTCAGCCAGAAGGTGGACGTGCTGCTCGGCCAAACCATCATGGTCAATATGAAGTTGGTGGTCGGCAACGCTTCAGAGACGGTCGAAGTTACGGGAACGGCGCCGCTGCTGCAAACTGAGGACGCCAACATCTCGACAACTTTCACCCAAACCCAGATCGAGAACCTGCCCAACCCCGGCGGAGACATCACCAGCTATGCGCAGACTGCGCCTGGCGTCTTGATGAATACTCAGGCCGGTTACGGATACGGCAACTTCAGCGCGTTTGGATTGCCAGCCACATCGAACCTGTTTACCTTGAACGGCAACGACGAAAACGATCCGTTCCTGAACCTGAACAACTCCGGTTCTTCCAACCTGCTGCTCGGTCAGAACGAAGTGCAGGAAGTGGCTGTAGTCAGCAACGGCTACACGGCGCAGTATGGTCGCCAAGCTGGCGTGCAGGTTGACTATTCCACGAAGTCCGGCAGCAATGACTTCCACGGAAACGCCAACTATTGGTTCGACAGCAGCGGCTTCAACGCCAACGAATGGTTCTTGAAGTCCAGCCAAATTGCCGGTGGAGAGCCCAACCAACAGCCGTTTGCGGTTGCCAATCAGTGGGCCGGTTCGGTGGGCGGGCCCATCGTGAAGGACAAATTGTTCTTCTACGTCGACCAGGAGGGATTGCGCTACTCACTGCCCAGCGTCGGGCGCGTGTTCTTGCCGACGCCGGCCTTCTCTTCCTATATCTTGGGCAACATCGGCGCTACGCAGCCCGCACAGTTGCCGTACTACACGCAACTGATGAATCTTTACAAGGGTTCCCCGCTCTACGGTGCAGCGCTTGCAAACACCGGGGGCGTCGCCTCATTTGATCCTTCGACCTTCGGCTGCGCCGACTTTTACGGAACCGCCGGTTTTGGCACCGCAGGGACTCCCTGCTTGATGACCACTGAGGGCTCGAGTGTGAACCACAATAAAGAGTGGTTGCTCACCACCCGTATCGATTACAACATCTCCAGCGCAGATAAATTGTTTGGCCGCTTCAAGGTCGACCACGGATCACAGCCGACCTCGACCGATCTAATCAATCCTACTGCGTTCAGCACCCAGAGTATTCAGCCGGAATACGAAGGCCAGATCAACGAGACCCACGTGTTCTCGCCGACCATGGTCAACAACTTCATCATCAACGGCCTGTATTACAGCGCGATCTTCTTGCCGGTTAGCGGCCAGGCCGGGGTTCTTTCCGCGCTGGGCATGAGTTCGATCGAGTTCGCCGGATCCAACCTCCTGTCCGACCTCGGAGGGTCAAACAACGCCGCCGGCTTCGATGGCGGAGGCACTCCCGACTTTATCTTCCCGCAGGGCCGCAACTCCAGCATGTATGGGGTAACCGACGACTTGTCCATCACCAAGGGTGCACACACCTTTAAGATGGGCGTCAACTTCCGGCGCGACGATTTTTCCGATTATGACGCGCAGGAGGTCACGGGCGGTTTGGCTTCATTTGGAAGCTTGACCGACTTCGTCAACGGCACTCCGAACTACCTCAACGGCGACATCTACGAGCAATTCTTCACTTCGGCTCCAAGGGCGCCCTTGGCGTTTTACAGCCTGGGACTCTATTTCCAGGATGAGTGGCGAGTGAGTTCCAACCTGAAGCTGACGCTGGCGCTGCGCGGAGATCGCAATTCCAACGCGGTTTGCCAAAGCAATTGCTTCGCGCGTCCAGATCAGCCGTTCTCACTGCTGAGCCACAACGCCGATATTCCGTATAACCAGACGATCCTGGCCAATCAGCACCAGGCATTCCCGAACATCGAAAAGGTGGCGCTGCAGCCCCGCCTTGGGTTCACGTATAGCCCAAAGGGACTCAGCAACACGGTGTTCCGCGGCGGTATCGGTGTGTTCTCCGATCTGTACCAGGGCGTCCTGCTGGACAACATGATCTCCAACTCACCGACCACGAACGCCTTTCTCGTCTTCCCAGGGCTGACGGGGTTCAATCCGTTGGCTCCGGCGGTACCGGGCAGTTTGACTCAAACCGCAACCGCGAACAACGCTTCGTTTTTGAGCGCGTTCGCGTCAGGCGGCACGGTGGGCAGCATTACGGCGGCGAATCCGGCATTCCAGCCACCGGGCCTGTTCGCCATGGCCAATCAGATCAACAACCCGAAATACCTGGAGTGGAACTTCGAAATCCAGCAGGCGATCGGGACCAAGATGTCGGTCAACCTGAACTACGTGGGCACGCACGGGTACAATACTCTGATCCAAAACGGGGGCCTGAACGCGTTCTTGGCGCCCGGCTCGCCCGCGTTCGGAGGGTTGCCAGTGGGGGCACCGCCTGATTCTCGCTTCGGTACGGTGACTGAGCTTTCCAGCATCGGCCGTTCCAACTACGACGGACTGACTGGCACATTCACACGCAGAATGTCTTATGGCTTCCAGATGAGCGCGAATTACACCTTCTCGCACGCGCTGGATGACCTCACCAGCACCAATCCTGGCACACCGTATAGCGAGATCAATAGTGCGGTACGCCAAATCAACCCGTTCAGTTTCGATTCGGGCACGTACGGTCCCGCGGACTCGGACTCACGCCACAACTTCACTGCGAACTACGTGTGGAACATGCCGCATCGTTTCCAGAACCGCTTAACGGAACTGGCGCTGGGCGGCTGGGGTGTAGCGGGTACGTTCTTCGCTCACAGCGGAGTGCCGTTCTCGGCATTTACGTTTGAACCGCAAATCGATAACTTGGCCGGCGGCGGTGGAGCCGCTTGCCGAGTTCCTCGGAGGAGGGATTGGCGCTGGTTGCGACAGTCCTGGGCTGGTTAATAGCGGCGCTCCCAACCACTGCCTGTCGGCGACGCAGTTTGCACCGTATGGGCCTGGCGGACAGAGCGTCTTCAACAACGTGGCGCGCAACTATTTCCGCTCGCCCATGTACTTCGACACGGACTTCAGCGTCATGAAGAACTTCCTGGTGACGGAACGAGTGAAGCTGCAGTTGGGTGCGAACATGTTCAACGTGCTCAACCACCCCAACTTCTTCTCGCCCGTCAACAACGTGGCCAGCGGGGCGTTCGGTACCCTCTTCGCCACATCGGTTCAGCCTACCACTCCGTACGGTGCCTTCCAGGGCGCTGGCGTGAGCGGCCGGTTGATCCAGATGCAGGCCAAACTCATCTTCTAAGCAGAAGTTGAGACAACCAAAAGGCGGCCTCGCAAGAGGCCGCCTTTCTTATTAGCCTGGAAAGATGGTTCACCACGGAGACACCGAGAGATTATTGAATTGAACCTCTCCGTGTCTCTGTGCCTCTGTGGTCAAACGGGATACGGAGCTTCGGGCACTTTCACCAGGGAGAGGACGGAGACACCGAGAGATTCTTGACTAGAACTTCTCAGTGTCTCTGTGGCTCCGCGGTAAATGGGATAGGGAACTTCGGATTTTTCACCACGGAGAGATTCTTGAATCTCAGTGTCTCTGTGCCTCCGCGGTAAATGGGACAGGGAACTTCGGATTTTTCACCACGGAGAGACAAGCAGATGCCGAGAGATTATTCACTTAAACTTCTCCGTGCCTCTGAGCCTCCGTGGTAAACGTGCGTGTTTTATTTCCCGCCGAAGCTGTAGCCGATGGAAACTCCAAAGCGGGCGATCGTCCCCGAGCTAAATTCCGCGTTGTTGTGCACCAAATAAAGACGCACTTCCGGGCGCACGAAAAGATCGTGCCAGATGTAGGCGCGAATGCCTCCGCCGACATCTCCCATGAAATGATTGCTGCTCGTGTAGGTGGTGCAACCGAAGAACGAACTGCAATTGGTGTAGCCGTAGAATCGAATGTCCTCGCCACCGATGCCGCCCATCAGCTCCGCAGTAATGTTTTTGGTCAGCTTGGGTGCGTAAATCGCGTTGAATGCATAGAAGAGCGGACGGTAGGGCTGGTAGCCTCCGTAGAGGCTCTGGCTGGCCCGCCAGTACAGTTCACCTTCAACTCCAAGGTGGTGATGGACCAGAAAGTCAGCGCTGAACCCTGGGTAAGCGCCGCCGGACATGCTGGGGAACAGAAATCCGTCGGAAATGGTCGCGGCGGAGGACTTAACGGTGCTCACGCCAAAGGCGGCGTCGAACTGGGCGAACGCGGCCGTAGCGAGAAACAAAAAGACCACGGTGGTGGCAATGACGATGTTCTTTTTCAATTTTTCTCTCCGAAAAAAGTAGCTGGATATTGGATTCTGGCGATCAAGCCGAAGTTGGATGACGGGCTGCGAACGTCTTTCCGGTCAGTCTTAATGGCTTTCATTTCAATAAGTTTCGCATCGTACGCTTAATGGCTCGCGAAACCGTCGAGCGGCAAGTGCAAAGCTTTATTGTAACCGATTCGGGTGTAATAAACCCGGCAGGAAATCTGGAGTTGCGGTCGCACGCCATGGGAAGCAGGGGTGATTTGTAAAGATTGACCACCACCACGGCCAAAAAGGGAGCTACAATTTTCAGCTGTCGGCAACTGCCAAGCACACCGGAGGAAAACATTCCATGGCAACTGCATTGAAGCTGGTCCCGCCGGAACCGAAAGTGACGAGTTTCGTTTCCCGCAAACACAAGATGCTGATCAACGGCAAATGGGTCGACGCCGCGTCGGGCAAAACCTTCCCCACCTATGATCCCGCAACTGGCGAGGTTCTTTCTGAGATTGCTGAGGGCGATCGTGAGGACATTAACCGGGCGGTCGAAGCCGCGCGCAACGCCTTTGAAAACGGACCGTGGCGCAAACTGACGGTCTCGGAGCGCGGACGGCTGATCTGGAAACTAGGAGATCTGCTGGAGCAGAATCTCGAAGAATTCGCGGAACTCGAAAGCCTGGATAACGGAAAACCGCTGGCGGTGGCACGAGCGGCTGACGTTCCCCTCGCAGCCGACCTCTTCCGCTATATGGCGGGTTGGGCAACCAAGATCGAAGGCAACACCATTCCGATTTCCGTTCCGTACACTCCTGGTGCGCGCTACCTCGCATACACGCTGCGCGAGCCGGTGGGAGTCGTGGGTCAGATTATCCCGTGGAACTTCCCTCTGCTGATGGCAGCGTGGAAACTTGGTCCAGCACTCGCGACCTGCTGCACCGTCGTTCTGAAGCCGGCAGAACAAACACCGCTGACTGCGCTGCGCCTCGGCGAGTTGATTCAGGAAGCCGGAATTCCCGATGGCGTGGTCAACATCGTCCCCGGGTACGGCGAAACCGCCGGCGCGGCGCTGGCGGCGCATCCTGGCGTCGATAAAGTGGCTTTCACAGGATCCACGGAAGTCGGCAAGCTGATCCTGCAAGCAGCTGCCGGCAATCTGAAAAAGGTTTCGCTCGAACTGGGCGGGAAGTCCCCCAACGTCGTTTTCGCCGATGTCGACCTCGACACCGCCATCAAGGGTGCGTCGAGCGCCATCTTCTTTAATCACGGACAGTGTTGCTGCGCCGGCTCACGGCTGTTTGTCGAAAAGAAAGTATTCGACAAGGTGGTCGACGGCGTCGCCGAGCACGCCTCCAAAATCCGCCTTGGACACGGGTTTGATCCTTCTACCGACATGGGTCCGCTGGTCTCACAAGAACAGATGGAGCGGGTCTGCGGATTCCTGGAGTCCGGCTTTTCGCAGGGAGCGAAAGCTGTAACTGGCGGTGACAGGCACGGCGACAAGGGCTACTTCGTCAAACCGACGGTGCTAGTGAACACCAACCCCAAGATGAAAGTAGTGCAGGAAGAAATCTTCGGGCCGGTGGTGACCGCGATTCCGTTTGATGATCCGTCGGAACTGGTCAGGCAAGCGAACGATTCGGAATATGGCCTCGCAGCCGGCATCTGGACCAACGATGTGAAGAAAGCCAACCGCTTGGCGGCCGACCTGCGCGCTGGCACGGTGTGGATCAACTGCTATAACATCTTCGACGCCGCGCTCCCGTTTGGAGGTTACAAGCAGTCTGGCTGGGGCCGCGAAATGGGCCACGAGGTGCTGGAACAATACACCGAAGTAAAAGCGGTGTGCAGCGCAATGTAAACTTGCCGATTCAATTATCGAGAGCGCCGGCTTGATCGCAGGATTGCAATTCGCGCTGCGAATCGCAATGTAGAGTCGAAGATCGCCCGACGGTTCGAAGTGCCATCGGCACGGCGGGGAGTCTTCTGAGCAAAAAATTGCTTGAAAATGTCGCTGCCAGGTTCAAGCGGGCACGGGGTCCCTCGACTTCATCACCGCTTCGCTGCGCGAAACAGTGATTTCGCTCGGGATGACATGTGGTGAGAGTTTGCCTGCAGCAAGTTAACTCACCACACTCTGCACTGGTTTGCGTGCACCATCGGCTGACCCGCGTGGCAGCCGAACGCGTGGGCGAACTCTGGCATGTTGCCGAGTACGTTGTTTACGCGATACCGCGGCAGCGAATGGCCCTGCGTCATAACCGCGGTGCGCGCGGCTTCCGGACGAAATTCTCCGCACCATACATTGGCATAGGCAAGGAAGAAGTTCTGCAACTCGGTCAGGCCGTCGGGCGCCGCGGTATCGAGAGTCTTATCTTCTGACTTTAGGGTGTTTTGCAGCGCCGTCATCGAAAGGTGAATCCCGCCGTTATCGGCGGTGTCCTCGCCCGCCGAAAGTTCTCCATTCTGCTTCACCCCAGCCTCGGGAATTTCTTCCGTGTATTCGGTCTGAATACATTTGTCCCGCTCGTCATAGTTGGCGGAATCGGCCGGAGTCCACCAATCTTTCAGATTTCCTTCGCCGTCGAACTTGCGGCCCTGGTCATCAAAGCCGTGGGTAATTTCGTGTCCTATGACCGTGCCAATCGCGCCATAATTCACCGCATCAATCTCCTTCGCGTCAAAAAATGGAGGCTGAAGGATTCCCGCAGGAAAGTTGATGGTGTTGCTCTGCGCATCTTCGTAGGCGTTCACCGTGGCCGGCGTCATGCCCCAGTCGTAACGATTGGAAGGTTTACCGAATTTAGCCATGCGGCGGGCGATCTCAAAGTGCGCGGCGCGCGCGGCGTTGCCAAAATAATCGTCGCGCTTGATCTCGACCGAAGAGTAGTCGATCCAATGATCGGGATATCCGATTTTATCGATCTGTGCCGCGAGCTTGGCGTGAGCCAATTCTTTGGTTTGCGGCGACATCCAGGACGCGGCGTCAATGTCCTGATGCAGTGCGGCCTCGATGGTTTTGACCATCTGCTGCATGCGTTCCTTGCTCTCGGGCGGGAAGTACTTCGCGACATACGCTTGTCCGACCGCGTCACCGAGGTCGGCGTCGGCACTCTGCGAGCAGCGGCGCCAGCGCGGCTGGATCTTTTGTGAACCGGCCAGTTGGCGGCCGTAAAAGTCGAAGGTTTCGGCGAAAAAGTCGTCGCTGAGAAATCCGGACATGAAGCTCAGCGTGGAATACCGAAGATAAGCGCGCCAGTGTTCGATGGGCTCGGAAACGATGAGCTGTTCCATGCCGCGAAAGAAATCCGGCGCCAGCACCAGGTACTGCGGCGAAACCGGGGCCTGCATGGCGGCAAAATAGCGGCTCCAGTTGAACGACGGGGTCAGGGCCTGCACCTGCTCGAGCGTCATTTTATTGTTCTGGTTCTTGGGATCGCGCCGGGCGACGATATCCATGGCGGCTTTCGCGATGCCGGTTTCAAGATTCAGGATCGCTTGTGAATCGGTAGCGGCTTGAGCTTGCGATTCGCCACTCAGTTCGAGCATTTTGGCGACGTGTTTTACATAGTTGGCGCGAATCTCTTTCGACTTCGCATCGTCATTCAGATAGAACTCGCGCCCCGGCATTCCCATCCCAGATTGATCGAGCGCCCCGAGGTTGATGCGAGCATCGCTAAAATCGGGAATGGCGTAAAGGCCAAACAACACGCCGGGATATTGCGCGTCAACAAAATTAAGGTTCGCGGGGCGGATCATCTGATGAATGGAAGCGATCACCTCCGGCAACTCGGACTTGTCCTTCATCTTAGCGATGCGGTCGAGTTCCGGCTGCAGGGGCATGAGGCCACGTTTGTTGATGGCGGCTTCGTCCATGCACGAGGCGAAATAGTCACCGGCTTTCTGTTCGGCGATACTGCGATTGGTCGCTTTGGCGGCGTCTTCCAAGGTTGTGTGAAGAGCGGCTACATTCCAAACCGCGAGTTTGGCAAAAGTGCCGGATGCGGCTTGGTCGGCCGGAATCGGATTCGCCTTGATCCACTTGCTGCAGGCGTACTCGAAGAAGTCGGAGCACGGATCGAGCGAGCGGTCGACTTGGCTCGGATCAAAATGCTGCAGAGTTGGAGTGGAATCCGTGTCGGGATTCTTTTTTGTCGTGGTTTGAGCGAACGATGCGGCACAGATTAGGCAGAAGATGGTAAGAATAGTGAGAAAACGCACAAAAATGCCCCTTTGATCGTAAAGTGGTGTTAGACGGAAAGAGCGCGAAATAGTTATCGCTTGTTTCAGTCCATTTCGCGGATAGCAGCGACGGTGGCTTTTCCGGAACTTCCGCCGCTCTGATGTTGCTGTTTCCAGTCGCTCTCGTTAATTATCTCAATCAACTCTAGCTTTTTCTTCGTGAGTTGCGCGTTAATCGCGGGGAGTTCCGCGTCGGTCAGTTTCTTGAAATCGCCGATCACGTCCTCGAGTTCATGGGCCAGAGAATCCTCGCGGGCAGCCTGATATTCACCCGGCCGGCCTTGATAGCTATCCACGTCGCCATACAGCTCGCCGAGGTATTCGCGGATGCGCTGCTCGCCAGTGATTGCGCCACCTTCTTTCGTAGCAACGATTTTGGAACGCAGCTTGTCCGATTCGTCAGCCACATGCTGCAGTCGGGCGCGCAGAGGATCTTTTTCCAAAAGTTTCGCAGCGCGGGCGTTGGCGGCGTCGCGCACCCCCTGGATTGCGCTGGCGGCATAGCTCATGTGCTCGATGGTGCCGTAGATCTTCATCATCAAATCAAACTGCGCCTTGCGATCTTCGACGTTGTACTTGGCGCGAGGATCCAGCACGACGTTCAAAGTTTCGGTGTAGACCTGATCGCCTTTGGTCATCTTCACGGTGTAAGCGCCGGGTAGAACGCGTGGGCCTTGCGCCGCTTCAAATAACGCAGTCGCAGCCGGCGTCACGATCGGCGCCTTCAGACGCATCGGACCAGGTGGCGCGATTCAGGCCGCGATGCTTGCTGCCATCGACGGTATCGACGAGTTTGCCGTTCTCATCGAAAATCTCAATCTTCAGGTCGCCGAACAAATGCCGGCGTTTCTGATAGTAAGTAATAAACGCGTCGGTGCTGCGGCTGGGGCCAGTGAAGCTTTCGTCCCCTTCAGCCCAGCCGCCGTTGGCGTCGAAATATTGAATGGCGGGAGGGCCGGAGATGAGGGCGGCGTCTTTCGCCATTAGGTCCGGCGTGAGCGCGCGCAAGGGAGTAATGTCGTCGATGATCCAGATGCCGCGGCCATGGGTTGCGAGTACGAGGTCGGAATCGCGCGCCTGGACGGCGATGTCATCGACGGGCACCGAAGGAAAATTAGTACCTTTATATTGCGCCCAACGCTGGCCGCCGTCGCAGGAGATCCACAGGCCGAACTCGGTCCCTACGAAAAGCAGGTTGGGATTAACGGTGTCTTCTTTAATCACATGGGCGTACCCACGAACCCCGTTTTCCTGCAGGTTCAAGGATGTCCAGGTCTTCCCGTAATCGGTTGTCTTGTAAGCGTAGGGCCTCACATCGCCGAAAGTATGACGATCGAATGTGCCATAGGCAGTCGCTTCGTCGAATCGGCTGGCTTCAATGGTTGAAACCCAGGAATATTTTTCCAGTCCGGAAATATTGCCGACGACGTTCGTCCAGGTTTTGGCGCCGTCGCGAGTGATTTGCACGTTTCCATCATCGGTGCCGACCCAGATAATCTGGCCGTTTTTCGGTGACTCCGAAATGGAGTAGATGGTCGTGTGCATTTCAGCGGAGGAGTTATCAACGGTGACACCGCCGGATTCTTCCTGCTTCTGCTTTTCCGGATCGTTCGTCGTCAGGTCGGGAGAGATGCGCTGCCAGGACTGGCCGTGATCGCGTGAGCGGAACAGGAACTGCGCGCCAATGTAGAGCGTGCCCTTTTCGTTGGGGCTCATGTGAATCGGCGTATTCCAGTTGAAGCGCAGCTTGCCTTCTTTGTAGTTCGGGAACGGCTTGATATTGCGGCTTTCGTGAGTGTAGCGGTTGACGCGCCCGATTTCGCCGCCCTGGGCTTCGGCGTAAATGTAATTGGGATCGGAGGTGTCCTCAAACATCCAAAAGCCATCGCCGCCGTACATGTTTTCCCAGCGCGAATTGGTGACGCCGCCGGGGTAAGAGGAGTCGCCGACCCAACTGCTGTTGTCCTGCAAGCCGCCGTAAACGTGATAGGGGTTCGAGTTGTCGAGGCTCACGTGGTAGAACTGCGAAACCGGAAGGTTGATCTGGTGCTTCCAGCGGGTTCCACCGTCCTCGCTGCGCCACAGGCCGCCGTCATCGCCGGTAAAGACGATATTGGGATTCAAGGGATCGATCCACAGGTCGTGGTTATCGCCGTGAACATTGGCCACGCTGCTAAAACTGCGCCCGCCATTGACGCTTAAGAGCAACGGGCCATCTGGTTTGAAAATCTTGTTTTCATTCTTAGGATCGACGATTAGGTTGGCAAAATAAAACGGCCGCCAAATGACGAATTGGCTGTCGTCGAGACGGTTCCAGTTTTGGCCGCCATCATTGGAGCGGAATAGCGCGCTCTTCTTCGACTCGATCATAGCGTAGACAACTTGCGGCTTCGAGGGCGCGACCGCCAGCGCGATTCGTCCATACGGTTTTTCGGGAAGGCCCTTGCTGTTGGAGTTGGTGAGTTCGGTCCAGTGATCTCCGCCGTCGGTGGACTTGAAAAGACCGCTGCCGGGGCCGCCGGAACGGAAGGTCCAGCCCTGGCGCCGGAAGTCCCACATGGCGGCGAAAATTGTTCCCGGATCCTGCGGGCTCATGGCGAGCATGGCGCAGCCGGTCGAGCCGTTAGAGCCGGCAAGAACTTTGTTCCAAGTTTTGCCGCCGTCAGTGGTTTTATAAACGCCGCGTTCCTGGTTGTCGTTCCAAAGATGGCCGGTGGCGCAGGCGAGAACGTTATTGCTGTTTTTTGGATCGATAAGGATCTTGGCAATGTGCTCGGAGTCCTTCAATCCCATGTTCGTCCAGTTCTCGCCACCGTCGGTCGATTTGTAGATTCCGTCGCCAATGGAAACGCTATTTCGCGTCCAGGCTTCGCCAGTCCCGACCCACACGATGTTGGAGTTGGAGCGATCAATGGCCACTGCGCCGATGGACTGCACCGGTTCGCGGTCAAAAACTGGAGTAAAGGTTGTGCCTCCGTTGATCGACTTCCACACTCCGCCGCTGGCCGCACCCACAAAAAGAGTAATGCGGCCGTCTTTGTTGATGGCGTCGATCGCCGCGATGCGGCCACTCATGGTTGCCGACCCGATATTGCGAGCGGGCAATCCCGAGACGGTGGCGGCATCGAATTTCACGTCCTGCTGGGCAAAAGCGACCCCGGTGAGCAGGCACAAGACGATAAGACCTGGCGACAAATGCTTGCGGAAATCAAGGAGACAGAAAAAAGCACTCATGGGCAATTGTCCTTAACTGAAGAGTATTGGCGAAAGCGCGGACAGAGAATCACTTTCCGGCCGCATCCTTTTTGAGCGACGCCGGCAGGGCAAAATCGCTGTTTTCCAATGGCACGTTGGCTTCAATCTTGTCGATGGTCGTGGTCGACCATTGGTCGGGGCTGTTTTTCGGTCCGTCGGAAAACGAGAAAGGAAACATGACGCCCGCCACCGGTTTGTACGATCCCATTTCGCTGGCGGTTTCGTGCACCGAGCCGCGAATGAACTCCTGCCGCTCCTCGCGGATTTCCAGATAGGCATCGGGATCAAGATAGTAATACACAATGTCCCCGTCTTTGAGGGTGACTTTCAGGCGAAGCGCATCGTCGCCGCCGACCGTATCGTGTCCAAGGTACTCGACCTTGTTGCCCTTGGCCTTGTAGTCCACCAGAGGTCCGTCGAAATCGGAGTCGATCAGCAGGTCCCCCATGTCGTCTTCGCCCAGCAGTTGCGGGTCCTTGCGCCCGCCGAAGGGCATGATCTGCCAACCTGAGGCGCCATCGTAGGCCTGTACGCCGCTCATGCCCTGCAGAGAAAAAGCGGTGCGCAGCAGGTCCGGTCGCTTTTTCTCCACAGTGATGGTAAGAGTCAGGCCGCCAGGGGAGACTTGTTTGCCGGTGATCCGCAGAGTTTGGATCGCCTTGATTTTGTCGACGACGCCGCGCGCTTCGATGTTCTTGGCGATCAGTTCATCGGCCGTTTGAGAAAAGCCGAGCGCGGTGAAACCAGAAAAAAGCAACAAAATTGCGAGTTTCTTGCACATGCATCCACTCCTGTGAAGAAAAAAACCAGACTTTTCAAGGAAAAACGACACTCTACGCCACTTGGACGCATTTGCCAAGTGCGGGTGAGCAGAGTGTCGGTAGCACATGATATGTCCGGTTGAGATAGCACGTGATATGTCCGCTTTGCGGGCGGCGAGGATGAGAGACCATGCGGAGCATGGAAGCTTATCCGAGGGCCGCGATGGAGCGGGCGATGAAAGTACAGGACGTGATGTTGCAGGCGATGGCGAAGAAGATCACGTGGTGGCAGGCGGCGGAGATTCTGGGCATCAGCGACCGGCATATGCGCCGGATTCGGGAGCGCTACGTGGAAGAAGGCTACAACGGGTTGCTGAACCGGCGGCGGGGCAAGCCGTCGCGGCGCCGGGTGCCGATGGCGACGGTGGAGAAGGTGTTCGCCTTGTACCGGGAGAAGTATTTCGATCTGAACGTGCAGCACTTTCACGAGAAGCTGCAGGCCGAGCACGAGATCGAACTGAGTTACAGCTGGGTGAAGCAGGCGCTGCAGGGAGCGGGGCTGGTGGCGCGAGGACGCAAGCGCGGGGCGCATCGCAAACGGCGCGAGCGGCGGCCGTTGCCGGGGATGCTGTTGCACATCGACGGCAGCCGCCACCAGTGGTTTCAGGACGAACGTTGGTATGACCTGATCGTGATTCTGGACGATGCCACCAGCGAGATTTACTACGCCCAACTGGTGGAGGAGGAATCGACGGCGACGGTGATGGCCGGACTGTGGGAGGTGATCGAGCGCAAAGGCGTGTTCTGCGCGCTGTACAGCGATCGGGGCAGCCATTTCTGGCTGACGCCGAAGGTGGGCGGCAAGGTGGACTCCCATCGCCGCACGCAGGTGGGGCGGGCGTTGCAGGAGTTGGGAGTGCAGATGATCCCGGCCTACTCGCCGGAAGCGCGTGGGCGCAGCGAGCGCAACTTCGGCACTTGGCAGGGCCGCTTGCCGCAGGAGTTGCGGCTGCGCCAGCTGGAGACGCTGGAGGCGGCGAACCGGTTCCTGCGGGAAGATTACATCGCCGAGTTCAATCGCCGTTTTCAGGTCGCACCCAGGCAGCGGGGCCATGCTTTTGTGCCCTGCCGGAATCGTGACCTGGAACGGATTTTCTCGCTGCAGTTCGAACGCAGCGTGAACCGCGACAACACGGTGAGCTTTCAGAATCTGAGCTTGCAGATCGAGCGGGTGCGCTGGCGGGCGACGTTGGCGGGTTGCCAGGTGGTGGTGCATCAACACCTGAATGGAACCTTGAGTCTCACCCACGGAACCGCATTGCCTGGGTCGCTATGACGCCAGCGGAACACCCTTGTCGGCCAAAGCTTCTACAGAGACGAGCAGGGGAAGGGGAACTGCCCCCTTCCCCTGCAACCCCATCCCCAAAACCAACCCCACCCAAACGGCGAGGGCACAACTTTGAAACCGGACATTTCACTTGCTACAAAAACCGGACATTTTAACTTGCTACCGACAGTGCGGGTGAGCAGAGCTGTGCGGGTGAGCAGAGCCAGGCGGAAATTTCGGAAACATTTTTGACTCGGCAGCGTATCTTCGATAGCCTTATCGTTCTTTATGAGCGCGTCCTCTACGAGTGCGTCGGCTGCAGCCATTTCCGTTCGAGGGTTGAAGAAGTCTTACGCCGCCATCGAGGCGGTGAAGGGAATTGACTTCGAGATCGAGTCGGGCGAGGTTTTTGGCCTTTTGGGGCCGAATGGCGCTGGCAAAACGACGACGGTCGAAATTCTCGAGGGCTTGCGTCCGCGCTCGGGAGGGCAGGTTACGGTGTTGGGCTTCGATCCCGATACGCAGCGCCAACGGCTGAAAGACCGCATTGGGGTTTGCCTGCAAGCGACGAACTTACCGGAAAAAATTCGCGTGCACGAGGCGCTGGAGGTCTTTGCCGCTTTCTACACCCGCAACGTGGATTTGCGTCAGCTGCTGCGCCGGTTGCAGCTCGAAGAGAAACGCGAGGCTTTTTACAGCACGCTTTCTGGCGGTCAGAAGCAGCGCCTGGCGCTGGCTCTGGCGCTGGTCAACGATCCTCAACTGATCTTCCTGGATGAGCCGACTACCGGGCTCGATCCACAAGTGCGCGCCGAAATTCACACGCTGCTCGAAGAGCTGAAAAAAGAACGGCGAACGATTTTGATGACCACGCACTACATCGAGGAGGCGGAGCGGCTCTGCGATCGCGTGGCAATTATCGACGAAGGCCGCATCATCGCGATGGACACGCCGCGCAAGCTGCAGCAGCAGAGCAAAACGGCGTCGAGCATTGTGGTCACGTGTGTGACGGCTTTTCCTGAGCAACGGCCGTCCTGGGCCGAGTCCACCAGCAGCGCTGTCGATGCGACGGGACGCACTTTGACAGTGAATTCACGACGTCCTGCGGCGACGCTGGTTGATTTGGTGAAGTGGATCGATCAGCAAGGCCTCGAGCTGACCGACGTTCACTTGAAACAGCCGACCCTCGAAGACGTCTTCATCGAGCTGACCGGAAAGAGTCTGCGCGAATGAAAACTTACAAAGCGCTCATTGCGATGGACACTCAAGCTGGCGCTGCGCCAGCGCTCGGTGATTTTTTTCAATTATCTCTTTCCGCTGATCTTCTTCTTCATCTTCGGCCAGGCGATGCATGCCGAGCGTGGCGCGGCCATGACCATCGTGATCGCCATGGTTTTGATTATCGGCATTCTGGGCAATGGCTTCTTCGGCGCTGGAATTCGCGCGGTGCAGGAGCGCGAAGCCAACATTTTGCGGCGCTACAAAGTCACTCCTATCACGCCGGCGCCGTTGCTGATCGCCTCCGTCGTGACCGGTTGGATTCTGTACATGCCCAATGTGTTGTTGATTTTCGGGCTGGCGCACTTTCTCTATGGCATGCCGTGGCCGCAGACGATGGGTTCGATTCTCATCTTCGTTTCGATCGCGATCGCCGCCTTCCGCTCGATCGGATTAATTTTGGCGTCGGTTACCAACTCCATGCAGGAAAGTCAGCTGCTGGTGCAACTGGTCTATCTGCCGATGCTGTTCTTGAGCGGCGCGACGTTTCCGCTTTCCATGTTTCCGCCGTGGCTGCTGAATCTGACGCAGTTTGTTCCCGCAACTTATCTGGTGACCGGCGTGCAGGGGATGCTGCTGCGCAACGAAAGCATTGCCGCCAATCTGCAGCCGGTGGGAGCTTTGCTCGTCACCTGTTTTGTCGGGCTGTTTGTCGCCTACAAGATTTTTCGCTGGGAGAAAGAAGAAAAGATACGCGCATCCGCCAAGCTTTGGCTGCTGGGAGTGCTATCGCCTTTCCTGGTGCTGGGCGCATGGCAGATGCATGCCCGCACCAACGTTGAAAAAACGAAAGCGCTGAACCGGCAACTGGCGCGCAGCGATACTTTTCTGATCCGCGGAGCGCGCATTTTTGTTGGCGACGGCAAGGTCATTGAAAACGGCGCCATTCTGGTGAGGGGCGGAAAAATTGCTGAAATCTATGAAGGCGCCGGGCCCGATCCAAAATCCGTCAAAGCGGAAGCCGTAGAAGCGGCAGGGAAGACAGTTCTTCCCGGGCTGATCGACGTTCACATCCATCTCGGTGCGCCGGGCGGAATTTATACCGACATGAAAGATTACGACGCCGACAAGATCATGCTGCATAATCTCGCAGCCTATCTTTATAGCGGCGTGACCACGGTGCGCAGCGTGGGTGATCCGCTGGATACTGTTTTGAAGGCGCGCTCCAAGGTCAACAGCGGAGAAGTCTTGGGAGCGGAGTTGCAGACTTGCGGCCCTCTATTTACGGCTCCTGGCGGCCATGGCACGGAATATTTCAAACAGTTGCCTCCGCCCATCCGCGATACTCTCAACCAGCAATTCTTGCGGCTGCCCGCATCGCCCGACGAGGCCCGACAGCAAGTTGACGGACTGAAGAAAGATGGAGTCGATTGCATTAAAGCGATCCTTGAATCGGGTGGTGGAGAGCGCGTTTACAACCGCCTGGATACGGGTTTGTTTGATGCCGTTGCCCAGGAAGCGCACGCCGACAACTTACCGCTTGCCGTGCACACCGGCGATGTTCGCGATGTGACCGACGCGGTGCAGGCGAAGGCGAATTCGATCGAGCACGGATCGTTCCGCGAAGCGATTCCCGACGCGCTGTTCCAGCAGATGGCCGCGCAGGGAACTTTCTATGACCCAACACTGAGCGTCGGTGAAGCTTTTAAGGACCTGGTCGCGGGGAGCACGGATCTGCTGAAGCGTTCGCTGGTGCAGCAGGTTGCATCGGTCGCGCTGCTGCAAGGCACGGTGCAAGTGCTGGGCTCGAAAGACGGCGAGGCGATCCGTGCTTCGCTGGCGAAATATCCCATCGATATGGCCATCTCGACGGACAATCTGAAGCGCGCATACCAGCACCAGGTCCTGCTTGTAACGGGCAGCGATGCCGGCAATTTGCTCGTCATCCATGGTCCGACAGTGCAACACGAGGTTGCGCTATGGGTGCAGGCAGGCATTCCCGCAGCGGTTGCATTGCAGGCCGCAACGTTCAATGCCGCCAAGTTGCTACGGTTGGACAATCACCTTGGGTCGGTTCGCGTCGGGAACGATGCTGATCTGCTGATCGTGGATGGCAACCCGCTCGAAGACATCTCCGCTACAGAGCGGATTTCGTTGGTAGTATTCAAAGGCGAGCGGATCGACCGCACTGCGCTGTTCGATCAACAGTGATTTTTCCCTGTGTCCCTCTGTGTTCTAAGAGTTCTTCCGTTACGTGATCTCCATCTTCCTCTGCATTTCTTCCAGCGACAAGCCTTTGGTTTCGGGATAAACAAACAAAACGATAAAGAATTGCAAAACCATCATCGCCGCGAAGAAGGCGAAGGGATACCCTCCCGAAGAGGCCGCCAGCAAGGGAAAGCCTACGGAGATGAGCCCGTTCATGAACCAGTGCGAGAAGCTGCCCAGGCTTTGACCTTTGGCACGGACATTGTTGGGAAAAACTTCGCCCAAATATACCCAGATCACCGCACCTTGCGAAAAGGCAAAAGATGCGATGAAGCCGATGAGCAGCCAGACCAGAGAACTCCGATGACTGCCCGAAAAGAAGATCGCAGAAACTCCGGCAAGGCACAGTGCCATTCCTACAGCGCCGATCAGAAGCAAGATCTTCCGCCCAATCTTGTCGATGACTGACATGGCAAGCACGGTGAACAGCAGATTCGTTCCTCCCACTGCGACTGCCTGCAGGCTGCTGGATGCGCGGCTGAAACCGGCGTAGGCGAAAATGTCGTTGATGTAATAAAGCACTGCGTTAATGCCCGACAACTGATTGAACATCCCCACCGTCACAGCAAGAAAAATCGGCAGCAGATATCGCCGGGAAAACAGCTTCTCTGCAGCCTGTTCCTGCTCAATGTGAATGGAGTGAACGATGTCCTGAAGTTCGCGCTCGTAATCTTCTTCGCCGGTAAGTTGCAGGATTTTTCTGGCCTCATCGATGCGGTTCTTCTTTACCAGCCAGCGCGGGCTGCGGGGAATCGAAAACAATGTTATGAAAAATAACGCGGCGGGAAGCGCAGTGACGCCCAGTTCCCAACGCCATTCGGCAAGGCCAAACTCCTGCAGCGTGATGAGGTAGTTCGATAGATACGCGACCAGAATGCCGAAGACGATGTTGAACTGAAAAAAACCCACGAGACGGCCGCGTAAGTCGGGGGGTGCGATCTCGGCGAGATACATCGCGCTAAGCACCGAGGAGCCTCCGATTCCCAGGCCACCAATGAAGCGAAAAATAATTAGAACGTACCAGTTCCACGCGAACGCACAGCCGATGGCGGAGGCCAGGTACAAGATCGCCATGATTTTCAAGCTGTCGCGCCGCCCGTAACGCTCTCCCGGAATCGCCGCGAGCATGGCCCCGAAAATTGCCCCTAAGACCGCGCTATCCACCGTGATCCCGATGAACTTCGGCGAAAGCTGGTAGGTTTGCCGAAGTGTTCCGATGGCGCCGGAAATTACCGCGGTATCGAATCCGAACATCAGACCGCCCAATGCCGCCACCACCGTGCTTTTTGCGAGATATGGGTTCAGCTTCATGCGGCTCCTGAGACAAATCTACTGGACGGCAGCTGCATTGGCGGTTGCAGGAAAGTTAATTTTCACAGTCTTGATTTCGTAAGGCTTGGTGTGAACCGTGATCGAGTTGCCGGCGAGCGGAGCACTACCGCTCGCTTTCTCCATAAGATTTGTTTCCGACGCCGATTGCGCGCCTGCCGGAAGGATCAACTTTACATCAGCTTCTTTTCCCGCCCACTCGTAATAACGCAGGATGAGATCATCGTCATCCTCAGCTTGCTTCATTGCAGTAAGAACTACGTTGTTAGGTTCAATCTGCAGGAATGAATGCCGCGCTGGGAGCGCGCCCTGATGGTGCTCTGCCGGCATTGCCATTAACTTGTAGTTGAGGTCATAGGCTTGACGAACGGTCAGAGCGTCGCGCCAGGTCCCGCCGTGAGCGTAGAGCGAATAGGTGAATTCGTGATGGCCTTCGTCGGCATGCGGGTCGGGCCATTCCGGCGAACGCAGCAGCGACAGGCGCAAGACGTTGCCTTTGGCATCGTATCCGTACTTGCAATCGTTGAGCAGGCTGAAGCCATGTTTCGCATCGGAAATATCGGCCCAGGATTGCGCCGGAACCTCAAACTTGGCTTGTTCGGCAGGAGTGTTGCGAGTGGTCGGGCGCTCAATCGATCCAAACGGAATTTCGAACGTAGCTTTATCGCTATGAACGCTGAGCGGGAACGCGACCTTCAGCAGAATATGTTTTTCATGCCATTCGACCGTTGTCTTTACATCAACCCGCGGGACGCCGGCATACATCGTGATGTCCTGCACAAAAGTTGAATTCTGAAAGTGATTCTTCACCCGCAGGACGGCGCGGAGAGGCCCATTTTCGACGAGTTTTACTTCGTCGGGGCGATCCAGGTCCCAGCGCCGTTTTTCAAAGTCGGCATCGATGTTCCACGCATCCCAGCGTTTCGGCTTGTCGTAGAATGCCTGCAGCAGGTTTCCGCACACGCTGTTTCGCGGTCTCGCCGCTGTCGGTCTCGGCTGGCGCTAGCGCCTCGGTTTGACTTCGCTTGTCGTACAGACTCGTGACGCAGCCGGTTTTCGGGTCGATCTTCAACCGCACAAATTGGTTTTCTAGAGTATCTGCGGAAGCGCTGACCGCGAAGTTATCGACGGCAGCGTGACCGGCCGCGCGCACAAAATACGTCTCGTAGCCAAACGAGGGAAGGCTGGCCAAAATTAGCAGATGAGCACGGTTCGTGCCCGGTTCTATCGAGAGCAATTGCGCTTCGATTAATTTTCCGGACGAATCTGTGACCTCTACTTCTTTCGCCGGGCCGGGAAGCTGCGCTTCAATTTCGACGACTGCATTTCGCTGCCAAGCAAGAGAATTAAAGACTACGACCGGAACGCCGTTGCCTTCCGTATTGACGTGGGCCGTCAGTTCACGTAGAGCGTGCCGAATGACCCCTGTGTCGATCCGTGCAACGTCTTCCAGATTGCGTTTCGCATCCAGGTAGTTCACCGCAATTCCAGATCCGGGCATGATGTCGTGAAAGTGATCGAACAGCAGATTCTTCCAGGCGAGTTGCAGATCGTCTTTGGGATAGGGAAGCGAGAAGAGCGAGGCGAGCGAAGCATACTTTTCCGCATCGAGAGTCAACTGCTCATCGTGCCGGATGCGTCGCTTGGTTTGGGCCTGAGTGGTGAGAACTCCGCGGTGATATTCGAAATACAGTTCGTCATTCCACGTTGGCACGGTGAGGCTGGGAAGTTGGGTTTCGAGATCGGCGAAGAAGTCTTTGGCGGTGCTGAATTGAATGTTGGGAAAAACGGTTTCTGGAGCACGCAGGCGGTCGGCAGTGTCGAGCATGGTTCGGGTCGGTCCGCCGCCGTGATCGCCGATCCCGTAGAGATAGAGCATCTGGGGATGGTCGGTCAGCTTCGGCCCGTAGATGGAAGGCGCGTAGAAAGACAGGTCCTTCGTGATCTGCTCGGCCTCGAACTGGTTGGCATATTCATGAGGAAAATAGGTCAGCAGGCGGCTTCCATCCGGCGACTGCCACCAGAAGAGACGATAGGGAAACTTGGTGTAGTCGGTCGCCCACAAAAGTTTGCTGGTCACAAAATAATCGATGCCCGATTTTTTGTAGATTTGTGGCAGTTGCCAGTTGTAGCCGAACGAATCCGGGTTCCAACCGATTTTGATGTCGACGCCGAAGTTCCGCTGAAAATATCGTTTGCCGACGAGGATCTGCCGCACCAGCGACTCCCCGGCGGGCATATTTAAGTCCGGTTCGACCCACATTCCGCCGACCACTTCCCACCGGCCTTCTTTTACGCGCTGCTGAATCTGGCGAAACAGGTCGGGATATTTTTCCTGCATCCACTCATACGTGCGCGCGGATGACATGGTGAACTTGAGGTCGGGGTATTCGCGCATCAGGTCGAGAACGCTTTGAAATGTATTGCGCACCACTTCGACCGTTTCCGTCCACGGCCAAAGCCAAGCCATGTCGATGTGCGAATTTCCAATGGCGCGAACCGTGAACTGCTTCATCCACGGGTTCAGCGACTGCAGTTGCGCCTGCGCTTTTCGTAACGATGCATCAAAACCAGCTTGATCGCCTTGATCGAGGAAGGAAAAATCAATGGCCTGTACGGCTGCATGAAGCGTGGCTTGCCGCTCGGCGGCGCCGGAGCTGTAAGCCATGATCAGCGGCCGTGCCGCAAGAATCTCAGTGCGCAGCATGGCAGGGTCAGGCCGAGTGGCGGGAGGCTCGACCAGTAACTGCGCCCGTTGAAAAGAAGTCGCGGCATCATCGGAGACAATTCGCACCGCAATCAGGAATTTCTGACCCGGCTTCGCCTTCTCGCTGAGCAGGATCGGCTGTTGCATATCGTCATCGCCGCGTGAAATCAGCGAGCCGTTGGAAAAAACCGAAATTGTGACCGGGCCTTGGTTGTTCCAGGGAAAGTCAAAGTTCAAGTCGAGCTTGATGCGCGAACCCTCGATTGCATAGCCGTTGAGTTTTTCGGGAAGCTCAATCCAGCGCCGGAGCACGCGTGGCCCCGTCCACGTTGCTCCGGGGCCCATTGTCTCCCAGGCGGAGTCGTCCACCGACAAATCTTCCGGATGGGCGATATCAGCGAGAAATCGCCAGTCGGGCAAGGGCTGCGTGGTCAGCGATGCCAAGCGGTCGAGGGTTGGTTTGTCAGGATCGGGGGAAGTTTGAGTTTGCTGGCCAATGGCCGATGCGGTCAGAAGCAGGACTGCAAGAATGAACACCTTAGGTTGTTTTTTGGACAACTCTCCCACTCCTTTCAGGTGCACTTTAGGGGCCAGGTTCACTGACGTTCCGACAGATACTTCGCGGGAATGGGGGCATCGGGGCTCTCGTGCTGCCATTGCGCGCCGGTCATCCACCAGCGTTTTCCGTCGTTGAATAATTGAATGCTGTTGATTCCGCGCGTTACGTGAGGATGAGGGTCGCTGATATTATCGCGCGATTCGTAGGTGCTCCACACATTGGCTATATTGCCGTAGATTTCGACTCGTTCGGCCAGTTCGCGCTCCTGGTGCCCGTTCTTGCCGACTAGCCCGCTGACCATGGTGGTGAATTCCTCTAAGGTCATCACATGCGTTTCAGCTTTGCCGTCCTTTACGCGGACGCTGACCAGTTGCGCATTCGGGAGGAATAGCGAGCGAAAGCGGTCGAGGTTCAATGTCCGGCCAGCAGGACCAGAAATGGCATCGTACGAAGCTTTCACCACGCTGGAGGGCGAGTTCACATCTTCCGGACGCGCGGCTGGGGCAGCCTGCTGCGCGTGAACAGTGATGAGCGATAAGAAATTAAGTCCCAGGGTTACGCAAGCCACGAACGAGCCGACTTTCATCAATTCCTCCTGAAGATGACGCGGTGGGAAAAGGTTATAACAACTATGGGCTTCAGTGCTGTGGAATTAGCGCCTCCTTCACGTGCGAAGACGATCAAGATTCGACAGCCGGAATCCACTCGCCGATCCGCACTGTAGCGTCTTCTGCTTCGACGGCAACGGCTGAGCACAAACCGGGCTTGAGATCCAACTGCCAGATCGACCAGGTCCTGCATTGTTCTGGCTTGGCGTAGATTTCCAACTCCAGGTGCGCATTTCCGCTCTTTGGGATGACGGCAAAACCATCCAGCCCCATCGACAATCCGCCGCCGCAAGCCTTGATGTAAGACTCTTTCGCGGTCCAGCAGGAAAAGAACGCGTTGAGACGATCGGGTTCCGGCTGCTGTTCGAGCCATTCGCATTCTTGCGGCGAAAAAAAACGTCTCGCAAGTTCCTGCGGATTCAAATTGTCGCGAACGTGCTCCACATCCATTCCAACTTTTCCAGCCCGGGTGATGGCAATAGCAGCCGTCCCCGTAGTGTGAGACAGATTGAAGCAGATATCAGAATCCTCCAGTTCAGGCTTGCCGTTCTCCCCCATGCGAAAACGAACCGCCAGTGGTTTGACGTGCAAATACTTTGCAAGCACGGCGCGCAGAAAAGCGTGGGAGATAATATATTGCTGGCGCGCATCCGCGACCAGGAATCGTGCGGCTCGCGCCTGTTCGTTCGCGGCAAGCTGGGCGTACAGGCGATCGACCCACGGTTGCGGAAGTTCAAGACTCGTATGCCAGACGTGCACTTCATCCGCTGCGAGCGCTTCGTCGAGCTGCTTCAACCCCGGGCCCATGGGCATTAATCGCAGACTTTCTTTTCCACAGATTCCGCTTCCACCATTTGGAAAGGAGTATACAACGCGTCAACGGAAGGCGTTTTTGGAATGGTCTTTCGAATTTTTGTGAACTAGAATTCTCTCCATCCAGTGGCAACCCTCGCGGCATGTAGTCACGCACTTCAACTTAGTGGGGAGGAGAGTGCTGGGCGTATGCGGGAACTGCATCAGGTATTGCGCGAAAAGGAACAAGACTTGGCGCGGTTGCGCCGGGAAGTGGAGGCATTACGCTTCGTTGCGCCCTTATTGCTGGAGCGGGAGATCCTTGAGCCGTCGGTGGAACTGCCGCCAATCGAGTTCTCGCCGCCGGAGACGCCATCGCGGAATCGATGGCCGCTGAAGGTCAACTAAAAGCAGCTCTTACAAAGGGACGAAATAAGGCGCTGATTCAGCAGAGCCGCGATGCTTCGTGAAATCTAAGGTACAAGTTATTGATTCACGGCGCTTGCCGTTTGCGAGAAAACGTTATTGGCGCCGCCACCAATGAGCCGGATGGTTCCTACTACGAGCACTAGAATGACCGCCAACATCACAGCGTATTCGGCAATATCCTGACCCTGATCGTCGGCCCAGAGCCTCCGAATCAACTCCGTCATACAGTCCTCCTGTGGCGCGCTGCTATCTGGCGTACCCATGATGAAGGCACAGGCCTGTAATTGTCAAACCTAAAGTGTGAAGAAGACGGGCGGCGGAACATGCTTATTAACCTCGCCGATTTAAAGGCGATGGCTGAGACGGTTTTCTTCTGGCTGATTGCGGCCAGAATCTTTTCCTACGTGGATATCGCAGTTTCCGTGGACTGACCTATCGCGTCCACGCCGCCACGGTGCGCGCGGCATAGTCGAGGGCCCGTCCGGGAAGCACACCCAGGTAAATCGTTGCGACCAGGCTGATGGCAAGGGCTGTCCCCAGCGCGAGCGGAACCGGCGTCACTGGGACTTCTCCTCGCGGTTCGCGCATATACATCACGATGATCACCCGCAGATAGTAATAAGCTGCGACCGCGCTATTCAAAACTCCGATGATCACCAGCCAAACCAGATTCGCCTGCAGCGCCGCGCTGAAGACGTAGAACTTAGCAAAAAATCCGCCGGTAATGGGAATGCCGATGAGCGACAGCAGAAAAATTGTGAGCGTGGCAGCCATCAGCGGAGAGCGTTCCCCGAGGCCTGAATAATCTTCAAGCGTGACGTAGCGTTCGCCGCTGCCACCAAGATGGCTGATGACAGCGAAGGCACCCAGGTTCATGGCTGCATAGGATGCCAAGTAGAACATGGCGGCGGGAATTCCGTTGCTGGGCAAAGCCGCAAATGCAATCAATAAATATCCGGCGTGCGCGATCGAAGAATACGCGAGCAGGCGCTTTATATTGTCCTGAACCAGCGCCCCGATGTTTCCGAGCGTCATGGAAAGGGCAGCCGCGACCCAGATGAGCCAGATTCGCCCCGGAGCATTTGCTTCAAACATGACGCGCAGCAGAACGGCGAAGGCCGCAGCCTTGGGCGCCGTCGACATAAAACCCACAATCGGCGACGGCGCGCCTTCGTAAACGTCGGGCGTCCAAACATGAAACGGCGCGGCCGCGACTTTGAAGCCGAGGCCGACGAACATCAGCGCGATGCCAACGTTGGCCAGCATCGGCACGTTGCCTGAGCGAAGGGCCACGGCGATCGTTTCTATGCTGGTCGATCCTGTGGCCCCGAACATCAACGCCACGCCGTACAAGAAAAATGCAGTGGCAAACGAGCCGAGGAGGAAATATTTGACCGACGCCTCGCTGCTGATGGCGAAGCGGCGGCGAAATCCGGCCAGAACGTAAGTGGAGATCGAAGAAATTTCCAGCGCGATAAAGATCAAGACCAGTTCGACCGCGGACGACATCAAGCTCATACCGACCGCCCCGAACAGAATCAATCCGTAATACTCGCCAGCACGAATCTGCTGCACTTTCATGTATTCGAAGGAGGCGAGAACCACTAGAGCAGCTATTGCGGCGACCAGAAAGTGGAAGAAGATGCTAAAAGAATCGACCCGGACGACGTTCCAGAAGGCCATGCCGGGGTACTGCGATTGAAAGAGCGTGGCGCCAATCGCCGCCAGGCAGCCGATGAAAGCAATGGGGCCGAGAAGCTTCTGACTGTCGCTGTCATCGAGAAGCGGATCCAGCACCATCACGATCATCCCGAAAATCGCCAGCACGATCTCTGGCAACAGGCGAATGTAATCGGCGGCTTGCGGAATCATCTGGGGTGCGGAGTTCACCGTTGTACCGCCTCGCTGACGATCACTGTTCGCAGAGTGCCAAGCACCTGGTTGGCAGATGGCTCGATCTGGTTCAACCAAACCAGCGGCGCGACTCCCATGATTAATGCCATGACCGCGGTGGGCCAGAGCGCTGCCCGTTCACGTCCGCTGAGATCGGGCAGAGTGTTGTTTACCTCGTGCTTCACTTTGCCAAAGAACACCCGCTGGTACATCCAGAGCAAGTAGCAGGAGCTCCAGATGACGCCCGTTGCGCCGAGAATCCCATAAATCGGCCGGTCGCGGAACGCGCCACTCAGCACCAAAAACTCGCCGACAAAGCCGTTCAGCAAGGGAAGTCCGACGGACGAAAGCATGATGAACGAAAAAAATGTCGCATAAACGGGCATGGGTGTAGCCAGGCCGCCAAACTCGGCAATTTCGTAGGTGTGGCGGCGGTCGAAAATTATTCCGGCAAGCATGAACAGCGCACCGGTTGAAACACCATGCGATAGCATGATGAAAGTGGCGCCGTCCAGACCGGCAGTCGTGAAGCTGAAGATGCCGAGCACGACGAATCCTAAGTGACTGATCGATGAATAGGCGATCACTTTTTTCATGTTTGGCTGCACAATGGCGACCAGCGCACCGTAAATGATGCCGATCAGCGCCAGCACCATGATCCACCAGGCATTGCTGCGCGCCTGCTCGGGGAACAGTCCGAGATTGAACCGCACCATGCCGTAGGTGCCCATCTTTAGCAGAACTCCGGCCAGTAAGACGGAGCCCGCCGTCGGCGCTTCCACGTGAGCATCCGGCAGCCAAGTGTGGAACGGGAAGAGCGGAACTTTCACTGCGAATGCGATGAAAAATCCGAGGAAGAGCCATTGCGCCGCGGTGGCGAAGTTTCCGATCTGCCCGCCGCGGATCGCAGACTGAATCAGAACAAAATCAAACGTACCGGTCTTTGCGTAGAGCCACAGGATCGCGGCCAGCATGAACATGGACGCGATCATTGTGTAGAGGAAAAACTTCACTGCCGCATAAACCTTGCGCCCGTGCCCGTACATGCCGATCAACAAGGCCATCGGGATCAGCGTGGCTTCCCAGAAGAAATAGAAGAGGAAAAGATCGAGCGCGACAAAAACGCCAATCAGCGCAGTTTCCAGCACCAGCAGAAGAATGAAGAATTCTTTGACGCGATCATTGATCGACTTCCAGGAAATGAGTACGCACAGCGGTGTAAGGAATGTCGTTAACACCACCAGCCACATCGAGATGCCGTCCACGCCCATGTGATAGTGAATGTTGGGATTGGGAATCCACGAGTGGTCGACTTCGTACTGAAAGCCGCTGAAGGCACGCTGAAAGTGGACGGGCAGATGCAGCGAAAGCACGAAATCCAACAGGGAAACGACCAGCGCAAACACGCGGATGTCGCGGTCGCGGCGCGGAAATAGAAGCAGCAAAAGCGCCCCGGCCAGCGGCACCATGGTCACGAGCGTGAGGATCGAGTTATCGAGCGACAAGTTCATCGGGCACCGACCCAGACCATATAAACAATCACCGCCGCAGCGCCTGCTGCAATCCATCCAGCGTAAGAGCGAATGTTGCCGGATTGCATGTGACGCATAGTATCGGAGACTTCTCGCGCGCCATCGGCGCTGTTGTCGACTGTGGCGTCGATAATGTTCTGGTCGATGCCATGCCAGAGAATCTTGCTCGATCCGTTGATCAGCGGTTTTACGAACAACGTCGCGTAGAGTTCATCGACGTAATACTTGTTGAGCACGGCGTTGTAGAACCCTCCGAGCGAGTTTGCAATTTCCTGCGGAAGTTGTGGCCGGCGGTGATAAAGCAGCCACGCAAGGTATAGGCCGAGAGCGGCCGCAGCGACGGAGATGCCCATCAACAAAAGTTCAGTGCTGCCGCCTGTTTGCTCGGCTGCCTGGGAGATCTCCGTGCCCGAACTCAGCACTGGAGACAGAAACTTATCGAACCGCTCGCTCCCAATCCAGCCACCGCAAACTGACAACACGGCGAGAATCACCAGCGGGATCAGCATGATCTTCGGACTCTCATGGATGCCGCCGTGCCCGTGTCCGTGATTCTTGGGTTCTTCGCCGCGATACTCTCCGAAGAAAGTCAGAAACCACAGCCGGAACATGTAAAACGAGGTAAGGAATGCCGTGAAAACTCCGATCGCCCAGTAGACCCAACTGCCGTACGGGCTGCTGAAGGCCTTCCACAAAATCGCGTCTTTGCTGAAGAATCCGGCGAACGGCGGAAATCCCGCGATGGCGAAGGTCGCCGCCGTCATCGTCCAGAACGTCACGGGTATGTGGTGACGCAAGCCACCCATTTTGCGCATGTCCTGCTCGCCGCCAACGGAATGGATGACCGATCCGGCGGCAAGAAACAGCAAACCTTTGAAAAAGGCGTGGGTCATCAAGTGAAAAATTCCCGATGAAAACGCCGCGACGCCGCAGGCCATAAACATGTAGCCGAGCTGAGAAATGGTCGAATAGGCGAGGACTTTCTTGATGTCGGTCTGGCAAATTCCGATGGTCGCCGCGAACAGAGCGGTCAGCGTTCCGACGATCGCGACCACCATCAACGCGATCGGCGCGTGCTCAAAAACGATGTGCGAGCGCGCCACCATGTAAACGCCGGCGGTGACCATGGTTGCGGCGTGAATGAGAGCGGAAACCGGGGTCGGGCCTTCCATCGCGTCGGGCAGCCAGACGTAAAGCGGTAGTTGCGCCGATTTTCCCGCGGCGCCGACCATGAGGAGCAACCCAATCGTCGTCAGTAACCCGACGCCGGCATCTCTATATTCATCGGGCGCGCGCTGGCGAACACCTGGGCGAAATTCAGCGATCCGAAATGTTTGAATCATCAGAAACAGCGCAATGAGGAATCCGAAATCGCCGATGCGGTTGACGATGAACGCTTTTTTCCCGGCTGATGCGGCCGAGTCTTTGGTGAACCAGAACCCAATCAGCAGGTAGGACGCCAGGCCCACGCCCTCCCATCCAATGAACATGAGGAGATAGTTGCTCGCCAGCACCAGCGTGAGCATGAAAAACATGAAGAGGTTCAGATAAGCCGAAGAAGCGATAGAATCCGCCCTCTTCCCACATGTATCCGATGGAGTACACATGGATGAGAAAGCCGACACCGGTCACCACCAGCAGCATGACGAGACTGAAAGTTGGTCCAGCTAGAAATGCGAAATCGGCACGGAAGCTGCCGGCGCGAATCCACTGCGCCAGGGTCTCGACGTGCGGCGTCGTCAGCGATGAGAATTGCGTAGCGATCCACAGAGCATGAGAAACGCCGCGCCGGCAAACCCAAGAGCGACCGTGGAGACCGTTTGCCGCGAAAAGCGTTTTCCCAGTAAACCGTTGATGGCGGCGCCAATCAGCGGCAGCACCGGAATCAGCCAGAGATGCAGGTTCGGCGTCATAGTTTGAGCAGGTTCACCTGGTCGACGTTCAGAGTTTCACGCGTGCGGTAAACGGCGATGATAATGGCGAGCCCGACGGCTGCTTCGGCCGCAGCAACTACCATCACAAAGAAAACGAAAACCTGTCCGCGAGCGCCTGCCATTGTGCGGCAAAGGCCACAAACGAAGGTTCACTCCATTCAGCATCAGCTCGATGGACAAGAAGATGGTGATGATATTGCGCTTGATCAGAAATCCGGCCACGCCGCAGGCAAACAGGATCCCGCCGAGCACGAGATAGTAGGAAAGTGGAACCATCAGCCCTCCTTCCTGGGCGATTCAGGGCGGGAGGCCAATACCAC
This sequence comes from uncultured Acidobacteriaceae bacterium, assembly GCA_963848325.1. Classification (GTDB taxonomy): domain Bacteria; phylum Acidobacteriota; class Terriglobia; order Terriglobales; family Acidobacteriaceae; genus DATJOJ01. The sequence goes on from CAWKDJ010000003.1 coordinate 387,990, forward strand.
CGCGCCCATGATCGCAATCAGCACCAGCACCGATGTGACTTCAAACGGCAGCAGATAATCATGAAAGAGCAGCCAGCCAATGGTCTTCGGCGGGCCGGGAAGCGCGCCGATGGCTACTGACTGCCCGCCGGAATGCGTCGAGAAAACCCACGCCATCAGCACGCCTCCGACCAGCAGGCCGGGAATTCCGATCTGACCACGCGACGCGGCTTCCGTTGCTGCGTTCCTCGTTTCCGGCGTTCAGCAGCATGATGACGAAGACAAACAGGACCATGACGGCGCCGGCGTAAACAATGACTTGCACCGCGGCGACGAACTCCGCGCCCAACAGCAGATATTCTGCGGCCAGCGATCCCATCACCACCACCAGCGACAATGCGCTGTTGATGGGATGCCGTCTGCACCAGCAGGTTGACCGCTCCCGCCACGCAGACCAGCCCAAACACCGAAAATAGAATCAGGTGAAGCATGTAATTTCGTTGTAGCTTACATTCTTCAGCAGTGTCATCCTGAGCGAAGTGGGAATATCGCGAAGCGACATTCCCGCGCAGCCAGAAGTCGCGTTCACTCGATCTCTGCAGCGGCGCATCAAGGAATTCTCTAGGAAATTCCCTGCCACGGTTGTGAAGCTACAGACTGTCGCACGTTTCGACTCCAGATTGCGATTCGCGGAGCGAATCGCAATCCTGCGCTCAGGATGACACGCTCTTTACTGTCTACTTCAATGCCACAACCAGTGCCGTGATCACCAAATTCGCGATGGCCAGGGGCAAAAAACTTCCAGCCGAACGCCATGAACTGGTCGTAACGGAAACGCGGCAACGTGCCGCGCACCCATATATAAAGAAAAAGAAACGCAAAAACCCGCAATCCAAACCAGAACACCGGCAGCAGCGCCTGCAAATCGGCGGGCCAAACAGCGGCCCGTGCCAGCCGCCCAGAAACAGCAACGATGCCAGACATGCGACCGTGATCATGTTGGCGTACTCGGCCATGAAAAACATGGCAAACTTCATGGAACTGTATTCAGTGTGATAGCCGGCCACCAGTTCGGTTTCCGCCTCCGGCAAATCGAACGGGATGCGGTTGGTTTCCGCATATGCCGCCATCAGATAAATAAAGAAGGCGACGAATTGTCCCTGGAAAATGTTCCAGCGCGGAATGAATCCCCAGTATGTGCCCGACTGCGCATCGCACAATGTCGCGCAGGCTGAAGCTGCCGGACAAGAATCAGCACGCCTACCAGCGAGAGCCCCAGAGCGATCTCATAGCTCACCATTTGCGCGCTGGCCCGCAATCCGCCCAGCAGGGAATACTTGCTGTTCGAGGACCACCCCGCCAGCGCGACGCCATACACCCCGAGCGAAGTGACTCCCAGAATGATCAGCAGGCCGATGTTGACGTCGGTGATCTGCAGCGGGGTCTGAATTCCGCCGATGGAAACCGAGTTGCCGACCGGGAATGACGGCAATCGAAGTGAGCGCAAAGACAGCGCGATCATCGGCGCCGCGATATACAGCGGCTTATACACATGCGGCGGCGTCAGATCTTCTTTGAACAGGAACTTCACGCCGTCGGCCAAGGGCTGCAGCAGGCCGAACGGGCCGACGCGCGTGGGTCCCCAACGGTTCTGAATGTGACCCACGACTTTGCGCTCCAGCCAGACGGTGTAGGCCACCGCCGTGAGCAGCACGCCATCGCGATCACGGTCTTGATCAGCGAAACCAGGACGAAAGTTTCAACGCTCAGCAATGCTGTCTTCCTCGAAAGTCTCCACTGCATAAGACTGCGTTGCATGGCTAGTCGGCTGCGACTTCATTCCGCCGGCTGTGTGCGATGGTTCTCCATCACCGAATTTAAGGCCCGGGAATAACGCCCCAACGTGCCGGAACTAAACAGATCATCGTTGGCCGGCGCGATCAACTCCGGCGGATGAACCGCGCCGGGCCCGCTGCCGGAAAGCGTCGTGTGCTGGTCAATTCCGGCCAGCAGGTTGATGCGAGAAACGTTGTACCCCGGAACCAGGCGCTGAATTTCATCGAGGATCGCCATCGAGTCGAAGGGGCTCATTTTGGGTTCCAGTCCCTGCGCCTCGAGCCACACTCCGTGGCGATCGACCTCGCCGGATTGCGCGCCGCGAGACTGACCCATGTCGGCTCGCGTGCTCCCGCCGAAGGGCACAAGTTTGCGTACCTCGAAGCCCATGGCGTCGGCGATGCGAACCATCATCTCAAAATCGGATTTCGTTCCTGCGACCTCCCCGGCTTTTTTCACTAGTTGCAGATCGCCGCAGGTATTCGTGAATGTACCGGATTTTTCGTACGCGTTGGCCGCCGGTAAAACCACATCTGCGATGGCCGCGGTTTCGGTGAGGAACATGTCCTGCACCACTACGAAGCCCTGCGAAAAGGTGAACGGATCGATGCTGGCACGCGCAATGGGATTCGCGCCGACAACATAAAGCGCCTTCAGTCCGCCAGATTTAGCTGCCTCCACCATCTGCGGGAGGGTGAGACCGGGAGTGTTTGGAATGTTCTTCCACTCCTCGTGAAACTTTCCATGGTCGGCCACGCCATGGTAGCCGGGAAGCAAATCCGGATAGAGACCCATATCGGCGGCACCGCGCGAATTGGCGTAGTCGGCAAGGCAAGCAAGTTTTGCCCCTGGGATACCGGAGGCGAACTTAACCAGCGAAGCGATGCTGTCGCCGCGTAACTCCGAGCCGAAAATAATGACCAGATTATTTTCGCCGCGTAGTTTGTCGCGCAGGGCAGTCCAGCCGGTTTCCTCGCCTAGAGAGCCAAGCACGGAATCATCACCGGCGAGATAACCGGCGATTCTTGGCTCGGCCCCGGGCGGAATCTGCCCAAAAGTCGTCGCCTGGCGGCGCAGTTTGATCGGCTTGGAGTTGATCACATAAAGCCGCGCGCGATGCAGTCGCACATTGTTGCGAATCTGCCATGCCAGCAGCGGATGCTGCTCCGTCGGGTCGTTGCCGATCAGCAGAATCGCAGGCGCGTTGTAAACGTCGCGCATTGCGGCCGTCGCTTCCGGTTTTCCAGCAAGAGAGGCAGCGAAGGCCGGGAAGTCAGCGGTGCGATGGTGGTCGATGTTATTGGTCTGCAATACTAGCCGAGCAAATTTCTGCAGCAGATAATTTTCTTCGTTGGTGGTGCGAGTAGAACCAACCACTCCAATCGCGCCCCCGCCGTGCTGTTCGCGGACTTCTTTGAATCGCGTGCCAATCAACTCGAAAGCCTCTTCCCACGAGGCAGGCGTCAGCCGACCGTCCTTGCGAATCAGTGGCTGCGTCAGCCGGTCGGGGTGGTGCGCGAAGTCGAACGCGTAACGGCCTTTGATGCAGAGGAAATCTCCGTTGATGCCGCCCTTGTCGCGGTTATCGCCGCGAACGATTTCCATTCCGGTATCAGAACGGCGCACGCCCAGCGTCGTCTTGCAGCCGTCGGCGCAATGCGTGCACGTCGTGCCAATGTGCTTCATCTCCCATGGGCGGGTTTTGTAGCGATACGCCCCGGAAGTGAGCGCGCCGACCGGGCAAATATCGATGCACATGCCGCACTCTTCGCACTCAAGATGGTCGCCCTGGTTCGGAGCAATGATCGAATTCACGCCACGGTTCTGCACGCCGAGCGCCCAAACGTCCATGCCCTCGCCGCAAACTCGCACGCAACGGTAGCAAAGAATGCAACGGGGACGATCAAAGTAAACCACCGGCGACCACTGCTGCTCGTCGCGATGGTTCTTAACGTCGATGAACTTGGACTCGGCCGCGCCGTAGGAGAAAGTCATATCCTGCAGTTCGCACTCGCCGCCGGCGTCGCAAACCGGACAATCGAGCGGATGATTGCCTAGCAGCAGTTCGACCATGCCCTTGCGCGCCTGCCGGATCTCATCGCTCTCCGTCGTGACCGTCATACCCTCGCTGATGACCGTGGTACAAGCGGTCTGCAGCTTGGGCATCTTCTCGATTTTGACCAGACACATGCGGCAAGCGCCTTGCAGCGAGAGATTAGGGTAGTAGCAGAATGAGGGCACTTCGATGCCGACACTCTTGCAGGCCTCAATCAGCAGAGTGCCTGCAGGCGCCGTCACTTTTTTGCCGTCGACCGTGATGTTTACGTCAGCCATAAGAATCGTCGTTCGTCTTTGGTCGTCCGTCGTCCGCGAAACCTGTTGGTATCGGCTAAATTCGCCAACGACCACACAAACGACATCGAACTTCTAGACCGCCGCTAGCTCCGCCGCTTTCTCAAACGGACACGGCTTGCCGTCCAGATGGTCCTCAAATTCTTTTCTAAACTTTTTCACAATTGAAATCGTTGGCATAGCGGCCGCGTCGCCGAGCGGGCAAAACGTCCGACCCAGCATGTTTTCCGAAAGATATTGAATATTGTCGATGTCTTTCCTTAAGCCGCCGCCGGCGTGAATACGGGTCAGGGTTTTCTCCAGCCAGTCCGTACCCTCGCGGCAGGGAATGCACCAGCCGCAACTTTCGTGCTTGTAGAACTTCATGATGCGCAGAGCGAACTTCACCATGCAGGTGGAGTCGTCAACGACCACCAACCCGCCCGAGCCGAGCATCGACCCCGCTTTCATCATTGAATCAAAATCCATGGAGACGTCGATTTCGTCAGCAGTCAAAAGCGGACAGCTCGAACCTCCCGGAACCACCGCCTTCAGCCCGCGTCCGTTGGGAATGCCGCCGCCCACGTCGTAAATCATTTTCTTAAGGTTGTAACCCATGGGTAGTTCGTACACGCCGGGCCGGTTCAAGTGTCCGCTCAAACAAAATAACCGGTGCCCGCCGTTCTTCGGCGGCCCCAGTTTGGCGAACCACTCGGCGCCGCCCAGAATAATGGGCGGAACGCTGGCCAGAGTTTCGGCATTGTTAATGACGGTTGGCCCACCCCACAAACCGACCACAGCCGGAAACGGAGGCCGGATGCGCGGAATGCCGCGCTTGCCTTCGAGCGACTCCATGAGCGCGGATTCTTCGCCCACTTCATAGGCGCCCGCGCCGCCGTGCCAATAAACGTCGAAGTCGTATCCGCTGCCGAAAATGTTTTTGCCTAGGAATCCTTTGCCGTAGGCATCGCGGATCGCCTTCTGCATGATCTCGGAAAGATAGCGGTACTCGCCGCGAATGTAGATGTAGCCAGTGTGGGAGCCGACCGCGATTCCGGCAATCATCACTCCTTCAATTACGGCGTGAGGGTCGTGCTCGAAGATGAGTCTGTCTTTGCAGGTGCCGGGCTCGCTTTCATCTCCGTTGCACAGGATATATTTCGGCTTGGCCGACTGTTTGGGAACAAACGACCACTTCAATCCAGTATTAAATCCCGCGCCTCCGCGGCCGCGCAGGCCGGAATCTTTGACCATCGTGATAATGTCTTCCGGCTTCATGGCCAGCGCTTTCTGCACCGCCTTGTAGCCGTCGAGCGCGAGGTAGCGATCAATGTCGGTCGCACCTTGACCGAATCGCTTGGAGACGACTTTTACCTCATCGGGATGGGAAACCAGAGAAGCCATGTTTGATTGGGTGATTGAGAGATTGACTCATTGAATCAATCTCTCAATGATTCAATCCGGTTATTGCGTTCCTTTCTTTCTATACTCGTCGAGGACCCTGTCCATCTTTTCCTCAGTTAGATTTTCGTGGAAGTCGTAATTCACTTGCACCGCCGGTGCCCAACTGCATGCGCCGATGCATTCAACTTCTTCCACAGAAAACAGGCCATCGGCGGTTATGCCCTTATTAGGCACGCCTAACTTCGTTTTGCAGTGATCGAGGATCTCTTCTCCGCCACGCAACAGGCAGGCAATGTTCGTGCAAACCTGCACATTAAATTTGCCGCGCCGCTTCGTAGTCAGCATCGAGTAATAGCTGATCACGTTGCGGACCTCGAGTTCTGTGAGGCCCACGCGTTCGGCAAGCTCGTGGATGACCTCATCGCTGAGATATCCGACCTCGTCCTGCGCGTAGAGGAGCGTCGGCACCAGCGCCGATCGCTTGGTCGGATAATGCGTCAGCATCTCCGTAAAGCGCGCCTCGAATTCTTGCGAAAATTTCATCTAACTTCGATTTCCTGTGCTCCCCTGTGTTCTCCGTGTTCGAAAAGCAAAGCCTTAACCACAGAGGGCACAGAGCTTCACAAATCCCTACCTGTCAATTTCACCGAGCACAATGTCAATTGAACCAATGGCGGCTACCACATCTGCGATCAGCTTTCCTTCGCACATCGTCTGCAAAAGCTGCAGGTTGGCCAGGCAGGCCGCGCGCATGTGCACCCGATAAGGCTTGGCCGTGCCGTCGCTGACCACGTAATAGCCCATTTCGCCGCGCGGCGACTCCACCGCTTGATAAACCTCGCCCGCCGGGACCGCGAAGCCTTCGGTAATAATTTTGAAGTGATAGATGAGCGCTTCCATCTGCGTCTTCATCTTTTCGCGGTCGGGCAGTACAACTTTCGGGGCGTCCGCTTTGATCGATCCCTCCGGCATCCCATCGAGCGCCTGCTGCACAATCCCGATCGATTCGCGCAACTCCTGCACCCGGCAGATGTACCGCGCAAAAACGTCGCCTTCGGTCGCGACGGGCACTTTGAACTTGAATTTGTCGTAGCTGGAGTATGGCATGTCGCGCCGCAAATCGATATCGACTCCGCTACCACGCAACGTTGGACCGCTCGCCCCCAAGGCGATGGCGTCTTCCGCCGTGATTCTTGCCACGCCTTTCGTCCGCATTACCCAGATCGGATTTCCAGTCAGCAGGTTTTCGTATTCGTCCACCTTCGAAGGGAAGCGGTTGGCGAAATCGCGCACGCGATCGAAAAATCCCAGCGGCGGTTCCAGCGCGACGCCCCCGATGCGGAAATACGAAGTCATCATGCGCTGGCCGCTGATGGCTTCAAACAGGCGAAGAATGTCCTCGCGCTCGCGGAAACAGTAAAGAAAGACGGTCAGCGCGCCAATGTCCATGGCGTGCGTACCCAGCCAGACCAGGTGTGAGTTGATGCGAGTCAACTCGTTCATCAAGACCCGCAGCCACTGCGCCTTTGGCGGAATCTCCAGCCCGAGCAGTTTTTCCACCGCCAGCACGTAGCACAAATTGTTGGTCATCGGGCAGAGATAATCGATGCGGTCGGTCAGCGGCACGACTTGCTGGTAGAACTTCGCTTCGCAGGTTTTCTCGATGCCGGTATGCAAGTAGCCGATGTCCGGCATAATGCGAACTACGTTTTCGCCGTCAATCTCCAGCAGCACGCGTAGCACGCCATGGGTCGAGGGATGCTGCGGGCCCATGTTCAGGATCATGGTGCGGTCCTGGCCGGGGTCGAGCACGGGCGTCGCGGTAAGGTGGGCCATTAACGGTAGCCCTCCACCGGATAATCTTTGCGGAGCGGATGGCCCTCCCAGTCTTCCGGCATCTGAATACGGCGCAGATAGGGATGTCCGGTAAAACGCACGCCGAACAGGTCATACACTTCACGCTCGAAAAAGTTCGCGCCCGGCCAGACGGAAGTAATGGATTCGACCGCGGGCGCGTCGCCCGCCAGTCGGACCTTCAGCCGCACCCGCTCTTTTTGCGGGATCGACAGCAAGTGATAAATCACCTCAAATCGCGGCTCCGCCGGGTACCAGTCGACACAAGTTACATCGGAAAGATAATTAAAAGGGCAAGCCGCATCGTCGCGAAGCAAGGCGCAGGCCTCGCGTAGCGCCGAGCGTTCTACGGTGATGCTCAACTCTTCGCGGTCGAACTTCACCGCTTCAATCACCGACGGATTCCACCGCTGCAGGCACGCGACAGCAGGGTGCTCCTTCAGTTGCTCGATCAGGTAATCGGGGGAGCGAGCGGCATCTAGACCTGTCCTCTTCTAGGCGACACTGTGCCCCAATCGAGAACGCCTTTCTTCCACACATAGACGTAGCCCACCAGAACGATACCAATGTAAACCATCATTTCCCAGAAGCCGAACATCTTCAGGGCCCGGAGAATCACGGCCCAGGGATAAAGAAAGATGGCCTCAACGTCGAAGAGAATGAATAGCATTGCAACCAGATAAAACTTTACGGAAAAACGTTCGCGGGCATCGCCCACCGGGGTCATTCCGCATTCGTAAGGGGAAAGTTTGGCGCGTGTCGGCCGCCTGTATCCCACGATCCAGGAAAGCACGACGATGGCCGTGGCCAGTCCGCCTGCTACGATGAAGTGAAGCAACAGGGGAAGGTAGCGCGCGAAGTAATTGTCCGGCATAATCGAGCTAGATATAATTCGCAGCCAAGTAAGGATTACATCTTAGGTTAGATTTCGTACCGACAAGGTGTCAAGCGAACGGGACGCAATTTTGCGTGCTCGCGTCACAATTTGGGGAAGGACGAACCACAGCTTGAGCGAGACGGCATGATTTTTGGCTTCAATACCGACATCAAGCAGGAAAACACCGTCTATCACGTGCAAAGTGAAGCGCGCGAGAGCGAAAAGCTGCCCTGCAGACGCAAGTTTTCGTGCGTGGCCATTGTGTGGGCAAGCGCGCAACTTCTTACGCCGACCGCATTTCTGATGCGAGCTTCAACGATCAGCAAAAAGAACACGCCTTGCGCGACCAGCACCGGCTGGTGCTCGACGCGGTTCGCGAAGGAAAACTCGAGTCGGTACTGGACAAGCGCGAGACGGCGGAATCGCTGTCGGCGACCAGGGAACTCGACGTGGTTCGGGAGAATGCCGATTCCGTCCATGCCGATAACAATCTTCTGCTTCGCCTTCGGGTGACGGATGGCGGCACGGGCGTTGAAGGCGCGAAAATTACGGTGCGCTTTGCGCGTGCCGATGCGGCCCCTTTTTATACCCAGGTTGTGACCGGCAAGAACGGAGATTCGGAGATGAAAATCAACGTGGAGGAATCCGCGCTGCCGGATTCCGCGATTCTGGTGCAGGCCAACTACACGGGCCGCACGGTCACTCGCAAGTTTCATTTGCGCAAAGTTGACGCCTAAGTTGAACCGACGTTAGAAGGCATTCGATGTTGCTGGAAGTCAGGCGCGAGCCGAGCGGCGGCGGTTGCACCCTGGGCTCGCTTTTTGTCGATGGCGAGTTCGAATGCTTCACCCTGGAAGACGTGGTGCGCGAGGCGCCGGAGCTCGCGGTCGAAAAGTGGAAGGTGCCGGGCGAGACTGCCATTCCCAGCGGGACCTACGGCGTGATTGTCAGTATGTCCGCGCGGTTTCAGAAATTGCTTCCGCTGCTGGTCGATGTGCTCGGATTTCAGGGCGTGCGAATCCACTCCGGCAATATCGCCGCCGATACGGAAGGCTGCATTCTGGTGGGAAAGCGCCGCGCGGATGCTGCGGTGCTCGATTCACGGCTGGCGTTTCAGGCTTTGTTCCCCAAGATTCAGGCGGCCCTGGATCGCAACGAGCAAGTCCATATAAGAATCACCAATCCTCCGCTGACCGCGCCGGCCGATAAAGTTTCAGTAGTGTGAGCCGCCGCATTGTTTCCGCGCGGCGAGTCTGCGAAAATCCTTTCATCGTGAAAATCGAAATTAACGGCGAGGCGCGCGAGTTTTCGGGAGAGCTTTCGCTTGCGGCGCTGCTGGAGCAACTGGGCATGAAGGCCGACCGAGTGGCCGTGGAACTCAATCGGGAAATCGTCTCCCGCGAAAAATGGGCTGCAACCAGCCTCCGGGAGGGCGATCGGCTGGAGATCGTCCATTTTGTCGGCGGCGGCGCAGGTCTTTTGTAAAGCGTTCTTCGGGAACTCCCCTAGTTACCCCTTTCTCCACAGAAAGTTTTCTTGACACCTATCTTCCTGAGCCTAAAATGTTTAAAACATTCTTGACGAGAATTGTTTGAAACAGTTTTGGCTGGGGTAGATGCAGAATTCCTTTACATCTCGCGAAGTAGTCGAGTACACGGGCATAACGCCGCGCCAACTGCAGTGGTGGGACGAGCGTGGAGTTGTGGTTCCGGCGCGGGAAGGCCATCGGCGACTGTATTCGATGGAGGACTTGGCAGAGGTTGCAGTGATCTGCGAGTTGCGCAGGAAAGGATTTTCGTTGCAGCGGGTGCGCAAAGTCATGCGTTTCCTGCAGCGGGAGTTCAGCAAACGCCTGGCACAGACGGTCAGCGGCGCTTCGGAGTATCACCTGCTGACCGACGGCAAAACCCTCTATCTGGAGACATCGCCGCGCCAGATCGTAGACATTCTGAAGAACGCTCGCCAGCCGGTGTTGGCGATTTGCTTGACTGATGCGGTACGGCAGGTGCGTGCGGAGATTCGTGGGAAAAAAAATAGCGCTAGAACGACGGCTCGCTCATTACGCAAAGGACAACTGGCTTCATAGCTGAGAAGTGGATGCGGTTGACGTTGCTGATCCAACCGCTTTCGGTCTGACCAGGAGGCAAGATGGTTGCAGAACTGGACTTGTTGAGCGAGTGGATCCCGGAGCAGATGCTCCCGGGAACAGTGTTCGTGCTGGAAAACGCCGGCCGGATCGGGGAGAAGGACGATCCTTACTGGGCGGTCTTGTCCTGTCCGGATTGCGGTACGCTGGGCCTGATCACGCGCAAGCAGATCGCTGGGCTGCTGCCGGTGATCTGCGGGTCGTTGCAATGCTCGGTGCAGTTTTTTATCAACGACAGCGAGATTGTGATCAGGAAGCCGTTCTGAGTCGGGATGACCGGTTGAGCTAGCGAGCGTGTCCGGATGCCTTCTTGGGCAGAATTTCTCCGAGGCGGCGGATTTGCGCGCCCACCCCACGCAGTTTTTCCTCGATATTCTCGTAGCCACGATCGATGTGATAGACGCGATCGATAATCGTTTCGCCATCCGCAACCAACGCCGCCAGGACCAGCGAAGCCGAAGCCCGCAAATCGGAAGCCAACACTGCCGCGCCGCTTAACGCAGCTTTTCCTTTCACGATGGCGCGCCGTCCTTCGATCTTGATGTTCGCTCCCATGCGAACCAGCTCTTGCGCGTGCATGAATCGGTTCTCAAAGATATTTTCGGTAATGATGGATGTGCCCTCGGCCTGGGTTGCCAGCGCCATATATTGCGCCTGTACATCCGTCGGGAAGCCCGGATATTCTTCGGTGACGACGTTGGCGGCTTTCAAAGGATTGTCTCCCATCACGCGAACTGAGTCGTCAGCTTGCGAGGTCTTTACTCCTACTTCCGCAAGCTTCTGGAGCAGTGCGCTCAAATGATCGGGGTTGCAGTCGGTCACATTTACGTCGCCGCCCGTCAGCGCTGCGGCCACAATGAACGTTGCAGCCTCAATCCGGTCGGGAATAATGCGGTGCTTGGCGCCGTGAAGCTTGGCCACGCCTGTGACGCGAATGGTCGAAGTGCCTGCGCCTTCGATGCGGGCGCCCATCAGGTTCAGCAGCGCGGCCAGGTCGGCAACCTCGGGTTCACGGGCGCAATTCTTCATCACGGTTTCGCCTTCGGCTAGGGTCGCAGCCATGAGCAGGTCTTCCGTGCCGGTCACGGTGATTTTGTCAAAAACAATTTCTGCGCCCCGCAACCGCTTGGCGGTCGCTTCGACATATCCATGCTCCTGGCTGATTGCCGCGCCCATGCGCTCCAGGCCTTTAATGTGCAAATCGATGGGGCGCGCGCCGATGGCGCATCCCCCGGGCAGAGAAACCCGGGCGTGTCCACAACGGGCAAGCAATGGCCCGAGCACCAGAGTCGAGGCGCGCATGGTCTTCACCAATTCGTAGGAAGCCTCAGGCGAAGCCAGGTTCTTGCAGGAAATCGTGGTGCGGTGCTGCGCACGTCCGTAGCCGAGTTCAACTTCTGCGCCCATTGCGGCCAGAAGTTTGCGCGTGGTTTCGATATCGCGCACGTGGGGAACGTTCTCAAGAATGACAGGGTCTTGGGTGAGCAGGGCGGCAGCCATCGCCGGCAGAGCAGCATTTTTCGCTCCGCTGATGCGGATCGTCCCCAAGAGCGGTGTTCCACCACGAATTACGAATTTATCCATATCGAGATCGGGTACAACGGCTAAAGCGAGCCCCATGGGGCACGTCCAGTCTGTGGCGTTTTTCTATTCTACTGGGGTTCGTGGGATTGCAGAATCGAGAAATTATTAATCGGAAGTGCACGGTTTGTTGCGCTAGAAACTTCGTGCTCTAGCGATCGCCAGGCGAACGTTGCCTCTGGTCGATTTCAACACACCAAGGGCCTCGGCGCGCCCGACATCGGCTTTCAGCATGACCAGCGCCGCCGGCACGCTGTTGCCGGCGAGCTTCAACACCCGCGCGGCGGTTTTCTGGTCGACGCCGGCAGCCTGTTCGAGAATCGAAATCCCGCGCTGCCGCAGCTTTTCATTCTTGAGATGTACGTTCACCATTAAATTGCCATAGATATAGCCGAGGCGAGTCATAGCGCCGCTTGAAAGCATGTTGAGCACCATTTTTTGCGCCGTGCCGGCTTTCATGCGGCTTGACCCGGCAATAACCTCTGGCCCAACCTCGGTGACAATCGCGACGTTTGCCGCTTTTGCGAGTTCCGAGTTCGGGGCGCAGGTGACGGCGACCGTCTTTGCTCCGCGCTTTCGCGCATGCTTAACCGCGGCCACGGTGAATGGAGTGCGTCCACTAGCGGCGATTCCAACGACGACATCGTTCTTCCCCGGTTTCTTTCCTGCAATCGCGCGCTCGCCGAGTCGTGAGGAATCTTCATTGCCTTCGACAGCAGCCGAAAGCGCCTTTGGACCACCGGCGATAACAAATTGCACGCTGCGCGGGTCGGTATTGAAGGTTGGCGGGCATTCTGTCGCATCCAGCGCGGCGATGCGGCCACTGGTTCCGGCGCCAACGTAGATCAGTCTTCCGCCGCCTTGCAGCGCGTTCGCAATTAAGTCGATCGCGCGCGCAATATCGGGCAAAGCCTGTTTGACGGCTGCTGCGACTTTCGCGTCCTCTGCATTGATGATGCGGGCGATTTCAAGCGCGGACTTACGATCCAGTTCCCAGGACGCGGGATTTGACTTTTCCGTTGAAAGCCGCTTCAGGTCCGTCTTTTTGTTCTGCCGGCCCGTCATCGTGCCGCCTCCAACGCTTCCACAATCGCATCGTGAAACTTTGGCCGGAACTGCTTGATCGCGTCATTTTTGCAGTCGGGCCAGGTGCGATTCGTCAACAAGGCGATCAAGAGCTTCCGCTCCGGATCGATCCACAGCGAAGTTCCTGTATACCCGAGATGGCCAAATGAAGCAGCGGAGAAATATTTTCCGGATTGCGAGGGAGACGACGGCGTGTCCCATCCAAGCGCGCGTGATGTGCTTGCGGGCGAAGCCTGCCGGTGGGTGAACAGAGCCACGGTTTCAGAGCGAAAAATCGGGCGTCCGCCTCGCAGCATGACGTTGGCAAAGGTGGCTAAGTCTTCGGCAGGGCTGAAAAGTCCGGCGTGTCCGGCGACACCTCCCAGCGCGCTCGCATTTTTGTCCTGCACTTCACCCTGAATTAGGCGATGGCGAAAAGTACGGTCGTCTTGCGTCGGCGGAATCATCGAACGCCATGAAGCCGGAGGGTTGAAGCCCGTGTGAACCATCCCCGAAGGGCCAAAGATTTCCTTTCGGCTGAAACAATCGAGCGTTTCGCCCGCTATGCGCTCCAGCGCGAGAGCAAGTACGATAAAGCCGATATCGCTGTACTCGGCCCTGACGCCGGGTTCGGCAGCGAGCGGAGTCGAGCAGGCTGCGGCGATCATTTTTTCCCGCCCTTTTGCACGGAGGAAAAGCTTCTCGTACGCGGGCAATCCAGAAGAGTGGGCCAGCAACATGCGAATTGTGATTCGCTCGCGCTGCGGATCGCCGGTCTTGAACTGAGGCACAATCGCGGCCACGGGCATTTCGAGATCGAGCAGACCGCGTTCGTACAGGACCATCGCCATGGAAGTTGTTGCCACGACCTTGGTCAGCGAGGCGAGATCGAAAATGCTGGCGGGAGTTACTTCAGGCGATTCGGCATCGTAAGTAAAACGTCCCGCAGCTTTCAGGCAGACAAGTTTGCCGTTGAGTGTGACGGCGACCGACGCTGCGGGGAAAACTTGTTCCGCAATCGCTTGTTTCACAAGATCGAAAGCACGTGCAAATCGGCGGTCCTGCTCGTCGTAGGCATGGATTGGAGTTCGCGTGGCGGCTTTCGCCGCGCGATCCGGCGGGGCGTTGTCCGATAACGGTGCAGTGTGCTCGATGCTTGGGTTATAGCAAAGTTTTCCGGGCGGGTAAAGATAACCGGTTGCTGACTTCATTTCGCAACCGTGCCACATACGGTACTCCTTACTTGAGTTTCTTGAGCCGCCCCGACGGCTTTGTGTAAAGTCGAAGTATCCGTCCCATCGCCAAAAATTCGCACCTGCTGCGGAAGGTCGTTTGCGCCGGCCTGATCGCGTTAGCGGTTACTGCGGCCGCGTCTGTCCGCAGCCGGAAGCCCGCTTCGAAGCCCGCGTCGAAACCGCCGCTCAGCGTCCTCGATGACATTGTCGAAAATGCCATCGCCGAAGGACAGATCCCCGGCGCAGTTTTGCTAGTCGGCCACGACGGCCAGATCGTCTACCGCAAAGCTTTCGGCAGCCGCTCCATTCAGCCACAGCGCGAACCCATGACGGCCGATACGATTTTTGACATCGCCTCGCTGACCAAAGTCGTTGCGACCACGACAGCCGTCATGCAACTTATCGGGAAAGGGGACATTCGCGCTAACGACACGGTCGCGAAGTATATTCCCGAGTTTGCCCAGAACGGCAAGGAAGACGTTACCATCCGCGAGTTGCTCACGCACTTCTCAGGATTGAGCGAGGACATTGATTTATCGCAGCCCTGGCAGGGCCGCGACGCCGGTCTGCGCATGGCCTACGCAGAGAAGCCGGTTTATTCCCCGGGGTCGCGATTTCTTTATAGTGACATCAACTTTATCGTTCTTGGTGCGCTAGTGGAGCGCGTTTCTGAAATGTCGCTCGACCAGTACTGCGAAAAAAATATCTTCGTCCCGCTGGGAATGACGCGGACGCGCTTTCTGCCGCCGGCTGCGTGGCTGCCCAAGATTGCGTCCACCCAGTTCGATGAGCACGACCACATGCTGCACGGAGTAGTACACGATCCCAGCGCCCGACGTATGGGTGGCGTTACAGGTCACGCCGGAGTGTTCTCGACCGCCGACGACTTGGCGAAATTCGCACAATTTCTATTGACCGGTGGAAGCGTATTGCCGGCCTCGGCGATCGAAAAGATGACCACACCGCAGCAACCGCCCACCGCAACGGTGCTGCGCGGCTTCGGCTGGGATATCGATTCACCGTTCTCCAGTCCACGCGGCGAGCTGCTGCCGGTCGGCAGCTTCGGGCACACCGGATTTACCGGGACCTCGATGTGGATTGATCCGACGACACGAACCTACATCATTCTGCTGACAAACGCGGTGCATCCTCGCGGAAAGGGAAGCGCCGTTTCCCTGCGGGCGAAGGTAGCGACTGCGGCAGCTGCTGCTCTGCAACTCAGCGTCTCAGAAAAAGAAGAAGCGCGCTTGTTGAACATCACCGGCTACAACGAGGCGCAGACCGCGGCAAGAAGAATGGCAGCGCGCAATGGATCCGTCCTGACCGGCATTGATGTCTTGGAAGCGCATCAGTTTTCGCAAATTCGCGACGCTCGGGGAACCAGAAAAATCGGTCTGCTGACGAATCAAACTGGAGTTGATTCGCAAGGGATGAGGACTGTCGATGTGCTCGCCCACGCTCCGGGCGTTTCGCTGCAGGCGATTTTCAGCCCGGAACACGGCGTGACCGGAACGCTCGACACTACCGACATCACCAACAGCAAAGACGCAGCAACGGGCATTCCGGTTTACAGCGTTTATGGAGCGAGCGACTCGGCGCGGCGTCCGCCAATGGACGTGCTCAAGACGCTCGATGCAGTCGTGATCGATCTGCAAGATGTTGGCGCGCGCTTCTACACTTACGAGACGACTCTGGGATACTTTCTTGAAGCTGCAGCCAAGGCGGGGATCGAGATCGTTGTTCTCGACCGACCCAATCCTCTGACCGGGTCGTTCGTGCAGGGTCCGATGTCCGATTCTGGCCATGAAAGCTTCACCAACTATCAGCCGATCCCGGTGCGGCACGGCATGACCATTGGAGAGCTGGCGAAATTCTTTAATGCCGAGCGCGGCATCAACGCGCGTCTCCAGGTCATTCCGATGGAAGGATGGTTGCGCGGCGACTGGTACGATTCAACCGGTTTGACGTGGATCAATCCCTCGCCCAATCTGCGAAGCTTGACCGAAGCCACGTTTTACCCCGGTGTCGCGCTGGTAGAAGGCACGAACGTTTCCGTCGGCCGCGGAAGCGACACTCCTTTTGAAGTGCTCGGAGCGCCATGGATCAAGGGCAAAGAACTTGCGGAGTATCTCAATGCCCGCGAAATTTCTGGGCTGCGATTTGTGCCGGTGAATTTCACGCCGAACGCCAGTAATTACTCCGGAACTAAATGCGAAGGCGTGAATCTGCTGTTCACGGAACGGAACGCGTTCGACGCCCCGGAACTCGGAATTGAGCTGGCTTCTGCCTTGCACAAGCTCTATCCCACGCAATTCCAACTGGAAAAAATGCGCGACATCCTGGTCAACCAGTCGGTCTACGATGCCATCGCCCGCGGAGAGGATCCGCGCCGCATCGCTGCCGACTGGCAGGACGCGATCGAGAAATTTCAACAGACCCGCAAGAAGTACTTGATTTATCCCTGATAAGAAAGCGATAAAAAGCCCACGAGCGTCCCTTCCGAGCGGCTACAATAACTCAGTTAGCGCGCCATCCAGGGGGAGAACAAGCAATCGATGGAAGCTTTTTACCGCTGTGCCGGGCCAAACTGTGGACTGCTCAAACAAGCGACCGACCGTTGGTGGCTGATGTGGGCCAGTCCTTTGGAGAGTTCAATCGGCCGGTGCTGTATCTGTGTTCCTGGGACGAGACCTTGGCTGATCGAGAGGGAGTGCTGCATGTTTGCGGCGAGCAGTGCGCCCAGCGGCTGCAGTCGCATTTTATGGGCAATATTCTGGAGAACCTTCTGAAAACCGGGAGTGGCGCCCGTGCTGCGGGGTGAGGAAACAGCCATTGGGTTGGGGCCTGCATCGTAGTGAAGAGTGCGCGTGAGGTGCGTTATGCGGTCGTTGATGGTGGCGAGTGTGTTGTCAATCATGGCGGTGGCACAAACCACCCCGGCCAAGGCGCCAGCCGCCCCAGAAGCCACGCCAAAGCCGGTAGAGCAGTTGGTGATTCCCGCCGGAACCAAAGTGCCGCTGGCGTTGAAACATGCCATCTCGACCCGGCAGACGCGCGAAGGCGATGCCGTCTACGCGGAAACCACTTTCCCGGTTGTTGTCAATGATCGCGTGCTGATTCCCGCGGGCACGTATGTGCAGGGGAGAATCAGTCATATTCAACAAGCCGGCCGGATCAAGGGGCGGGCGGAAGTCTTGATGCACTTCACCACGCTGATTTATCCCAGCGGATATACGGTGCTGCTTCCCGGCGCACTCGAAAATGCACCGGGAGTGGATAACACTAAAATCAGCGGCGACGAAGGCACGATTCGCGCCGACGGAAAGACCGCGGAAAAGGTCGGAACCGTTGCGGGGACGGCTGCGTCCGGTACGGTGATCGGGGCTGCCACTGGCGGAGGCAAGGGAGCCTTAGTCGGCGCGGGAATTGGCGGCACGGTCGGAACTGCCATCGCCCTGCTTACCCGTGGAAACGATGTCAAGATGGACGCCGGCACGACGGTCGAAATGGTCATCCAGCGCGATGTTCCCGTCGATGGCAGCCGGGTTCCTACGAACACTCGCACGACTGCAGTCGAATAGCGCACCCGGCAAGACGCCCGTACTCGATTATTTCAGCGTAAAAACTGTGTTCACGTGCGCGGTCACCGTGATCGTCTGCGGGCTGAATTCTTCCGTCGGAGCTGGCGCGGCGCTCGCGGCTGCCATTCTGCCCATGGATTGCATGAGCGGCACCACCCGGCTATTCTCGAATGTGTCCACCGAGGCATAAGAAAGTTCGCCGAGGGTGCGGCCGCTGGCGTTGGCGATGGTCAACGCTGAGGCGCGAGCCCGGCGAAAGGCATCTTCCACGGCTTTGGATTTTGCCAAGTCCATATCGTCGAGGGTATAACTCACCGATTGGTTCGCCGTCACATCCATCCCCGAGAAGTGCTGCATGATCGGCGCAACTTTGCTGAAATCTTTCAGCTTGAGCGACACGCTGGCGTTTACCCGATATGCCACCAGCTTTGGCTTCGCGGGCTTGTAGTCGTAAATCGGCTGGATGGAAAATGAACTGATCTCCGCCGTCTTCGGATCAATCTCGTTGTTTCGCAGGATCTGACGGATCTGCTCCGCCGCTTTCGATGCCCGGTCGTAGGCAGCGCGCGAATTGTCTTCCTGCGCTGCAACATTGAATTGCACTACAGCGGTGTCTGGATTGGCTTCAAATTTCCCATCCGCGCCCACCAGCACCGTGTTCGGCTGGGCTTGAATGGCCGGGTCGGTCCTGCGCCAACGCCAGAACCACTTGTAAGCAAGAGGCAAAGCACCAACAGCCTTGGTTTCATAGGTTCCTCCAGTTGAGGCAACAGTTTACGCTTCCTGGAGAGAGAACGGGCGGACGCCGCGGAACTTGCGTGGATAAAGAAGACTACGAAGATCCCCTGGCAGCAGTGGAGTAGGCGACGGGAGAATCTGGGCGTCGATTTCTTTGCGCAGGTCGCCCCAGATGTGTTCTCTTCATGGAGAGGAAGACGTTCGACCACGTTGGGATCGAACTGGCGTCCGGCCCAGCGTTCGAATCTCTTCGCGCGCGGCTGTTACCGACTGTGCCGCACGGTAAGGGCGGTCGGAGGTGATGGCATCGAGCGTGTCGGCCACGGAGAAGATGCGCGCTCCCAAGGGAATCTCTTCGCCCTTCAATCCGCGCGGGATATCCGGTGCCGTCGTAGCGTTCCTGATGGGAATACACAATCTCCGAGGCTTCCGCAGAAAAGGTGATTTCCGCAGCAATTTGGTAGCCGCGGTAGCAGTGCTCGCGCATGATGGTAATTTCGTCCGGAGTAGCGCGCCGGGTTTGCGCAGGATGGCGTCGGGAATGGCCATCTTGCCGATATCGTGCAGGAAGGCTCCGCGGGCGATCACGGTGATTTCTTCCTTGGGCACTACCATGGGCGGGCGATGGCGATGGTGAACGCGGTGACGCGCTTGGAATGGCCTTCGGTCTCGGCGTCCTTAAGGTCGAGAGCATCGCCCAGAGCTTCGAGCGTGATGTCGTAGGAGCGCTCCAGGTCGAACATCGTCTGTTGCAATTGCTGGGTGCGGGCGGCGACCTGGGACTTCCAGGTCTCGTTTGGTACGCGTGATTTTCCAGCTTCAGGCGCCGGTTTTCCAGCGCGCGGCGCACGGTGGCGAGCAGTTGTTCCCGCTCGAAGGGTTTCAGCAGGTAATCGTAGGCGCCGTTGCGGATGGCGGCCAGCGCGACGGAAATGTCGTGAACCGCGGTCACCATGACCACGGGCATGTCGGGATATTTTTCCTTGGTGCGCTCCAGCAGGCCGATGCCGTCGAGGTCGGCCATCATCAGGTCGGAGAGCATCAGACTCGAATGTCTCGCCCGGATCGAGCAGCGCCAATGCGCTTCAATCCCGAAGAGGCCTGGCTGCACTGGTAGTGGGCGGCGGAAAGCATCGAGCAGACAATCTCGCGGATTGCTTCCTCGTCGTCTACCACAAGAATGCGCTCTGCGGGCATAGGAATTCCTAGTGTAACTCCGATTGTGCAAATTTCTGAGTACCGAAAGTAATCATGGATCCCGGAAAGCCCCTCGGTAAACCGTGCACGGCGTGGTATTCAAAAGTAAGCTCTTGGCACCCTACTTTGCGATGAACCTATCTTCAGCGCCGGTTATACCCTTGGGGAACTCGTACTGCCTAAGCTGACGGTGGCGGAGTCGGCCACTCTCGTCCTCCTGGCGGCGACCCTGCTGGTATTTCGCACCTTTCGCGAGCGGTATTTGTTGATTTGGATCCTCGGCTGGGTCGCCCATTTGGTCTCGGTGACCAACCCCCCGGGCACGCCTCATTCCCCACTGGAGTTGGGAATCGCGCAGGCAGAGTTCGTGCTTTCGGTCTCGCTATTTGCCCTGGGCGCGCTGGTCTATTGCCACCCCCGCAAATTTCTCAGTGCACTACTGGTATTCTCGCTCTTGCTGGTCGCTTTTGCGTTCGTTCGCGAGTTGCAATGGCCCGATTCCGACCTCCTGCGGATGGCGCTCGAAGTTGGCTACCGCCTCCTCGCCCTCGCTGCCACCCTGCAATTGATCCGTTTCCGCTGGGCGCGCTGGGAGATCGGTTCGTGGCTCCTGGCCGTCAGTCTGCTGCTGATGCACCTGGATTGGCCGCCGCTCACTGCCAACCTGCCGCCGGGGTTCAGCCTGGTTTCCGAGTTGCTCCTGGGATTGAGCATGTTGCTGGTGGTACTCGACGATTCGCGCGTGCGCACCCAGCGTCTGTCGGTGGTCAATGCGCTCACCACCAGCATTACTCGCGCCCGCGAACAAGGGCCAATGATGGCGACGGCGCTCGAAGAGCTGAAGCGCCTGATGCTCGCCAAAGCCGCCTGGTTCCGCATGGTCGAGGGCGAACGGATGGTGATCGTCCAGCAAATCGGCCTTTCCCAGGAATTTGTCCACGACGCGGCTGCGGTGCCCATTGGATGACAAATTCGAGGACACGTTAAGCCGCGAAGGCCCGATCCTGGTCCAGACTTCTTCTTCCGATCCGGCGGTCGGTCTTCAATTGAAGAAAGAAGGCTTCCATCACTGCGTGCTGGTTCCGGTACGCGGCAAGAAATCGATCATCGGAGTGCTGACTCTCGGCACGCGGCATCGCCTGGCATACACGCCCGATGAGATGGAGTTTCTTGAAACCACCGCCCATCAGCTGGGGCTTGCGGTCGAGAATCTGCGGCTGGTCGAGCAGATCATCCGCTCGCACCGGCAGTGGGCGAACACCTTCGATTCGATCCAGGATTTCGTGCTGGTGCACGACGACAATTTCCGCATCATGAAAGCGAACCGCGCACTGCTCGAACGCCTGGGCCAAGCGCCGGCGGATGTCGTTGACCAGCTCTGCGAAGACGTGTTGCCCAAGACCGGACTCTGGAAGGGCTGTCCCTACTGCCTGGGCGCCGGCGATTTCCACGAAGCGCCCGACCCGTGTTTCGGCGGTTATTCGATGATTTCGACCTCCGCCTACACCGAGCAGGGAAGGCCGGAAAAAGGCATCGTTCATGTGGTTCGCGACACCACCGATCGGCGCGCCGCAGAGGAGAAATATCGCCTGCTTTTCGAACAGGCGCAGGAAGGCGTTTTTGTTGCGACCGCGGACGGCAAGCTGATCGATTGCAACGACGCGCTTGTCCGCATGCTTGGCTACAGCAAGCGCGAAGAGATCATGGCGATGGACCTGGAGACCGAAATCTACGCGTTTCCAGCGCAGCGCCAGGAATTCCATCGCGAAATCGATGAAAAAAGTTTCGTGCGCAACTTTGAAGTTGCGCTGCGCCGCAAAGACGGGTCGCTGCTCACCGCGCTTGAAAGCACGTTCGTGACGCGGGACGCGAATGGCAAGATCGAGCGCTACCAGGGCTTCCTGCTCGATATCACCGAAAAAAAACGCGCCGAGGACGAAATTCGCCGCCGCAATCGCGAATTGAACGCGCTGAACGCTATGGCCGTGATCGCGACCCAATCGTTCGATCTGGACGAAATCCTCAATCTGACGCTGCGTCAGGTGGTTTCTCTTCTCGGAGCCGACGGCGGATCCATCTACCTGGCCGATCCCGATGGAACCAAATTCCGTCGCCGCGCCACCTGGGGGCAGCGCAGTTCGGATCGCTCGCGCTTCTCCGAAGTCGATCTTGCCGAGGGATTCGGCGATCTGGTGACGCGATCACGCACCGAGGTGATCACGCCCGAGTTTCTGCCTCATTTGCCGGCCACGGTCGCCGATTTCATTCGCGCCGAAGCTTCCGGCATCTGGGTGCTGCTGTGGGGCAAGGACAAGTGCGTCGGAATTATGGGGCTGACCTGTCGCCAGACACGCGTCTACACCGACAACGACGAAAATCTGCTCGTCGCCATTGGCCGGCAGTTGGCGACGACCATCGAACGCGTCCGCCTGTACGAAGAAACCACGCGCGCCTACGACGATTTGCGCCGTACTCAAGAGCAATTGCTGCAGAGCGAGAAAATGTCGGCTGTGGGCCAGTTGATTGCGGGCGTCGCTCACGAACTGAACAATCCGCTGACTGCAATCCTCGGCTATGCTCAACTCCTGCAAAGTGAGGAACTGACCGAACGCGCGGCAGACTTTATCGGTAAACTATTCAAGCAGGCGCAGAGGACGCACCGAGTGGTGCAGAACCTGTTATCCTTCGCCCGCCAGCGCAAGCCGCAAAAGCAAATGGTCGAAATCTCCAAAGTGCTGGAGGAGACTCTGGCGCTGCGCGATTACGATCTCCGCGTGAACAACATCACGCTGGAACGCGACATGAACACCGAGTTGCCGCTGGTCACCGCCGATCCCCATCAACTGGAGCAGGTGTTCCTCAACGTCATCAACAATGCGCTGGACGCGATGCTCGAGAACGGGCGCGGCGGTAGTTTGAAAGTTTCGACCTCGGTCACAGACGCCAACATCCTTGTCGAATTCCATGACAGCGGGCCGGGGATCAAAGAGCCCAACCGGATTTTCGAGCCCTTCTATACCACCAAGAGCGTGGGCAAAGGCACCGGCCTCGGCCTCAGCATTTGCTACGGAATCATTCAGGAGCACGGGGGCAGCATCTCCGCCCGCAATCGCGACGAGGGAGGCGCTGTGATTACCGTTGCTTTGCCTTCTGCTGGAACTATCGCGCCGGTGGAGAAACCCCGTGCCGCGCCTCCGCGCGAATCGGCCATTCAGGGACGCATTTTGCTTCTTGAGGATGAGGAATCGGTCCTGGAGTTCGAGCGCGACGTGCTGGCCGGCGCCGGCGCGGAAGTTGTGACCGCGATGAAGGGAGAAGAATTGCGGTTGCTGCTGCAAAGTCAATCCTTCGACGCTGTCATCATGGGAGGGAAAGTTCCTGGGACTGGTTCACTGCCGGAGCTGCAGCGCTGGATCGCGGAGCATTGCCCGAGTCTTGAGAAGCACTGGCTGGTTACGTTCTCCAGCGCGCCGGAATCGGAAGTTCGCAGTTTCCTGCAGGAGCAGAAAGTTCCTTATCTGATGAAGCCATTCGAAGTCAGCGATTTAATCGTGAACGCGCGGCGCTTGCTGCAGAAGGCCCAGGCTGCGGGTGCGAACTAAACCTTCCCGCTGAATTACTTTTTCAGGATTGGATTATAACCGTCGCTGACCAGCTTGGCGCGCATGGCTTCTGCATCTTTGATTTCGGAATAGGGCCCCACCTGCACGTGAAATAGCTTGTCCATAGCTGTGTTTGCTGAGAACGCCGGATACTGTTTCCGCTTCAAGGCATCCACCAGCGCTTCGGCATCTTCCTGCTTGCTGACCGCGGCGACTTGCACGAAATATCCGTTCAACGATGGCGCAGCGGCGGGATCCGGAGTCGTGGGAGCGGCCGGGATTGTTGTCGCGGTAGTGGTCTCAGCGGGATTCTCGCCATCACTCGATTTCGCAGCTTGCTTGTCCGCGTCAGAAGTCGCTGGCGTTAGGGCTGACGCGGCCGTTTTCACCGCCGAAGGCCGGACATTCACTGCAGGAGATGGCGTGGTGGGCGAAGCATCCGCGATTGGGGTCTTCAACACAGAGTTTCTTCCCAGCGAAAATCCCATGGCAAAAAACACCGCGCATACTGCCACCAGTCCGAAGAACAGCAGCAGCATCTTCCCCGTGCCCAGGGTTATTTCAGTGTCTTCCGATGTGGCAACTGCCATTGCTCACCCCCCGCTTCGATCACTCAGCCCTTGGTATCCGCGTCCAAAGCTTTTTTCTCAAACAGCTTTTGAACCCCGGCCAGGAAATCCATGGGAACGGGAAACACGACCGTGGTGTTTTTCTCCACGCCGATTTCAGTCAGGGTCTGCAGATAGCGCAGTTGGACGCTGACCGGTTCGGTGGCCAGCAGCTTGGCCGCATCCACTAGGCGTTGCGCGGCGGAAAATTCGCCTTCCGCGTGGATGATCTTGGACACGCTTTTCGCGTTCCGCTTCGGCCTGTTTGGCCATGGCGCGCAGCATCGATTCGGGCATGTCCACCTGCTTGACCTCGACATTCACCACCTTCACGCCCCAGGGAGCGGTGTGCGTGTCGAGAATGCTCTGCAGGCGGAGGTTGATCTTGTCGCGATGGGCCAGCAGTTCATCGAGTTCCTGTTCGCCGAGCACCGAGCGCAGGGTGGTCTGGGCAAACTGCGAGGTCTGGTAGACATAATTGGAAACTTCCACGACCGCTTTGCGCGGATCGATCACGCGCAGGAAAATCACCGCGTTCACTTTCAAGGTCACGTTGTCGCGAGTGATGATGTCTTGCGGCGGAACTTCCAGTGCTTCCTGGCGAAGAGAGACGCGCACCATACGGTCGATGGGAGCGAAAACCAAAATGAGTCCTGGGCCCTTCGCCTCGGGGAGCAAACGTCCAAGACGGAAGATCACGCCCCGCTCGTACTCGGCCAGAATCTTGATCGAACTTAGAATGTACAGAACTACGATTACGACCAGAATAGTAGTGAAGCCAAATCCAAGCTCCATCGTGGGCCTCCCCGTCCGCAAATGCTTCCTGTGGCGGATTGTAACGCAAAGTAGCAGGTAAAAACGGTGATTCAGAGGCCGGCGTATTGTCTCGCGAGATTCGGGACGGAAGTCAGATTACAGCTGCCGGGGATTTCTCTGCACTGGGTTCCACACGGAGTTGCAAGCCGTCAACCTGGCGCACCACAACGGCTTGTCCCGAAAGCGATGTTCGACGAAGAAATCGCGTCCCACAGTTCACCGTGAACGAAAACTTTTCCTTGCGGGCTCAACGCAGTTTGTGCCAAACCGATTTCGCCAATCAGTCCCTGGGTTCCGGTCACCACTTTGTTGGCCCGCGCCTTCATCGCGATGCTCATCAAAAACACCGTGATAATTCCAAACGGAATGCTCACCGCCAGCGCGGTGAGAACGTGTACGCGCATCTCGGGGATCGGTGCGTCCACTAATAGCAGCGCGCCCAACGTGAGCGTAACGATCCCCCCAATCGCCAGCACGCCGTGGGTGGTGAACTTCGCCTCCAGCGCAAACAGGATAAAAGAAGTAAGAATCAGGGCGAACGCCGCGAAGCGCGTAGGCAGGAGATTGAACGCGAAGACTGCGAGCAGAATGCAGACAACGCCAACCAGTCCCGGGCAGAACCGCGCCGGGATGATTGAACTCAACATAGAGAGCCAGCGCACCCACCACCAGCAGGATGAACGCCATGTTGGGATCCATGAGAAAATCCAGGATCTCCTGCCGCAATGTCATATGAAAATCGCGGACTGGTTCACCCACCAGATGCAGCGTGACCAACTGCCCGTCAAAACGCTTCAGCGGCTTGCCGTCCATCTGCTTGAACAAATCTTCTTCCGATGAGGCGATGTACTCGATCAAGTTCTGCTTCAGCGCTTCCTGATTGGTGAAAGACTTCGACTCGCGCACCGCGCTTTCGGCCACTTGCACGTTGCGTCCGCGCTGGGAAACGAAAGAGCGCATGAAGGCGGCGGAATCGTTCTCCACTTTTTCCTTCATCGTGTCGTCCATCTTGCCGCCGAAGGCGGAAACCGGATGAGCCGCGCCGGTATTGGTGCCCGGCGCCATCGCTGCCACGTCGGCGCTCTCCAGTATAAAAAAGCCCGCCGACGCAGCCCGGCTGCCGCTCGGAAACACGTAGACGATAACCGGCACATGCGACGCTTCGATTTTCTCGATGATGTCGCGGGTGGAATCGAGCAAACCGCCGGGCGTGTTTAACTCGATCAGCACTGCTTGGCTCTTATTCTGTTCGGCCTGAGCGATGGCGCGTCCGATGTATTCGGCCGTAATCGGATGAATCGTGTCATTGACCACAACTCTAAGGACATCCGCGGAGGAGGCAATGCACAGCAGGGAAAGAATCGCCGCGCTCAGAATCGAAAATCGGCAGAAACGTTTCATTGTTTGGGCGCGGCTTGCGTTTCCTGAGCAAGCCGCGCGGTAACTGTTCGTTTTTCAACTCCTGCGCTTTCACGTTGCCGGGTTCCAGACGCAAGGCCTGGTCGATTCTCGCCGGCAGCCGCCTCGTCTCTATTGTCTCGCAAATCGAGCCGGGCGAGGGTTACTAAAGGTTCGGCAAACTGGCGCTGACTGCAACGCGGCCTCGGCCTCCGCGCGTGCTCCGGAAAAGTTATTGGTCTCTTCGAAGACCGTTGCCAGGCCTGCATGGGCGTCTGCATTCGCGGGATTCAACGAGATCGCCTCCTGAAATTCCCCTTCGGCTTCTGCCAGGAACCCTTGTCCCAGCAGTTGATGGCCACGGTCGCTGTGAAATCGAGAGTGCGTCCGGGGATCGGTCCGCGACAGCCGTTGTTCGGTGGCGGCATCGATTTTACAGCACCAGCAGGCGGAACGAGCTTTCATCGTACGTCAGTCCGCAGCCGCCCGCGGGGAAGCTTCGGGTTCGACGGATTCCCGCCTCGCGAGCTCGCCGCGTCCAGCAGAGTTTGCGCCTCGTTGTCGCCCGGCCGCTGCGAGATTGCTTCACGCAGTTGGCGCGAAGCTCCGGCTAGATCTCCCGTCCGATAAAGGGCCAGGCCAAGATTGAATCGGTAATCCGGTTCGTTGGGATCGTCGTTTACGGACTTCTGAAAATACAGCAGCGCAGCCTTCGGATCGCGGTGCCCCGCGACGACTCCCAGATTGTTGTAAATCTCTGTCAGCGGCAACCGCGCCGCCACGGAATTAAACGCCGACTCCGCCCGGGCGAAATCCCCCTGGTTGTAGGCCGCCAGTCCGACAAAAAAATCGGCCTCGTTGGCTCGATGATCGTTCTCTGGGATGCGCGAAAGCCATGAGATTGCTTCGTGCGTAATTTCGCTCGCGGTAGTAGGCCTCTCCCAGCTGCAACAGGGCAGCGTTGAAAGTCGGGGCCCAGGCGGACGGCCTCGCGAAGGTATTTGATCTGCTCGTCCGAGGTTGGAGCAATCACGCCGCGAACGTAGTTTTCAAACGCGTCCAGGCCGCACGGGCGGCGCCTCCGCCACATACTGTGGACGCGAAGTTGCTAATTGCGGATGAAGATTTCGCAACACGTCCCACGCCAGCGCCGTTTCGATGTCAATGAGTTCAACCAGCGGGCCGCTTTCCGTGATCTCCGGCAGCAAGTGCTCGCGGTGCATGTCGAGTAGTTGCGCCTTTGCGGTGAAAATTCTGCCATCGAAGCTGTATTCGCCGAGGACCACGAAATCTACGTCGAGCTGCTCGGCAATGCGATAAATCGTTGCGCGCGAAGCCCTCAAATGGACCGGAATGCCCACGCGATCATAGGCGCGCAGGCGGTCTTCCCGCGGTACCACGTAGAGCGTCGCCGACTCGAGGCGCTCCTGCAGCAACTCGGGAAAAGAATCGCCGATCCACTCGATTCCAGGGGCCTTCGACTGGTTCTCAAAGGGCACAACCAGCAAGGTCTGGCCAATGAAGGGTGTCCCTTGAGTCTGGGCCGCGGCAATCAGCGAAAATGTGAGAAAGATGAGAACAGTAAGACGACGAAAATTCAAGGCAAGTAAATTATAGCGGGACGGGTCACATCTCGAAAACCGCTGCGGGAATCACGAGGCCCGGCGTTCGCTCTGCGAAGTTCCGGCCGGTTTGCGGTCTGCCGCGGTTGCGTCCCAGCTGGGCAAGGTTTCAGCGCCAGTGATCAACCTGGCGCCACGCTCATAGGTGAAGTACGACCAAGCCCACTGCGTCAAGACCATCACGCGGTTGCGGAACCCGATCAAAAAGAAAACGTGAATGAACAGCCACGCGAGCCAAGCCACAAAGCCGGAAATGTGGACCTTGCCAAACCGCGCCACTGCCGCGGCCCGTCCGATGGTAGCCAGGCTGCCCTTGTCGAAGTAATGAAAATCCTCCCGCGACTCGCCGTGCAGATCGCGCTCGATGTTTCGTGCCGTCGCCGGTCCCTTGCTGCATGGCGACGGGCGCGACTCCCGGCAACATCTGGCCGCGTTCATCTTTCAGCGACGCCAGATCGCCAATCACGAAAACTTCACGATGTCCGGGGATGCTCAAGTCAGGATTCACCAGCACCCGTCCCGCGCGATCCACCGGCGCTCCCAGCTTTTTGCCGAGCGGCGACGCGGCTACTCCTGCAGCCCACAGAATCACAGCCGCGGGGATGCGGGTTTCTCCCATGCGGACGGCTGCAGCTTCAACGCCGGTGACCATAGCCGAGGTATGCACCTCGACACCGAGATGACGGAGTTGTTCCTCGGCGCTACGCGAAAGATCTTCCGGATAAGTCGGCAATACTCGCGGCCCGCCTTCGAGCAGGATGATCCGTGTCATCTTGGGATCGATCGACTGAAATTCGTCTGCCAGCACCCGTCGGGAAATCTCCGCGAGAGTCCCCGCCAACTCGACTCCTGTCGGCCCTCCGCCGACAATCACAAAGTTCAACTGCATGGGCGGTTCGCCGCTCGCGGCATGGCGCTCCGCCAGTTCGAAGGCCAGCAGCACACGCCGGCGGATTTCCAGTGCATCCTCGATCGTCTTCAATCCGGGAGCAAACGGCTCCCATTCGGGATGTCCAAAGTAAGCGTGCGTCGCCCCCGCCGCGATAATCAGATAATCATAGGGAACTTCGAGATCGGGCAGCTTGACGATTCGGTTCTGGAGATCAACCTCCTGCACTTCGCCCAGCAGCACTTCGACGTTGCGGTGGTCGCGCATGATCCAGCGGATGGGTGTGGCAATCTCGCCCGGCGAAAGCCCGGCCGTAGCCACCTGGTAAAGTAACGGTTGAAAGTTGTGGTAGTTCTTGCGGTCGATAAGGGTGATGCGGGTCGCGGTATGGGCCAGTCTTTGTGCCGCCCGCAAGCCCCCGAACCCGGCTCCGACGATCACCACGCGGGTCTGCTGGCTCTCGCTCATTCAGTTCGCCCCCTCGCCAAACCGTGCTATTCTGTGCACAAGGATGGTGACTTCTCCCACCTTAGTAGATTCCTAGGATGGCCAGCGAGTCGAAAAGTTTCATTTCCTCTTTTTCCCCACCACCGGTTCTCATTGCGGAGAGGTCTGACGACAGCCGTGTTGCGGGCCGTTCCGGCCTGCTCGAAGTAGCGGTGGTCTTCGGGCTGATTTTAATTGCGGTATGGACTCCGCAAGGGCATTTCAATACCTACGTCTGCTGGGCGGCCGCCTTGGCAACTGTGGGACTCTCTTTGCGCGGCCGCTATAGCGCGCGTGAATTGGGCCTGAACCGGCCGTTTTCGGGGGCCGTGACCATTGTGGCTGCAGGCTTATTGTTAGTCGGCGTGATTGTGGGACTTGGCATTTTGACGAGGCCGTCGGGTCCGCCTCAGCCGCTTCCATGGGTGAGAGCATGGCAGTATGCAGTGTGGTCGCTGCTGCAGGAGTTTATTTTGCAGTCCTTCATGTTCGTCCGGTTGGAGACGTTTCTCGGATCGCGGCGGGCATTGTTGTATTCGTCCTGCTTATTTGCCGTTGCTCACATTCCCAGCCCGGCGCTTACATTTCTGAGTTTCCTCGGGGCCTTGTTCTTCTGCGAAATGTTTCGGCGCTTCCGGAACATTTATCCGCTCGGCTTGGTTCATGCAGCATTGGGGTTGACCATTGCGGCCAGCCTGCCAGACAGCCTGATGCACCACATGCGGGTGGGGCTCGGCTTTCTGCGGTACCACCCGTGATTGCATCGCCGGTTTCGCTGCGTTCATCTGTTACCGTAGGCAGGGAAGTCACATGAAAAAATCGGCAGCAAGCACAATGACAATCGGAGTTCTTGCTTTGCAGGGCGATTTCGACGCCCATCGCAAGCGGCTCGAAGAGTTGGGTGCCAAGGCTGTGCTGGTCAAAAAGCCGGAACAACTCGATGAGATCGATGGATTGGTAATTCCAGGCGGCGAGTCGTCCACATTTCTGAAACTCCTCGGCGCTGCCGGATTCGAAAAGCTGAAAGAGTTCGTTCGGGTAAAGCCGACTTTCGGCACCTGCGCTGGAGCCATCCTGCTGGCAAAGGAAGTCGAAAATCCCGCGCAGCCCGGCCTCGGCGTGCTGGACATTTCTATCCGCCGCAACGCCTACGGACGCCAGCTCGAAAGCTCCATCCGGGAAGGGAAGTTTCTCGGCGATCCCGCGGAGATGGTTTTCATCCGCGCGCCAAAAATCGAGCGCGTCGGCCCGGAAGTCGAAGTAATCGCCACAGAAGGCGAAGAACCGGTTGCCGTCCGCCAGGGAAAAATCATGGCGGCGACATTTCATCCGGAGTTGTCACGCGATTCGCGCGTGCATCAGGCGTTTCTGGATCTGGTCGGGGGCTAGGCAGAGTATCGGCGATGGAAGACCCGTCGGCGGGCCCTCCATCCCCTTCCGGTTCTCTATTTCGCCGTCGTCAATTCCGCATAGCCAGAGGCCTTCAGCGTCGAAGGCGCCGCGAAGATTTCGTTGAACTTGCGCGCCTTGCGATTTCTCCAATTTCCCTTGTGATAGGCGTAGCCGGCGATCAGAGGGAGCGTCACGGTTATTTCTCCATAGACCATCTGCTCCTTGCCCAAATCGACCTTGCCCCAGGAATTGGCCTCTCTGAGCGTTGAACCCGACAACGCTCCATCGCGCTCGTCGGCTACGGTGAGCTGCACGGCATAACGATGCATTTCGACGTCATAACCAAGGAACTCGGCTGAGACGACGATGTCCTGCACGAAGTTCTTGGGCACTCCGCCTCCGAGCATTATGAGTCCGGTTACGCCCGACTCAACCTTGATCTGGGTCAGTTCACGGAAGTCGGCCACGGAATCAATGGAAACATAAGCCTCGCCAGACCGTTGTCGCGAAACCTGGTGAAAAACCAGTCCGAAGCCTGCCGAGCAATCCGAGAAAGCTGGCACAAAAATCGGGATGCTGCGGCGGTAGCCCTCCAGCACGATGCTGTCAGCGGACGGAGCATGCTGGTCAAGGTATTTCCCCATTTCGTAGATGAAGGCGCGGCTGGAGTAAGGGCGCGGCTGCAGAGTGTTGGCAATTTTACAGATCGTCTCATCGCAAACCCGCAGTTCGTCCTCGTCGATGAAGGTGTCGTAGATGCGGTCGATGTGCCGTTCCCGCAGATCGTTGTCCGAAGCGAACGGCGAACCCTGATAGTGACGGAATCCCAGCCCTTCGAAGAAATCCTGGTCCACAATATTTGCCCCGGTCGAGACGATGGCATCGACCATATTCGAGCGCATCAGGTCGAGAATTATGTGTTTTTGCCCGGCTGAGATCAGGCTGCCGGCCAGTGTGAGAATGATGCCGCATTCTCTGTCGCAGACCATCTCGTCGACGATTCTTGCGGCACGCGCCAAATTCCGGGCCTGAAACGCCGTTTTTTCCATCATTTCAATCATGGGAACGACGTTGACGGATTTAATGTCGTAATGTTCTACGGGGTTCTGCAGCAGGTCAGACTTTTTCATGGACAGCTCCAAGGTTGAAGTCCGGAGCCAAAAGCCCCGGCTGATCGGGGTCTACGGTAAGCAGAGCGCTTCCGCCATCGAACCCCGCCGTGGCTAAAGACAATATTAGCAAATTTTTCGATCTTGATCCCAACAAACAGCTTGTTAGCTGGCGTATATCACAGTGGGAATACCGCTCCACGAAATCATTTTTTCCGCCGCGGTTTCTGCTTCGCTGAAATTGATCGGATAATCAATTCTCCGCCGCCGCTCTTGCGAAATGGCGCGGTGTTCTGCTGGATCGCAGCCACGATCAACGCTTCGACTTCCGGCCGCTTCAAAATCACTGCCGTGTCCGTTCGGAGAAAACGGTTCTGCGCTCCCGAGCCTTCCAGAATCTTGTGCGGATCGGGCAAGGTGGCCCCACGATAGAACGCCAGTCCCACTCCATTCGCCGCGCCGGCGATCGAGATTACGCTGTCGGAAGGCCGCTCCGTCGCCGAATACCCGATGACAAAAAAGTTGTAATTGTCCCAGACCAGTTCGTTCGCCGTCGGAAGACGCTTCCGTAGTTCTCGCCGCAGGTTCCGGATCAATGCCTGGTGTTTCGGCTCAAACTTTGCGATAAACCTCTGCAGCTTTTTTTCCGCTATAGCCCGAGTCTCTTTTTCAGCGTCCTTCATCGACAGCCTCCAGTGCAAGCGATGACATTCTACTGCCTCGTCGCGCGTCCCTTACACCGTTTGCGGGAACCAACCGCTCGCAAACGCCAGCCTTCCGAACCGCATCTTAAGTATCTCGATGAAAAATATTCTAAGTTTCGTATTTGCTCCAATTGTGCCTGAACGCATTCATCAACTAGGCCTGCGTTTGGCTGACTGGCGAAGCTGGATTTGGTCAGTGTTGCTGGTGACGGCGGCCATCGCGATCGCCCTCGCGGCTCATTGGATTGCATTTAAGTTGGCCCGCCGGATGTCGGCCCGCCAGCGCGGAATTTTCTGGGAATTGCTGGTGCGTTACCAGCAACGGCCGGCGAGATTAATTCTGCCCGCTCTTGCGATTTTGCTGGTCGTCCACGGACTTGAATTTCCGCCGGAGGTCATCTCGTGGCTAAGTCACGCGGTCGGGCTGGTCCTCATTGCCTCGGTCGCGTGGGCGGCCGTGGCCACTTTCGACGCGCTCCAGGATTTCGTCGCTCGCGCGCACACAATCGAGGCTGCGGACAACCTTGCATCACGCCGAATTCGCACTCAGGTGCAAGTATTGCGTCACATTGCCGCCGTAGTGACAGTGCTCATCGCAATTGCGGTCATGCTCATGACCTTTCCCAGCATTCGCCATCTGGGAGAAAGCTTATTTGCCTCGGCGGGGCTCGCCGCCCTGATCGCTGGCCTCGCTGCGCGGAGCACGCTGAACAATCTTTTTGCCGGAATCCAAATTGCCCTGACCCAGCCGATCCATCTCGAAGACGTGGTCATCGTCGAAGGCGAATGGGGATGGATCGAAGAAATTACCATGACCTACGTTATCGTGCGAGTTTGGGATTTGCGGCGCCTGGTCGTGCCACTCTCTTATTTCATCGAAAAACCGTTTCAGAATTGGACCCGCCACAGCGCCGATTTGCTCGGCACGGTATTCGTCTATACCGATTACACAGTGCCGGTCGACGCGGTGCGCCAGCAACTGCTTCATATCCTGGAAACGACCAACTTGTGGGACAAGAAAGTCTGGGGCCTGCAGGTGACAAACACGAACGATCGCGTCGTCGAGTTGCGCGCGTTGATGAGCGCCACCGATTCTTCAAGGTCCGTGGAGACTGCGTTGCTACGTCCGTGAAAAGCTGGTCGAGTTTCTGCAGCGGGAGTATCCGGAGAGCCTGCCGAAGAACCGGACGGAGTTCACGAGCATGGAACGCGGAAACACGCAGAGAAAATTCGGTGAGAACGACAGAGCGGCGTGAGAGGAGCGCTACAGTAGCGGGGTGTCGAGCGCCGCAATGAATTGAATCCCCGGAATAATTTTGCCGGCCAACTTCTTGTCGTTGGTCAAGAAAAGATCGGTGCCGGCGGTGGCAGCGCAAGCGAGATGAATCGCATCGGGCGAAGCGATGCCGCGCATAGCGCGAATCGGGGCGTAGTGGTCAGCGGTTTCGGTCGTAAAGGGAACGATCTCAGACAGCAGATTCTGCAGGAGGCCGCGCACCTCAATCGCAGCTTTTGCAACTCCCCTACGATGTGCTCCTGCCAGGACTTCTCCCAGAGTAAACGCGCTCGTGATCAGTTCGTCGTGGCGCTCTTGCATGCGAGTATGAATGGCCGCGACTCTCTTTGCAAAATGAGGATTGTCCTCCAGCCAGTAGATGAACAACATTGAGTCCCAATAGATTCGGCTCACTTGGGATCTTCTCTGCGCTGCGTGGCATCTTCAAAAGAGGCGCGTTCAGCGCGCAAGTACGCCTCGCCCCCGCCGAGTTCGGCAAACACTTCCTTCAGAGCACCACGCAGGCGCTCCCAATCGTCGTTGCCGCTCGTGGGTGCAGGAACGGAGTCAACAAATTCGTAGGTATAGGTCACGGTGGTGCTCTGACCCGAAGGAGGACCGGCCTCGGAGATCAGGGTCAAGCCATTTGCCTGCAAGAATTTCTTTGATTTCAGCGCTTGGCACACCAGTGACACGCGATTTTGCAGAGCCACGCCTTTTTGAACTTGGCCGGCATTTATCGTAACTGTCTTCTCTCGGCGATTGCGAGCAGGGCTTAGGTATGTTCGCTGCGCATATTCCCGAACCAAATCAGAGGAGGACTTCGATACGACCGAACTCATGGCCAGCTCCTTTTGCATAACTATGCTTGCATATATTGCTTATGCATGTCAATTGTAATTCAATATTGACACGTAATATGTGCACACGTATAATGTTAACATGAATGTCACTCTTTCCATCGACGAGCAAACCCTTGCGAAAGCGCGAAAGAAGGCCGAGGCTTTGGGCAAGAGCTTGAACCAATTGGTCCGCGACTATTTGCAGAAGCTGGCTGGCGGAGACGATCCCGAAAAGAGTATCGAAGAGTTCAAACGGCTTTCCGGTCACGGAAATTCGCAAGGCTGGCGGTTCAACCGCGAGGAAATCCATGAGCGCTCGTAGTTTCTTCGATACCAATGTTCTGGTGTATGCGGATGACAGCGCTGCACCTGCGAAGCAACATCGCGCAGTGGATCTGGTGGCGGAGCATCGCCGGGAGGGAACTGGCGTGGTATCGCTACAGGTTCTGCAGGAGTACTTCGTTACCGTCACCCGAAAACTCAAGGTAGACGTGCGCGTGGCCCGCCGAAAAGTCGAATTACTGGCCGAGTTCGATGTCGCCGCGCCCGAGGTTGCCGACGTTCTGGCTGCGATCGACCTGCATCGCTTGCACAGCTTTTCTTTTTGGGATGCTCTGGTCGTGCGGGCCGCTGGGCAAACGGGATGCAGGATTCTCTTTTCTGAGGACTTGCAGGAAGGTCAGGAAATTGACGGCGTTCGCGTGGTGAATCCATTCCGCTAGGCGCGCAGCAGGTCGATATCCGGGGAGTCCGGCGCGCGACTTTGGTCATCTAACTCAGTGTTTGACTTCCATTCTGGGGCGACCTAGTCTGGAATTAGCTCTTTGAGCTTTTGTTCTTTGAATCGGCCATCCCATAATGGGGGCGTCACGGCTTCGACGGAGATGCTTGCGGCCAAGAGGCATGCCGGGGTGCACACACCCGCAATCGCGTGCAAAACAATAGTTGCCAATACACAAATGGCATACGCTGCTTAATTTTAAGTAGCCGTTCCCGGAGGCTTCGCCCGTGGGCCTTCGAAGAACGTCGCACAGCGGGCTGGTTCGCTCGGCTACGTCTGGGCTGAGGGGACGAGATCTTCAGGCTAGCGGAACGCGTTTCTTGTCCGTTCTGAGCGCGGGCCGCGAACGTCCCAGGGTAATGCCTGGGGCATGAACTGGACTACGCATGTAGGCTCTTGACCAGTAACCTTTTCGGACGCGGGTTCGACTCCCGCCGCCTCCACCACTATAAACTACTGATAATAAACAAGTTATAAGAATATAGAAAAAATCGTACAATAAACACACAATGGATTCGGCAAAGGTGCTGATTCCATGCTCTGTGTTTACTCCCGCCACTATCCTCCCCGCCCTTCCGACGACATTAATTACAAACGCTGCCGCTGCCCCAAGTGGATCAATGGCATTCTTGGGTCGGATGGCCCCTTCGTCCGTCGCAGTGCCAAGACCCGCAGTTGGGAAAAGGTTGAGATGGCGGGAACTACCCCGCGTCTGTAACCGCGATCGACGAAGCCACGCTGCTGTTTATCAGCAAACAGGATTTTCAGGCATTATGTCTCGCCCATCCTCAGGTGGCGTTGAAGGTGTTACGGGTGGTTGGTTCTCGCTTGCGCCGACTGGTAGGGATCATCGAAGAACTCTCGTTTACCACAGTGCGTCACCGGCTAGCTTCGTTTCTACTGCGTCTCGTGCAAACGGTCCGCTGCGGGCGTGGAAATCACGTTGCCCGCGAGCAATCAGGAATTGGCGTCACAGAGTCTTTGAAAAGCTAGGTATTGATTACTGCGGCGGAGGCAACAAATCGCTCGAGGAAGCCTGCCAAGCGTCGAATCTCTCGGTCGATCAGGTGATCGATTCCCTGGAGAAGCGGCCCACGCCGCTCAGAAAGATCGCAATTGGCAGACTGAACCCCTTACAGATCTGATCGGCCACAACAAGAACAGTCACCATGAGTACATCCTGCGCAAGACTGTAGAGGCCGAGACGCCGTGCTCTTCCAATTTCGAAAATGTGCTGCCAGAGAAGCGAAGGTGCTTGTTCATTTATCTACTCCGATTTCAGAGAGGCCATGTCGATCGAGAACCTGTATTTCACATCCGACTTGAGCAATCTCTCGTAGGCTTCGTTGATCGTCTGGATTGGGATGACTTCCACATCGGCTGTGATGTTGTGTTGCCCGCAGAAATCGAGCATTTCCTGCGTTTCGCGGATGCCGCCAATGTTCGAGCCGGAGAAGTTGCGATTGCGCATAATCAGAGCGAAGGCAGCCACTCCGAGAGGCTGCGCAGGCGCGCCGACAATCGTGAGATTACCGTCGCGGGCGAGCAGGTTGAGATATGCATTGATGTCGTGATCGGCTGAAACCGCGTCTAGAATGAAATCGAAGCTGCCGGCGTGCTTCTGCATTTCGTTCGCATCACGAGAAACCACGACTTGGTGGGCGCCTAATCGAAGTGCATCTTCTTTCTTGTTGGGAGAGGTCGTAAAAACAACTACGTGGGCTCCGAACGCCCGAGCGAACTTCACTCCCATGTGACCCAGTCCACCGAGCCCTACTACGCCAACCTTCTTATCCTTGCCCACTTTCCACCGGCGCATTGGCGAGTACGTCGTAATGCCTGCGCAGAGCAATGGGGCAGCAGCAGCCAGGTTCAGATTCGACGGAACCCGCAACACGAATTTTTGGTCCACAACGACGCTCTCGGAGTAGCCACCATACGTCACCCCGCCCAAGTGCTTGTCCGGCATACCGAACGTGAGGGTCAAGTTGGGGCAAAAGTTTTCAAAGCCGGCGCGGCACTCAGGGCATGTGCCATCCGAATCGACCAGGCAGCCTACTGCGGCGAGATCGCCGGGCTTGAATTTGGTTACGGCTGAGCCGACCTTCGTGACGCGTCCAACGATCTCATGACCCGGCACGATTGGATAAGTCGTCGACATGAACTCGCTCCATTCGTTCCGGGCCGCGTGTAAATCGGAATGGCAGATTCCGCAGAAGAGGATCTCGATCTGTACGTCCCGTTCTGTGGGATCGCGTCGCGAGATCGTTGTTCGTGTGAGAGGGGATGTTGCGCTGGCGGCGGAATAAGCTTTTGCGTTGTACATGCTCCTTACTCTAGATCGCCGTCCAGCTATTTACCATGCGGAACACGCCATTGTGTATGCAGAACACGCCAAGAGGCAGGGTGGCGCCTGTTGCCCCAGAGCGTAAATGGACTGTTGCTGGACTGAGAAACTTGACGCTATGCTCTTGCGCTGAAAACAAACTCTCAGTAACTCACTGATCAGTCGAGTCTTGCCGCAGATTCAACGCAGTCCCTCAAATTCACCCGCAGCCTTCACACGGCAGAGGCCTGCCGAGCAATCGCCGGGCCTGGGGGTTACAAAGCGACGGCGTGTCAGGGCCCTTTTGGAGAACCGCGTGTCAGAAGCGCGGAAGTGATTTACTCGCGCTCCTGTGGCGTGGAAGTGTCGGCACGCGCAGGACAAGCGGAAAGCAGCAGGACGAGTGCGATCACGAACGTGAGGAGACGAACGAAGCTGTGGCCCAAGTGAAAGAGCGCGGCTCCGATTTGCCAAGAGCCAAGATCTTGTATGCCGATCCTTAGCATTTTCGCTACGCCCTTGGAATCAGTTGACACCGCACAGTGCCCCGACTTGCTTGGACACCGTGAGGTCAAAAGTCTGGGCGAAAAATCGGAGCGTGATCGTCCGGATCCGGATTCCGTTCAAATCAACGCTAGTATCAAACCTTGGCCTTCGCAAAACTGATCAGAATTGATCGTCGGGCAGTCTCGGTTCCGTGAAATCGAAGCGAATATGCGGGACTGGTGCTGGCGCTAAAGCTTCTTGAGCGAAGGTTGGTGAAGTCTCGCGCGACCGTCGTCATCCCATTTGACGAGCGCGTCATCTTCATTCACTTGCCGAACTGTGCCGAATTCTCCCGTCGGTATTCCGAAGTCGCCCAAACCTTCGACGCGGTCTCCGGGACTCAAATCCTGGTTAGCCGCGGATTAAGGCACGGGGTAGCCAGATAACATTTTCTGCCTTAGGTCAGCAAGCTCCCTTGGAAGAAAAGGAAAAATGGGACCCCGATTTCGCCAAGCGGAAGAAGATCAAAGCGATTCTTGACACCTTCATTCCCGAGTTTTCTGTCCGAATCGGGGGCTCGACATCTATTACGAAGCCTGGCATTGACAAGGCCTACGGCATCGGAAAACTGCGAGACCTGCTCGGTATTTCGATAAATAGAGATGATTTATGTCGGCGACGCCTTGTACGTGGGCGGCAATGACTACCCTGCTGAAACAGCGGGAGTGGATTGCATTCCGGTTAAGGACCCCAACGAGACCAAGCGGATTATCCAAACCATCATTGCGTGTTTAGCAGTCGATAGTAAGGCGGCGTAAAGTTATGCCAATCGCCGAAAAGGATTTGATCAGCGGACTTAAGTTGCAACGGCTAGGAATATTGATGGAGCCGGAGCCGGGGAATGTGCAGGAGGTCGAAGGCGTCCTGAATCCGGCCACCGCTCGTGGACCTGACGGTGAACTCTACCTCTTTCCGCGGCTGGTTGCGCGGGGGAATTACTCGCGCATTGGCATTGCGCGAGTGCGGTTCAATAAAGCCGGCGATCCGGCAGGCGTCGAGCGGCTCGGCATCGCACTGGAGCCGGAAGCTGACTATGAGCCGCACCTTGACGGCAGTGGGGGCTGCGAAGATCCCCGCATCACGTTCGTGGAACCGCTGCAGAGCTACATGATGACCTATACGGCTTTTTCGCCTGAAGGTCCGCGAATTGCTCTAGCTTTATCGAAGGGCCTGTTCCACTGGAAGCGACTGGGGCTCGCGACCTTTGCTGAGTTTCAAGGCATCGATTTCGTTCACGTGGACAACAAGGATGCCAGCCTCTTCCCCGTCGCCATTCCCAATCACGCCGGGAAAATGCAGATGGCCATCCTCCACAGACCCCTTTTCCCTGGCACTCGCCCCGAAGAAACCGCGTGCCAGGCTGAATCGCGGGTGGTGGAACTCGATCATGAAAGCATCTGGATTTCCTACTGCCCGATGGCCTTGGACAGCCCCGAGCCTGGTCACCTAGGCTTGTTTAATTCTCATCATCGGCTGGCGACCCCAGTGTCGCCCTGGGAGCGCTTTAAAATCGGCGGTGGCACTCCGCCAATCCTGACTCGGCATGGCTGGCTGATCGTTTACCACGGTGTCAGCGAACTGGAAAAGCCCAGCACCGCCGGACACCAATTGCGCTATTCGGCAGGCGTGATGGTGCTCTCGAAAGAGCATCCGCAAGTCATCCGTTATCGTTCGGTCGAGCCAGTGCTGACGCCAACAATGCCGCAGGAATGCAGCGGGACCGTTGCCCACGTCGTGTTCCCGACCGGCATCGACATATGCGTGGCATACGCCAACCCTGCGCCAATGCCCAGGACTACAACAAATACTAGAGCCGGGAATGATCTGTTCCTTTTCATTTTGATACCCTCTTCTCCGTGGCTCAGACTGTGCAATCGTGCGGCCCGCGTAGTCCATTCCCTTTGGACTGCGGAAGCGAGGTTTGGGCGCGTGCCGTACATGAACAATCGCCCAAACCATCGCAAATCGCGCTTTCGTCAGTAGCCGTTATTCCGCCTTCGCTACGTGGGCGTATCCACCAAGTTCGTGCAGCAGCGTTTCCGCCGAAGCAGGCACAGCTACCTTGCCGTCAAGAATTTCATGGCGGTTTACGTCGTCGCCATACATGGCTTTGTCTCCACTTTTGTCGGCCTGCACCACGGCGCCATCCAGGCTCACACCAACGAAAACGCCTTTGGAACGCGAATAAGACAGAATCTCCGCATTCAGTTTAAGGTCAGTGCCAGCCGCGGCATTTCGGCCCACCGGCCCGGCGGCCACAGAGGCGTCGGCTCCGAGCTTGAATTTGTCGCTAAGCAGGCTGTGCAAGGCGTGGTCGTTCATGAAGAGCATCACGATGTCAGTGGAAGAGCCCCCGATCTGATAACCCACACTTCCGCTATCAATGGCCACAAACATGGGAGCGCTCCAGCCATGCTCGGTGCGACAGGTTGCTATTCCCCTGCCGTAGCTGCCCCCGAATATAAAGGCGAACTTCACGTCCCCTGGAATGATGGCGATACACTTCGCCGATTCCAGAAGATCCGACGGGATGCCCTGATCTGGGGTGTTCATGATTTCATGGAAGACCTGGGCAGCTTTGTGGGTGCGGCTGACATCGTCCTCGCGGTCCGAGGCGACAGCGGTTAGACTTGCAATCGCTATCAAAGTTGTTACGGCCAAAATACGTTTCAACATTGTTTTCTCCATTCAAGTGTGAACTCGTTAAAGAACTCGCTCTGATGCAGCGCAGAACCTTAGTCCGTCTGCCAAACTTTCAAGGCGCTGCACACAGATCAATTCGAACTGGATTTGACTCGTCGTCATTCCTTGGGTGCTCGCGGCTGGGGCGCCCTTTATCAGCATGCTAGACGTTACTAACGGGCCGTTACTGGTCAATACTGAACACCGCAATGTTTTGTACTCTTGGGAGCGACACGAACAGATCGGGAATATTTCGCCGGACTCTTTGCAGAGGGTCTTCGAGAGCTTTGTGTTGCGTCTTGATGTCGAACTACGATGAGCGCGGTGCTATGGGCATTAAGGGCCGTTATTTATTGGGCCGCCCGGTCAACCGAGCTTCCATCGGACGATTGCATTCAATGGGCTCCGTTCTGGATGCGTAGTCCCAGAGTGGTTATGACCTTACAATCCGACGAGTTATGAAAGGCTTCGACCGGACTCCAAAGCAATGAAAAAGGGCGGAGTGCGAGACTCGCACTCCGCCACAAATCTCATGGATTGACCTACGCGGTCGTCTTGCGGCTCTTCGGCTTTGCTTTGGCCTCGTTTTTTTTATCTTGTTTCGCGGCCAGCTCCTCCGCCACGACTTTCTGTAGTTTCTCGGCATCCACTCGGTGGCGTTTGGCTGCCTCCGTGAGAACGTCGTCGCGGCTGGCGGTGGATCGCTGATACGCCGAATCCAGGTGGTTCGACACGAAACCGGCGCAGTCCGAAATGCCCGCCCGAGACGCGGCCAAGCGGCCAATCAACGAACAGGGTTTGGACTCGTTCGGCTCCTCGGAGCGCGATTACGGGCAGTTCACTGTTCGTCCGCTGCCTTGCAGTGTTTCGCCACCTCGCGCACGTCCTTAGTGACATCGGCCACCTGCAGCGGGACGCCGTCTACTCCATGCACGGTGTCGGAGGGATTGCTGCCGTCTTTGCTGGATCGCACGCCGGTCTTCATCGATCCCGGATGCAACTGGCCGGTGACTTCCACTTCGTGGCCAACGAATCCATTCAGCTTGCTGCCTACGCCGCGCAACGCATACGGCAGTCCACTCTTGTCTTCCACCAGAATGTAATTGCCGCGTGAAAGATTCAGGCAACCGCGCACGGTGGTGGAGTTCGATGCATCCGCGGAGTTTGCCGGAGACGGTTGTTGCGCAAGCGCCCCGAGCGATACGATTACGAGTGTCAGAAGAAGAGAAGCAAGAACCAGAAGTGGTTTGCGATTCATGTTAGCCCCCATTAGGACACATGGCCCCGAACGCAAGTATACTGCGGTTTCACCCGCAGTTCGTTATTTGCATGTGTACAGCGCCGTCGGCTTTTCATAAAGGAGAGAAACGTGCGTAATCCTAAATTTG
This sequence comes from uncultured Acidobacteriaceae bacterium, assembly GCA_963848325.1. Classification (GTDB taxonomy): domain Bacteria; phylum Acidobacteriota; class Terriglobia; order Terriglobales; family Acidobacteriaceae; genus DATJOJ01. The sequence goes on from CAWKDJ010000003.1 coordinate 430,281, forward strand.
TTTCGCTTGTCATTCTTCTCGCTGCCACCCTGGTTTGTGCGCAGACGCAAAGCAGTCTTTCGCCCGATCTGCGCGAAAAGATCGACAAAATTGCGACCGACACGCTCGCTGGCACCGGCGTTCCCAGCGCATCGATTGCGATCGTGAAAGACGGGAAAATCGCCTACCTGCACGCGTATGGCGACGCCCGCCTCAATCCGAAAACTTCAGCGAGTCCGGAGATGCGCTACAGCGTCGGGTCGATCAGCAAGCAATTCACCGCCGCGGCCATTCTGCTGCTGCAGGAACGCGGCAAGCTTTCACTCGACGACAAAGTCTCGAAGTTCCTGCCCGATCTTACGCGCGCCGACGAGGTGACGATTCGTCAACTGCTCTCCCACACTTCTGGATATCAGGATTTCTGGCCGCAAGACTACGCGATGCCCTGGATCCTGCAGCCGACGACCGCGGAGAAAATCATGGACGGCTGGGCGCGCAAGCCGCTCGATTTCGATCCTGGAACCAAGTGGCAGTACAGCAATACCAATTACGTGATCGCCGGAGTAATTATCGAGAAAGCCAGCGGCGCGCCATTTTTCGAATTCGTTCGCGATCAGATCTTGGCGCCGGCGGGTATTCGCAATGCGGTCAACTCCGATCAGCAGAAGCTTGGTTCTTCCGATCCTGAAGGCTACATCCGTTACGGCCTCGGCCCGTTGCGCCCCGCGCCCGCCGAGGGCCAGGGATGGATGTTTGCCGCCGGTGAACTCGCCATGCCCGTCGACGACCTCGCCCGCTGGGATATCGCCATGATCGATCAGACCGTGCTCAAACCGGAATCCTATCGGGAGATGGAAACTGAAGTCCTGCTCAAGAACGGATTGGGCACAACTTACGGGCTCGGAGTTTTTGTCGACGCCGAGAACCGCCATCGCGCCATCTCGCACAGCGGGGAAGTGTCAGGTTTTACCGCAGACAACATCGTATTTCCGGACGAGCGTGTGGCCGTCGCTGTGCTTACCAATCAAGACGCGGCTCCCGCAGCGGGCGCGATTGCACGGGCTATTTCGCCGCTATTGCTGGCGTCGGACGACCCCACGGCGGAGCAAAAGTTGGAGCAGGCGCGGAAGATTTTTGCCGGCTTGCAACACGGCAAGATCGACCGCTCGCTCTTTACCGACGACGCAAACTTCTATTTCAGCCGGGAGGCGCTCAAGGATTTTGCCAGCGGTCTTGCGCCTCTAGGAGCGCCGCAGGAATTCGTCCAGACGCGACAAGCGCTCCGCGGAGGAATGACATTGCGGGTTTATCGCGTTAAGTTCCCTGCAAAAGCTCTTCGCGTCTGGACATATGAGATGACCGACGGCAAGCTGGAGCAATATCAGATCGCGCCAGAGGGCCAATAGCGTCATTTCTTCGGACGCGATTCCGGAGGCACCAGTCCGGCGACGCGATAGTACACCGCAAGCTGACCGTAGATCTCCCCGGAATGTTCGACGAAACCGTAAGCGAAGTCGCTCACCCGCAGCCGCTCTTTGCTGAAAGGATCGGTAACAATCTTATTCATGTCCGTTTGCTTGATGGCAGCGGCGCCGTCGGCAAACGATTTCTTCACGAAAGCCGCTATGTCCGCCTTGGTCTTGTACTGCTCCGGATTGGCCGACTCTATCGTAGGTGGTTTCTGGCCCAGGGCCACATTGGTGAAGAAGTAGTTAACGGCGGCAGCATGGACCGCGCGCTGCGCGAATGTTTGCTGCGCCGGCGTGGGCTTGAAATCGAACTTGTCTTCGGGAAAATCTTCTGCCATTGCGATCAGCTTGCGTCCGATATCGTTCCACTGATCGAGCACGGCTTGCCGGGTGCTGACCGGCGGCTTGGCCGTTTTCGCTTTTTCCTGCGCATGCGCAGGTAGAACCGCAACTGCCAACAACAATGCGAACACTGCGATTGCATTCTTCATCGTGTTCTCCTGGTTCTTGATTGAAATCGCTCCGCTCACTGCGAATCTTGCAATTGTCGACTAGGCCGCAACGAATGCGTTCGGCCCTCGCCTTCAACCTTTAATAGACGTAACGCCGACGCCGCGGTCACATACATAACGAAACATTCCAGCGCAAAGGGCAGAAAGCCAAGGTATCCGGGAACCGGCATTTCGAAAATCTTCCACTCCTGCAGCACGGGAAAAATGTAATGCCACTTTGCCGCTGCCCAGTAATTCCAGAACTCCCACAGCCAGCCGCAAACGAATCCCGACGCCAGCAGAGAATAGAATCGCCCGCGGTATCCGCGAGCCAGGTCTCCGACCAATGAAGGCAAGCCGAGATTATAGTTAATGGGATCGAGCAGGAAGATAAATCCAACCCACACCAGCGCGAACCAACGGCTGGCCACGGCTTGCGGCGTCACCAGGGGCGCCAGCAGGCAGGCTGCACCGAAGACGACAAACACTCGCAGCACCAACGGCGAGAACTGAATCGGTCTTGACGGCTTAAACCAGCCAAACGATTCGACCAAATCGGCCGTCTCGAAGATCCCCGGCGTTATAGTCGCGAAAGACCATCCATAACCAAGCGTGGCCAGCGGCCACGGCTGCGGCACGCCGGTGTAGATCCAATTTTCCAAACGCAGATTGTAGGCTTCGAAAATCAGCCAGAGAGGAATCGAAAGAAGAGCGACGATCGCGAATTGCCGGGGATTGTCATGCAGTCGGGAACGTCCGCTGATCGCGAACACTGCGGCGTCGGCAATGAGAATGTAGCAAGTCCATGCGATTGGGGTAAAAAATACTGGCACCGGCTCGACGCCGCGAAGCAGCAGCGCCTCGGCGATGAACAATCCCGCCAGCCCGAGCCAGCCATACCAGGCAAGTCCCGTTCGCCGATGCCGAAAGAATTCCACGACCAGGACTGCGACCGTAAGAAAGGCTATCGCCAGGCCGAGTCGTGTCATGCTCTGATACTAACCCAGCCCTGTGCCGGCCTCTGTGTCCCCTGTGTTGAAAGACTTATGGCTTCTTCGGCTTCAGATCGCAGGCCTTTTTGACCTGCACTAAGTCGAGTCCGGCGGGTGAAAACTCGGCGATCTGCGGACCGCGCGGAGTCATGAACTGAATATTGAAAACCTGTGCGCCGATCATCTCTCGCACTGTGTCCTTGTCCATGGCGAGGAACTTGCCGTTTACCCAATTCCAGTTGTGCTTGTCGTGGCTCTGATCCACTCGCACTCGCACCGTCATCTGCGGCCGTCCCCAAAAGCTCGGACGGTTTGGGCCAGCCATTCGAGTATTTGGGCGGAAGTCGCCGAGTTCATATTTTCCGTTGCTGCAGAACAGCAGGACTCGAGCTGAACGGTCGTCGCTGGAATCTTCATTATTGGCCGGCAACTCGAAGCGGACGCTTCTGCGCCGCCGTCATCTTGTCTTCGCTACTATAGGCTAGCCACTTTCCACCGGCACTCACTCCGGCTTCCTGAGTAAAGGCCATTACGGCCGCACTCAGAAGCATTGCCCATGCGCCGAAGAGGCGAAGAGGTTTTGTGTTTGCTGAAAAAAAATGAAGTAGTCGCTGAATCATGTTCTGCTGGTTTCCTCCAAAGAGAGCCTAAATATATAAACCCGCCGCCATGTGAAAGTTGCGGGCTAATCTCCTTCAATTGGATGCAACCTTTCAGGAATCGTGAATGTCGAAGCCCAGACCTCGTTACGCCGGTAACGAGCCAGTCGTCGCAACGGTTGTCCGAAGCGGCTGCAGGTTGCAATCTAGAGTCAGCATTTGCAGAGGGGAATCGATCCGCTATGTTGCAATCCGCCGCGTTGCCATTCAAAGCCAAACTGGTGGGGAAAACTGTCATTGTAAAAACCGCACTCTTCAGCCGGGCGTTCCGCGGAATCATCAGCGCCACCGATGAAACCGGATTCTGCTTCCACAGCGAGGACATGGTCGGGGCCCTGCGCGAACTCACCGGCACGGCCATGAACAACATGGAAGCGCCCAGCGTTTATCTTACTTTTTCTGGTCTGGAGTGGCTTGTCTTTTCCGATGCGAAAGCGGCCGCCGCCGGCGCGTAGCGAACCTTACCACAGAGGACACAGAGGAAGCTTCGCCGCCAGATCTTTATGGTACTCCGTGCCTGCGTGGCGCAATGATTTTCCTAATCTCCTTCTTCCACCGGCATCACGCGATACCTATTCAGTACGTCTTCGCTGGAGATCACGCCCTCGAGGATGCGGAAATCGGCGCGATTTACCACCGGCACCAGCGGCATCTGGTGCATGTAGCGCAAAGCGCTTTCGAGGGGGAAATCGGGATGCAGATACGGCAAAGGCGCGGTGGGAAGCGCCGATCCCAACGTCATCTCGGATTTTCCTTCGCTCGCCAGACGCTTTAGCAAGTCGGTGCCCACGCAGGTTCAGCCGCTTGGATTCAGCCGCACCAGAAACACCAGCCCCTCCGCATGCTGAACACTTCGGTAGGCCTCGGCGATGGTCTCATTCGATTCCAGGATTGGTTCAGGTGGCGGACGCATGGCGTCCTCTACGCGCAGGATATTTTCTTCGCGCTGCTCCTCGAGGGAGGGCAAGTCCAGTCCATCCTGGCGGGTCAATACATCGAAAATTGCCGTCGGCTGAAGGCTGCGCGAGATGACATAGGCCACGCCGTTGGCCAGCATCACCGGCACGATGATCGAATAATTGCCGCTGACTTCCAAGACCATGAATACCGAAGTCAAGGGCGCGCGCAAAAACCCCGCAAAAAGTACTCCCATGCCGACCAGCACATAGGTCCCTGTCGTTCCTGTGAGGTGTGGATAAAAAAGCCGCTCCACGCCTCCGACTGCGCCGCCGAGCATGGCCCCAATAAAAAGAGTTGGCGCGAACATTCCTCCCGGCGTGCCGGTAACGAACGAAAGCGTGGTGGCGAGAATTTTCAGTCCCGCCAGCAGAGCGAGCATCTTCCAGGTGAACTGATCGTGCATGGCCTGGCTCGATATAGTTGTAGCCCGCGCCCATGACTTGCGGCGCGCCAAGAAACCCGATTAGCCCAATGCACAGGCCGGCCATCGCCGACTGAATATATTGTGTCCACTTGGGCAAAGCGCGCAGACGGGGACGCAAATAGCAAATCGCTTTGGAAAATACCAGCGCCGCGAAGCCGCCTGCGATTCCGAGCACTGCGTAAGCGATGAGCTCCGACGGCCGTGCCACCGTGATCTGCGGAATGCGAAACAGGGGTTGCGCTCCGAGAAACCAACGGACCACGACCACGCTCGAAATCGCCGACAGTACCACCGGGCCCCATAACTCCCACACTCCACCGTCCGATGACCTCTTCAATTACGAACAGCACGGCGGAAATCGGAGCGTTGAACGCCGCCGCCAAGCCAGCGGCTGCGCCGACAGGAGCAAACAGCCGCAGCTTCTCGCGAGAAAAATTCAGCTGCCGGCCCAGGGCCGAAGCCATGCCTGCACCGATCTGCAAGGATGGGTCATTCCGGCCCGAGCGAATGGCCGCCGCCAATGGCAAGCGCGGCGGTGATGAACTTTCCAATTACCGTGCGAAAGGGGATATAGCCATTAAAGATATAGAGCGCGGCCTTGGTTTGATTTACTCCGCTGCCACGCACTTGCGGAAAAACATGAATCACCAGTGCCGACACCACCAAGCCCATCACCGCCGGGACCAGTAACACGCGCAGTGTGTGCGGCTCCGGAGCCGGGCCCAATAAACCAATGCCCGTCCAGTCGATGGCCAAGCGGAAACAAATCACTCCCAGGCCGGAAAAAATTCCGATAAAAACGGCGAGAATAAGAAAGAAGCGCTCTTCCACGAACGCATTGCGGAAGAAACTAGGCATCTTCGTCACCGCGCTCGCGCGGTCGCCGTGGCTGGCGTTTCGGTCAGCTCGCTCAAGGCTCGCTCCGGCGGTTTTCTGCGAGGAGCAGAAGCGCCTCGTCGGTTGGGGTGGGGGCGCAAGCCTGCGTTTGTTGTTCGATTTTCAACACCATGTCCAGGGCCTCATCCGGCAAAGTGGCCTCTCGGCTTGATCGCAGACGCCTCAGTTCGGGTTTCATTTGCTGCCACTCGGATTTCAGCGCAGGCAAAGTTCCCGCCCCTCCGGTGACCCCATTTTGCGGCCCACTTTGCGATGCCATGCAACTATCCAGACGTTTTCCGGCTTCCTCAAAAATCGTGTTCAGCCGCTGGTTGCGTTCTTCGATCGAGATATTGCGGCGAAAAGGGTCACGTTCGCGTATGAGGCCCGTCACTTCGAGAATCTGCGCGATCTGGACATCTTGCGGATCCGCCTGCGCGGCGGCCGACAGATAACCTTCCGCCGTCCGGTAGCGTGCTAACTTGAAAGCCGCTTCGCCAGCTCCGGCTAAGGCCTGCGCATTCCCGCGGTACACTTTCAGGACGTGCTGATATTCCTTCAGCGCACGGTCGTAGTCCTGCATCTCCGCAAACAAAGCCGCAACTCGAAGACGAAGATCCGACTCCGGCGGCAATTCTGCAGTCAGCGTGATCAGTTCCCCCTGCGCCTGCGGACGCGCATTCTGCCGCATAAGAAAGTCGATCAGCTCAAACCACGCGAGCATGCGATGCTGGTCGGAGTCTGACGACCACACGCCGTAAACCGCGTTGTGATAGTACTGGATCGTCTTGTCCAGCAGTTTTTCCCGCGCCGCCAATCGCCCGAGGGCCAGATTCACGGCGCCATTTTGTGGGTTTCGCTCCCATAGCCCGATAAGATACGCTTCCGCTTCGTCCGTGCGGCCACTGTCACGAAGCGCCCGGGCCAGTTGCAATTGGTACTCGAAGTTGTCCGGGCTATAGGTCAGCGCATCGCGGAAGTGCTCAATCGCCAGCCCATGTTTTCCGTCCTGTTGCTCCGCCATGGCGCGCTGATACAAATGTCGGGCGAGCGCCTTTTCTTGTTCCTCGAAGCGGTTCACCAGCCGGGTGACGCCGAGAAAACCGAGGATGGCGAGAATGGTAAGTCCGGCGATCACGACCGGCGGGCGGCTCGTGATTGGCTTCAAGGTCAGTTGCTGCATAGGGGGAACAATTCTTTATGGTAACCCATGGACGAACCGTGGTGCCGATCGCGATAGCGGTCCCTGAGTCGGATTCACTTTCGAAATTGTACGCCCAGCCGCGGCGTTTCCAGGTTCTCAACGTGGCTCTCCACCAACAGCTTTATGGCTTTTCGAAACGCTGCCCGCAGCTGTAATTCATGAGTGGAGGGCACGGTCTTAGAAGACAGAAGCGTTCCCGCGCCGTGGACCAACGCCCAAGATCCCAGCAGCAAATCAGTGTGGTCATGACCGGTGCCCAGCCAGTCCGCGCTCCTGCGCTTCATGAATTCCAGAGTAACGCGCGGCTCGTCGATCCGAGTGAATACCCCCGCAGAAACGAGTTGATATTCGTGATGGTGCTCGACGATGAACTGCACCGTCCGATCGCAGGCTTCGGGAAACGACTGGCACGGTTCCAGCACGGCCAGCAACTCCTGCTGCGTATGCCGCAGCAATGCCCGGAGAATGTCTTTCCGGTTACGGAAGCGGCGGTACACGGCCGGGGTATTAGTGTGGGCGGCCTTTGCCAGAACTCGCATCGACAGGGCCTTTTCCCCGCCGCGCAAAAACAATTTTCTCGCCGCATTCAGAATGCGTTCTTCCAGGTGAGGATCGGATTGCCGGGGCATGCTCTTTCCTCTCAGGCCATGGGGATGGTATAATTACGTTGACAGCGTATACATAACACTGTAAACATTAATTTTCCACCGTCACCCCCGTTTTGTACAGCAAGATTTAGGAGCAATTTACGATGTCTTCAAGCAACGACGCGCCGGACCGCCGGCGGGCCATCCAGCTGAATGCCGACCTGCGCAGCGCGCAGCTGGACTTGCTCAGTGCTCAGTGCGCTAGCGACCGGCTTCGCCTGCGCTTTTCGCCGGACGACCTGGTGCGCTTCGGCCATCGCGATGTGATCCACAAAGCGGCCAATTCTGCCAGCGCGCTGCATGAGTTCTACAGCAAGCTGGAGCGCATCGTTCAAACCGTCGAAACCGCGGCGGCGCAGGACGGTCTCGCCGAAGACCCGGTGCGCAAAGCGGTTACCCAAGTGGCGAGTTATCTTCGCGAACAGCGCGAACACTACCTAAGCGAGAGCAAACCTCTTGGTGCGGAGCATCGCGCGTTCATGGGCAGCTTTTTTTTCGCCCAGCTTCCTCGCGGGGATTCGCGTAGTTGAAATCCCCGGCTTGCGCCAGCCTGAGCCCTTGTTCTACGCCGAAGCCAAAGCTACCGGTGTCGACAATCTGCCCGATCTGGCGCAGATGCCTTCGCTGACCTTCGAAAACGTTCTGGTCTTTCAGTACGAGATGACGCCCCGAAGCTTGTTTCATGGCCTGGGCTCACGCGGTTCAGCTTGCCGTGTTGGGGTTGGAAGGCTATACGGAGCTGTTAGTGCGGGGCTTCTACCAGACTCAATCCTTCGCTCGGGTGCCGCTCGAGGCCCACGTGGTGGCGCTCGAATCCGCGTTCGCGGCCGACCCGGCGAAGAGCTTTTCCGTCGAAGAGCAAGTACGGCTGTGGGTGAATCAGCATCGCTACGAACTGCCCCACCGCGCCACTTCAGCCCAGTAGGCGTCGCTGGGATCTCGTGGCCGCCGCGATATTTCCCTTAAGTCTGACCTGCGACAAACACCGCATACTGGTGCGTTCCGCCGACCTTTCGCAGCCAATCGCAACGCGTCAGCACATGCTCCAGCAGCGGATTGTGATAGATCAGGAAGATCGGCCGCGGATGTTTGCGCAACGAATGCTCTAAATTCACCACCAATTCCGCGAGTGTTGATTCCGGCAGCGGGTTGAACAAATACAGCACCAGCGGTTCATCGGGAAAACCAAACTCGCGGGCATCCCCGCAGATCGCTTCGATCGCGAAGCATCGCTGAGAGTCGGTCTGGTATTTCGCGATGTTCTCCTGCGCCACGCGATGCAGCTCCGGCAAAAGTTCAACCCCAATCACACGGCGAAACGAATAATCCGCGGCCATCAGCAGCACCCGCCCTTTGCCCGATCCGATGTCGATAAACGTGAACTCCGAAAAATCGATTGCGAGATTCCCGAGCATCTCCTGAAATAGTGCCGGGTCAGTCGGTTGATACGGAGAATTGAGCAGTCCCAGCAGCCGGTCGCGCCACCCGACCGTCGCACTAGTCGTATCCACGCGGTGGTCCCAATCGAAGTCGACGTCGCCATACCGCTGCCGCCGGCCCGAGGGCAGCGAATCGAGAGCGAACTCCCGAACTAAACTCGCGAGCTGGCGCAGAGCGCCAAGCCGTCCGTAGCGCGTACGCGTTTCAAGCCACCAGGCCGACAGGCTGCTGATGACTGCGGGGTTTGCTCGCTTGTTCATAAAACACGCAAGTCAGTTTGGGTTACGACCTTCGATTTTACGGAACGGCTGTGATCGCAGTTGCGTAAGAGGAAAGAGCACGCTCGACGTGTGCCCGGAGGGCTCCTATGACTGATTCTGACCGCCGTTCCGAGGGCGAGTCACATGCTATCGCCAGCTTTCTTGCCGCGGTGGTCTTCCTCATGTTCTCCAACGGACGATTTCCCCTTGCCACCTGCGCGTGGATTGGGCCAATTTTCATGTTGCGCTTCACGCGGCGTGGAAAAGGCCCGGTGCGCCTCGCTCTCGCTTACCTGGGATTGAGCTTCGCCTTTGGATTTCAGTTTTATCAGATGACTCCGTTCGGCGGCTTCGGTTACGTGCTGTTTTCTGCCGCATTCGGAATCACGTTGCTCCTTCCGTATATCGCCGATCGTTACGTGCTCGCGGGCAGCAGGGGGCTCGCCGGCACTCTGGTGTTCCCAACAGCGCTTGTGGTTTCGGAGTATATATCCGCATTCAATCCCTTTGGGAGCTGGGGATCGATCGCATATTCGCAGTACGAATATCTGCCGTTGCTTCAACTCGTGAGCGTCGCGGGATTGTACAGCATCACATTTCTCATCGGCTGGTCGGCTTCGATAGCGAATGCGCTCTGGGAAAACGAATTCGACGCAAGGAAAACTCGCCGGGAAGTTGCTGTTTTTGGAATCGTCTTTGTTGCGGCCAGCCTCTATGGCGAAGGCCGGCTTACTTTATTCCCACCGGCTTCGCCGACCATCCGCGTAGCCTCCATTACGCGCCCGGACGAGAGTCAATTTCCATATCCTCCGAGCGCGAATTTGAATCGCCGCGTAATGATGGGTGAACCGCTCAGCGATTCCGAAACTGCGCAACTCCATCTGCGCACGATTGCCATTACCAATTTTCTGCTTGGCCGTGCAGATCTGGAGGCGCAAGCCGGAGCGAAGATCGTTGCGTTCGGCGAATTTAGTTTTCCGGTGCTGAAGCAATTCAAGGCTGAGTTGATTGCGCAGGGTCAGCAGTTGGCCCGCACTCGCGGGATCTATCTGGCATTGCCGCTGGCAGTCTTCGATATCGGCCACAAACCTTCGCTTGAAGACACGTTGGTGATGATTGATCCCTCCGGGCAGGTGGCGTGGGAATATCTCAAAACCGAAATACCGCCAGGCCTGGAAGTCGCAATTCTCGCGCCCAGTTCCGGACAGTTACCGGTTATACAAACGCCTTTTGGCCGCCTGGGCGCGGCGATTGCGTTCGATATGGATTTTCCCAGCTTTCTTTTGCAGGCGGGCAGAAAACGTGCCGACCTGCTGGTGGTTCCGGAAAACGAATATCCTCAGATCGATCCCATGCACACCCGCATGGCACTTTATCGAGCGGTGGAGAACGGCTTCAACCTTTTGTTACACGCCAGCCAGAGCCTCTCGCTGGCGTGTGATTATCAGGGACGGCTGTACGGAATCATGGACCACTACCACGCCAGTGATCGGGTGCTTGTGGCGCAGTTACCCACTCGCGGAGTGACGACTCTTTACGCCCGTGGCGGATATCTGTTTCCCTGGCTGAACATTGCCGGACTCACTGTACTTGTGGGAGTCAGTTTGCGGCGCCGGCTTAGTTCGTCGAGAGTTCGGTAATGTGACCAAGGTGTGTTTTTGCGAATTCCGGCCCCGTAAGGCTTCTCTGCGCCCAATATAATTGCAAACGGAGAACGCCTTGTCGGCCGCTGCAAAACCCCAATCTACGATGCCCGCTCCTGTTTTCGCTGGCATCTTTTCTTCTCCGCAGAAGCGCACCGTCGTGCTGTCGCTCCTGCTCGTGGTCGCGACGTTGGCGGTCTACAATCCCGTGACCCACAACGGCTTTGTAAACTTCGATGACGACCACTACATTACCCACAACTCGCAAATACGCGCCGGCCTGACCTGGGACACCGTAAAATGGGCCTTCAACGGCTATCACGAAGCCAACTGGCATCCGCTCACCTGGCTTTCTCATGCGCTCGATTGTCAACTGTTCGGCCTCAATCCCGTCGGCCACCATTATGTGAACGTTCTGCTTCACGCCGTCGATGCCATCCTGCTTTTTCTCCTGCTGCAATCGGCCACCGGATTCACCTGGCGCAGTTTAATGGTTGCCGCGCTGTTTGCGCTGCACCCCGTCAACGTTGAGTCGGTCGCGTGGGCCTCGGAGCGCAAGAATGTTCTGAGCATGATGTTCTTGCTTCTTACGATGCAGGCTTACGGATGGTATGTGCGCAAGCCGGTCGCCGCGCGATGGCTCACAGTTGTGGCCCTGTTTGCCTGCGGCTTAATGAGTAAACCTCAGGTCGTTACGCTTCCATTCCTGCTCCTGCTCTGGGATTATTGGCCGCTCGGGCGGTTTGGCTCGGAAGGAGTTTCGCCAACGCAAATCTGGCGATTCACTCGCGAGAAGTGGGCGCTTTTCGCGCTTTCGCTCGCCTCGGCCGTCATCACTATCCAGGCGCAAAAGGCGGGCGGCGCGATCCATTCCGCCATCATTTATCCGTTCCATGTGCGGCTGGAAAACGCCGTCGTTTCTTATGTGCGATACATAGGCAAAGCTTTTTGGCCGACGAATCTTTCGCCGCTCTATCCGCACCCACTCGATCTACTCCGTCCCTGGCAGGTGATCGCGTCGGGCTTGTTCCTGGTCGCTGCCACGAGCACGGTTGTTGCGTATCGACGGCGCGGTTATTTTTTTACCGGATGGTTCTGGTTTCTGGGGTCGCTCATTCCCATGATCGGCCTGGTGCAAGTCGGCGAGCAGGCCATGGCAGACCGATACGCATACCTTCCGTTCATCGGGCTGTTCATTATCTGTGTGTGGGGATTGGCGGAGTGGGCGCAGGCGCGGCGCATTTCACCGGACCGGCTGGCAGGTCCGGCTATTGTGGCCCTGCTCGCACTCGGCGCGTTGACCTATCGCCAGATCGAGCGCTGGCGCAACAGCGAAACTTTGTGGTCGTATGCGCTTCAAGTCAGCAGCGTAAGAAGTTACAAAGCACACTTTAATCTCGCCATTACCTACGACGAGCAGGGCCGCTATGACGAGGCCATCCAGCAATTTCGCGAGGCTGTCGATCCTCGCGCCGACGATTCCAAAATTCACCTCGGCTTGGGATTCTACGATCTGCGCCACGACCACGTGACGGATGCGATTGCCGAATATCGGCAGGCGTTAGCCTTGACAAACGATCCCCAGGTGAAAGCCGATGCCTACAGCGATCTGGGATCGGCGTACCGGCAGATCAAGGATTACCAGCAGGCGAAGCAAAATTTCGCCGAGGCATTGAAACTCGATCCCAACAAGCCGATGGCGCTGATCGGCATGGGACTGCTATTACAAAAAGATGGCGACTTTAAAGCTGCGATCAGCGATTATTCTCGCGCCATGGCGGTTGAACCGACGGCTGTCGGTTATCTGCTGCTCGCGGGCGCGCAGGAGCAAGCCGGGAACGCGGCCGAGGCTGCCGAGTCCCTCAATCGGGCAAAACAACTTACCAGTGATTTGAATCAGGCCCAGCAAACCGCAGATGAGTTGATGAAGTTCTGAGTTTTGCCGCAAAGCTCGCAAAGAAAAGCCGCAAAGAACGCCAAGAAACGACGATTTTCTCTGCGCTCTCCGCAAATCCTCGGCGTCCTCTGCGTTAAAAGATTTGCCGAAAAGCCGGCCTACGCCACCGCTGCCCGCGTTTCATCTTTGGCTGCACCCGCTTCGCGTTTGGGAGAAGCAGGGAACAACTGCCCGCGCAGCTCGGTGACCATCTGCACGCTCTGCCGGAACTTGGCCTGAGTAACATTTCGTAACATCGCCACCAACGCCGATTGCCGCACGTCACCTAGCAGCCGCTCGGCTTTTTCTGTCAGCTTGAGCCAGTCGTGCCAGTCGCCAATCACATCCTGTACCCGCTTCAGCTGTTCAACAATTTGCTTTGCCTGCGGATCATTGCCCAGCTCTGCCACGTAGCGCGCACGTTTCCCGATGATGCGATATTGGTGCAGCGTTTTCTCGCTGAGCGGGCCATTTCCGTGACCCAGCCGCGCCAGCTTGTTCAAGGTCGAAGCCAGAGGTTCGGCATCCTTGGGAATGCTCATGTCATGCACAGACCGCTTCAGCCGCTTGCGAATCTCTTGCGCGGTCTCTAAATCAAAGGCCTTCGCCAATTTCTTTTCGCGGCGCGTGCGTTCATCCACCAACGCGTTCATCAGGTGCACTTTTTGGCCGTTAGACTCCGGCACTTTCAACGTGCGCAGGCATCCAATCTGCACGTCCAGGTCGCGAACACGCCCCGCCTTCTTGCGCAGCCCCGCCAGCAACTTGAGCAGCTTTTCGTCGTTGCGATGGCGCTCGAGAACAACTTCGCTCAGCACCGCCTCCACGCGCCGGCTGTAGGTGCGGAATTTGTGGACACTCTCTGGTGCCGGTTTCTTCGTGAGCTTGGTCAACTCGCGGCTGAGCTTCTGAAAACTCTGACGGCTTCGCTTGGGATCAATCGCCATAACAATTATCTGCTGGGTCGAGAAATCGACCGATATACTTCAATGCTCGAAGAAAAGAATTGCGCATTCAATTCTTCCGCGTCGTTTCAAAAACTGCCTGCCCAAGAAGCGGCTATTTTAACACTCCTGTAACACGATTCTGCTAGGGTGAATTTGATGGCCAATCGAGCACTGGGAGATCCCCTCGTGCCTGGACCGCAACCCACTGCAAAATCAGAGGTTGTTTCGATTTCGAAGGGGCCGAACCGGGCCGCTGGTCACGTCCGGGACGGGCGGCGCGGCCGACCGTATCTTTTATTTTGCTATGGTCGGATGCGGGCTTTGCGTGCTCGCGCTCGTTGGTCTCATCGTCTACGAACTCATCAGCAAATCTACTTTATCGCTGCACGCTTTCGGATGGAGATTCTTTTTCCGCAGCGAATGGGACCCGGTAAACGAGCAGTTCGGCGCGTGGCCGTTTGTTTACGGAACGATTGTGTCGTCTATTCTGGCCCTGGTATTGGCGGTTCCTCTTGCTGTTGGCGTGGCAGTGTTCATCACCGAAATGTGCCCGCGAAAGCTGAAAGGCCCTCTGGCCTTTTTGACCGAATTGCTGGCCGCCATTCCCAGCGTGATTTACGGTCTGTGGGCGATCTTCATTTTGGTGCCTTTGCTTCGCCAATACGTTGAGCCGTTTCTCGCAAAATATCTGGGATGGACGGGACTTTTCGGCGGGCCCGCTTACGGTATCGGCATGTTGGCGGCCGGTGTGATTCTGGCGATCATGGTAGTCCCAATCATTTCGTCGATCACGCGCGAAGTGATGACCGCCGTTCCCCAACAACAGCGCGAAGCGGTGCTGGCGCTCGGCGCAACGCGCTGGGAGATGATTCGCACCGGAGTTCTGCGCAACGCGCGAGCCGGCATCGTTGGAGGAGTGATTCTGGGCCTCGGCCGCGCCCTGGGCGAAACCATGGCAGTCACCATGGTCATTGGCAACCGTCCGGAAATTTCGCGGTCTTTGTTGGCACCGGGCTACACAATGGCCAGCGTCATCGCCAACGAATTCAGTGAAGCGACCAGCGACACCTATTTGAGCGCGCTGGTGGAAGTCGGTCTGGCCCTGTTTCTGGTGACGATCATCGTCAACATGCTGGCGCAATTTCTGGTTTGGACGGTGACGCGCGGCATGCCGGCGACGAACCAGGTCTGACATGTCTGATCTCGGCAAACCCGGAGAAGTTCTTCCCAACATCAGTCTCTGGCGGAAAGCCACCGACTCGATGGCGACTTTTCTTGCGGCTGCCGCCGTGCTTCTCGTTCTGCTCCCGCTCGGCGCCATCTTCGCCTATCTTCTTTATAAGGGTTTCGGCTCGTTAAATTGGGCATTTCTCACGCAGACTCCCAAGCCCGTCGGCGAACCTGGCGGAGGTATGGCCAACGCGATTGCGGGCAGTGTCCTGATCCTCGCGATCGCCAGCATTGTGGGTGTGCCCATCGGCATCGGAGCTGGAATTTATCTGGCGGAATATGGCCGCAACCGCTTTGGCAACGTGGTTCGCTTCACCGCGGACGTGTTGAATGGTGTGCCATCAATCGTCGTCGGCATTGTCGCTTATGGAATTGTGGTTCTCGGCCAGGGACATTTTTCCGCGCTGGCGGGAGGCGTCGCTCTGGCGATTATGATGATTCCCACCATTACGCGGACCACGGAAGAAATGCTGCTCCTGGTGCCACAGGCGATTCGCGAAGCCGCCTATGGCCTGGGCGTGCCGCGCTGGCGACCACACTCTCGATTACGTTGCGGACCGCGACTTCCGGAGTCATCACTGGAGTTATGCTGGCATTCGCACGCGTCGCCGGAGAAACCGCGCCGCTTCTTTTTACCGCTTTCGGGAATCAATATTGGAATTGGAAGATCAATCAGCCGACGGCTGCTCTCTCGCTGCAGGTTTATTCGTACGCGATTTCGCCCTTCGACGAGTGGCACCGCCAGGCTTGGGCAGGCGCGCTGATTTTGATTATCTTGATTGTGGCTTCGGTTGGCGCGGTGCGTGTTGTGGCCAATCGAGGTATGCTCAAGGGGACGAGTTAACCAGACGAGTTAAACCATGGGTGTTGGCATCAAAGTTGAGCACTTGAATGCATGGTTTGGCAAGAACCAGGCCCTGCACGATATCAGCATGGACATTGCCGCCAACCACGCGACGGCCATCATCGGACCATCCGGCTGCGGCAAGTCGACGTTCGTGCGGTGTTTGAACCGGATGCATGAAACCATTCCCGACGCCAGTGCAGAGGGCCGGGTGCGCATCGGCGATGTCGATGCCTACAACGGTACCGCAGCGGTACAAATTCGCCGCCGGATCGGGATGGTATTTCAAAAGCCGAATCCGTTTCCCACCATGTCGATCTACGAAAATGTTGCCGCCGGGCTTAAACTGAACGGCTTCCGCAACCGCAAGCGTATGGATGAAATTGTAGAGCGCGCGCTGAAGATCTCGGCGCTGTGGGATGAAGTAAAAGACACGCTGCGCAAAAAATCCGGCGCCAGCTTGTCTGGCGGCCAGCAGCAGCGGCTTTGCATTGCCCGCGCCCTGGCGGTAGAGCCGGAAGTGCTGCTGATGGACGAGCCTTGTTCCGCGCTCGACCCGATTTCGACCGGAAAAATCGAAGAGCTGATCTTCGAGCTCAAAGAAAATTTCACCATCGTGATCGTGACTCACAACATGCAGCAGGCCTCGCGCGTCGCTGAGTTTACCGGATTTTTTCTGATGGGCCGCTTGATCGAGTTCGATAAAACTGAGAAGATTTTCACCAATCCGTCCGACAAACGGACGGAAGACTACGTCACGGGCAGGTTTGGATAATGCGCACACGCTTCCAGCAGGGGTTGGAGGAACTTCGCACGCGGCTGCTCCGCATGGGTGGGCTGGCCGAGCAGGCGGTGAACCGCGCCTGCCAGGCATACCTCAACCGCGACCTGGCCCGTTGCCAGATGGTGCTCGAGGGCGAAACCCAAATCAACGAGGCGGAGCGCGAGATCGACGAGCAGGCATTCGATCTCATTGCCATGCAGCAGCCCGCCGCCGTCGATTTGCGATTCATTCTCGCAGTCACGAAAATTAACTCCGATCTCGAGCGGGTGGGCGATCAGGCGGTCAACATCGCCGAGCGCGTGATGGACATGATCGAACTGCCTGCGGCCGAGCTTCCCGTCGATATCTCACGCATGGCCGCTGCCGTCTCTGCCATGGTCAGCCGTGCGTTGGAGTCTTTTATTGAAGGACAAGCTGAACTGGCCCAGGCCGTGCTTGAAATGGACAACGTTGTCGACCGGATGCGCGACGATGCCTTCATCAACCTGGTGAAGGCGATGAACGAACGTCCCGTAGTCACGCGGCAGGCGCTGGATGCGCTGCTGGTCAGCCGCAATCTGGAGCGCGTGGCCGACCACGCCACCAACATTGCGGAAGATGTCATCTTCTGGGTGCGCGGCGCGGATGTGCGGCACAATGTTGCGACTGAGGCTCCGCTCCATCAGCCGGCTCCCGACGCCCACTGATCTGCTAAAGTGGTCTTTCCGGTAAGGAGAGCTCCTTGCGCAAGCCTGCCCTGTTTCTTTTCTTTGGCCTCGCCATCACTCTGCTGGCTGCTCAACAAAGCGACATTCAGTTCCGCCACGTGGATCTGCCCACTAGCAAGACTCTGGCCGGACTCATGCCCGGCAGAGTTGCGCCACTGAATGGATTTACGCCAACCATTGCGGTCAGCCCGGACAAACACTATGCTGCGCTGCTCAACGACGGCTACGGAAGCCAGCAGAACAAGGTGCATCAGTCGATTGCGATCCTGGATTTGAACACCAACAAGCTCACCGATTTTCCTGACGACCGGCTCGCAGAAGACGCGCACCAAAGCTATTTCATCGGCCTTGGGTTCAGTTCCGACGGAAGTCATCTTTATGCTTCGATGGGTTCCATCACCGATCCCACGGGCGAACGTCCCGGCGACACCGGCAACGGGATTGCGGTCTACAAATTTCAGGACGGCAAAATCGAAGCCCAACGCTTTCTGAGAATTCCACCGCAGAAAATCGATGCCGGCAAACAGGTCGCTTATGCGCTGCGAAAAACTGCGGATGGAACGGCAATTTCTTATCCTGCGGGATTCGCAGTGATCGCTGTCAACGGAAAACCTGATCGTTTGCTCGTCGCCAACAATTATTCGGATAACGCGCTACTCATCGATTCCGCGAACGGGCACGTTCTCGCCGACTACGATCTGAGCACGAACAGGAGTATTCCTGCGTCGTTTCCTTACACCTGTGTTGCAACCCGCGATGGGGCGCGCGCGTGGTGCAGCTTGTGGAACGCTTCGCAAGTGGTTGCGCTCGACCTTAATAAAGGAAGGATCGCCCGCCGGATTCCGCTGCTGCCTCCGCCCGATGCGGTCTCGCCCGGCTCTCATCCGACCGCCATGGTTCTCAGCCCAGATGAAAAGCTGCTCTACGTCGCGCTGACCAATGCCGATCATGTGATTGCCGTGCCCACCAATGGCGAGGGGCCGGCGATGCAACTCGACACCGCCGCTCCCGGCCAGAAGTTTGGCGGAAGCTGTCCCAGCGGATTGGCAAATTCTGCCGACGGAACACGGCTATTTGTTGCCGACTCCTGCCTCAATGCAGTTGCAGTATTCAACGTCGCCAATCTTCAGGGAAGTTCCGGTGCGCTGAGCGCTGTCGGTTTCATTCCTACAGACTGGTATCCGAGCGCGCTCGCGACCGTTGGCGACGATCTGCTGATCGCGACTTCCAAAGGGCAGGGAACTGGGCCGAATAATTTCCGCGGCGATACCGGGTACGAGCGACGGCACCGTGACACCGCTTATATCCCGACTTTGCTCTACGGTTCGGTGGCGCGTGTAAACATCAATGACATTGAAAAGCAACTGCCCGAGCTTACGAAAAAAGTTGAACAAAGCAACCGGCTCAATTCCGATTCCGGCAGCCTTTCTTTCGTGCAAGGCTCCAATCCGATTCACCACGTGATTTACATCATCAAAGAAAACCGCACCTACGATCAGGTGCTGGGCGATTTGAAAGTCGGCAACGGTGATCCCTCTCTCACCCTCTACGGTGGCGACGTTACCCCGAACCAGCACAAACTCGCGCTGCAGTTTGGGGTTCTCGATAATTTCTACGACAGCGGAGAGGTTTCTGGCGACGGCCATGAGTGGTCTACGGCGGCGATCGCCACCGACTACAACGAGAACACATGGCAGATTGCCTATCGCAGCAAGGAGCGCACCTACGATTTCGGCGGGACGGTGGCCGATGAATTTCCGCTCGATAACAACGAAGCCAACGTCGACGCACCCACGACCGGCTACATTTGGGACAACGTTGCCAGCCACGGCTTGACCTATCGCGACTACGGAGAATTCATCACCGCGATATGGTGCCGGCCGGAGCGCGTGAGCTTGCCGAAGCAAGGTACGCCGTCGGCGTTTTCAGAAACCTGTCCGCGGGCGCAGGTGAAAAAAGGCGAGCCGCTGCCGACGAATGCGGGCCAGCCGCACGGTTCAAACAGTCCGTGGCCATGGCCGGTTCCGCTGATGAAGCGGACCAAGGCAACAAAAGCGGTTTTGCGCGACCACTTCGACCCGCAGTTTCCGGATTTCAATACCGAATACCCCGACCAGCTTCGCGCCGACGAATTTCTCAACGAGTTCGACGGATTTGTTCGCGCCCGCCAGGAAAAAAAGGGAACTGAGTTGCCCGCATTCGTCCTGCTCTATTTGCCCGACGATCACACCCACGGCACGACTCCCGGAAAACCGCGCCCGGCGGCGTCGGTTGCCGACAACGATCTCGCCGTGGGCCGCGTAGTCGAGGCGGTTTCGCACAGCCCCTACTGGGACGATACCGCTATCCTGATGCTCGAAGATGACGCGCAGGATGGCGCCGACCACGTGGACGCGCACCGCTCCATCGCGTTTGTGATCAGCAAATATTCTCCCGGCTCGATGCAGCAGCCTTTCGTCGAGCACGGTTTCTACACCACCGTGAACTTGATTCACACCTTTGAGATACTGCTCGGCATTCCGCCGATGAACCAGAACGACGCCTATGCTCCCGTCATCTCGCGGCTTTTTTCTGGCACGGGAAATCAGGCGCCATACACGGCGGACTGGCGCAATCGCGATAACGGATTGATCTACGAAACGAATCCGCCAAGGGGACAAGGCGCGGATGCATCGGCGAAGATGGACTTCTCGCGTCCAGATGCCAACAATCCCGCGGTGCTGAACGCGATTCTCTGGCGCGACCGCAAGGGAGATGCCCCGATGCCGGCCGCGAAGCACACCATGGTGCAGCCGTCAGCGGAAAAGGCCGAAGATTAAACTCCCACCATGTCATCCTGAGCCCAGGATTGCGATTCGCGTTGCGAATCGCAATTCGGAGTCGAAAGGACCCGCAAAACTCTGAAGTGCCGTCGGCGTGGCCGGGAGTTCTCTAGGACGGACGAGAGAACTCCTTGATACGTCGCTACAGGGTGTTGATGAGCATGAGGTCCTTCGACTTCGCGGGAATCTCGCTTTGCGATTTTCCCGCTTCGCTCAGGATGACATTTCAGTTGATGATATGCGGTCGCAAGCGGCTCAGAATTACATTCGTGCGTTGGGGCAGGAGTTGTAATCCCACACCATGTCATCCTGAGGCGCTTCAGCGCCGAAGGACCTTACGACTTCTTCACGCTACGCTGCGGCGTACGAGCCCAGCTTACGGGATCACAACAAACGCGACATTGCTGGTCAACTTGCCAGAGGGCGTCGTCACGGTTACCGAACCCGTAGTTGCGCCAGAAGGAACGACAGCTTCGAGCAAGCTTTTCGACTCCACCGTAAAGGTCGCCGACACGCCGTTGAACGAAACGTCCGTGGTTCCCTCGAATCCTTGCCCAAGGATTTTGACCTGATGGCCGACTCTTCCACCATTGCGGACGAACGCAACAAACGGGTCCAGCCCCATATCGAGGCTGAAAATGGTGCCGCAGCCGGGATAGTTGCCGTAGTTGCAAGGAGAACTTCCTCCGGTATACGTTGTGCCGTAGAAGGTTCCATTGGTGGCTTGGACGAGACTAGCTTCGGGGTACGATCCGTCAGTCGGATATCCGGCGAAGGCATAGAGACTGGATGAACCGCCGTTGAGCGGCATCCCAAAGAGCCCGCCATAACGGGAGTAATCACTATACAACGACGACCAGTAGAAGTTTCCGTCAGAACCCAATATGGGAAGGCTCGGGATCTCGCCCGCAAACTCGGGCAGCTGCGTGAAGGTCCCCTGGGTCGTGAGTTGGTAAAGGGACTCTTCTAGCCTGCCATAGAAGTTTCCGTCGTTTCCTAGAATCAGACCGGGCTCCGAAGCGAAATTTTCAAACGTATACAAGAGGATAAATTTGCCCTTTGGGGTGATCTTGAAGATCGTACCTAGCTTGTACAAGCCACCATTGAGGGTCGTACCATAAAAATTGCCATCCAGCCCTTGTGCCAAGGCGCCGTAAGGATTTTCGCCATCGGACAGTAGTTCTGCGGACAGAAACTATACAGCGTTGTGACCACCCCGGCAGGCGTCATCTTGTAAATGGTGCCGCAGCCGCTGGGGCAAGAATTCAACGGGGTCCCGCCGCTCGCAGCCGCTCCGTAAAAGTTGCCATCCACGCCCAAAGTTAGGGCGGTTGGGTCGTAGCCGGCATCATTGCCGGGTATGAACGAGTGAACCACGCTGAGTGTGCCTTCGGGCGTAACCCTAAAGATGGTCCCGTTCGCGCCCCCTCCGTTAGCCAGTCCATACAAGCTGTTGTCCAGCCCAAGGACGAGATTGCCATAGGGAAAGACCAAGCCGCCGTTTGCCTGGAAGTTATACAGAATCCTGAAAGCGCCGCCGCGGGTGATCTTGAAAATCACACCGCACCCGATTGTGTTACCCGTGCAGTCTCCGGTTCCACCGTATGCGGTCGTCCCGTAAAGATCGCCATCGACCCCTTGCGTTAGAGGAGTCATACGGCTCAGCGGCCGTGTTGCCGTTGAAGCTGATCAGTTCGTTATAGATTTGCGCGTAAGCAGGAGCGGTGACGATTCCAAGAATTACACCCAGGCAGATTACCGGCAGCGGTTTGCGTAGCATGACCGTCCTCCGTGGCGAGCGTTGAGTTGTAAGCTGGGGCTAATTCGGCGACGGTGGGGGGTGTCGCGCCGAGCAGCGAGAATTATCTACCCTCCATAAAGGGGCGTCAACAAGCATTACGCTTGGGTAGACTCGCTACGCATGGCAATCGCGACGCATTACAATCAAGTCAGCGGCCCCATAGCTCAGATGGCCCCGTAGCTCAGTTGGATAGAGCAGCGGTTTCCTAAACCGTTGGTCGGCGGTTCGACTCCGCCCGGGGCCTCCACATTCGTCCGGGGCCCATCGCGGCGCTCGGGATTTCGGCTGGCAGCTCCCGCTCGGAGCTTTGCTCCTCGCTCACGCCGCCAAAACGCCTCAAGTTCGACTCCGCCCGGGGCCTCCACTCGCTCACAATCTCTGCAGAACAGCGAAGCGTTTCCGATTTCCCAATCAGACTTTTTCCAACCGGCTGTAAACGACGAGATCGCCTTCGCGGTGCAGGTCGCTGGGGTGGTATCGCGGAATGGGAAATTCCGCCTGCTTGAACTCTACCGGCGCGGTTTTCTTGTCGATCAGGCCGAGCGCCACCGCGACTCCATAGATGATCGCTTCCGGCCGCGGAGGACGGCCGGGGATGTAATAGTTCACCGGAATAATTCTCTCGACCGGGCCGATCACGGAATAGAATGAATTCAATAGATCTTTGTTGGTGATTCTCAAACTCCCAGTTCTAGAGAGAGATAGCGGAGTCCCTGAAGCAGAGTTCGCAAGAGAGCTAGCCGGAGTATTTTTTGGTGTGGTGAATTTTTCTACGCCTTTTCGCAATTTATCGAGCTTCTCTTCTCGCGTCTCTTGTGGGTCTGGGGTGGAGCTTTTAGTCGGAGTCAGCAGTCTTTCGATATTGATGTTAATCAAACTTTTACTTTTGCCGTCCTTCTTTGGTGTTCGGGACCGGTCAATTGCTGCCTGAAAAGCTTCTCCTGTCTTTTTACGGTTTTCTTCCTTCTCCCTGGCAGCGAGCTCTTCGGGAGTCTGTTCTGAATCTGAAGCGTTTGCTATGTTACTGTTGCTAAGCCGGTTAAGTTTGTCTGTAAGTGCTTTTGGATCAAAGACGTAGGGCTGGGTGAATGAGGGAATGGAGCTCAGCACCTGTCTTTTCATTTAATTACCAGTGATTTACAACTAATTTGTAATTATACTTGCATTTCTTACTATTAAGTTGAATAAAAAATGCCAATTTATTATAATATAAGTAGAAACTATAACAAAACTTTAAAAAAAGATCAAGCATGAATATTCGAATTTCAGATTCTTACTCTCAGGAGAAATTTAATCTCAGGGAGATGAAAGAGCAAGAAAAAAAGGTCATTCCTGCAGCAGTCGCTGGACAGCAATCGCAAGTCGCTGATATTGTAGGACAAGCGATTGAAAATAGCCTTGAAGTCCTGCCGATGCAAAAAGAGATGCCCGATAAGGTGTGGCCCTGAGCATGGCGATGTCGTCTCCTCTGCTGAGCCGCGTCCGATCGAGTTCATAAGCTAGCACCGAGACCTGGTCCGTAACGACGCCCTCTTCTCCATTTACCCTATGATTCGGGCCTGGACAACTTCACGCTTTATGATGTGATTCTTCTGCTCAGCAACGTCAATGATAAGGTTCTAAAACACATGCATGAAGATCGCCGCTTAGAAGTCGAAATGCTGCGCGAAAGGCTTAAACAGCGCCTCTATTTCCATCTCGACCCGCCCGACCTTGTGATCGTCCAGCAAGTGCTTGAAAAATTTAATGCGCCGATTACAGCCGGATCGAAATTCTCCGGTTCCCATGGGCGGGAGCTGTGCTGACAACATTGACCCCTTTGCCGATTGATCGCGTGATGTCTTCTGCAAGACGCTCGATCCCTCATCACTAAAATACTATTAGTTAACAGTTTAAGTTACTAGTGCCAAGGCCTTCTCGGAAACGAGAAGGCCTTGCTGTTTTTTGAGAATTGGCTTATATTGGCATGATTCAGAAACAAGAGGTAGTTGCAAAACTCCACGGCAGCGAAAAATCGATGATTTTGGACTCTCTTGAGAGGCCAGGCAATGCCTGGCCGGGCCGCGCCGACGGTGGCCTGCCCAAGAGGGCAGGCGAGGAGGCGCGTCGCAGAGGGCCGAAAAGGGCGATTTAGCGCGCCGAAGAGTTTTACAATTGCCTCACAAGCCTATATTTAGGGTTACATGCGCCAGGTTATTGGGGTCATTCCTTCTCGTTTTGGGAGCACGCGCTTTCCCGGAAAGCCTCTCGTCCCCATCCTCGGCAAAACACTCCTTCAGCGCACGTACGAATCTGCCCGTCGCAGCCAAATGCTCGATCATCTCCTCATTGCCACCGATGATAAGCGTATTTTCGACCATGCAAAGAGCTTTGGGGCCGATGTCGTATGACATCCCCAGCCTGCCAAAATGGCACAGAACGGCTCGCAGACGCCTTGGCTGGCTCTTCTCTGCTTCAGGAAGCGTCGATCCTCGTCAATATCCAGGGCGACGAACCTTGCATCGAAAGCGAAGCCATAGATGCTGTCATCAAAGCCCTAATAGAAGACCCTCAAGCCGGTCATGGGAACTGCCGCGTACCGCCTGACTGATCCTGGGTCCTTCACGACCCTTCCGTCGTTAAATGCGTCCTAAACGAGCGCAACCAAGCTCTCTACTTTAGCCGCGCACCCCTTCCTTATTTTTCGCATCCATCTAATATTCAACAGCTTCCTCATCATTTGCCCTTTTATGGGCACCTCGGCATCTACGCTTTCCGACGGGAGTTTGTAGAACAGTATGCGGCAATGCCACCGACTCCTCTTCAGCTAATGGAAGATCTCGAGCAGCTAAAAATCTTGGAAAAGGGATATACCATTAAAGTAGCGCTGGTGCATTCAGTAGGACTCGGTGTAAACTATCCTGAAGATATCAAGAAAGTCGAGCAATTTTTATGCAGACAAAATATATCTTCATCACCGGCGGAGTCTTTTCCTCTCTCGGTAAAGGGTTGACCTCGGCCTCTATCGCCATGCTCTTGAAAAAAAGGGGCTGAAAATCGCCATGCTCAAACTCGACCCTTATCTCAACGTCGACCCTGGCACCATGAATCCCTTCCAGCATGGAGAGGTCTATGTCACAGACGATGGAGCTGAGACCGATCTCGATCTGGGCCATTACTATCGCTACACCAATGCTCCCCTCTCCCGCGCCTCCAATGCGACATCGGGCCAAATCTACGATACAGTGATCAAGCGAGAACGGCAAGGAGACTATCTCGGAAAAACAGTGCAGGTGATTCCCCATGTCACCGATGAGATCAAACAACGCATCCTCGCTTGCGCCAAGCAGAGGAACACCGATGTTGTCCTTGTCGAGATCGGCGGAACGGTCGGCGATATCGAATCGCTCCCCTTTCTGGAAGCGATCCGCCAGTTCCGCTATGAACGTCCCAAAGATTGCATCAATATCCACCTGACCTATGTTCCCTATCTCAAAGCTGCAGGCGAGGTGAAGACAAAGCCGACGCAGCACTCTGTGCAGATCTTGCGCGAGATCGGCATCATCCCCGACATCATCCTCTGCCGCTGCGAAGAAGCCCTTTCGCGAAGAGATCAAGGACAAAATCAGCCTTTTCTGCAACGTCCCACGCGAAGCTGTGATCGATGAGCTGGACGTCGGACATACCATTTATGAAGTGCCGCTCAACTTGCATAAACAGGGGCATCGATGAGAAGATCTGCCAAATGCTCGATCTGCCCAATAAAGCGATCGATCTTTCCGAATGGGAAAAGATCGTTCATACCATTCTGCAATCCCAAAGGGAAAGTCGACGATCGGCATCGTCGGCAAATACGTGCAGCATCAAGACGCCTATAAATCGGTCTTCGAAGCGCTCCAACATGGCGCCATCGCAGCAGGCTATAAGCTCGAAATCCGCAGATTTGAATCGGACAAAGTCGTCGAACGATGGCGTAACGTCGAAAAATCATCGCAGGCTGCGATGGCTATTTGGTCCCAGGCGGATTTGGAGAACGAGGCTGGATGGGAAAAATCATGACTGCGAAATATTGCCGCGAAAACAAGATCCCCTATTTCGGCATCTGCCTCGGCATGCAGGTGATGGTGCGTCGAATTTGCCCGCCATGCTGCCTGGGCCTCGACGATGCCAACTCAACAGAAATGGATCCGAGCAACTACGAATCCTGTCATTTCGCTGCTGAGCGAACAAGAAAAGATCGACCGACATGGGCGGCACCATGCGCCTCGGCGCTTACACTTGCGCCGCTTAAAGCCGGGCACAAAGGCCGAAAAAGCCTACGGAAAGAAGCACATTTCCGAACGCCACCGCCATCGCTATGAATTCAATAACCGCTACGCAGACAAGCTGGAGAAAACAGGCCTGGTCTTTTCCGGAATACTGGAAGAAGGCAATCTCTGTGAAATCGCGGAAGTTACCGACCATCCCTGGATGCTCGGAGTGCAGTTCCATCCCGAATTTAAATCGAAACCGACCGATCCCCACCCCCTCTTCCGCAGTTTTATTGAAGCTCTGATGCAGAATCAGCAAGAAACAAAAACCGCAAAGAGATAAGATGGCGCGAACACTGGCAATCGACTATGGAAGAAAGCGGATCGGCTTAGCGCTCTCTGATGCGCACAAGATCCTCGCATCGCCATTTTCTACTGTCGAAGCTGCGCAGCATTTTCCTCAGACAATTGCCAGGCTGCTCGAGGCCATTAAAGCCTATGAAGTCGATGAAATTGTGGTCGGCGTGCCCTACAGCATGAATGGCAGCAGCGGCGAAATGGCTCAAGAGGTCGCCCTTTTTGTCGAAGCGCTCAAAAAAGCGACGTCTGCCCAGATCATCTTGTGGGATGAGAGGCTCACCTCTGCACAAGCGGAAAGGGTCATGCGCGATGCACAGGTCAACCGAAAAAAGCGTGCCAAGGTGGTCGATCAGCTTTCAGCCGTCATCATCTTGCAAACATTTCTCGGCCAAAAGTCAAACAGCCTCCTCGCTCCCCTCGCATGATCACTTCCTGGACGCCAGAATCCCTCTACGAAAAGCTCTCACGCGTGAAGGTCGACAACCCCGCTTGCACCTATACCCTAGAGCGCTGTCGCACCTTAGCTCCTATCATCAATCGCATTCTCGAGCTCAAAAAGCAGCAGAACGCGATCATTTTAGCCCACACTTATGTTCATCCTGACATCATTTATGGCGTTGCGGATTATGTCGGCGACTCCTATGGGCTCGCAAAAAAGGCCATGCAGACCACTGCCGACAAGATCGTCTTTCCATCAGTGCGCTTCATGGCCGAGACAGCCAAAATTCTCAATCCCGACAAGGTGGTCCTCGACCCTAACCCAAATGGCGCCTGCAGCCTCTCTGATAGCGTGACTGCAGAAGATGTATACCGCCTTCGCGAGCGCTATCCGGGCCATCTTTTTCTATGCTACGTCAATACCACCGCAGCTGTAAAAGCAGCCTGTGACATCAGCGTCACCTCCTCCAATGTCTACACCATTCTAGAAAGAGTTCCTCACAAGAAAATCCTCTTTCTTCCCGACCGCCTGATGGGACGCAACTTGCAAGATTATGCCCTTCAAAAGGGATTGGAAAAGGAGATCGTTCTCTACGATGGCAGCTGCTACGTGCATGAGCAGTTTGATCCTGAAGCCGTCGAATTCATTAGACAGCAGCATCCCGGCACGACCGTGATCGCCCATCCTGAATGCAGCCCGGAGGTTGTCCGAAAGGCCGATAGCGTCGGATCGACTACCGGCATGATCGACTATGTGAAGCGCCACAATCAGCCAGGAAAGAAGTTTTTGCTTTTAACGGAGTGCGGGCTGACTTCTCGACTTCAAGTCGAGATGCCCGATGTTCAGCTCGTGGGATCTTGCATGATGTGCAAATACATGAAATCGAATAGCCTTCACCACATTGAGCGGGTGCTTAGCCACCCCACTGCCAACGAGACGATCGAACTCGATGAGACTATCCGCCTTGGGGCCTTAAAATCGCTGCAGGCGATGTTCCAGTACGGGGATTAGGTTGGTTCTTTTAGAGGTAGTTGCAAAACTCCACGGCAGCGAAAAATCGATGATTTTGGACTCTCTTGAGAGGCCAAAAGGGCGATTTTACGCGCCGAAGAGTTTTGCAATTGCCTCTTATTAAAAAATATTACAAGCGTTTGCGCTTTCCTGCCTCTTGACGCTTCCGTTTGGGTAGAACTCATAAATGGTTCCCGGATTTTTTAGTCCTTTCCAGGCTGTATCTGCCATTTCATAAGCTGCGAGCGCTCCAAGCCAAGCAAAGGCATTTTTACCATAAAATTTTATAGCTATGATGGCTGCTAAAGTTTGCACCATAGAACCGCGCAGATGCCATTTACAAACATCGCAAAACTTCCTCGATGCAGCGTCTAGTTTTTTCTGATCGTCGGATTTTGGCAAGGGCAGTAGATTTGAGAGTTGGACTTTTTGAACAATCAGCGAAAGAACAGGAACCAAAACGACATAGGTCTTAGGGTTTGTCCATTTATAGTCGATGTCTTGAATGCCTGCAAAGTTTGTCATATCGCTCTATCCTTAAAAATTAAGTTTTTTTACATTTATACGAAAGTAGGCGTTTTTCCCAAATATCCACTTTGTTTTATTCTTAATAATATTAAAGCGAATTACGCTCTTGCCTTGCAATTCTTCTTTGGGAATCACACAAAAGTGCTTTACACCTTCCAAGACTGGTTCAACACAAGCTTCCATGTTTTTTTCATCGTTGAAATAGCGAATGATACATGATTTCTCATTTTTCACTTCTATTTTCAATCCTTGGCCTGCTTGAATAACGCCAAAAGGCTTTTCGCAAGACCAGAGCTGAGATTCGTTAGTAGGAGTTTTTTTGCACTTCAAAGCACACAGCATCACACTAGCTGTTGTTGCTGTAATTCCAGCACCAATCATAAGTGGATTGCGAACTGTTCTTGAGAACAGTTCTACAATCGTGGAACCTTTCGATATCGAGCTGAAGCTATTGCTTACAAAAGTGCTGACTGTGGATAGAAAATTTGTAATGCTTTGCATAATTACCTCTGTAAAAAATGAATCAATGAGCCGGACTCCGAAGAGTCCGGCCTAACCAATTACGCTTTTATGATATTGATAACAAAGTCACAGCCATATTGGTATTCCCAATTGCCTTTCGGCCACTGAATATTAAATGTGATTTTGCTCTTTTCCTTCCAACTCAGCGGCAGAAAGCGCGTAAACGTATCTTTCATTTTCTTTCTGAGATGTTTCCAAGTTTTTTGACCAGATGCCATCAAATCCAAAAAGAAAACGTGATTCTTCATTTGTTTCGAATTTCAAATTTTGTCCCGCTTTAATAGTGTTAAATTGATTGTTAAAACTCCAAACAGCTGTAATTATTACTTCTCTTTTTTCATTTCTTTTTTCTTGATCAACCTCTTTTTTACGCCGAAGCAGATCCTCAGCGATATCATTGACTGTTGTTTTATCAGGGTTATTAGGATGAATCTCTTCATCTTGTTTAACCGGAGCTTTTCTGCACTTCATCGCGCAGAGTACAATTCCAGCTGTTGTTGTTGCTACGGCTCCACCGATAACGATTGGATTGCGAACTGTTCTGGAGAACATTTCTACAATCGTAGAACCTTTTGATATTGAGCTAAAACCGTTGCTCAAAAAAGTCTTCGCTGTTGATAAAAAACTTGTAATGCTTTGCATAATTACACCTCTGTTTAATGGCTAAAAATAATGATTATAAATTAATTAGATTTTTAATTCAACTTATTTTAAAATTAAATTATTTTTTTAACAAAAAGAGCCGGATTCTTATGAATCCGGCTCTAAGCGCTAGGCAAAATCAATTAGTTTTTTAATGTTGATATTTAGGTTTTTGGATATTAAGGAAGAAATAGCCATCTTTCTTCAAACATTTCATCTCACTATCGAAGACATTAAAACTAATAGTTTCGTTTTCTTTCAGTTCATTTTTAGGAATCGTACAAATATATTTTCCGTTATTATATACTACAGGTAATGCAAATTTAAAATAGCTATTATGCCCGTTGACATAATAACGAACTGTTGACGTATAACTTTCTACTTCAATTTTCAAATCTTGACTCTCTATAACAGAAGCGATCGGTTTTTCGAAGGTCCAAGTCACCGGCCTTGTTTCATCTTGCTTGGCCTTCTCAATTCGAGTTATTTCAGCTTGTTTAGCTTTTTCAGCCCGAACTTTTTTGCACTTCAAAGCACATAGCACAACGCTAGTCGAGGTTGCCATTACAACTCCTCCGACAATCAATGGATTGCGAACTGCTCGAGAGAAGAGATCTGCAAGTGTTGCGCCCTTTGATATTGAATGAAAGCTACTGCTAACGAAAGAGCTCGCTGTAGATAAAAAATTGTTAATGCTTTGCATTGTTATCTCCGTTAAATTTTATCAATTTTAATAGAAAAATAGGAACCTTCAGACAATTCTTGATATTTAATGATATTAAAATGAATTGTGTTTTTTCCTTTCATTTCTTCAGCAGTAATTACAAAAAAATACTTTCCTTTGTCATATGTAGGAATTAATCTTCTTTTACCATCAATATCTGTGTCGAAATAACGAATCATTTTTGATCCTGGCTCAACTTCTATTATTAGATTTTCACCTTTTTTGATGGAGTCGGCTTGTTCTTTCACCGTCCAAATTACTGTCTGAGCTTCTTTTTCAGTCCGAACTTTTTTGCACTTCAAAGCACATAGCACAACGCTAGCTGCGGTTGCCGTTACGACTCCTCCGATAACCAACGGATTGCGAACTGCTCGAGAGAAGAGATCTGCAAGTGTTGCGCCCTTTGATATTGAATGAAAGCTACTGCTAACGAAAGAGCTCGCTGTGGATAAAAATTGATTAATGCTTTCCATCGATACCTCTATTAATTATTATTAATTTTGATTTCAAATAGTGATTCATTGTACCCTTTTACCCAATTATGGCTTTCGCTATGGTAGATATTAAAAGCGATTGTGTTGACTTTTTTCAATTGATCAGGAGAAAGCAATAAAACATATTTTTCTGTTTTCCATTCCACTTCAGCTCGTTTTGTAGATGATTCCATGCGACCGTCGAATTCAAAAAGATAGCTCGCCTTTAAATTTGTTTCTAACCTTAGCCATTGTCCCCTCTGGATTGAGTCGATTGGCTTCTTCTTCTTCCAAACAGCAATGCTGGGCTCGGGATCGGGTTGTTTAGGTTTTTGAACTCGAGCTTTTTTGCGCTTAGCTACGCATAGGCACAAAGTTATCGGTGCCAATGTGACGGCTTCAGCGATGACAAACTGATTGTGCATGACTTTTGAGAAGAGCTCGATAATCGTAGCTCTTTTTGGCAATGAGCTTAAGCTCTCTCTAATAAATGAACTTGCTGTTGATAAAGCATTTGTAATACTTTGCATAACAACTCCTTTTAAATTTATTAATAAACATTATATATTATAATTCATTTTAATTCAACTAAATTTTTAATTATTAGATAATTGTTTTATAAGTTGTTGATAGTTAATATATTAGCAATTTTTCGAAAGGGCTTCGAGTGACTTAAATCCCTGGGGTAAAAGCATTTACAACTACAGAATGCACAGAGGGGGCTTCAGGAGCTTCTCAGGGGCAATCGTTTCAAGATTTTAGATTGCAGCACGACTATTTTACCTATATGATGCGGCCATAAACGAATCATGTAGGATATCCGGTGTGATGGAAAATCCCCTTCAAGAAAATCATCTGCAAACTAAACTTCCCGATCCTTGCGTTCTCGTCATCTTCGGCGTTACCGGAGATCTCAATTCGCGCAAGCTGATGCCCGCTGTCTACAACCTCAAACGCGAGGGACTGCTCCCCACTCACTTCGCTTGTGTGGGATTTGCAAGGCGCCCCAAAACACACGAACAATTTCGTCAGGAAATGGAAGAGAGCATCAACCATTTTTCGCGAGTAAAACCAGTCCAGAAGGATCTGTGGGCCTCTTTCAGCCAGCAAATTTTCTATCATCAGAGTGAGTTTGATAAAGACGAAGGCTACGAAAAATTAAATGCCTTTCTCCAAAAGCTCGATCAAGATCTCGGAACAAAAGGCAATCGCGTCTTCTATCTCGCGACGCAACCCAGCTACTTCGCCCTGATCACTGAAAAGCTAAAGCAGCACAAACTGATCTACAAGCACAATGACCCTGAAGGGCGCTGGTCGAGGGTTGTGATCGAAAAGCCTTTTGGCAAGGACTATCCTTCAGCTGTCGAACTGCAGCAAAACATCTTGCAGCATCTCGACGAAAGCCAGATCTACCGCATCGACCACTATCTCGGCAAAGAGACCGTGCAGAACATTCTCGTCTTCCGCTTCGCCAACTTCATCTTCGAGCCGCTCTGGAACAATAAGCACATCGACCATGTCCAGATCACCGTGGCAGAAGAGCATTGGCATCGGCACACGGGGCCATCTCTGGGAAGAGCAGGGAATGCTGCGAGACATCATCCAAAACCACATGATGCAGCTGCTCTCGCTCGTTGCGATGGAGCCTCCTGTCAGTTTGAGCGCAGATGCGATCCGCGATGAAAAGGTCAAAGTGCTGCGCTCAATTCGGCCCATCAACATGGCTGAATTTGACAAAACCGTGATCGAGGCCAGTATGGGCAAGGTTTGATCAATGGTGAAAAAGTGGTCGGCTATCGCCAAGAAGAGAATGTCTCGCCTACATCCAATTGAAACCTTTGTCGCGCTTGAAATCTTTATCGACAACTGGCGCTGGGCAGGAGTGCCCTTTTACCTGCGCGGGGGAAAGCGTTTACCCAAGCGCGCCACTGAGATTGCCATCGTCTTCAAGGAGCCTCCTGCGGCTTTTTTTCAGCAAAACCGCAAAAAACATGATCCAAACGTGCTCGTCATGCGCATTCAGCCCGATGAAGGGATCTGCCTTAAGCATGAACTGCAAAGTGCCCGGCCTGAGCAGCCCGACGATCCAGCCAGTCAAGATGGATTTCCGCTACAGCTCCTACTTTGGACAAACGCCTCCAGAAGCCTATGAGCGGCTGATCTTGGACTGCATGGTCGGAGACACGACTCTCTTTGCCCGCGGCGATGAGGTGCTTGCCTCATGGCAGCTCTTCACCCCTGTGCTGAAGCGCTGGGCAGAAACCGTGCCTTCCAACTTCCCGAACTATGATGCTGGGACATGGGGTCCGCGCGAAGCAGACCTGCTTCTCAGCCGCAAAGGAAGAAGCTGGCGATTGATTTAGGGATTGTAAGGAGCTTTGATGGATGCTAGGAAAGAAGTAGCCGTTGCCGACATTGAAGATGAGCTGATTTCGCAGTGGGACCTTGAAGAGAGCCGGGACAAGGTTAAAGCAGGCCTTTTCAATCTCATTGTCTACAGTCCTGACCGTAGCGAGCAGACCTTTATTGAGAATATTTCTTGGAAAGTGACGCATAAATTTCCTTGCCGCGTCATTTTTGCCACTCAAGATCCTTCTATCACAACCGAATCGCTTCATACGTATATTCAAGTGGAGAAAATCGGAGATCCTCACCTGATGGTCGGCTGCGACCAGATTTTTATCGAGTTCTCCCCTCTTGCGAAAAAGCAAGTTCCCTTTCTCATTTTGCCTCATCTGCTTCCCGACCTCCCTCTCTACTTGCTCTGGACGGGCAATATTTTCTCGGAAAAAGAGCTTTTCACAGCATTAGCCCCGATCGCATCCCGTATCATCTTGCACCCGAACCAACTCGAGAATTTTGCGAACTTCATTCAGATGGTCTTATCGCTAGATGATTGGACGCAGGCGGACATTGTCGATTTCAACTGGACACTCTCTGATGAGTGGAGGGAGATCATCGGAAGCTGCATGGACTGCGAAGAGCGTCTAAGCCAGCTGCCCAACTTAAAAAGCGTGCGCATTTCATATGCAGGAGCAGGTCAAAGCGCGTTACTTCCTGCGCTCTATCTACAGGGCTGGCTAGCGACGCAATTAAACTGGAAATTTGTCCAAATAGAACGCCAGACAGGTGGCTATCGGCTGACCTATAGCCATGAGCAGCAAGAACTCTATGTCACACTCGTGGAAAATAAGGAAAACTCACAGCTTACCCCTGGAGCCATTCAAGAGGTCGAAATGGCGAGCAGGTCGGAATATATCTTTAACTTCCGTTTAAATCTCGTCCTCCAGCAGGTAAAGGTCATGATCTGGTCGAAAGAAAAATGCGACATCCCTTATACTGTTCCCCTGATTCATAGCGACCCCGACCAAGCCTTTGCTAATGAAATTTTTCAGAAGGGAAGCAGCCCCCATTATAAAAACATGCTGCAAATGCTCCTGGAAATCGATTTTAAAGAATTTTTATGACTACTACCCGTAAAAGCTATCAGCTCGTTTCCTTTGATGAGAGCGCAGCGGCGATCGACTATAGCGTCAACTTCTTCATCCAATGCGCAAATGATGCGATTAAAGAGCGAGGGCTCTTCTCCGTCGCGCTTTCGGGTGGCAACACTCCCAAAATGATCTACGAACGGCTCGCCCATCCCAGAAAACCGCAGCAAAGTCGACTGGCAGCGCGCTTTTGTTTTTTGGAGCGACGAGAGGAGCGTGCCTCCGGACCATCAGGACAGCAACTATCGCATGGCGATGGAAGCAGGCCTCAAAACCCTACCCATCCCTAAGAATCAGATTTTCCGCATGCAAGCAGAGAGCGACATTGAAAGCCACGCAGCCGCCTATGAAGCACTCATCACGCAGCATCTTCCGGAAGCTCGCTTTGACTTCGTCATGCTCGGCATGGGCGATGATGGCCACACAGCCTCGCTCTTTCCTCATACAGAAGCCTTAAAGGAGAGCAAGCGACTTGTGCTCCCCAATTTTGTTCCTAAGTTTAAGACCTGGAGAATGACCCTCTCCTTCCCTTGCATCAACGCCTCTCGGCATATCTGCGTCTATGTGCTCGGCAGCAAGAAGGAAGAGATGCTGACAAAAGTCTTGAGCAAGCCCTATCA
>CAWKDJ010000004.1:0-183312 GCA_963848325.1 uncultured Acidobacteriaceae bacterium
ACTTGCGCCGGGCTCTCGCACAGAACGAATTCGAGGTTCACTTCCAGCCCATTGTCGATATCAAAACGCTCAAGATGAACAGTGCGGAAGCCCTTGTCCGCTGGCGCCACCCGGAAAAGGGGCAAATCCCCCCCGACCAGTTCATCCCTCTTGCGGAAGAAACCGGCACAATCTTGCAGATCGGCGAATGGGTGCTTCACGTTGCGTGCAACGAGGCTGCGAAATGGCCGTCTTCGGTGAAAGTGGCCGTCAATCTCTCGGCCGTGCAGCTACGCAATTCCAGTCTATTGGACTACATCATGTGCGTGCTTGTCGCAACCGGCCTGGCACCAGAACGACTGGAGCTTGAAATCACCGAAACGGCTTTGATCGAGCATGGGGCGGAATGCCTAGCGCTCCTCAAGAAGCTGAAGAATCTTGGCATTACGGTGGCCCTGAACGACTCGGCACTGGATATTCGTCGCTTAATCAACTGACGATGTTCCCGTTCGACAAGATCAAGATAGATAAGTCCTTTACCAAAGGAATGACCAATCGCGCCGACTGCGCGGCCATTATTTCCGCCGTCTTGGCGCTCGCACATAGCCTGGATATTCAGACGACCACGGAGGGAGTTGAGAGCGTTGACAACTCCTTATCCTGCACCTAGCCGGGGTATCGTCGGTCCAGGGCTTTCTGATCCAACGGCCGTGCCCCGCTTCGGAAACCTGCTTCGATAAGGCCTTTGCCCCAGGAGTGCTTGAGAATGCAGCGTGAAGATTTCTCAAAGGACGGCCGTGGCACCCCCCCAACGACGCCACAGTCCTTGATCGACGAACTCAAGGACGCCGTCAACAAAAGCGACATGCGCCGCCGAGCGACTACATTGCGCCGGCTGACGGACCTGTTCATCGTGAATGGCTCCGGCTTCTCGGAACAGCAAATCGCCATGTTCGACGAAGTCATGAGCCGGCTTGTCATCGCAATCGATAGTTCTGCGCGGGCGGAATTTGGCGATCTCATTGCCAAGCATCCAAATGCCCCGCCAAGGACGTCGCGGGTTCTGGCGCTCGACGACGAAATCAAAGTCGCCGGCCCAATTCTTTCACATTCAAGACAGCTTGACGACGCGACTTTGATCGAAGGCGCAAAAACGAAGAGTCAGAATCATTTGTATGCCATTTCGCAGCGCGAGCTGATCGGCGAAGCGGTAACGGATGTCCTTGTCGAACGCGGAAACGAAGAGGTGGTCAGGAGTACAGCCGCCAATCCCGGCGCCCAGTTTTCCGAGTACGGCTGCTCGACGCTTGCGACGCGCGCCCAAGGTGACGGCGAACTGGCGCTTCGCGTCTGGTTACGTCCCGACATTCCGCGGCAGCATCTTTTGTGCTTGTTCGCAGCCGCCTCGGAGAACGTGCAGAAGCAGCTTGAGGGCGCGGATCGCCAGAAGGTCGAACTCTACCGTTACATGGTTGCGCAGGCCAAAGGCCAACTCCAGACGAAGATGCGTGAAGCCTCTTCAGGCTATGCGACGGCCCGCCAATACGTCGAGTCTTTGCACCGTTCGGGCAAGCTGACCGGAGAATGCTTGCTAGAACTCGCGCGAGATGGAAAATTCGACGAGGTAACAATCGCGATGTCGTTGATCTGTGAACTGCCTATCGGGCACATCGAGCGCGCAATTGTTCACGATCAGGTCGATCATCTTCTGGTATTGGCCAGAGCCGCCAATCTTTCGTGGGAGACCGCAAAAGCCATCCTCTTGATGCGATCCCCAATCGATCATAGTGCTTCGGAACTGGAGGCGCACTCCGTGAAATTCACCAAATTACAGCCCAGGACAGCAATTTCAGCGATGCAATTCTATCGATTACGCGCTCGCGCGGAGGCGCAGCTCGAAACAAATTGAGAGGAAATTGATGCGCCGAACAATTGCCGAGGGCGATCAAGAAGACCCCCTCCCCCCGAATTCGGCAGGTTTGTGCTGGGCGAACAGAGAATTTGTCAGGCACCCAGGCAGACTGATGTAGAGCAGCCCGCGATATATTCCCCAACCTCGGTTACCCTCATCGGATATGCCGATCTCTTTGCCCTCATGGTCGGCCTCGCGGCCATTGAGGCTCCGCCCATGCCACTGGATGCGTCGTTACGGCGGGTATGTGGTCCCCGGTTAACTCAATTGGTGGGCCTCACGCGCGCGCGAGGGCAGTGACGGATTCGGCGGCGGCGGATTTCTATTTCGCGATTATCAGATCGGCGACGGGTCTGACCTGCTGCGTGGTGAGGTAGGGGGTCGACGCCAAAGCCACCCCGGCTCGATCGACCGCGGCGTAGAGATACTCTACACCGTGCTCTCTTTCCGACATTTCCGGCTGGCGCGATGGTGTTCTTTATCCCTTCGCGAGGCGGCGCCGAAGGCTCGAGCGCGGCGCATCTCGACCGGCAGACTGACCCGCACCCGCCGCCTGGTTGGTGCAGCGGCTGCTGACCGCCGATGGTGCCGATGGTGATGTCGCCGGCAACGCCGATTCCGTTTTCGCGATATTCGGGTTTCGACCGACACGGGATCTCGCCGATCGGAGCGATCGCGGCGGCGCCGATGAGCTACCGGGTCATCGCCAAGCTGC
Organism: uncultured Acidobacteriaceae bacterium; assembly: GCA_963848325.1. Taxonomy (GTDB): domain Bacteria; phylum Acidobacteriota; class Terriglobia; order Terriglobales; family Acidobacteriaceae; genus DATJOJ01. Next base: position 2,607 of record CAWKDJ010000004.1, read on the forward strand.
GGCATCGAAAGCTCAGCGCCATAGGGCTCTACACCGTGCTCTCTTTCCGACATTTCCGGCTGGCGCGATGGTGTTCTTTATCCCTTCGCGAGGCGGCGCCGAAGGCTCGAGCGCGGCGCATCTCGACCGGCAGACTGACCCGCACCCGCCGCCTGGTTGGTGCAGCGGCTGCTGACCGCCGATGGTGCCGATGGTGATGTCGCCGGCAACGCCGATTCCGTTTTCGCGATATTCGGGTTTCGACCGACACGGGATCTCGCCGATCGGAGCGATCGCGGCGGCGCCGATGAGCTACCGGGTCATCGCCAAGCTGCGGCATCGAAAGCTCAGCGCCATAGGGCTCTACACCGTGCTCTCTTTCCGACATTTCCGGCTGGCGCGATGGTGTTCTTTATCCCTTCGCGAGGCGGCGCCGAAGACGTCGCCGAAGGCTCGGGCGCGGCGCATCTCGACCGGCAGACTGACCCGCACCCGCCGCCTGGTTGGTGCAGCGGCTGCTGACCGCCGATGGTGCCGATGGTGATGTCGCCGGCAACGCCGATTCCGTTTTCGCGATATTCGGGTTTCGACCGACACGGGATCTCGCCGATCGGAGCGATCGCGGCGGCGCCGATGAGCTACCGGGTCATCGCCAAGCTGCGGCATCGAAAGCTCAGCGCCATAGGGCTCTACACCGTGCTCTCTCTCCGACATTTCCGGCTGGCGCGATGGTGTTCTTTATCCCTTCGCGAGGCGGCGCCGAAGGCTCGAGCGCGGCGCATCTCGACCGGCAGACTGACCCGCACCCGCCGCCTGGTTGGTGCAGCGGCTGCTGACCGCCGATGGTGCCGATGGTGATGTCGCCGGCAACGCCGATTCCGTTTTCGCGATATTCGGGTTTCGACCGACACGGGATCTCGCCGATCGGAGCGATCGCGGCGGCGCCGATGAGCTACCGGGTCATCGCCAAGCTGCGGCATCGAAAGCTCAGCGCCATAGGGCTCTACACCGTGCTCTCTCTCCGACATTTCCGGCTGGCGCGATGGTGTTCTTTATCCCTTCGCGAGGCGGCGCCGAAAGGCTCGGGCGCGGCGCATAAAGGGAAACAAGGCGATTGCTGACCAACCGCCCTTGCTCAACCTTTCTACAAAGAGTCCGATTCCAACGAACGTCTACGCGTCAGCAATTGGATTGTGCAAAGACTCAATTATTATGCAGTCAAGAAAACCATCGAATTCCGACTTTTGACGGTCTTTCAACATGTAGCTAATCCAGCCCGCGTTTGCACCGTCGCGGACAAGAATTCTGCCGTAACCCCACTCGACCTTCGCCCAACAGTCGCTGATCAAGTTTTCGAGGGCAACGGCATCGAAGTGCGAGGGCAATTCGATTGCGCAGTGAATATGCCATCGACCTGTTGACGCGCCGCACTCCCCTGAACGTAGTCCGCGGGCGCGAACCTCGCCTTTTTCCAGTACGGGTAATACGCGAAGACGTTTGCCGTGCCGACGAAATGCAGATCCATATGCAGCTCTGTTGAGGAGGTTCATGAAGTGCCGAAAAGCGCGTCTGCACCGATAGTCGTCGGTCTTTACCCAACCGCCGCTGTGGGGCTGGTGGCCTTGCTTCAAGGTAAGTGTGACGTCGCAAAAGTCTCCCCAGCTGCCCGTATCGAACAAGTTTGATTTGGCGGATTCAAACGGATCAGATCGAACTTCCATCGAATACTTATTCACATGAGTTACAGATGTGATTTTACGAAACTGTGAAAGGGGCTACAGCTTTCCGGAATTTATCGTCTGCGGAGGCGGCATGCTCGCGTTCTCCGCCTTTCTGTTCTCTGTCGAGATAGCGAAAGGCAGGGTGCAGGCTTATGGGAATGCCTATCTTTTCTCCGCCTTCATCAGCGTTGTTGAAAATTCTCGAGGAAATTAATCTTTTTCCTCCCGAAGCCTTCTCGAATCCGCCTTCCACCTCCTGGCCTCGACGCTTCTGGCCGTATTATATTTGGGCTTCTTAGTCACGCCACCGATGACGAGTACGCCACCCTCGCGCGGAGCGTCGATCTTCGGGTGGCCGCCGTACGTGTCGGGACGGTGCCGCTTCAAGATAGACAGTTGCGCCTTCGTGTCCACTTTGCGAACGGTCTCTGGCACAGGGTTTCCGTTCTCATCCCTCAGGTAGGCATCAGGCCCTTGAAAACCGAGCCCCGCGAGACCCGGGTCGATCTTGTACATCACACGGCCTCGACGGGTCAGAACTTTGTCGTAACCCGATGCCCTTTGGAGTATCTCGTCGTCGAGTATTTGACGTGCCTCGGCTGTCGCTGATTTGCAGTGTTCGTGAAATCTCCATTCAAGGCCCTCCCACTCGAGGTCGTATCCGGCGTCACCGGCCGCGCTGCGCTTGAGCCAATATTCAAGTGTTTTGCGGTGAATGCCCGCCTTGCTGGCTGCGTGCCATTGGACGGGATATTTCCTGAGGCTGTTGAGGATAATTCGCATAATCTTCGGCGAAAGCTTTGGGGTGGATTTCGAGATCCCCGCTGGCGGCTTTTGCTTCCAGGGTCGGCTGCCGCTCCGACCCCGTGTGCGGTCAGTCGTTCCAGGTAGAGTTGTCTCTGCTTTTGGTCCCTTGATTTCAGTCGTGGCTGCCTCGGCGCGCGGCAGCAACTCGGTTTCCCGCGAGGGCTCGCCCAGACCTGGGTCGCCGTCTATGACACTTGCGTCAGAATGCATGGTCACGCGTGTACGCAAAACCTGTCTTCTCATGTCGCTCTGCTGCTGGTTGTTGTCTTGCATTACGGCAACGCGCCGCTCACTGATAAATCGCGGCTCGCCGATAATGATCTCGTCGCCAGCAGCGGCCGTCGCTTCAGCATTGGCAATCGTCAGCGGCGCGGTGTTCGTCGCCGGCTTGTCAGGCAGCCGCTTGTCCTCACCCGGGGGCGGCAACGGACCGTCGGTCTCGCCACTAGGCCGCACCTCATTTGCCGACGTCGTCGAGCGCGCCTCGGGCGGTTCGGCTTCAACATCAGTCCCGGCACGAGCCTGCAGATCGCGTAAGGCATCCTCACGAGTTTGCCACCGCTCCGGATGGTCCCGAAGCCACTGCTTCTGCTGCGACGGGGACAATCCGATGTAGAAGCATCGTTCGGGATTTGTGAGGAACACGAGACCGCCATGCTCTCGCCCGTCGAAGGGATTTTCGGTGGTCATTGTTAAGCCCTCCGTTCAATCATCAATGACGGACTTGGCTTCGCGGCCGCAGCACCACATGCGCGCGGCGACCAAACACGATCGGCAGATGGTCGGTCTTTTTCGGCAGCGTCTCGTAGTAGGCTTTCAGTGAGACGACATCGACGAGTGTGCGCGGGCCAGCCTTGCGGGCTTCAATCTTGCCAGCGCGGATCAATCGCGACAGACTGCGCTTGCTGATGGAAAGAAACGCGGCGGCTTCGCGTGGCGATAGAGCGAGTGGTTCAAAAGCGGCAGACATAGTTGGCCCCTCAATAGAAGAGAGGCCCACTGTTGCGACACCGCGTGGTCTCGCGCCGGCTGCTCAGGACTCCGGGTTCCAACGAAATGGGCGATGCGTCGCCGGGCTGAGCACACGATCCACCGAGCAAGGGATTGGACCTGCCCGACGCCGTGGTGGCATGTGTCTAGCGATGGCCGCGCCGTCAGTCAACCGGTGCAATGCACCCCCAAAATCGCAAACAGCATGGGTCCCGAGTTAACCTTTTTGATCACACTGCGCGCGTGCGAGGGGCACGGCGATGATGATGTCGCTGGCGGCGCGGCGCGACATGAGTGCGGTCGGCCAGCAGCGCGACCCGATCGCGTCGCCTGCCGGCCGCTGCGCCAGCGGCGGCGATGGTAACGGCGAGCGCGGCATTGCGGACGTAGGAATTGAACCAACGACCTTCAGGTTATGAGGGTGCACGGAGAAGAGTCAAAACATCAATGACATCAATGTTTCCGGGACCTCTTTGTGCCAGTTTTGTGCCGTGGAAGGAGCGAGACGGGCGCGAAAGAGTTGGTAACGGCTCTCGATCGGCGAGGTCGTCTTCGAGAGTACCGTTAGCCGGAGCACGGCGAGGCGAATCCTTGCCGATAAACGAACTTTTCGGCGGCGTCGGCCACGGACTGCGAAGTCGAACAGGCCGTAATCGGCATACATCAAATAGCGAAATGAAGAAGTCCGATCGGAACGTGTGCACCTTCGAGCGACACGACATTGCCCGCGCCATTGATGCCGATCCGGAGAGTGTTGGTGAGGTTCTGCTAAGCATCGACGCCAGCGACAACGGCATAACGGTTGAAAAGGGAGAATGGCCATGACTGACAATCCCATTCGGCCGAATCAGCCGCCGACGCCGAAGCCTGATCCCGGCGAGCGCGACTCCCCCAAGCGGCGCCGGTCGAATCAGCCGCGCGTTCGGCGTTCGCGCTGGGTACACGGCGATGACGCGGGGCAAAGCGGTATCGGCGCGTTCAATCGCGTGCCGGCCGGCCGCCCGCCGCGCCGGTCACTGTGGTTGGTCTAACCCTCACGGCCCGCGGCGCGAATGCCGGGCCAGAGCAGACATCGGCGGGCCGGCGTGCAGGTCGCGACCTCGCTCCGCTCGCTCTTCAGGCGTCAATCGGCGGCACTCGTCATCGAACTGCAGCTAGAACGGCGGCGAGAACCGCGAGAACGGGAATGGTGTCCCCATGGCGATAAAAAACCATTTGATTTGGCGTCGTTAGCTTCCAAGATCATCGTTCATGCAGGCCATCCTCCTCGCAACCGGCGTGCGCGTTTGTCATGTAGTAGTGCAGCGTCCCGATTAGCGGTTTATGGAGCGCGGCTCAACAAAAGAAAATGCTTAAATTGAGGCATTTTCGCAAGCTGGAGCTGATGAGACAAATTATCCGATGTTCTGCGTCTGATTTATCAAACGATCTGCCATTCTTCCGTAGTCACGAAGTTGATCTTCGATCTCATGAAACGACACCGAGTTTTTCTCACAGCGGATTCCGTTATCGGTGATCCAGAGTGGCTGCTCCGTATCCGCAATTACGTGTTTTGCAGTATTATAAAGGCTGTTGAGTTTATCCAGAAATGATCCGTCGCCGCCCTCGAAATATTTTTGTCCGAGGCTTTTTTTGCCGTTGTCATAAGTAAGATACAGTTGCGCTATTGCTGCCTCAAAATGATAGAGCGCGCGATAGTATGGCGACCAAGTGTACTTGACGCCATTCGAGGACGATCGCGCTTCGATAAGCTCAGTGAGCGATTGCACAGCGCTGGTGTATTCGGCAAATGCCATTTCGATGTGGCGAATGATCTGAAGTGCTAGGGGACGCGTCGGTTCCGGAGGACTATTTAGAAATATCACGCTTAATCCAAATGCGCTCAACCATTGCCTAGAGGCGGGAAACTCTTGAGCGACGTCTCTCGCACCACATTTGGTCAGTTCGCCGATTCTCTCTGAGATCAGGTCCGTTGCCGCCTGCGTAAAGGGCATATGGACACGACCCCTTCAGTTGGAAAATCCGCCGATGAACTTGCCCCGAACATTTACATGCTCAAAGAGGCAATCACAATCGCGCGTTTAGGCATGGCGGCGCTTCATCTTTGATAGGGGCGCATAATGATTTCGACCATCGACCCGTTACGAGCGGGATCAAGTGGTAGGCTTCTTAGCCGCGATGTCTTGCCAAAGTGGCCTGACATGAAATTCCTTGATCGCAACCGACTGAAACGCATCGCGAGTAGCCGTTGTGCCGGCCGCGGAATGACTTGTAATTTTGAAAAAACGGGAAAATCAGTTGGAAATTTTTGGCACACCTGCTTCGCGCTAATATTTGGTCCGAACGTACGTCCCATAGGTACCGTAGCACCGGTAACCGGCTCGGTTCTTGTGAGATCGTAAGGTACCGTCATAGGTTTTGCGCTGAAAAAGTTTGCCGCAAACCGTGCAGCGAAAAATATAAGTCATGCCACCTCTTGAGATCCGTGACCGCCGTTGGGTCGCAGTTCGCGGCGTCAGAATACCGGTCGGCCGGGATGTTGGGGGGATCGACTGCGGACCGGTCGGCGTCAGCTCGATCGGATAACGAGGCGAAAAGGTTGTCTGTGTTTGCGAGACCCCAAGGATGTTGTCGACGCGATAACTGCGTGGCTGACCGCTATCCGCGCGAACGGCCATCAACAGAACATCACCGGCGCGGGATCGCCGCAGCGAAGGCGACCTCGATCTCGCTGCTCGTTGTCCTGGGCGTGCGCGCGGACGGCCAAAAGGTGCTGCTCGCGATCAAGAGTATGGGCGGAGAGAGCACCGAGGCCTGGCGCGCTGTCCTCGACAATCTCATCAAGCGCGGTCTGCGTCAGCCCGAGTTCCTCATCGTCGACGGCGCGCCGGGGCACGACAAGGCGATTGCGTGAAATTTTCACCGCCGACGCGACCGACGACGCCGCACTCACTAAAGCGTTCAGCGGCGCGCATGCTGCGTATGTGCTCATTCCTCCCAGCCTGACCAGCAACGACTATCGCGGCGATCAGGACCCGGGTGAGCGATGCGATCGCGGCGGCGGTTCAGAATTCCGGTCTCAAGAAAGTGGTCTCGCTGAGCAGTGTTGGAGCTGACAAGCCGACCGGGCCAGGCCCGGTCGTCGGACTTTACAACCTGGAGCAGAAACTTAATCGCATTGATGGCCTCGACGTGCTGCATCTGCGCCCAGGCTATTTCATGGAAAATACTTTGCCGCAAGCAGGCGTCATTCGAGCGATGGGCAGCGATCCCGGTCCCATTCGTCCTGACCTCAAGTTTCCCATGATCGCCACACGCGACATTGGCGAAGCCGCGGCGGATGCGCTGCTTCGCGGCGAATTCCACGGCAAGCAGACGAAAGAACTGCACGGCCAGCGCGACCTCAGCTACACCGAAGCCGCTTCGATCATCGGCCAGGCGATTGGCAAACCTGGCCTCGGTTACATTCAGCCGCCCAACGATCAGGTCCGCGGCGCCCTGGTGCAGATGGGCATGTCAGACAACTTGGCCGGTCTGTTGCTTGAAATGGCGGGGGCGATGAACTCGGGATATATGAAGATGCTCGAACCTCGCTCGGCGGTGAACACAACTCCAACATCGTATGAAACTTTTGTGGACGAAGAGTTCGCGCCCGCGTACCGCCAGCAAGCGGCAGCGTAATTGATTTTTCCTTGAATCGCGGTCATTGTGAGGCAAGAGACGAGTTCGTTGCGCGAACTCGTCTCGCAGTCGAAGGACCTCGTGCCAGCGGCACTTATCTTGGCGGGCTCGGAGGCTCGCCCCGCAGTTTTTACCTTTTCCGCAGCCCCTTGACGATTGCTTTCACCAAGCCGGCATCGGTCATCTCGTAGAGATCCTCCGGGGGTTGCAAAGCGCCGCCGAAAGTTACATCACGATTGGCATGAGTCGAGTGGTCCTCGACCTTGCCCCACGCGGTCATGTGAATCTGGCGGCAGCGAGTGCGCCGTACGATGTCATTCATGTTGTACGGACGAATTCCTCCCCCGCCGGGGAGAATTTCGATCCGCTTGGCGGCGCGTTCGACCAGTTTCGCGATCAACTCGACACCTTCGGGCGCGCTATCTTTTTGTCCGCTGGTGAGCACGCGCGTGATGCCGAGATCAATGAGCTGCTCGAGAGCCTTGAAGGGATCGGGAGTGACGTCGAAGGCGCGATGAAAAACCGCCTGGCGCTTGCCGATGATTCGCCGGATGCGCGCGCTGCGGCGCTGGTCGACGCGGCCGTCTTCTTTCAGGATGCCGAAGACGACGCCCTCGGCGCCAGCGTCGATGGCGGCTGCGGCGTCGCGCTCCATGGTGGCGAATTCGGCGTCGGTGTAGCAAAAGCCGCCGGCGCGCGGGCGCACCATGGCGATCACCGGAATCTTCAGCCGGCGTTTCGCTTCCTGAATAGTACCGATCGAAGGAGTGAGTCCGCCGAGAAACAGCGCCGAGCAAAGCTCCACGCCGGTCCGCGCCGCCTTTTTCCGATTGAATTGCGTCGTCGATCGATCCGCAACAGATTTCCAGCAAAATGTTTGCCATGAATTCTCCGGGTGTGGCCAGATGCCATGTGGCCAGATGCCATGATAACGGGAGAGGTGGGAGCAGGCAGGCTCAAACAGCAGATTCCTCGGCCTTAAGCCCTCGATTGACAAGGTCGTCGGCACACACAGCAAGAGCGCGGCCGAAGCCGCGCCCTTGCAAACGGACCAGTCAGTTCCGTGATTACTGCAGGGCAAATTTGAACACGACGCCGCAGCCCTGAGAACAATCGCCGCCTCCGCCCAGGTAAGCCGTGCCATAAAGAGTGCCACGCTTGTCCAAGGTCATCGAGGCAAATGGAAACCCGCCGTCGGCCCCGCCAGTGAAATCGTAGAGCTTGGTAAAGACTCCGTGTTTATCAATTTTGTAAATCGGAACCCCCAGTTATAGGCTGCGCGGCCGGAAGTGGAGCCGTAGAGGGTACCGGTCGCCTCGTCCAAGGTGGGCCCAGCATAAGGATCACCGCCGTCAGGCGCGAGGAAGCTGTGCAGAATCTCTTCCTTTCCCTGCTTGGTGATCTCGAAAACAATGCCGCAGCCCTGGTTTGCGGTCGTGCACTTGGGATCGCCACCACCGGGCGTAGTGCCATAAAGATTTCCCGCCTTGTCGATAGCCAAAATACCAGCAGGGTTGGCGCCATCTGGCTGATTGGTGAAGGCATGCAGCGTGGTCGTGTCTCCCGTTGGGGTGATTTTGTACACCGTACCGTAGCCGGCACCACCGGTGGAAGTCATGCCATACATGTTGCCGGCGGCATCCATCACCAAGCCTCCGGTTGGCTGACATCCATCCCCGCCTACGAAGCTATGCAATACGGTGACTTCTCCGGACTGGCTCATGTGGTACACCGTGCCGCAGTCGCCGTAAGGGCCGACTTCCTCCCGCAGCCGTCGTGCCATAGAACGTGCCGTCTTTTGCCTGGATCAAACCGGTTTGCGGCTCCTCACCGTCGTTCGGAGGGCCTGCGAAGCGATGCACGATAATCTCCTTGCCGGTTGCGGTCAGGGCGTAGATCACTCCCAGGCCGATCTGCCCGTTCTCCCCGCCATATTGAGTCGTATCCAAGAGATTGCCCGCCTTGTCTCGAAACAGATTTCCCCACTGGGGTTGTCTTCCATCCCTGTTGCCTTCAAAGGTGTGGAGCACGGTTTCGTTGCCAGAAGGATCGAGTTTGTAAACCACCCCACAACCCTGAAACGCGCCGCAAGCGTTGACGTTGCCCCTGGTTTCGGTAGTTCCGTACAGATTGCCCGAATTATCGAGGATTACGCCCGAATATGGCCAACCGCCGTCGGTGCCGCCAGTGAAGGTGTAGAGCACAGTATAAGTTTGTGCTTGCGCCGGCGGCGCCAGCACGGCCGCAAGGGTAAGCGCAAATGTCAGCGCCAGCACGGCATGTGCCGGGCGCGAGGTGATCTTGAAAATCCCGTGTGGCAAGAGTCCTTGGTTCATCGTTTGATTCCGCCTTTCGTCAGTTTCTCCGTAGTAGTGGAATGAGTTTCTCATTACGAGGGTCTAAGATCCAGCATGGGAATGGTAACGGGCGTTCCCGCTTCGCGAAAGGGCGCACATCACAGATACTGCGTTCGCGCCGATCGACCGCGGCGACTCGTCGGATCACCGTCCCCGGTCCGAAACGATAGCACGCATCTCGCGGAAAGAATGTAAAAAAAATGTCAAAAGAACATGCATACGCGAAGGGGATGGGAGCAGCTGAGGAGCGAAATATTGCAGCACCCATAAATATGGTAATATGGGAACGTGAAGACGACCCTCGAAATTCCTGATTTCCTGTTTCGCCGTGCAAAGTCGGCCGCCGCCGAACGCGGCATTCCCCTCCGCCAGCTCGTCACCGAGGCGGTCCAGGAAAAATTGAAAACCACCTCTCAGGAAAAGCCCTGGATGAAACATTTCGGAAAGCTCAAACACCTGCATCGCGAGCGGAAGCAAATCGAAAAACGGGTGGAAGCGGCGTTCGAGCGGATCGATCGGGAAGTCTGGCAGTGATTTTCTGAAAAAAAATGATTCTCGACACCAACGCCTTGTCCGCTGTGGCTGACGATGATGCCGGGGCGATCGCCGTTCTCGCTGACGCCGAACAGATGGCAATTCCCGTGATTGTATTGGCGGAATATCGCCACGGGATTGCCCAGTCGCGCAACCGGGCCAGCTACGAAAAATGGTTGACAGGACTGCTCGACGACTGCATGGTGTTGGACGTTCAATGAACCGACGACCCATCATTACGCAGAAATCACTCTGGAATTAAAGCGCGCTGGCAAGCCGATTCCGACCAATGACATTTGGATCGCGGCGCTTTGCCGGCAGCATTCGCTTCCCCTCTTGAGCCGCGACCGGCATCTCGATCTGGTGGCTGGAGTCAAACGGATCGGTTGGTGATCTTGAGGCGCTTTGCGGGCGTCAGGGCAGCGGGAGCTCGCAGCCGAAACTCTGAGCGAAGCGTAGCGGAGTCGAAGGATCTCCAACAAAATCCCCAGGGTCCAGCCACGGTCGCGTCCGTGTGCAACTGATAAGGGTTCGCATTCGGGCCGCCTATCCCTCCGCCCTTCACCGCCGTGACGAAGTCTCCGCCGGTTGTCTGAAAGGTGACCGTGCCGGGAAGGCTGATTGCGCATGTGAAGGTCTCCCATGGCCCTATGGTGGTCGAGTCCGTGTGAATCGCGGCGGACTGCGCTCCCGAGTTTGGGCCGCCTACTCCGCCGTCATTTACGGCAGTGAGGAAGTGCCCGTTCAGCGTCTTGAAGTTTACTGCCCCGGAGTTCCCCAGACATTGCGCAGTAGGACAAAGCTCCGTGTGGCAGCCTGGGGCTGGTTGGGCACACATGCCAGAACAGCAATTCGAGTTTATGTAGCATGTGCTGCCGCCCGACTGACATTGGGCAAACGAAACGGCTGTCACGCTCACCAGCATCAGCGCAAGCAAGACAGCACTGCAGAGGAAACTACCCGTTCCCGTAAAATGTTTCATGGTTCTCTCCTCGCTTCCAGACGTGTACCGAGGCGAGGCACTGCCTCCGGCCCTCGGCCTTGGGCATGGTAGCCTCCTTTGGGAACCTGCGCGCGATGCTGTGACTTTTGTTTTCGAAACCGGAACAGGCGCAGCGGAGGAGACCCTCAGCGAAGGTTCGAGGCGTGCCTAGCTCCGAAGGAGCGACAGATTGCAGCCCGCCATGCCAGTGCCGGGTAGCGTTCGAAATGCAGACCACGCGCCGATGAGGGGCAATCACCATGGACGCCGACAGCTCAAAATCCCCAGCCTCCGCGGAAAACGCGGAAGGCTGGGCCACGGCGATGCGCTAGGTTAGGGGCTAAGGACGTAGCTTCTCTATCAGACTCAGCAACTTACCAGAACCGAATTGGCCACTGTCTCTGGGACTCGGAGGGGTTCATGATGGATGATCTATGAGCTCGCCTATTTACAGATGGCCCGGTGAGGAGTTCGTTGCATTCGCAACACGTCAAGAGGACAACAGTCTAAAACACGACGATCGGAGGGTTGCCGCGGTGAGAACGATGCCCAACATTGGACTCGCGACCACCGGAGGAAAAGTGAGAGAGGTGCTTAGGGACGAGGCGCTCCTAAAGCAGAGGTCACTGCGTCTCCACGTCCCAATTGCGGCTGTTGTTGTACTTGCTCATTGTGACGCTTAGCAACGCCAAACGCGGCTTGGTCCGGCTATGGCTGGTGATTGCGGCTGCAGCTGATTTGTACGTAATCCTGCTCTCGGTTCTCGGCCTGCGGGAGGGTGAACGCAGCCCTCTCGATTCATCCTGGAGCATGTTTGCGATCATTGTTGTTATTTTGAATGTCCTTTGGTTTGCCATTCTCGCAGCGCTCTTTTGGGTATTGAATGGGTTTTTTCTGAAAGCTGATTGACCTACTCGAAAACACGGACTACCAGATTTGTCTACCACCATAAGGACAGCCCAAAAGGCGACCATTAGCTTGAGGCTGTCGAACAACGCCGCGAGCTAACGACGGAAACGGCCACGCTGCTTTCGCAACGTGGCCTTCATCTATGCCCCCAATGGCCGTGATCCGACACTCCATGTACCTCCGGCCGAAGCCAACGCCCAACCTCACGCATCCAACACTGGCAAAGGAGAATATTATGCAAGTCGTACTTGGAGCAAGTGGCAATACTGGACATGTGGTGGCCAAGAATCTTCTTGCCCGCCAGCAGAAGGTTCGTGTCGTAGGCAGAAACGCGGCTCATCTCAAAACTCATGCGGCGCAAGGCGCGGAGATATTCGTCGGCGATGTGACCGACGCGAACGCCCTCAGCAAAGCCTTTAAGGACACCGATTCTGCTTATGTGATGATTCCACCCAACCTCGCCAGCAACGATCCTCTGGGCTACTCGGAGCGCGTGAGCGACGCCATAGCGGCCGCTCTGAAAAGTGCAGGTGTTAAGAATGTGGTTGCGCTCAGCAGCCTTGGAGCCGACAAGAGCACGGGAACCGGGCCCGTGGTTGGCCTGTACAAACTCGAGCAAAAACTTAATCAGATCGACGGAACCAACGTGCTCTTTCTGCGCGCCGGCTCCTTCATGGCAAACACGCTGCCGCAAGCTGGTGCCATCTCCAAGATGGGCTTCGCGGTCGGGTCGATTCGTCCGGATCTCAAACTTCCCATGATCGCCACCCGCGACGTCGGAGCCTTTGCGGCCCATGCTCTTTTAAGCCTTGCCTTCCGCGGCAAGCAAACCCAGGAGTTGCTAGGCCAACGCGATATCTCTTACCCGGAGGTCGCCTCGGTTATTGGCAAGGCCATCGGCAAGCCTGACCTCAAGTACACGCAGCTACCCGACGAACAGGCGCGGCCTGCAATGGTTCAGATGGGAATGTCCGAACAGCTTGCCGGACTGATGCTCGAAATGGCGGCGGCGCTGAACTCGGGATACATGCGGGCGCTCGAGTCGCGCACCGCGACGAACACAACTCCAACATCATACGAAACTTTCGTCGCCGAGACATTCCTTCCGGCCTATCGACAACAAGCAGCGGCGTAAGCTCGGCGGGAAAGTCTCGTCACGCTGCGATCCGGTTGCATCTCACCAACGGAAAAGGCCACATTCATTTCTGAATGTGGCCCTTATTTAATGCCGGCAACGACCTTCGGCATGTGTGGCGCGGGCGCCCTCGCCCGCGAAGCGGTTCGATTCCTGATGTTCATTCATCACTGCGCACTTGGCTGATATCGCACATTCTACCGGTGGTTGTCCGATGTCGACTTACGCTGCGCAACTCGCCAAGTACCGCTACCGCCGACGCCTTCCGCACTTGCAGAAGGAAGATGCCTCCGCCTTTGTCACTTTCTGCACGGGAGCGCGCAGAGTCTTGCCCGGAGCGGCGCGGGATTTGGTGCTCGATCACTGCCTGCGGGAGGGCGGGTTGCGGACTTTGGCGGGCGAGGGCGCCCGCGCCACACAAGCCAGAATTCATCTTCATGCGGTTGTCGTTATGCCTGACCATGTTCACCTATTGTTTCTGCCGCAGCGCGATGCGGATGGCTGGCCTTTTCCCGTTGTCGATATTCTGCAATGCATGAAGAGCACGACCGCACATCGGATCAATAAGCTTCTCGGCGTTTCGGGACCGCTGTGGGAGGAAGAATCTTTCGATCACGTGCTTCGGTCCGATGAGAGCCTGAAGGAGAAGTGCGAATATATCCGGCAGAATCCGGTGGAAACAGGGCTGGTGCGGAGAGCGGAGGAATATCGGTGGTTGTGGATTGACTCTGAGATGGAGCGCTAGAACGACAAGACTTCGCGGGCGAGGGCGCCCGCGCCACACTTTAAATAGGAAAAGGCCACATTCATTTCTGAATGTGGCCTTTATTTAATGCCGGCAACGACCTACGCTCCCACACACTTTCGCGTGCAGTACCATCGGCCCTGCGGGGCTTAACTTCCGTGTTCGGGATGGGAACGGGTGGAACCCCCGCGGTAAGATCACCGACAACTTGATCGCGCCTGCGGCGCGAAGCTCTTTAGCGATTGGCTCTTAGCTTCTAGCTTGAATCCCAAGAGGGTCAAGCCAAGAGCTAATGGCTAAGAGTCAAAAGCAAATTCTCAAAGATCGCGAGGACAATGCCTCACAACTGAATAGATTGGGTATTGCATTAATCGACAAGACTCGAAAATCTCGTCGGCGCGAAGCTCCAGCTGAACTTTCAACTGCTGCTCAGGTTCTAGCTAGTAGCTAAGAGCTAGCAGCTAGGAGCTTCTTCTGCACCGAGTAAATTTTATGGTCAAGCCGAACGGGCGATTAGTACAGGTCAGCTACACGCATCACTGCGCTTCCACTTCCTGCCTATCAACCAGGTAGTCTTCCTGGGCCCTTCTTATCCCTTACGGGTTGGGAGATCTCATCTTGGGGAGTGCTTCCCGCTTATATGCATTCAGCGGTTATCACAACCGAACTTCGCTACCGAGCGGTGCCACGGGCGTGACAGCTCGATCACAAGAGGTTCGTTCATCCCGGTCCTCTCGTACTAAGGACAAGCCCCCTCAAATCTCCTGCGCCCACAACAGATAGGGACCGAACTGTCTCGCGACGTTCTGAACCCAGCTCACGTACCGCTTTAATAGGCGAACAGCCTAACCCTTGGAACCTTCTACAGCTCCAGGATGCGATGAGCCGACATCGAGGTGCCAAACCGGAGCGTCGATATGAACTCTTGGCTCCGATCAGCCTGTTATCCCCGGCGTACCTTTTATCCGTTGAGCGATGGCCCTTCCATGCAGAACCACCGGATCACTAACGCCTACTTTCGTATCTGCTCGACTTGTTGGTCTCGCAGTTAACCACGCTTATGTGTTTGCACTCGACGGCTGATTTCCAAACAGCCTGAGCGTAGCTTCGCGCGCCTCCGTTACAATTTAGGAGGCGACCGCCCCAGTCAAACTACCCGCCTAACTATGTCCCCTTCCCGGATCACGGGAATAGGTTAGAACCACAGAACTCGCAGGGTGGTATCTCACCGGTGGCTCCCCCAAGTCCGAGAACCTGGGTTCAAAGCCTCCCACCTATCCTGCGCAGCAAGTGCCATAGTTCATAGTTAAGGTGTAGTAAAGGTGCACGGGGTCTTTCCGTCTAGTTGCGGGCAACCGGCATCTTCACCGGCACTACAAGTTCGCCGTGCCAGTTGGCAAGACAGTCGCACTTTCGTTACGCCATTCGTGCAGGTCGGAACTTACCCGACAAGGAATTTCGCTACCTTAGGACCGTTATAGTTACGGCCGCCGTTCACCGGGGCTTCAGTTCGAAGCTTCACCTTGCGGTTGACCTCTCCCTTTAACCTTCCGGCACCGGGCAGGCGTCAGCCCCTATACGTCGTTTTCGACTTTGCAGAGACCTGTGTTTTTGTTAAACAGTCGCAGTGCGCATTTCTCTGCGGCCTCTTCGGGCTATGAACCCTAGTGAGGCACCCCTTTTCCCGAAGTTACGGGGTTATGTTGCCGAGTTCCTTACCAACTGTTCTCACGAGCGCCTTTGGATATTCTCCTCGTCTACCTGTGTCGGTTTGAGGTACGGTTCCCTTACGTTCTCCTTAGAGGTTTTTCTTGACAGTGTGGAATCAGCAGCTTTCCCCCATACGGGGTACTGCTTTGCGTCTCAGTGATGACTCCCCGACGGATTTGCCTATCGGAGACACCTTACACGCATCGACCGTCATAGCCATAGGACGGCCTGCTTATCCTCCTGCGTCACCCCATCGTGATAACGAACACAAGGGAGGTCCGGAATATTAACCGGATGTCCATCAGCTACGCCTTTCGGCCTCGCCTTAGGGACCGCCTGACCCTGAGCGGATTAACCTTTCTCAGGAAACCTTAGACTTTCGGCGCGGAGGGTTCCCACCTCCGTTATCGCTACTTATGCCGGCAGGGTCTCTTCTCGACGGTCGACCAGTCTTTTCAGTCTGGCTTCAAACTGTTGAGAATGCTCTCCTACCACGCCGCCCTTTTTCGAATCACGTCAGTCAGAGTTGCTCTACGAATTCTCTGCGCAGTTCTCAGCGCTCTCCGCGATCAAAAGCTTTTGAACGCAGAGGTCGCAAAAATCTCGCAGAGCTCGCCGAGAAAATCTCGACCAAGGTAATTCCAAAAAGGGCGGCATTCGCTGCTTCGGTGACAAGCTTGAGCCCCGTTATATTGTCGGCACCGGACCGCTTGACCAGTGAGCTATTACGCTTTCTTTAAAGGATGGCTGCTTCTAAGCCAACCTCCTGGCTGTCTGGGCGTTCCGACTTCCTTTCCCACTTAGCTTGTACTTGGGGACCTTAGCAGGCGATCTGGACTGTTTTCCTCTCGACGACGAAGCTTAGCCCCCGCCGTCTGACTCCCGGATTGGTTGTTCAATGGCATTCTGAGTTTCGTTGGATTCAGTAAGCTGGAAAGCCCCCTAGTCCATCGAGTACTTTACCACCACGACAAATCATCCGAGGCTAGCCCTAAAGCTATTTCGGAGAGAACGAGCTATCACGGAATTTGATTAGCCTTTCACCCCTACCCTCAGCTCATCGGAGCTTTTTTCAACAAACACCCGTTCGGCCCTCCAGTAGGTTTTACCCTACTTTCAGCCTGGCCAAGGGTAGATCATCCCGCTTCGCGTCTATTCCTGCCAACTGATTCGCCCTATTAGGACTCGCTTTCGCTACGGCTCGCTTTCGCTTAACCTTGCTGACAAGAATAACTAGCCGGCTCATTATGCAATAGGCACGCGGTCAGACTTTCGGCTTGCGCCGCATAGTCCTCCCACCGTTTGTAGGCACACGGTTTCAGGTACTATTTCACTCCCCTCGCAGGGGTTCTTTTCGCCTTTCCCTCACGGTACTGGTTCACTATCGGTCAGAAGCTAGTATTTAGCCTTACGGAATGGTCTCCGTAGCTTCCCACAGGGTTTCTCGTGCCCCGCGGTACTCAGGTATCGGCTTCGAGTCCAGTTCGTTTTCGCCTACGTGGCTATCACACTCTATGGCCCCGCTTTCCAGCGGGCTTCGAGCTAACGACTGGATTGGTAACTCTACTGTTGCCGACCCTACAACCCCGGTAACACCCGAAGGTGATGCCGGTTTAGGCTCTTGCGATTTCGCTCGCCACTACTTTCGCAATCGAGGTTTCTTTCTTTTCCTCCAGGTACTGAGATGGTTCACTTCCCTGGGTTCGCTCGTGCCCGACTATGGATTCATCGGGCCGTACGGAGGTTTTACCTCCGTGGGTTTCCCCATTCGGAAATCCCCGGATCAATGCCTGCTTGCGGCTCCCCGAGGCTTATCGCAGCTTGCCACGTCCTTCATCGCCTGCTTCTGCCAAGGCATCCACCATGCGCCCTTAGTAGCTTGACCATAAAATTTACTCGACACATTCGAGCTTCCAGCTCCTAGCTTTTAGCTATTCGCTAAACCACCCGAACACGCCTCGCAAATTCTATGGGCCTAGAATCCTGCTCATCGCACGCCTGTGCTTTCCTCTGTGTTCCTCAGTGGCCTCTGTGGTTTCGCTTTTTTCACCACAGAGGGCGCAGAGGAGCACAGAGAATTGCACTACGTACTCCAGCAGGGTTTCTTCAGGCACTCATAAAAATTTACAGCCTTGTAGATTGCCCAATCTATTCAGTTGTCAAATATCGTCCTCGCGAAAACCGCTCTTGGCTGTTAGCTCTTGGCTTTTGGCCCAGAACGAAAGCCTCGAGGTTTTCACCACCCCACCTTGGTGGGTTTGGGTTTAGCTAAGAGCCAACAGCCAGAGGCCAATGGCTCTTCCAACCCAATGTTCGGCGCCAAGCGACTTTCTCTTACCGTGATACGGAATCGGTTGTCGTCTTGACGCCCAACATCGGGCTGATCTCTACTTCATTTCTGCGGCCAAGGTCGGTCGGGATCCATCCCGCGCTCAATCTTTGCGATGCGCTCCTGGTGCTTCAGGATCATCGCCGTCATAGCAATCGCGCCGCCGACAATCAGAGCGATGATCGGCACCAGCAGTCCACCCAGATTTAAGATTGATTCCATGAGCTTCCTTCTTGCATAAGTCTGGTGGAGCTGACCGGGATCGAACCGGTGGCCTCCTGGTTGCAAACCAGGCGCTCTCCCAGCTGAGCTACAGCCCCTTGAACCCAGCTATTCGGCCATTGACTCTTGGCCTTTAGCTAAGAGCCAAAAGCTAACAGCTGATTTTGGTGGGCCTGGGTAGAATTGAACTACCGACCTCACCCTTATCAGGGGTGCGCTCTAGCCAACTGAGCTACAGGCCCGGTTACTTCGATCAAAATCCCGGAGCCCGTTGATTCAGCTCTTAGCCTTTAGCCGTTGGCTTTCAGCCAAAGCTCCGGGTTTAGCTAAGAGCCAAAAGCTAAAAGCTAAAAGCTCGAATCTTATTCGAGGACAAGGTTGAACGTGCGGCCGGGCTAAGCCCAGCCTGACCATCGCGCAGAATGGCGCGAGAAAGAGAGGTCCGAACGGGTTCAGCTCCCAGCCCGAAGGCTGAAAGCCATTTCCAATTTCATTTTTCAGGTTATGGAAATGAAACCGGGTACATGGCAACATCGTTGGCTGAAGCCAACGTGCCATGACGTTCTCTCTTAGAAAGGAGGTGATCCAGCCGCAGGTTCTCCTACGGCTACCTTGTTACGACTTCACCCCAATCATGAATTATACCTTGGGCGGCTGCCTCCTTGCGGTTGGCTCACCGACTTCTAGTACAGTCCACTTTCGTGATGTGACGGGCGGTGTGTACAAGGCCCGGGAACGTATTCACCGCAGCGTTCTGATCCGCGATTACTAGCGATTCCAGCTTCATGGAGTCGGGTTGCAGACTCCAATCCGAACTGAGGCCGGCTTTTTCCGATTAGCTCCCCCTCACGGGTTTGCGACGGTTTGTACCGGCCATTGTAGCACGTGTGTAGCCCTGGACATAAAGGCCATGAGGACTTGACGTCATCCCCACCTTCCTCCCCGTTATCCGGGGCGGTTTCGCTAGAGTGCCCGGCTTGACCCGATGGCAACTAGAGATAAGGGTTGCGCTCGTTGCGGGACTTAACCCAACATCTCACGACACGAGCTGACGACAGCCATGCAGCACCTCCGCAGCGGCCCTTGCGGGCGCCGATGTTTCCACCGGATTCCACTGCGCTTCGAGCCCAGGTAAGGTTCTTCGCGTTGCGTCGAATTGAACCACATGCTCCACCGCTTGTGCGGGCCCCCGTCAATTCCTTTGAGTTTCAGCCTTGCGACCGTACTCCCCAGGCGGGATGCTTATCGCGTTAGCTACGGCACAGCCGGATTGGGTACCGGCTACACCAAGCATCCATGGTTTAGGGCTAGGACTACCAGGGTATCTAATCCTGTTTGCTCCCCTAGCTTTCGCGCCTCAGCGTCAGTTGTGGTCCAGTGCGCCGCTTTCGCCACAGGTGTTCCTCCCGATATCTACGCATTTCACCGCTACACCGGGAATTCCACGCACCTCTCCCACACTCCAGCACGGCAGTTTCGCCTGCAGGCTCCCAGTTGAGCCGGGAGATTTCACAGGTGACTTACCGCACCGCCTACGCGCCCTTTACGCCCAATAATTCCGAACAACGCTCGCACCCTCTGTATTACCGCGGCTGCTGGCACAGAGTTAGCCGGTGCTTCTTCCACCAGTACCGTCATTATCGTCTTGGTCGAAAGGAGTTTACGTCCCAAGGGACTTCATCCTCCACGCGGCGTTGCTGCGTCAGGGTTTCCCCCATTGCGCAAAATTCCCCACTGCTGCCTCCCGTAGGAGTCTGGACCGTGTTTCAGTTCCAGTGTGTCCGTGCGCCCTCTCAGGCCGGATACCGATCTAAGCCTTGGTGGGCCATTACCCCGCCAACTAGCTAATCAGCCGCGACCCCCTCCTCAAGCGAATTGCTCCTTTGATCTCCAGAACCGGCGTTCCGAAGATGTTATGCGGTATTAGCCCCGGTTTCCCGGAGTTATTCCCCACTCGAGGGCAGGTTGGTCACGTGTTACTCACCCGGTCGCCACTGTACTCATGGATTGCTCCACTTTCTCGTTCGACTTGCATGTGTTAGGCACGCCGCCAGCGTTGATTCTGAGCCAGGATCAAACTCTCGTTTGAAACCTGATGTCTGCCGACGGGTAGTTGGCAGACTGCCATCTGCCATCGCTCGAAAGGATGGGATGGCGACCACTCGAACCCCCTTGCGAGAGTTAAGTGGCCTATCTTGTGAGATCGCTCGGACTTATGCCCGAGCCATTCAATCTCACGACTGGCACGTTCAACCTAGTTGTCAAAGACCGAACCGCTTTCCGCCGAGGCGGCGCGGATTCAGTCCGGAGGGAGCCACTGACGTGAAACCCTCCGTCCTCGAAACCTTTTAAAGTTACTGTCTGCGCGCTCCAGCTGTCAACCCGGCGTAATCACAGGTTTTCCACGGCTTATACACATGGGAGCTTTTGGCTATTGGCTCTTAAGCTGTTAGCTAGAACAAACCCTCGACTCGTTGTCATTCCGAGTGGGCTTCAGCCCCGAGGAATCTGTTTTTGCGCGCGCGCAACAGAACGCGTCTTCCGGATCGCTCCAATGCCCAGTTTTTCGGCACGAGCCGACACGGAAGACCATTGCAAAGTTAAAGATCTTTTGGAGGTTCTTGCGACCTGCGCTTAAACCCTTCGAGGTGCTCTCGCCCCGAATGCGACCCCCGTGGCCGGGGATATCAGGAATTTACCCTGTCCTACAATTGATGCCGGACGAGCGCCAAGAGATTCGGATAAAACGCCCGGCTGCCACACTATGCTCTTAGCGTTCTATTCTTATACCACTCTTCTGTGAGGAACGCAAGGATATGTTTACGAAGTTGAGTCGTGGGGAGGAAGCGGCCGAACAAGCTGACCTGTTCCCGATTCTGCACTGGACATCGAAATAATTTGCGGTCTCAGTAAGCGGCTCCTTCCCGACCGGCACAATCTGATTCAGCGGACGGCGTTTGGAGGGTGTTGCCAGTGGGTACTGGCCACCGTCCGCGAAACGATCGAGTGGTTAACAGCCACTAGGGTTCGATTCCCTCGCCCTCCTTCGGCACTCGACTTAATGCAAATGTGCTTGACAATGCCGCAAGCAGAGCTATTCTGGAAGTGTTTCGCGGACGGTGTCCAGTACCAATTTTCGAGCCCCGGTCGATTACCGGGGCCTTCGTGTTTCTGGGCCGTGCCCGTGTTTGATGGCTGCGATAGAATCAGTTCGATGAGGATGTCATGGCGCAGATAACCCGGGAAGAGGTATTGGCCAAAGCGATGCAGCTCAGCTCTGACGAGCGCGGGCGCTTGATCGATGAGCTGAGGGAAAGCCTCGACGATGAGCCCGCCGAGCCAGGCGTCGAAGAAGCCTGGGCGGAAGAAATCAAGCGCAGGGTGGATGACATTCGGTCGGGCAGGGCGAAGATGATACCGGGCGAAGACGTGCTGCGCGAACTGGCTGAAGATTTCCCGGATGACAAGTGAGTTCTTCCGGTTTCATCCCGAGGCGAGGGGCGATCTGCGCGACGCCGCTCGCTGGTATCGCGAAAGAAATCCAGCGATCGCGGCGGAGTTTCGGGCCGCAATCGATGACGTCGTTCGCGCCATTGCAGGATCTCCTCAGCGATGGCCGATTTATTTGCACGGTGCGCGTCGTTACGTCTTGCGGCGATTCCCCTTTTCCGTCGTCTACCTTGACGACCCTGAGGAAGTCGTTATCGTGGCGGTGGCGCACGCCAAACGCCGCCTAGGATATTGGAAGGGGCGGATGTGACTGCGGGCGACCGTCAGTAGCCGATATTGGATTGAACCGCGAAGCGTTGCGCGTTCAGTTGAAGCAACCGGGCCAAGATCTCCTGATCTGGGATGTCCTTCGGCCAGCCGTAGGCTGCCAGCACCGCTTCGTCGAGTGTGCGATGCGCATCCTGCAGCCAAGTTGGGTTCTGGTTGTACAGGTTGGTCAGCGTCCGCTTCTTTAGCTCCGTGGAAGAAGCCCCAGCGGGATTCAGCCAGGCGTCCCGCTTTGTCGTGAGCTCACGCGCGGCGGTTGCGATCGCTTCAAGCCGCGGGTCACCTACTGGTTCCCTGCCGGGTGGCCATGGGAAAGGAAAGGTTTCGAACGTGCGGGATGACGAATAGCGCGGGTCGTTCCCGACTCCCATCCACGAGCCCTGGGCTAACGACCACACCGTGTGAACCTTGCCTTGACATACTCCGAAAAAATAATCATCTTCCCGGGCAATTACGTGGCAGGTGTGATCCGGAACAACGTTCGGGCCCGTCCATATGAATACGCGGTGTTTGGCCACCTCGGGCGTGACAATGAAACGCTTCAATCCTGTCAACGCCTTCCTGAGCGCCGGCCTTGAGCGACCGTGCAGCCACCAGTTCGTTCGCATTAGAGAGTCGCGGGATTTGTCGCGAATCGGCTTTACGTGTGTCTTAATGTATTCGAACGGCAGTTCGTACAATGCCGCACCCTGCTCTGGCATATCCACGAAGTCAATAATCCACGAGGCGCTTGGGCCTGCGGTGATGTCCCTCGCGCCCAATCGAGGCTTCACAACATCTGAATTTGGGCGGCCGTTTGGGTTCAGTGGGGCGTCCAGCATTGACTCCGCAATAGGGGCGGATATATCGAAGGGCCCCGCCTTCATCATGCCTAAGAAGCAGAGCAGTTCATTTTCGGGCAAGGGCTTGGCGGTGGTCACGTCAACAGCACTCGTCAGATCAGAGTGGATTATGTTGACCTGCACTCCGTCAAGCTCCCGTTCCTTTTGGCTGCCGTCGTCGAATCCAACCATCGAAACGCGTACTGCCGCGCCGTCCAATACCCAAGGGCGATCGAACTACGCCATAAAAATGTCGCCAGTTTTCTTGATGCGTTCGAGCACGGGACGGTTCCCCATCATCGTGATGGAATTGGTTGCGAGAAGACCCGCACGGCGTGACGCCCCGGTTTGGATCTGATCGCGTGCTCGCTCAAACCAGAATGTGACCAGATCAGCGCCGCCGGGAACGCGACCAAAGTAAAGCGTGCGCAGATCGTCGACGTACTTGTCGCCCAGTCCTTCACGCATTTTCTTGTCGCCGAGGAATGGCGGGTTTCCGATGATAACGTCAGCTTTGGGCCACTCTGGCTCGATTGGCGAGCCGTTTTCGTCATAGGCCAGCACCGCATCCATGCGGCGAATGTTTTGCAGAGGCTTGAGCACAGGGTGGGAGCCAAAGTTGAAGCCATTGTCGTGTTGCCATTGAATGTAGCCGATCCAGACGACCACCGACGCCAGTTCGTGCGCGTAGACGTTGGTCTCGATCCCGTAGAGCTGCTCGGGGTTGGTTCGTGGCAGCAAGCCGGACAAGCCATTGTTCGAGGCGAAGACGCTGACTTCCTTTTCCAGGTCGAGCAACGCTTTGAGGGCCACGTAGAGAAAGTTTCCGCTGCCGCAGGCGGGATCGAGCACGCGCACGGCAGCCAGCTCCGCCGCGAATCCCATCAAGAGTTCCGAAATGGCCTTGCGGGATTTTGTCTGGCCGGCCCTTTGCTGTGCCTTGGATTTTTCGATCAGTTCCGTGGCCTTCATCTGGACTTCCGCCCAGCGCTTGCGCAGCGGTTCCATCAGCACCGGTTCAACAATCAAGCGGATGTCGGCTTCGCTGGTGTAGTGCGCGCCCAACTGAGACCGCTTGTCGGGATCCAGGCTGCGCTCGAAGAGGGTGCCGAACACCGCCGGCTCCACGCTTGACCAGTCGAGGGCGGAGGCGCGCAGGAGCACGGTCAAGTCGTCGATGCGAAGGTCGTAGGCTTCGTCGTCGGAGAATAGCCCGCCGTCGAAGTACGCGATGTCGTGTTCACCAAAGGCACCGCGTTCCCCGGCCATCGCGGCGAAGAGCTGTCTCAGTCTCTTGACGAACTCAACGGGCCTATTGCGGTTTGATTCCACCAACCGAGTGAACAGTCCATCCGGGAGCAGGCCGACATCCTCGGAGAAAAGACAGAACAGTAAGCGCATTAGGAAGTGGGCTGCGCGTTCCGAGGGCACCCCGCGTGCTCTCAGGCCCTCTGCCAGCTTGGAGAACTGAGCTGCCGCTGCCTCGGTGACCTGGGTCGTGGTTTCTCCGGGCTTCAGCTTTCCCGGGTCGGTGAAGGCAGCGCGTAAAACGTCCAGCGGCGGGAGTTTGCACGTTGCTGTGGGCTGGTTTGGAATCAGGTCCGCCAACTCGAACTTGAAGACTTCTTTCCTGGTGTTGGTGTAGTTGGTGTGCACTTCGAACCTGTTCAGATCGCAGACAATCAGCAGAGGAGGATTTTCGAGGTCGTCCTTGTACTTCAACAACTGCTGGAACGCGGCGCCGAGATCTTTGTGTTTGCCCTTATATTCCCAAGCGAGGTAACCGCGCATCCAGACGTCGGCGAAGCCATGCTCGCCGGAGGTCTTGGTAAGACCTTTTTCAAACGTGTAAGTGTTCCCCTCCAGATCAACATCGGCTGGCCGTGGCTGCCCCAATAGCTCGCACAGATCGATAAAGTGCTGCTGCGCAGCGCTCCGCTCCGAAAGCGTGGAGCGCTGCCACTTTGAAACGAAGTCGGGGATGCTCAGGTTCGGCATGACCTACGGTGGCTCCGGTGCCTTCGAATGTTAGCGCATTGTGCGGTGGAGCATAAGTGGTTTGCCGAGTGCTCATACGCGCTGGCGCGGCCGTGCATGGAAAAATCCCCACCCTAACGTCGCAAAGAACGCTCTCGTTAAAGTTGGGACACCCGCAGCAAAAATCCAATTCAACTGCAGATTCCTCCCTGCGGTCGGAATGACAAAGTTGGAGGGTGCTGAGCGGGGCTGACTGTCATTACAAACGAGCCGACGCCGAGCTAGTTTCTTGCCGGAGCTTTTTTCTCCATCTTCGCCCAGGTGTCTTTCAGCGCGACGGTGCGATTAAACACCGGGCCGCCGGGCTTCGAGTCGGAATCGACACAGAAATATCCCAGGCGCTCAAACTGGTATCGTTGGCCGGCGATGGCGTTCGCCAGAGACGGTTCGAGTTTTGCCTGATTGACGACTTCGAGCGAATTGGGGTTCAGATTCGACGTGAAGTCCTTGCCTTCTTCTGCTTCATCCGGATTCTCTTTGGTGAAAAGCGTGTCGTAGAGCCGCACTTCGGCATCGATGGCATGCGCAGCCGAGACCCAGTGAATCGTCGATTTCACTTTGCGGCCATCGGGGGCGTTGCCGCCGCGCGTCGCCGGATCGTAGGTGCAGTGAACTTCGACGACTTCGCCCTTGTCATTTTTCATCACGCTTTTCGCGGTGATGAAATAGCCGTAGCGCAAGCGCACTTCGCGTCCGGGTGAAAGCCGGAAATATCCCTTGGGCGGCTCTTCGCGGAAGTCGTCCTGCTCGATATAGAGCACGCGCGAGAACGGGACTTTGCGCGTTCCCGCAGCCGCATCCTCGGGATTGTTGACCGCGTCCATCTCTTCCGCATGATTTTCCGGGTAATTATCGATGACAACTTTCAGCGGCCGCAGCACCGCCATGACCCGGGCGGCGGATTTATTCAGGTCTTCGCGAACGAAGTGCTCGAGCATGGCGAGATCGACAATGCCGTTGGTGCGCGAGACGCCCGCAGCGGCCACGAAGTTGCGAATCGCCTCCGCTGTGTATCCTCGGCGGCGCAGGCCGCGCAGCGTAGGCATGCGCGGATCGTCCCAGCCGTGGACCAGATGCTGCTCAACCAACTGGCGCAGCTTGCGCTTGCTCATGATGGTGTAGGTCAGGCTGAGGCGGTCGAATTCGATCTGCTGCGAAGGGAAAATGCCAAGCTCTTTGATGAACCAGTTGTAGAGCGGCTGATGGTCGGCGAATTCGAGCGAGCACATCGAGTAAGTGATTTTTTCGAGCGAGTCCGACTGGCCGTGAGCGAAGTCGTACATCGGGTAAATGCACCACTGGTTGCCGGTGCGATGATGCTCGGCGTGCAGAATGCGGTACATCACCGGGTCGCGCATATTCAGGTTCGGCGACGACATATCGATCTTCGCCCGCAGTACGCGCGAGCCGTCGGGAAATTCGCCGGCCTTCATGCGCTCAAAGAGCGCCAGATTTTCCTCGACCGAGCGATTGCGATACGGGCTGTCTTTGCCGGGCTTGGTCAGCGTGCCCCGGTGCTCGCGGATTTCGTCGGCGGTAAGGTCGTCGACGTAAGCTTTGCCGGCCTTGATCAGTTGCACCGCCCACTCGTAAAGCTGGCCGAAGTAATCGGAGGCGTAGAAGAGGCCGTCCCAACGGAAGCCGAGCCACTTCACGTCCTCCAGGATCGAGTCGACGTACTCGGTTTCTTCCTTCTCAGGATTGGTGTCGTCAAAGCGAAGATTGGTGTGGCCGTTGAATTCATCGGCGAGGCCGAAATCGAGGCAGATGGCTTTGGCGTGGCCGATGTGGAGATATCCGTTTGGCTCAGGAGGAAAGCGGGTCTGTACGCGTCCGTTGTATTTGTTGGTCTTGAGGTCGTCGAGGATTCGGTCGCGAATAAAGTTGGATGGACGAGGCTCGACCGGGCCAGGCGCAGCGGCAGCGGTTTCAGGCGAAGGATTGCTGGGAACCATGCTCCATCGATCTTAGCGCAACAAGCGTTCGGGCGGGGTTTCCTGGGCAGGCAAAGAAGTTACAGCGTTTCTTTTTGGGAGTCCGGAGTAACCTAAGCGGTTAGGATATAATGGGAGCACTGTGCCGACAGTTCTGCGGTTCAAGGGACTGCGCGTCGTAGTTTACCCCAACGATCATAGGCCTGCCCACGTTCACGTGATCGGCGGAGGGTGTGAGGCGGTGTTCACTTTGGGATGTCCAGCGGGGCCGGTGGAAATTCGCGAGAACTACGGATTTGCAGGGCGAGAGATTAGTCACATTCGCGCCGCGTTGGGTGCTAACGTGGCCGCTTTGTGTGTTGCATGGGAGAACATCCATGGCCGTGAATAAAGAATTTACACTGGCGAATCGTCGTGCCAGGAGTCTGCAAAGTACAGTTCCCCACGCCGTCGGCGCCCACTACGATCACCGCGCGGGCCGAGTAGTGATAAATCTCAGTTCGCGGCTGGACGTGAGCTTTTCTCCCCGTGACGCGCAAGGCCTGGAGCGTGCCAGGCCTTCGCAACTCGAGGAAATCGAGATAAGTCCATCTGGTTTTGGAATTCATTTTCCCAAGCTCGACGCGGACCGTCTATGTTCCGGCGCTTTTGGAGGGCCTGCTGGGATCGAAGCGCTGGATGGCGTCCCGCCTAGGGCACGCCGGCGGCCGATCAACAAGTCTTGCGAAGAAAGCTGCTGCCCGCGCGAACGGGCGACTCGGCGGCAGGCCGAAGAAAGCCGCGAAGGGCTAGGCGGCATTTGAGCATGACGCCTGCCGTCCGGGCGCGCGTCTCAACCTGAAACTGCCGGGTACTTTCGTAATCTCGGCCGGGTTACTCCTGGTACTCCCTCGGGCTTTCTGTGGTATCCAAGTATATTGTGCGGGCTTGAAGGGTATGAAACCATAACGTTACCCATGTTCTGTCTCACAACAATTTCCGCGCAAGGAGGCGTTTCCCCCACCCATGAACAGCCTCGCCATTAGTGTGGTCATTGTTCCGGGTGTGGTGGCGCTACTGCTGTTTCTGCTCTTTACCTATCTCTACGAGCAGAGCCGCCAGCAGTATTTTCGCGCCTGGCAATTGGCCTGGGCATTTTATACGCTGCACTACCTGATCGATGCCTGGGACGCCTTCCGCGCTCCGGGATTTCTGCTTTCCTTTCTGGGCTCGCTGCTGCTGGTAGCGATGACGTTGTGCATTTTTGTCTCGACCCGCCTGATGCGCGAGCGCTATTCGCTTCAGTGGGAAGATGTCGCACTGGCGCTGGGCGGGCTGATTCTGGCCTGGTGGAACTTGCGGGCCCAGGTTGCGGGAGAAGCAGCTCATGCGCTCGGGGTCTTTAAGCCGCACCTGCCGCTCGATATGGGCATGGGCGTGGTGCTGCTGTATTGCTCGTTCTACTTTTACCGTCACGCCCATCGTAAGAATTCGCTCGCCTTCACCCTGCTGGCGGTATCCCTGGCGCTGTGGGCGGTGCTTTTGGTTTTTGGAGAACTGCAGAATCCTTTCGTCGCCATGTTTGGCACGGCCGGCCACTTCCTTGGTCCCATTCCGCAGATGTTGCTCGGCGTGGCCATGGTCATGGTGCTGTTTGAAAATGAGCGCAATGCCGTGCAGGAAAATGCCCTGGCTTTTTCGACTCTGGGCGTCGATCCCCGGCG
Source organism: uncultured Acidobacteriaceae bacterium (assembly GCA_963848325.1). Classification (GTDB taxonomy): domain Bacteria; phylum Acidobacteriota; class Terriglobia; order Terriglobales; family Acidobacteriaceae; genus DATJOJ01. The sequence goes on from CAWKDJ010000004.1 coordinate 30,980, forward strand.
GCTGCTGGCTGCCAGTGATCTGGTTCCAAGCCTGCAGAGCATTCTCGACCGCCTGGTGGCGCCGTTGCCGACTGGACGCGCGATCATCTACATCTCCGAGCGCTGGCGCCCGCTGCTGCCTTCCGTGCAGCGCGGATTTTCTCCTCAGTTGATTACGACGATGGAGAAAAGCGGCGCCGGGGAATACATCTCCGAGCTTGCCTACCGCCGCGGCGGATTTGTAAGCTTCCATAACGTGGCGGAGTCGCCTGAACCCCTGCCGGCATTCCCTGGCCCCAAGTTCGCGCAGTTCCGCCAGGTGATGGCGGCCGAGAATATCGGGAATGTCACTGCAGTTAGTTTGCAGACGCGCGAGAGAAACTTTGGCGTAATTTTCTTTCCCGACGCCGCCAGCAGCGGCTTTGGCTCGTCGAATTTGCGCCTATTGATCGGCCTCGCCCTGCAGATCGGGCTAACCCTGGAAAATTACATCGTCATGCACGATGCCCAGCGGCGCACCAAAGAGTACGAACTGTTGACGCAAATCGGCCAGGCGATCAGTTCGCGGCTCGACCAGGATGAGATCCTGCGCACCGTTCATAAAGAACTGGGGCAGATTTTCGACACCAGCGATTTCTATATCGCCTTTCAGGAGGGCGATGAAATTCGTTTCGAGTTTGAAATGGAAAAGGGCGAGATGCTCCCCAAGCGCTCGCGCCGCCTCGATAACGGGCTGACGGAATACATTCTGCGCACCGGCCAGCCGCTGCTGATCCGCGCCGATCTCGACAAAGCGCGGGAGCGGCTGGGCGCGACTTTCGTTCCGCCGAATCCTGCCAAATGTTTCTGCGCGGCCCCGATTCTGCTCGGCGGGCGCCCTGCCGGCGTAATGGCGGCGCGCAACACAGACCAGGAGTACGTTTTTGAAGAGCGCGATCTGGAAGTTATGCAGACCGCGGCCAGCCAGGTTTCCGTAGCGGTGGAAAACGCGCGCCTCTTTGCCGAGGAGCAACGCCGTTCTCATCAGCTGGCATTTCTGAATAGCATCTCGAAGACGGCGATCTCCAGCCAGGATGCCGAACAGATGATGCTGGAAATCGTCGCCCACATTCAGAAGAACTTCCGCTTCGACCACATCGGAATCGGAATTTTCGACTACGCGCAAAAAGATATCGAAATCAAGGCGGAAGCCGGAACCACCGCCAAGACGCTGGGCAAGCGGATCCCTCTGGGCGCGGGACTTCTCGGCCGCGTGGCCCGGACCGGCGAGAGCGCTCTGGTGCAAGGTGCCGGAGCCGGATCGCTGCAGGGAATTCTTCCGGAATCCCGCGCGGTGCTTTGCATTCCGATTACCTACGGAGAAACTTTGCTGGGCGTGCTGAACGTGGAAAGTCAGAAGGAAGATGCGTTCACCCCGCAAGACGTTCTGATCATGAATACGCTGGCCGACCTGCTGGCCACGGCCCTGCACAACTCGTTTGTGTTCCAAAAGCTGCAGCAGCAGGCGATCACCGATCCGCTCACCGGCATTAAGACGCGCCGCTTCTTCTGGGAGGCCCTGACTGCCGAGTGGAAACGCGCTTCGCGCTCCGGGCGGCCATTCTCGGTGGTATTCATCGATCTCGACAAATTCAAAGAGGTCAACGATAGCCTCGGCCATCTCGAAGGCGATCTGGTCCTGGCCCGCGTAGGCCGCTTGCTCGAGCAACGATGCCGGCAGTCGAATGTGGTCGCGCGCTACAGCGGCGACGAGTTTGTCGTCCTAATGCCGGAAACTGGCATCGAACAGGCGCAGGTATTGGCAGAACGCCTGCGCGACTGGCTCAACAACGATCCCACGCTACAGGAGCACCACATTACCGGCAGTTTTGGCGTCGCCAGCTTCCCGTTGCATGGATTGGCAGCGGAAGATATCGTCCGTGTTGCCGATTCCGGAATGTATCTTGCCAAGCGCGATGGCGGCGACCGCGTCTCCACCGCCAACGACCTGGGCCTCGACGAGCGCGGCGCCATGCAACGCCAACAGGTGTCGGGATATATCGAAGGATTTTTGCAGCGCGAGCACACTGGCCCAGAACATCTCGATGAGCTGATCTGTACCCTGCGAAAACTCTGCGGCGGCGAAGGCGGGCCGGAAGATTACAACGGGCTGGTGGCGAGGGAGGCGATCGAAGCGCTGTCACGCGCTGCCGAATTACGCGAACTCCACTGCGCCGGCCATGGCGAACTGGTCTCGCGTTACGCGGAGTTGATCGCCCGGGCGCTCGGCCGTTCGCATGAAGAAGTGGACGACCTGATCTACACTGCGCGCGTGCACGACGTGGGAAAGATTTTCGTTCCCGACCGGATCCTCAACAAGCCCGGCCCGCTCACCGATGATGAGTATTATCTGGTGAAATTGCACGCCCACGTCGGCGCGGAAGTGCTGGGAATTCTGCCGCGGAGCGACGCCATGCAAAAAGCTATCGAGCATCACCACGAGGCGTTTGATGGAAGCGGCTATCCCGGCGGCCTGCGCGGCGAACAGATACCCCTGTGGGCACGGATTCTCGCGGTGGCTGACTCCTACGTGAATATGACCACGGAACGCTCATTCGCGCCGGCCAAGAACACCGACCAGGCGCTGGCGGAACTCGAAAAGCTCAGCGGCATCCACTTCGATGGAATGCTGGTGCGCATCCTCGCGCGGGAACTGAAGAGCGCGCCTTTAGGAAGCTAATGCCTTAGTTTTCTTCGCTTCGGCCTGCTCCGGTTTTCTGATCCAGGATCGCGCGCAGGCGCGCATATCCGTTGCGGCTGACGGGAAGCTGCGCGCCGCTGCTCAACACCACCACATAATTGTCCTTGCTGTAAGGCTCAATCTTAGTGACGCGTTCGAGGTTCACAATGTAAGACCGATGAATGCGCAGGAACCGCTCCGGATCAAGCGCCTTCTCCAGACTGGAAATAGTTTGCTGCTTCAAATGTTTCTTGCCTTCGCTGCTGAGGGCAACGTAATCGTCTTGGGCCTCGGCGAAATCGAGCTTGGCAATGGGAATAATATTGACCCGGGTTCCGTCTCGCACCACGATGCGCTCCAAAGTCTGCGTCGGCGGCCGCGCGCTCGATGACAATTCAGCCGGAGCAGGAAGTTTCCCGCCCAGCCGCTCCTTCGCGCGCTTCAGTGCGGAGTCGAAGCGCTCGGCGCTGAACGGCTTCAGCAGATAATCCACGGCGTGAATGTCGAAGGCGCGGATCGCGTATTCGTCATACGCGGTGACAAAGATGATCGCCCGGTCGGTGCCGATCAGCTCCAGCACTTCGAAGCCATTCAGCTTGGGCATTTGAATGTCGAGAAAAAGAAGATCAGGCTTCAGTTCGGTGACCGCCTTCACCGCTTCAAATCCGTTGGCACACTCGGCGATGATATCGATTTCCACATGCGGAGCGAGAAATTCGCGGAGCATTTGCCGCGCCAGGTCTTCGTCATCCACGATGACAGCCCGAATCTTGCTGTTTGCCGCGTCGGTCATGCGGTGGCTCCATTTTCGTGCATGGGCAGTTGCAGTTTCACGAGGAAAGAGTTGCCAACGGTGCGGATCGCGATGTTGGCATCGTTGCCGTAGCGGGCGTTCAGGCGCTGGCGGATATTCTCGAGTCCTAGTCCGGTTTTCAGCGGCGAGGGCGAATCGGGATCGAAGCTGTTTTCCACCAGAATCGAAACCGCGTCATCCTTGCGCTCGGCGCTCAAGCGGATGACGCCGCCCTCCGGCAGGTTCGCAATCCCATGGCGAATCGCGTTCTCCACCAGCGGCTGCAGCAGCAGCGGCGGCAGCGACAATCCCATCGCATCTTTGTGCACATCTTCCTCCATGTGAACTCGCGCGCCGAAGCGGACTTTTTCAATCGCCAGATAGCCGCGCACCAGCACCAATTCTTCTTCCAGGGTGATTGTCTCTTTTCCGCCCAGGCGAAGCGTGGTGCGTAAAAAATCGGCCAGCAGAATGCACATCTCCCGCGCCTTGGCCGGATTCGAAGTGGTGAGCGCGCTCACCGAATGCAGGCAGTTAAACAGGAAATGCGGATTCACCTGGGCACGCAGCGCTTTCAGTTCCGCGTCCCGCGCCAACACGCGAGCTTCCAGCGCTCGCGCCTGCGCCTCACGCGAAGCTTGCTCCGCCAGCAATACGTAATGAAATGTTACCGACATCAGATAGAGCAAAACTCCGGTGATCCAAAGCAGCGGAAAGTGCCTTGCAAGACGCTGGTCCAGATCCATTGAAACGTATCCAGAAGTGCGCCAGAAGGACGGCAATTTCTTTCGCTTGATACGTCCAGTAGGTTCCCAGCAACGCAGCAGCTATCAGGTGCGTCAACAACAACTTAGGGAAGCTGGATTTTTCCAGCGGCGTGGCGCGGCAGGGATACCATGCGGCCAGGCAGACAAAGGCATACACCAGGCACAACGGAATGGTGATGGCCGTGGCCTCGAGCAAAGTCAGCCCGCCGCCTTCGGCCAGCAGGTAAATCAGGATTCCGGCCAGCGGAATCCAGGCCAGCAGGTACAGCCCGAGTTGCCGACGCCGAAGGAATAAGGGATGCATCGCCCAGTCTCAGTTGCGAACTTCCACTCCGCCCATAATGGCCATGCCCTTCACGACCAGAGTCTTGGTGGGTTGTGGCCCTTCGCGCGCTTTGAGGCTGTGGCCTCCCATGAACGCGGCGACCCGCATGGAGACGGCCCAGGTTTCCGGAACGCGAATGACGCCGCCGCCCATCAGCGCGTTCACCGTGATCGTCGCCTCGCTGCCTTCGATGTCAGCATCTCTTAAGTCAATGTCAAAGCCGCCCATGAAAGCGACCACTTGGCCGCCGCGAAAATCCTTGGCGCGAATGCGGTATTCTCCGCCTCCCCAAACTGCAAACACATTGAGGTGAGGCGCAAGACCGCCCTTACTTTCTGTGGGCGCCTGGTAGGCCCGCCAAATCAGGATCAATCCGGCAACGATCACGAACACCGGCCAGGTACGGTCAAGATGCAGCCGGTAATAGCCCAGGTGTTCGATCTCGATGGCAATTCCAACCGTTAGCAGCAATCCGCCCCAGAAGATTGACGATGAAGTCGAGCAGTCGCTCTCGCCTTCGCAAGACTGCACCAGCTTGACCGCCCCACCGATCATGAACACCAGCGCCCAAAAGTTAAAGGAAATGACGTTCAACTGATCGAGCAGCAGCAATATTCCGGCTAGAATTAGCGCTCCGCCGTTCAACACCGCCGGATTAATGCCTCGATCGCGCTCACTCATGGCGTCCTTCTTTCGATTGCGAACCGCACGAAACTGCCGGGCGGTGGTCGGCGAGCCACAAGCTTACACCGAGCACGATCACCAGCACCGGCGCGGCATGCACCATCGCCTGCAGAGAAAACGTTCCGCTCTGGAAGAGGGAGCCAAGTTTATCAAAAAGGAAGAGCGTGCCCGCCACGGCGAGGGCGGCGGCCAGCAATGACGATTCCCAGCGGTTTCGGCGGTTTTGGTTTGCCATGGGACTTCTCCTTGCTTCTCGTTCTGAAGCGAGATTAGAGCGGAGCCGCCTGTGTGTCTCGGTGTTTTCGGCGAGTTGCGGATGGCTACCGGCAAGTGGCGACTTGCAGTTGCTCAGCGCAAACCATCCACTGCGTAGAGTTCGCTTAGGCTGCGACCGTAGGAGTAAATGTAGTACTTGCCGTCGGGCGTGAATAACCCGGTCGGGTACATAGTGAGTCCGATCGGGTCTGACGGCCCCAGTTTCTTGAATAATTCGCGACGGCCATTGGTCAAATCCACGCGATAAACCTCGAGGGAGATCTGTTTGACTGCGGACACGACCAGCACGCTGCGGCCATCGGGTGAGACGGAAGCAATGGATTCGTCGGGATGAATGCCGGGAACCGGCAGTGGCGCTCCCTGGCCATCCACGGGATACAGCGCCACTTTATCGGAGAAGCCAAAAACAAACCTCCCATCTGCCGTAGAGATCTTGCCCTGGACACCATCGGGAGAGATGGCTCGCGGGCTGTCCGACCCAATGGCCTGCACGTAAATGCGGGGCTTATGCCCCGGCTCCATGCCGGTGAAGGCGATGCTTTTGCCATCGGGCAGGAAGCGGGCATCATCATGTTCAATCGCATCGTGCGTGATCTGTTGTGGCTCCCCGGGACCGAGGGGAACGAGGAAGAACTGACCCCTCTCAGCGAGCGCCCATTTTCCATCTGGAGAGAAATCCTGACCATGGCCCTCTCCGAGGTGCACCGGAGCCGATCCATCCGTCGCACGAAGATACATGTCATAATCGCGATTGCTGCCCGTGCCCTCCTCTTCTAACAACACTTCTCGCCCATCCTTTGAGATGGCGGTCTCCGTGGTCCAGTCGACAACCGTAAGATCGCGCTCCTGATTCTGGCCAGGCCCCAATGCCATGACCATCGCGCGCTGCGTCGCGTGTGTCAATAAGACGCGCCCATCGCGGGCGATGTCCTGGACAATGAGCATTCCCGGCGCACGCGCTACCACGCGTTCATGACCGGAAAGATCGACCGACTTCAATTGCGCATTGAAGCCGACTTCCGACGCGCTGAACCAGATCTCTTTCCCTGAAGGCGCCCAGGCTAGACCGACAATGCCCTGATGGGATTTTCCAAGACTGTGCTTGCGACCTGAGGGATCCACGATTGCCATGGTGCCCGAGGTATCGCCGAAGTCGGGATGGTCGGCGAACGCAACCAGGTCGCCCTTGGGCGACACACGAACGTCGCTAACGTAGCCATCGGTCTCATACAGCACACGGCCAATGGGGTATTCCAACCTATAGCGGCCATCCACAAAGTGAGCCACGGCGATCTGATGGTCCTGCACCCAATCGGCATCTTGTACGTCGTTGAGAATCGGGCGGGGCCCACCCCCAGTTAGCGGCGCCTGTGCCAGCACACCGACTGCAGCATAAGCGAAGAGAATTCGTGGCTGCTGGATCACCAGCATCTCTCCCGCAGAGATGGCAGCGACGTGCGTATTTTTGAGGTTCATGCTCACCGACGCCAGGCTGTCGGGTGTCACGGAAAAAAGTCCCGCCTCATCGCCGGTATGCGACGAACTATAGATGACCGTGCGCTGGTCGTCGGCAAAGCGGGCGGAATCGATCTCTTCCCGAGCGAACGTGAGTTGATGGTACCTCGGGGGAGCCGGAAGTGGAGCAAGCAACCGTCCAACCAGAAAGCTTCCAGCCAGCAGCAGCAAGACAGCGACACTCATCGCGGCGGAAAGCAGACCACTCTTGCGTGTCTTTTCGGCCTTGACCGCGACCGTAGGAAGGGAGGTTGACGATACCGTGGATAGCGATTCCAGATTGAAAGCAATATCGCGCGCCGACTGAAACCGAGCTGCCGGGTCTTTCTCCAGACAGTGCCGGGCGATTCGCTCCAGAATCGGCGGAACGTCCCGGCCCGGGGCCGTTAGGTCGGCAGGCTCCTCTCGGAGAACGGCGCTAATCGTGTCTGCTGTGGTTTCGCCGCGAAACGCCCTTCGCCCGCTAAGCATCTCGTAGAGGACAGCGCCAAAGCTGAACAAATCCGAGCGCGCGTCGCTCCCGGCTCCGCGCAACTGCTCCGGTGACATGTATCCGAGAGTGCCAAGCAGCACACCGCGACCTGTAACCGAATCTACGGTCGGCCGGGCTGACATGCTGGCCATTGCTGCGGGATCGGGTAAGGTGAGTTTGGCCAAGCCGAAGTCCAGGATTTTTACGTGGCCGTCGCGGGTTACAAAAATATTCTCCGGCTTGAGATCGCGATGGAAGATCCCACGGTCATGAGCAGCGGCCAGTCCGCGCACGATCTGCAGTGCGTATTCGATTGCTTTACGCGCCGGCAACGGCCCAGAATGCAGGCGCGCGCGGAGACTCTCGCCCTCGAGCAATTCGGAAACAATGTAAGGGAAATCGTCCTGTCGACCGATATCGAACACCGCCAAAATATTGGGATGGTTCAGTGCGGCCGTTGCCCGCGCCTCTTGCTCAAAACGGCGAAGACGCTCGGGATCACTGGAGCATCCGGCGGGCAAAACCTTGACAGCAACCTCCCGTCCGAGTCGCAGGTCGCGCGCGCGGTACACTTCACCCATTCCGCCCGCGCCGAGCGGAGCGAGGATCTCGTATGGACCGGAGTTTTGTGCCGGCGCCAAGTACCATCCGCCCGTCATTATAGCCTCGCAGAGCGTATCGGAATCCTTCGTCGGAGTTGAGGAGCTAGTGAAGGGAGGTGTGCCGCCGTGGTCCCTTCTGTTCGCGTCTCCATGTGCCACTTGCAACTTCACAGCGGAAACTGGAAACTATCTGCCTGATGCCTGTAACCCTTTCATTGGACAATAAAGTCGCCCTCGTCACCGGGGGCTCGCGTGGAATTGGTGCGGCGACGGTGCGGATGTTCGTCGCAGCCGGCGCCAAGGTGCTGTTTAACTATGAAAAGGCCAAGTGACCGCGCCGAAGCGCTGGTCAAAGAACTCGGCGAAGAGCGCTGCGCCGCGATCGCCTGCAATCTCTCGGGACCGAAAGCGCCGGGGAGTTGGTCGCCGCCACCGTCAAGCGATTTGGCCGGCTCGACATTCTGGTCGCCAATCACGGCATCTGGCCGTCTGACGACCTGCCCATTGACCAGATGCCCGACGATCACTGGCGCCGCACAATTTCAATCAATCTGGACAGCGTTTTTGCGCTGGTGAAACATTCGGTCGCGCAGATGAAGAAGCAGGGAAAATCGGCAGGCGTTGCCGGACACATTGTGCTGATCAGCTCAACTGCCGGGCAGCGCGGCGAGGCCTTTCACTGCGATTATGCTGCCACCAAAGGCGCGGTGATTAGCATGGTCAAAGGACTTTCTACCGAACTCGCGCCCGATGGCATTTACGTGAATTGCGTTGCGCCGGGCTGGGTGCACACCGACATGGCTACGCCAGCTCTGGAAGATCCCCAGCGGCGGGCGAAAGTGTTTGCGACGATTCCGTTGGGCCGCGTTGCCAAGCCGGAAGAACTCGCCGCGCCGATTCTGTTTCTGTGTACACCGCATGCAGGATTCATCACCGGCGAAATTTTCAACGTGAACGGCGGAGCGGTGCTAGTAGGGTGACCGGGTGCTCGTGTAGCGCGGTCATTCCTGCCCGCGAGGCGTTGGCGTTATTGCCTGCCCTTGGCGGACAAGAATGTCCGCCCTACACTTGCTCGATCCATAGCCAAGGGTACTCTTCAAACGTCTTCACTAGTCCCCTTCTGACCGGGTTCTGCCGGATGTATTCAATCTTGTTCTCCAGACTCTCATTACTGCGAACCACGTGGTCGAACGATTCCTCCTGCCACACTGGGCCGGAGCTGTCTAGCAGTTGGTTCACGTTTCGCGCCGAGGCTCCCTTGATGCCTTTGAGAATGTCGGCGAGCCGGAACATGGCCCCGTCTGCATCTCTCAAAGGGGTGAGCAACAGGTGCACGTGCTCGGGCATGACAACGGCTGCGTGCAGATGAAATCTGCTGCCGCGGCCGCGCAAGCAACATTGCAGAACAGCATCACGGCATGCTGCAGGCAGGGGAGCGTCGGTTCCCTTGCGAAAATTGACGAAAATCGGACAGTTGCTCTTCTGGAAGTGAGGAAGTCTGCGGCGATACTCATACTTGGTGGATATGAAGCGTCGAACTTTCATCCTTGTGAGCTTTCCACGATGCGGATGGCGTATCAAGGAGACGTGAACATCGAACAGGTGTGAAAATCGTAGGACGGTCGTGTAGCGCGGGCATTCCTGCCCGCGAGGCGTTGGCGTTGTTGCTTGCCCTTGGCGGACAAGAATGTCCGCCCTACACACCCGAGGCAGCTACAATACACTTCGAAGGGTTTAATCGTAGAGATCATGAAGTTTCTCGCTGCCATTTTGCTGCTCCTCGCCACGCTTTCATTCGGACAAAGCGCACCGTCCGCGTCGGGCCCGGTTGACCAGGAAAATGCCAAGAAAGCCCGCACCCTGATCGATCAGGCGATCCAGGCGCTCGGCGGAGACGCTTACCTCAACATCCAAGACATCAGCCAGGAGGGCCGCACATATTCGCTGCACCACGGCGAGTCCGAGGGCGCAGGAATCGTCTTCTGGAGGTTCTACAAGTATCCCGATAAAGACCGCATCGAGCTCACCAAAAAACGCGACGTCATTTACGTCTATCGCGGAGACGAAGGGTTTGAGATCACTTACAAAGGCACGCGCGCCGAGGATCCGACGACCATGAAAGATTATCTGCGGCGCCGGCAGTATGCGCTCGATTACGTTCTACGAGAATGGCTCAAGCAGCCCGGGGTTGCGCTGTTTTACGAAGGCCCGACCATCGCCGCGCAAAAAGACGCCCAGCAGGTCACCATCATGAATGCCAAGAACGAGGGTGTGACTTTATGTTTCGATACTGCCACGCACCTGCCGGTCAAGAGGTCGTTCTCCTGGCGCGATCCCACCGACAAAGAACGCAACGTCGAAGACGAAATCTATGACAATTACCGCCCGGTTCAGGGAGTAATGACGCCTTTCAGCGTCAGCCGCTATTACAACGGGGAAATGTCAAACCAGAGGTTTCTGCACTCGATTACCTACAACCAGGGGTTGAACGACTCGCTTTTCAACGCGACGATTACCTACCGCGACAACAAAGTGCCTCGAAAGTGAATGGCTCCAAATCCGGTGAAGTTTCTGTGCCGTTTGGACTTAACGCCTTCTCGTTGGGAAATTCCCACGCCAGTGTGGCTTATTTGCCACAGACGAAATAAGTGCGCGCCCGCTAAACTACTCATCTAAGCAAACATAGCATCCCCCGGTTTGAAGCGCGAACAAACAATTCGGGCCGCGGTGGAATGTGCCGGCGTCGGCCTCCACAGCGGAGCCCCGGTACACATGAAAATTCTGCCGGCCCCGCCGGGTACCGGCATCGTCTTTCGCCGTGTCGACCTCGACGGTTTTGAACTCGAGGCCACCGGCCGCAATCTCGCCCGAGTCAGCTACGCCACCAGCCTGATGAAGAAAGGCGTGTTGATTTCCACGACTGAGCACCTGCTTTCCGCGCTGATCGGTCTTGGGATCGACAACGCCATCGTCGAATTAGACAACCTGGAGCTGCCCATCCTCGATGGTAGCGCCTGGCCGTTCGTCGAGCTGATCCGCAAGGCGGGAATTCGCAAGCAGCGACGGGTGCGAACCTATCTGAAAGTTCGCCGCGAGCTCGAACTGCGCGACGGCGATAAATTCATCGCGGTTTATCCCTCGGACAGTTATTCCGTTTCCTACACCATCAACTTCCCGCATCCGCTCATTGGCAAAGAGACTTTCAGCGTGGAGTTGCAGAACGGCAATTATCTGCGCGAAATTGCCTCGGCCCGCACCTTCGGCTCGCGCGAAGATGAGCAGGCCATGCGTAATATGGGATTGATTCGCGGCGCCTCGCAAGAAAACTGCATTGTGCTGAGCAAACATGGAGTCGAGAATCCGCCGCTCCGCTTTGCCGACGAATTTGTGCGCCATAAAGTGCTCGACCTGATCGGCGATCTCGCGCTGATCGGCAAACAGATTCTCGGCAGCGTAGTCGCCGACCGCGCCGGACACGCCATGCACACCGCCCTGGTTGCCCGTCTTCTGCGTGATCGCTCACTGTGGGAAGAAACCACCGTGGAAGACATGCCCCGTCCGATTGCCGAGCCGATGCGGGTTCTGGCTGCCCAGACCGCTTAGGTCTTACCCGAGAACCATTCGCCTATCGTTACTCAGTCCGCGGCCTGCGGAGTCGAATCGTTATAGTCCCAGAAAGGCTGTTCCTGGATGAGTCGTTGCAGTTCCGCGCGGGCATGAGCGGTCAGCCGTTCGGCGTAGTCTTTCGCTGACTTCTGGTGTTCCGGGCTCAGCCCCGCAACTCGCGTGGCCAGCAAAGGCGCGTCTTGTTCAAGCCTGCGAAGCAGGCGCTCGGTGCGATCGATTTTGGCGTGAATGGAGAGCATAGGTCTTTATCAGTTTTCCGGGGCGCGAAGCGGGCCGCAAGTCTCAAGCTGGATACCTCGGATCCACTCTGCGACCTCCGCGACGGCTCTCTGCGAACTCCGCGATCAAAAGCTTCACCGCAGAGGACGCTGAGCATTCGCCCAGTACGCCGAGGGAAACAAGGATATGGTCGAAAATGGTGTCCTTTGCGCTCTTTGCGGCCGTTCTTTGCGAACTTTGCGGTCAAAATCTTTACCGCGAAGGGCGCCAAGGAATTCGCAAAGTACGCCAAGGATCGAGAATTTGCTGGAAACTTGCTCCTTGAAACTGGAAACTACCTTCCGTGCATAAGATCGTCTATCTTTCCCTGGGATCGAACCTCGGAGATCGCCCGGCAAATCTCAATGACGCAATCGCGCGGCTCGGGGCTTTAGGCGAAGTCGTCGCCGTTTCCTCTTTCTACGAAACTGAGCCGGTGGAGTTCACTGCGCAGCCGTGGTTCCTGAATTGTGCCGTCAAGCTCGACACCGAAAAGATGCCCAAGCAACTCTTGGCCGGCATTCTCGATATTGAGCAGCAGATGGGCCGTCGGCGACGGCACGAACAGAAAAAGGTCCGCGCACCATCGACATCGATATTCTTCTCTTCGGAAACTCCGTGGTCGAGACCAGCGGCCTGACGGTCCTCGATCCCGCCATGCATGAGCGCCGCTTCGTCCTTGAACCGCTGGCGGAAGTTGCCGGCGAGGTTCGGCATCCGGTGTTCAAGAAGACAATTCGCGAGTTGCGCGACGCTCTGCCCGCAGGCCAGGCGGTGCGAAAGTTTAAGGGCGAAGCCTTTCGTTGACGTGGATTCTGCTTCGACGTAAGATTTTACGGCGCGTCGCGCTCGTCGGAAATGATCGGCCAAACGATCTCGCACTATCGCATTGTCGAAAAACTCGGCGGCGGTGGCATGGGAGTTGTCTATAAGGCCGAAGATGTCACTCTCCATCGCTTTGTTGCGCTGAAGTTCCTTCCCGACGACGTCGCCAACGATCTGCAGGCGCTGGCCAGATTTCAGCGCGAAGCCCAGGCTGCATCGGCCCTGAACCATCCTAATATCTGCACGATTTATGAAATCGGCCAGGAAGCCGGCCGTCCGTTCATCGTGATGGAATTCCTCGATGGCGTGACCCTCAAACACCGCATCGCGGACAGGCCGCTGGAAACCGAAGTCTTGCTGCAACTCGCCATCGAGATTGCCGACGCTCTCGATGCGGCGCACGCTGAGGGCATCGTGCATCGCGACATCAAGCCGGCAAACATTTTCGTTACCAAGCGCGGGCACGCCAAGATTCTGGATTTCGGCTTGGCTAAAGTGATCGCGCCGGCTAGCTCATCCAACATTCCAGTCGACTCTCAGACACGATCCGTCGACCAACAACATCTGACCAGCCCTGGCACGGCGCTCGGGACGGTAGCTTACATGTCTCCTGAGCAGGTGCGCGGCCGGGAACTGGACGCGCGCAGCGACCTCTTTTCCTTCGGAGCGGTGCTCTATGAGATGGCGACTGCGGCTTTGCCATTCCGTGGCGAAACTTCTGCCATGGTCTCGCACGCGATTATCGAACGCGCTCCGGTTCCTCCCATTCGTTTGAACCCGGATCTCCCGCCGGAGCTCGAGCGGATCGTCAATCGCGCGCTGGAAAAAGACCGCGACCTGCGCTACCAGAGCGCCAGGGATTTGCGCGCGGAATTGCAACGCGTGAAACGCGACACGGAGACCAGCCGGGTAGCAGCGGCAGGTTCTGGTGGCACCGTCGCAGAGGATGCAACCGGCCACGTGGAAACAGCCGCCCCCGGCCGTACGGTCGAGCGCAACTCGACTGCACAGATTAGGACATCCGGATCCACGAAAGCTGCGGAGTTGAGCTCGGTCCGGACGGGCGAGACGCCCGTCTCCTCGCAAGCAAAATCGCGCGCCAAGCTCATCGGCATAGCGGCTGTGATCCTGGTTGCCGCAATCGCGGTTGGCCTCTATCTGCGCTCGCGCTCCCAAAGCCAGAATGCTGGCAAAGCGCCGCTCACCGAAAAAGATACAGTTGTTCTAGCCGATTTCGACAACAAAACCGGCGATCCGGTGTTCGACGACGCTCTCAAGCAGGCGCTGGCGGTCGAACTTGGGCAATCGCCATTTCTGAACGTGCTCTCCGATCGCAAGGTGGCCGAGACCCTCGGCATGATGGGCCGCCCCGCGAACCAGCGCATTACCCTCGACATTGCCCGCGAGCTCTGCCTGCGCACCGGAAGCAAAGCCCTGCTGAACGGAACCATCTCCACTTTGGGCAGCCACTATCTGCTCGATCTTAGCGCCGTGGCCTGCAACACCGGCGACACCCTGGCCCGAGAGCAGAGCGAAGCGGCAAATAAGGAAGATGTTTTGAAAGCCTTGAGCCAGGCATCTTCCACTTTGCGCACCAAATTGGGCGAGTCGCTGCCCTCGGTGCAGAAGTTTGAAGTCCCGATTGAAGCCACGACATCGTCGCTTGAGGCCTTAAAAAATTACAGCATGGGCGTCAGCATCGGCCGGGAAAAAGGCGACGCGCCCAGCATTCCATTTCTGAAAAGGGCGATCGAACTCGACCCTAATTTCTCCATGGCGTATGCCGGACTGGCGATCTCCTACGCCAACATGCAGCAACCCACCCTTGCGCTGGAGTACGCCACCAAAGCTTACGAATTACGCGACCGAGTCACAGAAAGGGAGAAACTACGCATCACGGCGGATTATTTTCGCACCCAGGGGGACCTCGAAAAGGAGGCCCAGACCTATGAGCTGTGGATAGCGAACTATCCACGGGATGCGGTTCCTCACATCAACCTGGGCGTCAACGCCAGCTCGATGGGCCAATATGACAGATCCCTTGCCGAATATCAGGAGGGGTTGCGGCTCGAACCGAACGACATGGTCATTTACTCGAATCTGGTGTCGGATTACGTCAGTCTGGACCGGCTTAACGAGGCCCGGGCCATGTACGACCAGGCAGTCGCACACGGCTTGGACGGAGCAGCTCTGAGAGCCAACATCTACATGGTTGACTATCTGCAGGGAAACACCTCACAGATGGAGCAGCAGGTCGCCTGGGCCGCGGGCAAGCCGGGAGTGGAGGACTTTTTATTGTCAGAGCAGTCCGATACGGAAGCCTCCTACGGGCGGATGAACAAGGCCCGAGACTTCTCGCGTCGAGCCGTCGACTCGGCAGTCCGCGCCGACTCCAAAGAAACTGCTGCTTTCTGGCAGATCAATGCTGCGCTGCGGGAGGCCGAGGTCGGCAATGCCGCGGCGGCCAAACAGGATGTCAATGCGGCCTTGGCACTATCTCCCGGCCGAGATGTGAAAGCCGTCTCGGCGCTCACGCTGGCCCGCTGCGGCGATGTCCCTCACGCCCAAACGTTGGCTGAGGAACTGGAGAAGAACTATTCCACCAATGCCATGTTGAAGCTGTACTGGCTGCCAACTATAAAGGCGGCCATCGAGCTCAGCAAGGGCAACTCATCGCAAGCACTGATTGATCTGGAAGCCGCTGCTCCCTACGAGCTGGGCGCGGGGCAGACGTTTATCAACTACCTGTATCCGGGTTACGTGCGCGGCGAGGCTTATCTGCAAGCTCGTAACGGCACCGCCGCTGCGGCCGAATTCCAGAAACTGCTCGATCACAGAGGCATAGTGATCAACTTTGTGACCGGCTCGCTAGCGCATCTGCAGGTCGGTCGCGCCTACGCTTTGGCCGGGGACACCGCCAAAGCGAAAGCTGCATATCAGGACTTTTTCAATGTGTGGAAGGACGCCGACCCCGACGTCCCAATTCTGAAAGAAGCCAAGAGCGAGTACGCAAGGCTGCAGTGACGTGGGCTCTCCCACTTCTTATGGCACAATCAGCCGGCTGCCGGCTTCTTCCGGCGAGGCGATGACCGATTCTTTCTCTGGAAACTGCGAAGACACAAAGTCAATAAACGCCCGCGATTTGGGACGCCCGGAAGTTCGCGCATGTCCCATGCGCAGCAGAAACACCAGCGCTTTCAAAACGTCGGAGTCGCGCAGGCGCGAATAGCCCAGATTTTTCTCCTCGGTCTCGCGATACGTCTTGAGCATATCTTGCAGGTTCTGCAGCAATCGCATGCTGCGCTGCGCCAGCCAGCGGATTTTCGTAGTGCAATCCTGAATTCACCAGCGTGTCGTAGGTTTTGGCCATGGCGGTGAGCGCCGAGATCAGATCGTTGTCCGTGAGCGCGCGATCCGCTCGCGCACTTCTTGCCAGCGCGAAACTCAAGCCGATGAGCAAGTGCTCGTGTTCATAAACGAAACCATCGCCAATCTCGATCTGTGGCAGCAATTCGACGTTGTCCAACTCCTCAAGCGACCGCGGCTTTTCATGCTCGCGCGCCTGCAGCAAATAAGGACAATCGCTTGGACAATCGAGCGTGACTTCGCGCTGCTCGCCGCAGCATTGCGGGCAGATGCGTCCATGCACCGCGGGACAAAAACGCTTTTCCTTACGCTTTTCGCAGATGACGCAGCTCACGAAATGATCGTCTCCGACATTTATTATGTCATGCACACCGGCCTGGAATTTTGCGCGCGCCGAGGCCTCGGCACAGATCAGGCGCTTGCAGTGAGTAGTGGCGAAGTTTGCCGGAAACACTGTCCAAATCGGGAGAATCTTGGGCAGCGGTGACGAAAATGCCGGTTTTCTATGGATTTTCGAGGTTCCCCTGTGAAAAAACCGCTAAAAATGCGGGTTTGGCGCTATCTTTCCACAGCGGGCTGGTATAAGATGCGGTTATCGCAGCAAAATTTAACGCTCCGCAAGAGGAGGATTCATGGCTTCTGGTATGACCAAGACGCAACTAGTTCGACATCTCGCCGAAAAAATCGCCACCAACAACAAAACCGCAGCCGCATTTCTTGAGCACCTGACTGACACCGCCGTCAAAGAAACAAAAAAGAATGGAGTGTTTGTGATCCCCGGCCTCGGTCGCCTGGTGAAAGCGCACCGCAAGGCCCGCATGGGACGCAACCCGCAAACCGGCGAACCCATCCAGATTAAGGCGAAGACGGTGGTGAAGTTCCGCGTAGCCAAAGCTACGAAGGACGCCATCGCGCCCACGGCTAAGAAGTAGTTCTTTTGCGTTTCTTCCGAAGAGGCCGGCTTAATCGCCGGCCTTTTGCACGCATGTTGAATGCGGGGCCGAGGGCCGGCAACGAATCACCACGTTGCAGATGATGCGCACAAGTTTGCAACTATCGTCGTCCTACCCTTGAAAACCCGCGCCCGATGGTTAATCTACCATTGACTTCTTCTTCATCTGTTGTAGAATCGGGCCGCTTTCCGTTCCCGATTTTCGCCCAATCCCCTGAAAATCGGGAGCCGCTTCCAGCACGGGTTGAGGGGGCTTCTGTTCCGGTCAACCCGGCAAACAATCGGAGCGGGTGAGGAGCGGATGAGGTTGACCGTAGCGTTGGCCTTCAAACATTTCAGTCCATGGTTCCAATCCCCCCGTGTGTGCTCCGGTTCCAATGTAGTTCTTGCACCAAGCCCAACCCAAAAAATGAATACAAGGAGAGTGTTATGAACATGTTGAAGAAGCCCCTTCCAAGAATTCTGATCGTTTCCAGCGTGTTGCTTCTTATTGGCGTAGCGGCTCTGGCTGCCGCCGGCCGCAAGAACGGGATCGTCGTCAGCAATGACGGCCGAACCGTGATTGCCACGCATCCCGCCAATCGCGTCAGCCCGCGAGCCCAGGTGCCCGCAGGGTCGAGCCTGATTGCCGGTAACCTCAGCACGTATCCCTACGGCGTCTACTTCTGCTGCTATGGCGATACCATCTCTGGACCGGATTCCGCCCTCGGCGCCACCTACTGGGACGCCATACCCTTCACTCCCACAGCCAACATAACCGCGACCGAAGTGGAAGCCTCGGTTGGCTATGTCGAAGGGGTCAATGGCGTCGCCCTGAGCATCAATGCTGACAATGGCGGCTTGCCGGGCGCGGCGTTGGGTAGTGTAGACGCAACTGGTTCGGGAAACTTCGGGTCGTGCTGCACGCTCGCGTCAGCTAACGGCCATTCCAGAGGCGTAGCACTAACGGGCGGGACGCAGTATTGGTTCGTGGTCAGCACCGACACGAAAACCGAGACTACATTCGACGCTTGGGCCTTCAACAGCACCGATATGCGCGACTACCCGTTTGCGTTCTACTCAAGCAGCAACGGCGGTTGGACGGCGACCGAAGGCATCCTTCCCGGATACGCAATTTACGGGAAATAGTTTTGCATCGTAATTCTGAAACCGACGTTGGTTTGCTATTTGACCTAGCGAAAACCGTCGGAGCTAAAAGAAAGCAGTGAAAGTGATTGTGGCCTTGGCCGTCAGGCGATTCCGCAGGCGGGCCAGGGCCGCAGCACTCTTGTCCGGCCTGCCGTATCTCAAACTTAAAGCCAGCCCCGGCGCCTTCAGAAAAAGTGAGGATTAGGAACATGAAGAGAGTCGTTAGAAGTTCTGTTTCTTGCCTTCTCCTGTTGCTGATTGTCAGCCTGACCGCTCTGGCTGCCAGCAGCAAGGGGATTTCAACCAGCAAAGATGGCCGTCGGACGACAGCTTCACAGCCAGCCAGTTTTAGCAATCCGCTACGCGCCAATCCGCTATCAGGTTTGAAAATCATTTATGACAATGCCAGCAACTATCCTTTGGGCGTCTATTGGTGCTGCTCCGGATACACGATCACCGGATCGGGCTCGGCGGTGGGAACGCAGTACGCCGATGGAATGTCGTTCACGCCCTCGGTCAATGCAACCGTAACCCATATTGGTTTGGCAGTCGGCTACGTGAGTGGCGACAACGAAATAGCGGTCAGCCTGAACGCCGATAACAACGGCTTGCCCGGAAACGCACTGGGAAGTTTCACTCTCTCCAGCCTTCCCGCTTTTGGAGATTGCTGCAGCGTCGAAGTGGAGAGCCTGACCGGCGTTCCGGTGACTGCAGGAACCCCCTACTGGATCGTGGTGCAGACTACTACCCCCACCTCTGACCACATGGGTTGTATGGAACGATAACGACACCGATCAAACGCTTCAACCGACTGCTTACCAGAATGCCGGTGTGTGGCAAACGAGCGAAGGCATTGTCGCAGCATTCGGAGTGGCCGGAACGGAGTAACAGCAATTCTTGTTGGCAGGAGATTCGAACCGCCGGCGCCAGATTGCTGGAGTTAACTTCCCACGGCTGTCGCCGGACCCGCGACTTATGCATTGAATTTTATCGAAGCTGGCCCGGCGTCAGGAACCACCAATCACCGCATCGGCTTCGATCTCCACCAGCATTTCCGGCGAAATCAGTTTGCTCACTTCAACCATCGATGTGGCCGGACGAATGTCGCGGAAAAATTCTCCGTGCGCCCCGCCGATCTTCTGCCAATCCGCAATGTTGATAACGAACATGCGGGTGCGGACGACATCTTTCATGCTCGCGCCCGCTTTCTGCAACGCCGATTCGATGTTCTTCAGCGTCTGCACAGTTTGCGCATAGGCATCGCCCACGCCGACAATTTTTCCGTCCGCGCCGGTCGCGGTCGTGCCAGCGACGTGCACATAGTCGCCGACTCTGACGGCCCGCGAATATCCGACAACCGGCTCCCACGGAGTACCACTGGAGATGTTCATTCGTTCCATGAATGCTGTACCTCGTGCCGATATTGTACCTAGATCGCCGCGCCACGTTATCTTGGCAGCCGAGTCAGAAGAGTGCCAACAGAAAACGGGTAAAACCTTTGCTGCCATTGCGCGCTCTAACCAAATGGCACGAACGTGGGGTGCAGCGACGCAAAAGTTACTTGCCATGGAGGCAAAGCTGAGGTAAGTAATCATGCTACGGCAGTCCTGGACCCCGCATGGCAAGCCGGATTTGCGGAGGTGAGCAAAAAATGATTCCGGAATCGAGTCCGTTGCAGAAGCTCTTCATCGAACTGGTGGGGCGCCACTATGCGGAGGAGATCGGGTTGCGCGATCCGCAGATTGTAAATTATGTCGCGCAGCTTCTCGCGGAGTTTTGTGAAGTCGAGCAACTGTACAAGATTCGCAGATGGCCGACGGGACGTCCACTCACCGACGTGGGCGAAATGCTGATGGAATCGAATCCCATCTTTGGGCCGGCGCCTTCATTCGACCGCGAGCGCCAGGTGCGCAAGCACATCGGCGACTACACGCTGTTTTTCACCGGCATGTTTCCCGAGAGCATCAACCAATTCCGCCTGCGCCGCAACCGCCTGGAGAATTTTGTCGATTGGATGAAAGCCGGCAAAGAGAGCTATTACATCGTTTCGAAGTTCGACTGCTTCGAATACACCAAAGTCGCGCCGCTGTTCGCCAGTTTGTCGAGCCATTTCGAGCAGTGCGTCTACGGCTTAAACCGGGTGAAGAACGAACTTGCAGGAGATGCAGCATCCGATCGTGCGGCGGGTAAATGAAATTGTGATGTAGGCACAGCTTCAGGCTCGGCGATCAGCTTTTGCGATAGAAGCTCAGCGCCGCATCTCCTTGTTTAACAGTCGGTATCTCTTCAGCGACGCCACCTTCTCGCCGGGATCGAATTTCTTTTGATGCTCCGCGATCACAACAGTCTCCGCATTGAGCAAGCGCGACTTCGACAAGCGCCGTCCAGCGTTTCCTCTAGGCTTTCCATCCGATACGGGGGATCGAGATAAACGAAATCTCGCCTTGCATTCCGCTCTCGCACCCAAGCTTGCAAGGCCCGGACAGCATCCTGTCTAGGAACTCGAATCCCTCTTCGATCCCGAGCGCAGCAGGTTTTTCTCGATCAGTTCTGCTGCGTGCGGCGACGATTCCACAAAGTAGACCATGCCTGCGCCCCGGCTCAGCGCCTCAATCCCAACTGCGCCGGTGCCCGCATAAAAATCAAGCCAGACCGTCCCTTCGAGCGCCATCGGATTTCCCGCGGTCAGAACATTGAACAGCGTTTCGCGCAAGCGGTCGGCTGTGGGACGCAATTCCAGCCCGCGGCAACGATTCAACGGACGGCTCCGATATTTTCCTGCGATCACTCTCATCGGTTCTGTACTGGCTCGGTTCCTACGAAACAGTACTTTCGAGTCGGCGGCCCGCAACTCGTCGCCAGCGCTCGGCGTCTAAAACTATATAGAATAGAAGTCGAAGGCAGTCAGGAATGAGAAATTGGTCCATTCCGGCGGGTCGGGTATTCGGCGTCGAACTCCGGATTCATCTGACATTTTTTTTTCTGCTGCATGTTCGTCTGGTTCACCGAGTCGACCGTCGCATAGGCCGGCCAATGCGGGCCGTGGCCTGGCGCTGGTCGGAATCATATTCGGCTCGGTGGTGCTGCACGAACTTGGGCACGCACTGGTCGGCGCAGCACGCCGGGGTTCCGCCAAGGCCATAATTCTGCTGCCCATTGGCGGGGTCACGCTGCTCGATGAAACCCAGCAATCCCGTCGAGCCGGGCGTCCTCACATGGAAACGCGACATTCGCATCGCGCTGGCCGGGCCACTGGTCAATTTGCTATCGCCTTTGCCGCTGCCGGCATTCTGCTGGCCGTAGCGCCCGAGATTCACATTATGGGCCAAGCCTGTACCTGCATTCCGGCAATCTGGCTCGCAGCCTGGTCTGGGTCAAATCTGTGGCTGGCGTCTATTCAACCTGCTGCCGGCTTATCCCATGGACGGCGGCAAGGTGCTGCGCGCGTTGTTCAGCCGCCGCATGGATCCCGTTCGCGCCACGCGACGCGCAGTACCATCGGCCAGGCATTTGCCACGCTGTTCATGCTGCTCGGCATGATGTGGAACATCTGGCTGACCATGATCGGCTTTTTCCTGTTCATCGCCGCGCAGCTTGGAGGAACGCTCCGCGGTATTTCAGTCGGTGCTGGAAACGGTGCGTCTGGAAGACATCATGCTGACCGACTTCGCCACGCTCTCTCCCGGCCGACACGCTGGAGGATGCGCTGGACAAGGCCGTGCATTCCTTGCAGGATGATTTCCCCGTGATTCGCGGCAGCGACATGGTGGGCGTGATTTCGCAAGCAGAGAATTCTGCAAGCGCTGCGCGCCGAAGGCAACGGTTACGTGCAGGCGGTCGATGAACCGCATCTTCGAAGTGGCGCAGAAAAAAGAGTCGCTGGCCTCGGCATTTCGCAAGCTGACCGTCGCGAAATCTGAGCATTATTCCCGTGGTCGAAGATCAGCGACTGGTGGGAATCGTGACGCTGCAAAACCTGATGCACTCCATGGCGCTGCTGGCCGAAAGCCGCAAGCTGAGAAAAGCGGCGCTGGATTCGTAGAGTTCCATTTCATCCGGTCTTAGTCGCTACAGCCTTCCTGCCTACATTGCTCCCGCTAAGACACATGCTGTAGACGACAACGCGGAAATGATCCCGCACATCCGAGTGGTGGCATTTCACTCCAGCGAGGTCACCAGTTATGTCCCCCAGCAAGTTTGCAGCGTCTCCCCGGTCAACTTTCGTCCTCATCCTGCTCTGCGCTTTTGCCCTCGCCGGGCTGGCTCGGCCGGCGCTCGCCCAGTCCCCGGCCGCGTTCGTCTATGTTTCCAGCAATCCCAGTGGAAACCAACGTCAGATTGATGGCTTCGCGGCAGCCGCGAACGGGCAATTGACGCCCATCCCCGGTTCGCCCTTCGCCGCGAATGTAACAGCCATGGCCGTTGAAGGCAATTACTTGTTTGGCTCGGATGGCGTTTACATCTACTCGTATTCCATCGCATCGAATGGAGCGTTGACTTTGGTGTCCTCCATCAATGCCCAACAACTCAACGGCGGCAGCGGCGGCCCGGAGGGATTGTTTCTCGACCACACCGGGGCCACTCTTTATGACTTCGACTACGACGGAAACGAAGGCGCCAACAACGATTATCAATCGTTCAGCGTGAACCAAAAAAATGGACAATTAACTTACCTGGGTGCGAGCCAAGCGTCGGAGTACTTCCAATCGGTGCTCAGCTTCATTGGAAATAACGAATACGCATATAGCTCGAGTTGCTATCACTTCACACAGGATATCAACGGGTTTCAGCGCGAGAGCAATCAAACGCTGAACCTACTCAACATTAGTCCGTCCATCCCCGATGCTCCGACGGGCAGCTTTTACTGCCCGTACCTGGCGAGCGCCGATCCAAACAACAACCTGGCCATCGCGATGCAGCCCCTTAACGCGGAGACGTGGCAGGTGGATGAACCTGCACAACTGGCCGTCTACACTGCAGACGCCTCAGGAAACCTGACGACCAACAGCACCTCAGCCAATATGCCCGCGATATTGGTGCAAACCATCACCGATTACTGGATGTCGCCGGCGGGGAGCCTGCTTGCCGTCGCCGGCACGGGAGGGGCGCAGGTCTTTCATTTCAACGGCAGCAGCCCCATCACGCACTACACGGGTTTGCTAACCAAGGAAGAAATCGACCAGGTGCTCTGGGACAACGACAATCATCTCTACGGAATCAGCGGGCCGAACAATCAACTGCTGGTTGGAACCGTTACGCCAAGCAGCGCAAAGCAGGCGCCGGGATCGCCCTACACGATCGTGCAGCCACTGAACATTGTTGTGCTGCCGAAAAACTAACCGCAATCCCCACTCAAGCGAGCGCTTCGAGTGGGGATGCTCTTTTAAGCTAGGACATTACCTACCAAACTCTGCAGGCGTTGACCGGCATCATCGGCTGGCCTTCTTTGCAGCCAAAGGCTTCGCCGAATTCGCGTATGTTACGCACCACGCCGTTGACGCGGAATTCGCGCGGCGAATGCGGATCGGTCTGCACTTGCAGCCGCAGTTGCGCCGGACGCGTGTCGCCACACCAGTCCTGCCCGAATCCGAGAAAGAACTGCTGCAGCGGGGTGTAGCCGTCCTGCTTCTGAGTCAGATCGATGTTCTTGCGCTTGGCGTCGGCCAGGAACGCAATGTACGCTAATCGCAGCCCGCCGTTGTCGGCGGTGTTCTCGCCCAGCGTCAGTTT
This sequence comes from uncultured Acidobacteriaceae bacterium, assembly GCA_963848325.1. Taxonomy (GTDB): domain Bacteria; phylum Acidobacteriota; class Terriglobia; order Terriglobales; family Acidobacteriaceae; genus DATJOJ01. The sequence continues at coordinate 54,998 of CAWKDJ010000004.1, forward strand.
GCCGTTGACCTTGGCGTCATCGACCGCAACAAACGAACTGTACTCTTTGACTTCGCAATCGGCCTTCTGCTCGAACTTGGCGCCATCCTCGGCAGTCCACCAATCTGAAAGGTTGCCGCTGCCGTCGAATTTCCGCCCTTCGTCGTCAAAGCCGTGGGTCAATTCGTGGCCGACGACAGCCCCAATGTGTCCATAATTTTCGGCGTCGGTGGCATTCTTGTCATACATCGGCGGCTGCAGAATGCCGGCAGGGAAGTTGATGTCGTTCATACTGGAGCTGTAATAAGCGTTGACCGTCGGCGGAGACATGCCGAATTCGCCGCGGTCCACCGGTTGGCCAATCTTGGCCAGTTCGCGTCGGCTCTCGAAATCCTGCGCGCGGATCGCGTTGCCGAACGCGTCGTCACGCGCCACTTCTAGCTTCGAGTAATCGCGCCAATGATCGGGATAGCCGATTTTATCGGCGATGGCGCGGAGCTTTTCCTCGGCGCGCGCCTTGGTCGCCGCACTCATCCAATCCAGGTTCTGAATGTCCTGGTGCATGGCTCCCTCGATGTCGTGCACCATTTGTACCGTCGCCGCTTTGCTCGAAGGCGGGAATTCCGTGGCCACATAAACCTGGCCCAAAGCCTCGCCCAGAGCATCGTCCGTGGCTTGCGCACAGCGCTTCCAGCGGGCACGTTGCTCCGGTTGGCCGCGCAGGTCGCGGCCGTAGAAGTCGAAGTGCGCGTCGTCGAAGGCCTTAGGCAAAACTTCGCTCGGGATCGAATTCACCAACTGCCAGCGCAAATAAGTTTTGATAGTCGCAAGGGCGGTCGAAGCGAGAATCGAATTCAAACCTTTGACGAAGTCGGGATCGACCACATTGACCTCCGTCACCGGCGGCGCGCCGGACGCTGCCAGAAAGCGCGTCCAGGAGAAATCCGGCGACAAGCTGGAAAGCTCCGAAACCGGCATCAAGTGATAAATCTTCTCCGGCTCGCGGCGCGAGGTAATATCCATGGAAACTTTCGCCAGTGCACTTTCGAGCTGCATGATGCTCTTGGCGTCGCTGGCTGCCTGCGCTTCGCTCTCACCCATGAGTTTCATCACATTGGTGATGTGCTGCACATATTGCTGGCGAGTTTTTTCCGCGGCCTCGCCGGTCCGGAAATAAAAATCCCGCTCCGGCAGTCCCAGGCCGCCCTGGTCCACTGCCGCGATCTGTTTGCGGGCGTCTTTAAAATCTTGTTGCTCACCGAACCCGAGGAACGCATTTACGTTGATCAGCTGGAAATGCGCCAGCAGTTCCGGCAGCTCGTCTTTGCTCTTGAGCGCAGCAATGCGGCTCCAGTTCCGGCTGCAGCGGCTTCAAGCCCGCTTTATCGATTGCCTCGGTATTCATGCAGGCCGCGTAAAAATCGCCGATCTTCTGCTCGTTCGCACCGCGGTCGGAACCGCCCGCCGCGGCTTTCTCCAGAATTTCGTGCAGCACCACCTGGTTGTGGTCGTAGATCATGGTCCCGATGCCATATGACGAGCGGTCATTCGGAATTGGATACAGCTTGTTGAAGTTCCCGCAGGCGTATTTGAAAAAGTTCATACAAGGGTCCGCCCTGGTATCGATCAGCGCCTTATCGAGGCCGGGCAGCGGTTCATAAGATTTCTGCGTATCGGAAGAATTCTGGGCAAACATGGCGGCGCTGAATGCCAGGACGGCCATGAGGATGATTTGAGTTCGCTTCATATTCATTGGACTGGTTGCTCTCCGTTTCGTTTGCGGGAATACGATCGACAATCTCACGACCTAGAACCGGAACACCAAGCCGATTGATGGTTCTGCCATGTGGCCGTAAGCTCCAGTAAAAAAGCTCAAAGGATGGCCAATCCCAGAGTTCACGTTGAAATCGGGTTCGCGGTAGAGGAAGCCGCGATACTGCAGGCGCAACGCAAATTTCGCATACACCGGGAGCTGGTAATCCACGCCCACCCCGTATAGAAACGCGAATTCGTTCTGCCCCGAGGCGCCGACGTCGGTGAGCACATTATTCGGGAGGTTATCGGGCGGCAGTGTAGGAAAGAACACCCAGGTGCTTCGTGGCCCAAAGTGCAGCGCGGCTCCTCCTGCCAGCAGAAATGGCTCGAATTTACCTTTTTGAACCGGTGTGTAAACATAGGCGCCGCTGTACTCGCTGATCGTCGAAAGAACGTGAAAATTCTCGCCCGCCTGGAACGTTTGCGAGTTCTTCGCCCGGCCGTAGTTAAACTCCATCGAGTGTTTGGGGTTGAAGCGCACACGAATCGTGCCAAACACATTCACGCCAATAGTCGCGCCCTGAGTGACTCCGTTGCCCTCAGATTGCTTGGTGAACACCGGCGCGCCACTCACGCTGGCGTCGTAGTGGCTATCCTGGCTGAGGCTGAAAGATGAAAAACAAAATAGCGCCGCAAGAACGGCGACAGCGGGTTTAAACATTCCTTGCCCTCTTTATATTTTGATGCTGGGGTTTCTATTCTAAAGCAGCCGCAGAAACGGCGCTGCCGAGCCAGGCTTGGGCAAGTTCAGGACAGCCGGACCGCCTTGGTTTGCTCCATGGCAGGAATTTTCTTCAATTCGGCGATGACCGCCTCGGGAACGGATCCATCGATGTGAACTACCGCAATGGCTTGGCCGGGAACGCCGGGTTCCGCGCCCTGGTCCGGCGACCCAAAGAAAAGTCGGCGATGTTAATTTTGTGATCGCCGAGAATGGTTCCAACTTTGCCGATCACGCCGGGAACGTCGCGGTTGCGCAGATAGATCAGATTGCGCTCCAGCGGGGCCTCGACTTCAATCCCATCGACGTGCAGCAGGCGAGGCGCGTTGTTGTGGATGACCGCTCCCTTCACGATGTGCTCCTGGGTGCCGACCTTGACGCGAATCGAGATCAGACTGCCGGCGCCGCCGGTTGAACTCTTGGCGTCACGCGCTTCCTGCACGCGAAGCCCGCGGGAAGACGCGATGGCCGCGGCATTCACCAAATTCGCTTTCTCCTCCAAAGCTTCGTTCAGAATTCCTTTGATGGCGGCGTTGCGGATCAGTTCTGTCTTGCCCTCGGCGATGTGTCCCGCGTAGCGCAGCGAAATTTCTTCCAGCGCGCCTTCGCTGATCTGCGCCAGAAACGAACCCAATCTTTCCGCGAGGACGATATACGGCTGCAGCTCCAGGTATTCGTCATACGAAACCGACGGAACGTTCACCGCATTCTGGATTACCCCGTGCTTCAAATATTCTTTCACCTGCTGTGCAATCTGATAGCCGACAGCTTCCTGGGCTTCGTGCGTTGAGCCACCAATGTGCGGGGTCAAGATCACATTCTGCAGATCGGTGAGCGGAGAGTTCTTCAGCGGCTCTTCGGTAAAAACATCAAGCGCCGCTGCAGCAACCTGGCCATCTTTCAGCGCTTCGGCGAGAGCTGTTTCATTGATCAGTTCGCCGCGGGCGCAGTTCACCAGCCGTACGCCACGTTTCATCTTCTTCAGCGACTCGGCGTTGATCATGCCGGTGGTCTGTGGCGTGAGGCCGACGTGAAGCGTCAGGTAGTCGGCTGCCGCATAGACTTCGTCGAGTACTGCCAGATGGATTCCTTCCTCACGCGCCAGCGCGACCGACACGAACGGATCGTGCGCAATGATCGTCATCTGAAACGCCCGCGCGCGGCGCGCGACTTCCATCCCAATGCGTCCGAGCCCGACGATGCCCAGGGTCTTGCCGCGCAGTTCGGTTCCCTGCAGAGTTTTCTTCTCCCATTTGCCGGCGTGAGTGAGTTCATTGGCGCGGCACAGGTGGCGCGCCATGGCCAGGATCATCGCCATCGTCTGTTCGGCGACTGCAACGGCGTTCGCGCCGGGAGTATTCATGACCGCGATGCCCTGGCGCGTGGCAGGTTCGAGTTCGATATTGTCGACGCCAACGCCCGCGCGCCCGATCACGCGCAGTTTCGTGGCTTTGGCCAGCAGCGCTGCGTTCACCTGCACCGCCGAGCGCACGATCAGCGCGTCGGCAGATTCGAGCTGCGAGGCCAGGTCGCCTTTTATTTCTTCAGCCAGAATTACCGTCCAACCCGGCTCGTGCAGAACCTCCAACGCGGAAGCGGATATTTTTTCGGCAACGACGATTTTCATAGGTCGATAGAAAACAGAAGTAGTACGAATCACTTTGCGGTCGGAGCTACTTTTCTTCCGTACACAACCTGCGCAGCCCGTACTGCCGCGCCGTAGTCAACCGCCTTGCCCGTGACGCTGCCTAGCACGTGCTCCAGCGCCGCCAGAATTCCGATAGTGTCGAGGTAATCGTAATAACCGAGGTGGGCGATGCGAAACAGTTGCCCTTTCATCTCGCCCTGCCCGTTGGCCACGACCGCGCCAAAGTTCTCGCGGAATAGTTTGACGATCGCACCGGAGTCGATTCCAGCCGGAGATTGAATCGCTGTTAGCGCAGCTGCTGGCGCAGACGGTGCGAAAAGTTGAAGTCCCAGCGCCTGTGTGCCGGCGCGGGTCATCTCAGCGGCGAGTTCAGCGTTGTTGATCAGTACATCTCGGCCTTTTGCAAGGTCGCCGTTGCCCATCTGACGAACAAAGTCGAGAGCTGCGCCCAGGGCGGCGAACAACGAGGTCGCGGGCGTGTAGGCCGATTCGCCCTTCGCAGCCGCTTTGCGTTCTTTCCGGAAATCGAAATAATAGCGCGGCGACTTGGTCGTCTCCATTCGCTGCCAGGCGCGATCGCTGACCGCGCAGTAGGCCAACCCGGGCGGAATCATCAGCGCCTTCTGCGACCCGCCGATGATGACGTCGATTCCCCAGCCATCGACATCGAAGTGCGTTGTACCCAGGCCGGTGATGGCGTCGACGACCAGCAGAGCCTCGCTCCGGCGTGTTAGCTCCGCGATCGCCTTGATGTCATGGCGCGCGCCCGTGGAACTTTCGGTCGCCTGAACATAGACTGCGCAAATGTCAGAGGTAAGCTTGGCGCGAATTTGATCCAGCGAAAAAGTTTCGCCGTAAGGCGCCGATACCACATCCACCGCGCATCCGAAGGCTTTGGCCAAGTCGCGCCAGCGCTCGCCGAATTTTCCTGCGGAAAGAACGAGAACTTTGTCACCGGGCGACGTCGAATTCGAAACTGAGCCTTCCATCACGCCGGTGCCGGAACTGGCCAGCACCAACAGTTCGTTCTTCGTCCCGATGAATTCTTTGAGGTCGGCGAGGACACGGGAAAACAGCGCGCGAAAATCCGCGGTCCGGTGGTGCATGGCGAACGAAGCCATGGCAGTTTGGGCCGCGGGCAAAAGCGGCGTTGGTCCGGGCGTGAATAGCCTGTTCTTTCGTAACATGAAGCGCAGATCCTCGTTGAAGAAGCGCAAACAGTTTAACCGGAAGCCCGGTAAGGATGCTGTGATAAGCAATGCAGCCCGCTTTCCCGCGAGGCTATAATTCCCGCATGAGCATGATTGAACAGATTCAGAAAGACATTATCGCCGCCATGAAAGCGCGCGACGAGCAGCGGCTCTCCACGTTGCGCATGGTCAAAACTGCGCTCAAGAACCGCGAGATCGAGAAGATGGCCCCGCTCGACGACAAAGAGTCGCAGCAGGTGCTGAGCACGCTGATCAATCAGCGCAAGGATTCGATTGAGCAATTTCTCAAAGGCGGCCGCAAGGAAATGGCCGACAAAGAAGCCGCCGAAATCACGCTGATCGAAACCTACCTGCCCAAAGCGGCGGGCGAAGAACAAATCGTTGCTGGAGTGAGGGCCGTGATCGCCGAAATGGGCTCGCCGACCATGAAAGATATGGGGACGGTGATGAAGAATGTGATGGCGCGCTTCGCCGGCGCGGGAGTTCGGGTGGACGGGAAAGTGGTCAGTGACGCGGTAAAGCGGGAGCTCGGAGAAAAGAAATAATCGCGTGGGACGGCCGTCATAGCGTGACCTGAGCGTCGAAGGGCGAATACTACATGCGGCCGCGCACTTCCGTCGGTAGCGGCGCGCCTATCACCTGCACTAAACTCTCCGGCCCGCGGCACGCCTGGCTGAGCCGCTGCAGATCGCGCTGCATTTCCTTGTCTCTTCTTAGCGAGTCCAGCGTCGTCTTTAGAATTGCCGCGGCGTGGGCATCGGCAGGCGTCGTCAAGCGGTAGTGCATCCATTTGCCCTCACGCCGCGCAGCGACGATTCCGGCTTGCCGCAAGTAGGCCAGATGCCGCGAAATCTTCGGCTGCGGAGCGTCAATGACGATCACCAGATAGCACACACACAGCTCCTGGCCGGCAATCAGGTTGATGAGACGAAGACGCGTTCGGTTCCGCCAACGCGCGAAAGAAGCGATCCAGCGAGGCGGTTTGGCTCCGGCCAGTGCGCACCTCAAAAGGATAGCACACACACATTCGCCTTGACATATATGACGTTGTGGGTTTAGATTCATATTCGCGTAGGCAGATGTATTAACTGGAGGCCGGTATGAACCGAGATCAAGTGCTGGAAATCGTGCAAGAGAAATATGGGGCCATCGCGCGCGGTGAGCGGTCCGGATGCGGCTGCGGTTCGAAAGAAACCGTCGCTGCCGCAATCGGATATTCGGCGGAAGACTTGGCGATCGCGGGCGATGGCAATCTTGGCTTGGGGTGCGGAAACCCCTTGGCCCTGGCTGAACTGAAGCCGGGGATGACTGTGCTCGATCTTGGCAGCGGAGCCGGCTTCGACGCGTTCCTGGCGTGGCGCCAAGTGGGACCAAGCGGACGCGTCATCGGCGTCGACATGACCGATGACATGCTCGCCCGAGCGCGGGAGAACGCGGCCAACCTTGGCGCAACCAATGTTGAGTTCCGCAAGGGCCACATCGAAAACCTGCCGCTCGACGACAATTCCGTCGACTTCATCATCAGCAACTGTGTGATTAATCTCAGCCCGGACAAGCCAGCCGTGTTTCGCGAGATCTATCGCGTGCTCAAGCCGGAGCAAAATTCGCCGTCAGCGATATTGTTCTGCTGGCCGAACTGCCCGAAGCAATCATGAACGATGTCAACGCGTATGTGGGATGCATTTCCGGGGCAAGCCTGATGAACGATTACGTTCGCATCGCGCTGGAAGCCGGGCTGGCGAACCTAACTATTCCGCAAATGAGCCACGGAGGCGAGCTGGCCGGCACGCTTCTGCCGGAAGACGGTTCCCCTGACGCGGCGAAACTCTGCTGCGCCGCTTCTGCCGTAGCCTCCATCAAGTTACACGGACGAAAACCGTAGAGGAGCACGACTATGGCAAAACCCAAAGTGCTTTTTCTTTGCACCGGAAATTCCGCCCGCAGTCAGATGGCGGAAGGGTTGCTCCGCGAAATGGCAGGCGAGCGTTTTGAAGTGCTGAGTGCGGGAACGAATCCGTCCGGAGTGAATCCTCTCGCCATCGAAGTCATGCAGGAGATCGGGATTGATATCTCCAGGCATCGCTCCAAGAACGTCCAAGAATTCCTGGGCAAGCCGATTGAGTACGTAGTCACGGTTTGTGACCGGGCGAAAGAGTCCTGCCCGATTTTCCCTGGAACGTACAAGTTTCTGAGCTGGAGCCTGGACGATCCCGCCGCAGTTAACGGAACGCAAGAAGAGAAGTTGCTGGCCTTTCGGCGCATTCGCGACGAGATCGGCCGCAATATTGAAAAGCACTTCATGAGTGTTGTGCAGGCGGAGGCGCGATGAGCACGGTCGTCGAGAGCGCGAATCTGCAGGTTCCATCTAAGAGACTCAACCTATTCGAGCGCTATCTGACGCTTTGGGTCGGCCTCTGCATGGTGGCGGGACTCGGAGTTGGCAAAGGCGCGCCTTCGTTCGTTGCCTGGCTACGCAACCTGGAATTCGGCCATGGCAGCCAGGTTAATTTTCCCATCGCCGTTCTTATTTGGCTGATGATCGTTCCCATGATGATGAAGGTGGACTTCGCTTCCGTGCGAAAAGTTGGAAACAGGCCGCATGGGTTGCTGGTCACGCTTTTTGTCAACTGGGTGGTGAAACCTTTTTCGATGGCCGGCTTCTCATGGTTTTTCTTTCGCCACGTTTTTAGTCATTGGATCGCACCTGCCCAGGCCGATCAGTACATCGCGGGAACAATTATTCTGGCAGCCGCGCCCTGCACGGCTATGGTTTTTGTGTGGAGTCATCTGACCGATGGTGACCCTGCGTACACGCTGGTGCAGGTGTCGCTTAACGACCTGATCATGCTGTTTCTGTTCGCTCCGATTGTGCGCTTTCTGGTCGCGGGAGCGTCGAACCTGCAGGTACCGATGCGGGTTTTGCTGTATTCCGTGCTGGCTTTTATCGTGATTCCGTTGCTCCTGGGCTCGGCTCTGCGGTATTGGTTTATCAGCAGGCATGGAAGAGAATGGTTCGAGCAGCAGCTACTGCCGCGTTTTGCGCCGGTCACGATCGGTGCTCTGCTCGCTACGCTGGTTTTGATATTCGCCTTTCAGGCCGACAACATCACCAACAGCTACTTTCATGTGGCTCTGATCGCAGTGCCGATCCTGGTGCAGGTCTACTTCAATTCCGGGCTGGCGTACGGCCTGATGCGTCTGTGGAACGTCCCCTACAACGTGGCAGCGCCGGGCGCGTTGATTGGCGCCAGCAATTTTTTTGAGCTGGCGGTCGCGACCTCGATTGCGCTCTTTGGCCCGGGATCAGGAGCAGCCCTGGCTACAGTGGTGGGAGTGCTGGTGGAAGTTCCGGTGATGCTATCCGTCTGTGGCGTTTGTAACCGGACGCGAGGATGGTTTTCGGCGCCGGCTGCGGCGTGAAACCTCACTTGCTTCTCTGCAGCTCCCGATAGGCTTCGCTTTTCGAAATGCCCATCTCCTTGGCAATTTTTTTCAGAGCAGCCTTCTCGTCGACTTTTTGTTCCGCCATGATCTGCTCAACTTGTTGCCGAACCGTGGGACGGGCGATGGCGCTCGTCCCCACACTGGTTGTGATGGGTTCGGCTTTGCCGATCAGTAACGTGATTTCGCCTTTGACCTCGCCGCGTTTGTTCAGGAGTTCCAGCGTTCCGTCGGCGCGGCCGCGCAGAAATTCTTCATGCAACTTTGTGACCTCGCGCGCAACCACGACGTGCCGCTCGGCACCTAAAACCTCAACCACGTCCTGCAAGGCTTCAACGATGCGATGCGGGGCTTCGTACAAAACTTGCGTTCGCGGCGAGTCGCGAATGCTCTCCAGAAACACCCGCCGCTGGCCGCGTTTCGCGGGAAGGAACCCGCTGAAGCGGAAGGCATCCGTGGGCAAGCCGCTGGCCACGAGAGCGGCAAGAAACGCCGATGCGCCGGGGATCGGGACCACCGGAATGCGGTGCCGAATCGCCAGCGTAATCAGGCGAAATCCGGGGTCGGAAATTCCGGGCATACCGGCATCCGTCACCAGGGCAATTCGCGCGCCCTGCTCCAGTTCGACGATCAATTCCGGCGCACGGGTCATTTCATTGTGTTCGTGATAGCTGGTGGTGCGGGCCGAAATTGCGTAGTGATTGAGCAACTTTTGCGTCTGGCGCGTGTCTTCGCACGCGATCACGTCGGATTCTTTCAGTACCCGCAACGCCCGCAGCGTAACGTCTTCCAGATTGCCGATCGGCGTGGCGACAAGATACAGGCCCGGCGCGAGAGAATGGATTGAATCGTCGGAGTTTGCAGCTTTACTCATCGACGCGAGTCTATCACCGAATTTCGCCTAAAATTGACGGGAACTGACCTGCACCCTAGAATCGAAATGGGTCTTTTCCCAAGAGATTTCAGGGTCCATGCCACTTTACGAATATAAGTGCAAGAAATGCGGTCAGCTCTTCGAGCGAATCCAGAAGTTTTCCGACAAGCCAGTAAAGAAATGTCCGAAGTGCGGGGGCGCAGTCGAGCAGACGATCTCCGCGCCGGCAGTGCAATTCAAGGGCACCGGCTGGTACGTGACCGACTACGCCAAGAAATCCGGCGCGCCCGCCTCCGGCAGCGAATCCGGTTCTAAGAGTGAGCGCAAGAGTGAGAGTGAGACCAAAAGTGAGAACGAGCGCAAGAAAGACGAAAAGTCGAAGGCGGACTCCTCGAAGAAAACCGAAAAGAAGTAGCTTTCACCGCCACGTCATGTCGTAACCCAAAGCAAACAGAATCTGGTTTTCGAATTCATATTCGAGCAGCGAGTTGTAACTCGAAGTCCACTCCCACGAAGCCGCATAGCGCGTGATCTCGGGCCGATAGCGCGAGTAAGCAGTCGTGTACTTGACGTCGCATGGTTGCAGACACGCAATCATCCCGGTCGGGGCGGTGTGGTGAATTCCGGTCGCCGCAAGCAGAGCGGCCGAGGAGACATCCGGCTCGGGAGTGACGGTGAGCTGCTGAGGCTTGATGTCGAGCGCCTGCGGATCGCCCGGCACGATTTCAGGCGATGCGCTCGACCCTGTCTGCTGCACCGGATTCAGATCGATGCTCTGTGCAACACTTTGTTGTGCCTCGGACCAGATCGACCATAGTTCTGCATCGGAGTGCTCGGTCTGATTGACGAATCCCGCAGCTGCAGGCGCACTCGAATTGGTCCCACACCCGACGAGCAGGAGAGTCAGCATTGCCGCGCGCAGATGGATACGCATTCTCCATTTACATCGGCGGGCCGGACAAAAGCTTGAGCCGCGCGGCGCTGAATCCTTTTGTGTTAACTAACATCTAAATCCCTCGAAATCCGCATTTTATCGAGGTTTTTTCATCATGATTAACGTTCGACCCAGCAATCAACGTGGCGGCGACGATTACGGTTGGCTTAACACCCGGCACACATTTTCTTTCGACCGGTATTACGATCCCATGTTCATGGGATTTCGATCGTTGCGAGTGATTAACGAAGACGTAGTCGCTCCCGGCGAAGGTTTCCCCACGCATCCTCATCGCGATATGGAGATCATTACCTACGTTCTGGACGGCGCGCTCGAACACAAGGACAGCCTGGGCACCGGTTCGGTGATCCGGCCCGGCGATGGACAGCGCATGAGCGCGGGACGCGGCATCCGCCACAGTGAGATGAATGCCTCCACGAGCAATCCGGTCCACCTGCTGCAAATTTGGATCATGCCCGACCAGCCGGGCCACGAGCCGAGCTATGAGCAGAAAACCTTCTCGGATGAAGAAAAGCGTGGCCGACTGCGCCTGATCGCGGGGCCTGACGGAAAAGATGGTTCCGTGACCATTCATCAGGATGCGCGCTTGTATGTGTCTCTGCTAGATGCCGGGCAGGAAGTGGTTCACGAGCTCGGCAAGGGACGCTATGCATGGCTGCAGGTTGCGAGGGGAAAGATCGATCTGAATGGCAAGACGCTGCGTCAGGGCGATGGCGCCGCAATCGAAGGTGAGCCTAAGTTGACGATCAAGGGCGTTGAAGATTCCGAGATCCTGCTGTTTGATTTGGCGTGAAAAACTTCGCCGCGGATTAACTTGGCAAGGACTCCGAACCCATTGTCATTCCGAGCCGTTCGCAGCGGCGAGAAACGAAGCAAGGAATCTGCTGTTAATGTTCGCGATTCCCTGGCATTTTCCTATGAGTTCCGCCTCAACCAGCCCCGCTGGCGTTATGGCAATCGCGATCACGTTCTGGCTAGCTGCAGCGTATCTGTGCGTATTGGGGATTGTGATGCTGCTTTTTCCTGGCGCCGTCTCGATGGCGCTGGGAGCGCCGCTGCTCAGTGGGCTCGAGCTGTCTGGGCCGTATATGTTCTTGCTCGTCGCCTTCATGGCAGCGATGATCGGATGGGGCCTGTGGCGGCGAAACAATTGGGCGCGGCGGGCCGCCATCTTCGCGGGTTTGATCGGCTTGGTATTTCTCTTGCCTCCGCTTTCGATCGCGGTCATGAATTTTCGCTGGAGTTTGATCTGGCCGGCGTTGGGCGCGCTGGCGCGGATGCTGATCGTCTGGTATCTGTATCAGGCGCCGGTAACGGAATGGTTTGCGGCGAAGCGAGCCGTAAAAGCAGATTCCTCCCCTCGGTCGGAATGACAAAACGAAAGGTTATCCGCGTTAATCCGCGTGAATCTGTGGCGAAAGTTTTCTAGAACTGCACTCCTCCCACATCCGTGAACTCCGCATCCTGCCAGCTTTGCGACGGGAAATACCAATTGCTGCACCCTGCTTCATGGCTGCCGCCGGGAGCATATTCCATAGTTGGGTTCTTCCAATAATCCATTCCCATCTGCACCAGCGCTCCGGGAGAAATGCGCACGCGCGCTTTCACCGTGCAGCCGTCCAGCTTTCCGGGCGGCAGCACGGCCCGCGGCGAGGCGCTCCAGAAGTGCCAGACTTTATCGGCGCGCCGGCCTACTCGCAGCACCACCGCCCCGTTGTCATTTTCGATCGGCATCGGCTCATGGTTGTTGATTCCGAACCACGGATTCCGCCGATACAGCCCGCCGCGCACACTTCCCTTGTCGTCGTTGAGAACGAAATCTTTTCCGTCGGCCCGGCAGGAAAGCTGCGTCCAGGCAACCTCGATTGTGGCGTTCTCATAGCCAGCGACCCGCGTGTCGGCGATCGCAATCCCCCAAAGCAACACGGAAGTGAAATCCGCCGGCCGCGGATCGGCATTGACGTATCCTGCGCGGAATTTCACTTCGTCGGGCACGCGCGGATCGCTCAAAACGGCGAATTTAAATGGACTCGCCGCCCGCCCGCGAGACGTAACGATATAGATCAGCGAAGACGCAGTCCGCTGCGGAACAATTGCTATCAACTTTTCCGCCGAAATCTGTTTGAAGACCGCTTGCGACTGCCCGAAGAAGATAGCTGTCGCCCCTTGCAGATTTTTCCCGGAAATTTCTACGTGAGTTGCTTCGGGCCGGCTGGTGGGCGAGATGCGCAGAATCTCCGGCCGGGCGTCATCGGCACCTCGCGCGCCCGCTAGCGCCAGGCCGAACGCCAGGCAAAAAAGCGTCCTCCGCAGCCAATTCGTCACCCTTCATTATCGCCGCCATCACATCCGGAAGCTCAAGAAAATGCGTGAGTTAAACAGTCTTGTTCCCGAACTGAAAAAATACTCTCCCACGTCATTGCCACGGCTTCTCGCCAGCCCGTATATTGGACTGTCTTGGAGGCCCGGCATGGACAGCACGCAATTTTTCGAATTTCTGGACGCGCGAATCGCCAAATATGACCTGCTCTGCCATCCCTTTTATCAGGCTTGGGCGGCTGGCGAACTCACGCGCGACGACCTGCGCGAGTACGCCCAGCACTATTACCCTCACGTAAAAGCCTTTCCAACTTACCTGGCGGAACTGGCCATGCGCCTGGACGAAAGTGAACTGCGCCGCGCCATTCTGGCGAATATGGCGGAAGAGAAAGGCATGGAGGACGCGTTCGGCAATCCTGAGCCGGAGCACGCGGAACTGTGGCTCGACTTCGCCGAGGGCATGGGCGCGAATCGCAATGTTCACCGGCGCGAGCATCTGCCCGCCATCAAACAGCTGACGGCGTTCTTCCACAGCATCGCCAGCGAAGGCACGCCGGAAGAAGCCCTGGCCGCTTTTTACGCTTATGAATCGCAAGTGCCGCGCGTGGCCAAGGAAAAAGCGCGCGGATTAAAGGAGATGTACGGCGCCAACGATTCCACTTGCGCCTATTTCACCTTGCACACCACGGCTGACGTTTTTCACTCGCAGATTTGGCGGCAGCAGTTGGCCAAGCGGGTGCAGGCGCATCCGGACGCGGCCGAGAAGGCATTGGCTGCGGCTGAGAACGCGGCGCAAGCACTGTGGAAGGCGCTCGATGGCATCGAAGAAACACGGACGATGCCGGCAGCCGCGTAAGCGGACGAGACGGAAATTTATGGAGCCAGTGATTCAATAGAATCATTGGCTCTTTAGTTTTTCCGGGGCATTTATGGCCAAAGACATCCCTATCGGAGCGCGAGGCTCGGCCGAAGAGACGGTCGAGTTCAAGCACACGCTGACTTCGCACCATCCCCAATTGCCGCCGGTGTATTCGACTCCTGACATGATTCGACTGATGGAGACCGCGGCCTTCCACGCTTTGCATCCCTATTGCGAAGGCGATGAGATCACCGTAGGCACGGCGATCCACGTGGAACACCGAGCCGCCAGTGGCATCGGTGCAAAAATTCGCGCCGAGGCGGTGCTCGAATCCTTCGACGGTCGGTTCTACACGCTTCAAGTGACCGCCTGGGACGACGTGCAGGAAATTGGCCGCGGCACGGTGGATCGCGCTGTGGTCAGCATCGGAAAATTTGTGGAGAAGATGAAGCAGAAGGCAGGCGGTTAGGTGCGACGGTTCAGAAAGACTGGACGTTTGTCCTGAGTCCGCGCTTGCGCCACGGGCGTTCACCCTGGCCGCAGGGCTTCTGCCGCGCGATATCGCGATTTTGCAGCCCTTACGGAATCAATTACACTCGCCTACACGGATGCAAGCGGAGCCGTCATGTCTCTGCGCAAAGTATGCTTTTACGCGATGCTGGCCACGATGCTTACCTTCGCGGCGGCCGAAGAGCTGAATCGTCACCTCAAAGAATCTGATGTGCCGAAGGTGGACGCCTGGACGAACGGGTCGTCGCTCGCTGACAATTTCCGTGCGAACGGCGAAATGCCGCCAGCCGATTTTCTTCCAGCCCAATCCAAGAGTGTTAGGAGTCTGGGCGCTGGAAAGTTGTTGGTGGCGAGCCGGAGCCTCGGCGGCCCGGATTTCGCCAAAACCGTCATCCTGCTGGTTCGCTACGATACAGAAGGCGTAGTCGGAGTCATTCTCAACCGGCGTACGGACATCCCGATTTCGCGAGTGCTTGACGGTGTGAAGGCGGCGAAAGACCGTTCCGACCCGGTCTATCTCGGAGGGCCGGTCGAAACCCCAATGGTGTTTGCGTTGTTCAAATCGCCGGCCAAGGTCGAAGGCGCTGAGCTGATCTTCGACAACGTTTACTGGATTACCTCAAAGCCGCTGTTCGAACAGACCATCTCGGCTCGGCCCGACCCCGGTATTTTTCATGTTTATCTGGGCTACGCGGGATGGAATCGAGATCAACTACAGAAGGAAGTGGAATTGGGCGCCTGGTTCATTTTTCCAGCGGAGGCCAGCACGGTTTTCAATGCGGCCCCGGATTCCTTGTGGCAGGAAATGATTCGCAAGACGGAGCTACAGTTGGCGCGGAGCGAGCCTGGGTCATGGCTGGTATCGCTCGCGCGGTGAGGCGCGGAGGAATCTGCAGTTCCTGCGGCGTGTGAAGAACTGCAGATCCCTCGCTTCGCTCGGGATGACAAGTTAGCTTGGCACAGTGTCCCTTACTGCCTAAGAGAATGCAGTGTAAACCGTCTTAGCATTTGCATCCATTTCTCTGACTGCTCATCCATAATCCATGCCTGACCTCGAAGAACAAAAATCCAGGGCCCACACCTTCCGCTCACTGCATCACGGGCCTAAGGCACTGCTTCTGCCCAACGTGTGGGACGTAGCCAGTGCCCGCATCATTGAAGACGCCGGCTTCCCGGCGATTGCCACGACCAGCGCCGGAGTCGCTTTTTCGCTTGGCTACCCCGACGGACAGAGGATTTCCCGCGAAGAGATGCTGGCGCGCGTGGCGCGAATCGCGCGTGCGGTGAAAGTGCCGGTCACGGCTGACGTCGAGGCGGGATACGGCGACCGCCCCGAAGACGCGGCCGAAACCGCCCGTCAGGTCATCGACGCGGGCGCAGTCGGAGTAAACCTGGAAGATGGCACTGGGGACGCGCAGCGGCCGTTGGTTGAGCCGTCGCTGCAGATCGAGAAGATTCGCGCTATCCGCGAAACGGCGCTGAAGGCGGGAGTGCTGCTGGTGGTGAACGCAAGAACCGACGTTTACCTCGATCAAGTTGGCGCGCCCGAAACTCGATACGACGAGGCTTTGCGCCGAGGACTGGCTTACCGCGACGCCGGCGCAGATTGCGTTTTCGTTCCCGGCGTCCGCGAGGCGGAAACGATTGCGAAACTGGTCAAAGATCTTCAATGTCCGGTGAATATTCTCGCCGGGCCGGGATCGCCGTCAGTTCTAGAACTGGAGAAGCTCGGGGTAGCGCGGGTGAGTCTTGGTTCGGCCCCGATGCGGGCTACGCTTGGCCTGCTGCGCGGCATGGCGCAGGAACTGCAAGCCTCCGGCACTTACACCGCGCTCGAGGGCGCGCCAGCGCACGGGGAATTGAACAGGCTGCTGGAGAAATAACAGGCAGATTGCGATGGACGACGCGAGACGCCCGCCTACTTATTCAAGATGTACCATGTTCTCGTGCCGTCTCTGCGCCAGTCCGTTGCCACGTACATTCGCAAGCATTCGCTGCTGAAGGCCGGCGATCGCGTGGGCGTTGCCGTCTCCGGCGGCGCAGATTCCGTGGCGCTGCTGCGGCTATTGCTTGAGCTGCGCAAAGAGCTTGGCACCGTGTTGTCCGTCGTTCACCTTAATCACCAATTGCGCGGCGCGGATTCAGACGCTGACGAACAGTTCGTCGCAGAGCTTGCACGTCGTCACAAACTCGAGCTGCGTTGCGAAAGCGCCGACGTGGCAGCGTACGCGGCAGAGAAGCGTTTGAGCCTCGAGGCGGCCGCGCGCGAAGTGCGCTATGAGTTTTTCCGGCGGCTCCTGCGTGACGACCGGGTCAACCGCATTGCCACCGCCCATACGCTCGACGACCAGGCTGAAACTGTGCTGCTGCGAATGATTCGCGGCGCTGGCACGCGCGGACTGGCAGGCATTTACCCTCAGTTGTCGGTTGCCGGTTCTCAGTTCTCCGTGATTCGGCCACTGCTGGGCACGCGACGAAAAGATCTTGAAGTTTATTTGCGGGAGCTGGGTCAGGATTGGCGTGAAGACAAGAGTAACCGCGATCTGCGTCACGCGCGCAACCGTGTTCGGCACGGAATCCTGCCCCGGCTGGAACGAAACTTGAATCCCTCGGTACGTGAAAACTTGGCGGAAGCTGCCGAAATCGCGCGGGCTGAGGAAGAATACTGGGACTGCGAGGTCGCGCGCGTCTGGTCAGAAACCCGCACCATCAGCTTCGAAATCATTCAGCAATTTCCGCTGGCGCTGCAACGACGGATGATTCGGACGGCCGCGGAAGCGCACGGCGTACGGCCCGAGTTTCGCCACGTGGAAGAGATTCTCGCATTGGAGCCTGGCCAATCGACGATGCTTCCGAAAGGATGGATCGCCTCGCGCACCAAACATGAATTGCGGTTCGATCCATCGCCCGCCCACAAACCGGCCGGCTACGAATATCGGCTCGCCGTGCCGGGTACGATTGAGGTTCCGGAGCTAGGTTCGTGTTTTGAAGCTGTGCTGGTTTCGGCGAAAGCGGGTTATAATCGCGAGCATTTACTGAATCCGGCTTTGCTGAGGGGCGAAGTGCAAGTCCGCAATTGGCGTCCGGGTGACCGCTTCTGGCCGTCGCACACCAAAGCGGCCAAGAAAATCAAAGAGTTGCTGCAGGAGCGTCACCTGACTGGCTGCGAGCGCTCGCTGTGGCCGGTGGTTGTGAGTGGCGGCGAGATTGTTTGGCTGCGCGGGTTCGCCACCCCGGAAGGCTTGAAAACTGAGCCGGGCTCGCAAGCCATCGTAATTCGAGAGGTCGCGATGACAACCGGGGCAATGAAGACAGGAAAAGACCAGCGATGAACACAGCCGCAAAAGAACAGAGTTTGCCAGTGCTGATTTCGGCCGAGCAAATCCAGAAACGGGTGCGCGAGATGGCCCGGCAAATATCCGACGACTACCAGGGCAAGACCATCCATGCCCTCGCGCTGCTGGAAAACGGATTCATCTTCATGGCCGACCTGGTTCGGGCGCTGGAAGTTCCGGTCATCTGCCAGTTCATCAAGCCGCGATACGCCGACATGAGCGGGAAAAACCGGCCGGCTTCCTGGAGATTTTTTTCAGCCACGATGGCGACATCCGCGGGCACGCACGTGTGATTGGTGGAAGGCCTGATTCATTCCGGCGTGACCACAGAATTTCTGCATCAGCGACTGCGGGCCCGGGGCGCGGCCTCGGTCAAGGTGGCGACCCTGCTCGACCGCCAATCGGCCCGGCGGGTCCAGCTGCAGCCGGATTATTTCGGCTTTCTGGTGGACGAAGCTTTTTTGGTCGGTTACGGCCTGGGCTCGCCGCAGCAAACCCAGCGGAACTTGCCTTACGTGGCGGTCTGCAAGCTAAAGTGCAACCGTGACTTAAGTCATGATAAGAACGCGTCCCGTTTTTCCACAATAAAGAGTAGAATACAGCACTGCTGGCAAGTTCTTTATCCAAATCGGTTCGGCGGCATCTAATGATCGGGTGGTTAGACGCCACGGTTCGCGTTCGGACGAGGCGCTGTTTTCTCAGGAGTTGTCTAGGTGAATTCGACAGTTAAAACGGTGGTTTTCTGGTTGGTGATCGTGCTTTCGGCTTTCCTGCTCTGGCAGGTGGTCAAGAGCCGGCGGAGCTGGGCAAAAAGAGAAGGAAATCAACTTCTCCAAGTTCATGTCGGATGTGGACCAGGGCAATGTCAAAGAGGTCACCATCATCGGGCATGGAAGTTCGTGGCAAGTTTCAGAATGACGGCTCGCAGTTCCACCTCACGGCGCCGGCGAACTACCCCGACATGATCAAGACCCTGCGCGACAAGGGCGTCAATATCACCATCAAAGACATCAGCAATGGAAGCTGGCCCAGCTGGCTGCTGAACCTGGCGCCGCTTATCTTGCTGGCTGCCTGTGGTTCTTCATGATTCGCCAGATGCAAACTGGTGGAAATAAAGCACTTTCTTTCGGCAAGAGCCGGGCCCGGCTGCTCTCCATGCAGCAGAAGAAAGTCACCTTCAAAGACGTGGCGGGCGTCGACGAGGCCAAGGAAGAGCTGCGCGAGATCATCGAGTTCCTGCGCGAGGCGCAGAAGTTCCAGAAGCTCGGCGGACGCATTCCCAAGGGCGTGCTGCTGGTCGGACCTCCGGGAACCGGCAAGACTCTGCTGGCCCGCGCGGTTGCGGGCGAAGCCAACGTTCCGTTTTTCTCGATCTCCGGTTCGGACTTCGTTGAGATGTTCGTCGGCGTAGGCGCCAGCCGAGTGCGCGATCTGTTTGAGCAGGGCAAGAAAAACGCTCCTTGCATCATCTTCATCGATGAAATCGACGCTGTGGGACGTCATCGCGGCGCCGGCCTCGGCGGCGGGCACGACGAGCGCGAACAGACTTTGAACCAGTTGCTGGTCGAAATGGACGGCTTCGAATCCAACGAAGGCGTCATTCTGATGGCCGCGACCAACCGGCCGGACGTGCTCGATCCCGCGCTACTGCGGCCTGGACGTTTTGATCGCCGCGTGGTGGTGAGCCGTCCCGACGTGCGCGGACGCGAAGAGATTCTCCGCGTTCATACGCGCAAGATTCCTTTGGCCGACGATGTCGATCTCTCTGTCCTGGCTCGCGGCACGCCGGGCTTTTCCGGCGCCGATCTGGCCAACATGGTGAACGAAGCGGCGCTCGGCGCGGCGCGGCAAAACCGCAAAGCCGTGTTGATGTACGACTTCGAGATCGCCAAAGACAAAGTCCTGATGGGCGTGGAGCGCAAGTCGCTGCTGCTCTCAGAAGAAGAAAAGAAAGTCACGGCGTATCACGAAGCCGGACATGCGCTGGTCGCGGCCAAGCTGCCGAATTCCGATCCGCTGCACAAAGTCACCATCATTCCGCGCGGCATGGCGCTGGGCGTGACCATGCAGCTGCCCATCGACGACAAGCACAACTACACCAAGGATTATCTCGAGACCGAAATCGCCATCATGATGGGCGGCCGCATCGCTGAAGAGATGTTCCTGAACCAGATGAGCACCGGCGCCGGCAACGACATCGAGCGGGCCACGGAAATGGCACGCAAGATGGTCTGCGAGTTCGGCATGAGCGACCTTGGGCCGCTGACCTTCGGCAAGAAAGAAGAGCAGATCTTCCTGGGCCGCGAAATCGCCCAGCACCGCGACTACAGCGAAGCTACGGCGATCAAGATCGACGAAGAAGTCCGCCGCATCATCAGCCAGGGTTACAACACCGCCAAGAGCATCCTGGGCGGGAACCACGATACGCTGGTGCGGATTGCGCTGGCCTTGCTGGAGCGCGAAGTGCTCGATGCCAACGAAATCAAGATGCTGATCGAAGGCAAGGAATTGCCCAAGATCACGCCGCCCCCACGTCCGGATGACGGAGTGCAGCAGGTGCTGAAACCAGAGCCGGGACGCCCGGGAATCGCCAAGGGCGGAGAGAGTCCGGCAAGAGCGTAAGACGCAGCTTTTTCGAATTACATAAAGGCGGCCAAATGGCCGCCTTTTATTATTTCCCCCTCATTTTCTTGCTGGCCGACGGCGGACAGCTTGGTCGGGGAAAAACACGGCCCACCTATGCTAGCCTTAGCGTCTCAAAAAAGGAGGCCAGGTGCCAGAAAACAAGACCAAGGCTACGAAGTTGAGCGTAAGTGCATTCATCGACGCACTGACCGATCCGGCGCGCTGCACCGACGCAAAAGAACTGGTTAAGCTTATGCAACGGGCTTCCGGTGAAAAGCCGAAACTCTGGGGACCGTCCATTGTTGGCTTCGGCAGCTCTCACTATAAATATGACAGCGGCCGTGAAGTCGACGTGCCGCTTATTAGCTTTTCACCGCGTAAGGCTGCACTCGTGCTGTACAACATGATGGGCCACAGCGAGGCAAAAGCCCTCCTGGCCAAACTCGGAAAACACACGACAGGAAAGGGATGCCTCTACATCAAGAAGCTTGCGGATGTGGATAGAACCGTGCTTGAGATGCTGATCAGGAACGCGGTCGCCCACTACCGTGATGGCACGGACATGTGATCTTGAAGGCGGATCACACTCATTGATCCCATGATGAGTGTAATGGCGTTTAACGCCAATCCGCCCCAGAGCCGCTGCGCTGCACTGTCATCCCCTCGGGGAAAAAATAGTGAAACGAAGACGAGAAGAAACTTTACCCGCGTAGAGTGTGGGGTTTCTGCGCTCGTTCACGCAACTCCCGGCGCGACTGCCTCTGGTTTTGCTGGCAGAAGCGCTAACAGGACAACTCCGATAACAAGGTTTACGATCACATCGGCAAAGTTCCGGTGGACGCCGTGATTCCACGCTTCCACGGTTTGAATAGCCATCACAGCGCCATGGGAGATGTTCCACCAAGCTGCTAGAGCAATCATCGAGCGATGCTCAGAGGGTCTCCTTGCGGCGATGAGTAGAAAGACCCCGACCGGAATAAAAAAGCTCAGAAACATCGGTCCGCACTCGCACTTCCCCTCCAAAAGCCAGCTGGAATGCCACAGATCCATATATAGAAAATAAATTTGGGGCAGATTCAACAGCCCCACGATCACCAGGACGATCTGTGTCAGGCGTTCTCTTTTCACATTGACCTCATTATTTGAGCGACCAGTTACGACGTGCGGACGGTCTCAACCCCTGACCAAGTCCACGCCTGCCAGACGATGACCGAGGTGCACACAGTTTCGATCGTCCCGAAGAAAATGTACGATGCAAACATATGCTCGTGCCAGGCGCCGCTGGCCAAAGGGTAAACGAATTGCATCGAAATAACGGCTAACGTCTCAATGGCACCCGCGATGATATTCGCCAGCCGGTTCGCCCTAAACGGAAGCAGTCGAGACGCCAGAATCATGGCGATGGGTATTTCCATCAAGACCGCTACCCCCAAGCAGAGCCCATTGTGAGAAATGTGGGGCTGGATCTTGCGAGCCAACAATATCCCACAGGGCAAGCACGTCCGCATACAGGTAGTTTAATAACGCGAAGAGCCAGAATAGAGACAACCGCTGCTTTGTGTCGTGCATGTCAACCTCCTTCGGAATTGGGTAGCGTCCTAATTTGAATGGGTGCGAGCCTGAGCCCTATTTTGCGTGGGGTACGAATAGCGACAGCCCCAAGAGGGCTGCACCAACCACAATCAGGAGAGCCCCGGCCTGAACGCTCTTTTCACTGCCCTCGGTACGGAACCGTGTGTAAATGCCTACCAAAGCGAGTCCGGCAACAATCAGAACTGTTCCCATGACCGCGGGTAAATCGTTGATCGTCATTGCTTCCTCCTCGCTTCGATTTGTATACGGCCCCGCGGCAGAATAAGCTTCAGATTTTTCGCAGAGTTCTCCAGTTCTCCCAAAGGGCGAGAGAGGAAACCCCTGGAGGACAGGTGGTCTTGCGAGTACGCGGGTCAACCGGCTCGTTGGGCAAACTGACATTGCAAAGAGACTGTGGCGTCAGTTGGCGCTATCGGGCAGGGCACTGACAGGAATTTGCCCACTTCTCGCAAAAAGCGCGAGAAATGGGGCACCCCGTCCGACTTTGTTGTTAGCATCCAGGAATGTGGAGATGTGGGCCACCAAGCCTTTCAGGCCAGAAAGCCCAGGGCGCCGGCCGCAGATCCATAAATGAGTACCGTCGCTAAATTCTAGCGCCGGCCCAGCCGATGTCCGCTCCCGTGCCCGCTCGATCCCGTTTTTCGAAATTGTTTGATACCTTTTTTGAGCGTGAATCCGTCTACTTAGAAATGGGGGCAAAATGAAAAAAACGATTCTGATGACTACTTTGCTGTTGCTCGTCTCATCGGCAATGGCACAAACAAGTCCCACACCGACCAAAAATCCTGTCAGCGACGCCCTGAGAGAGATCCTGACCGGGCGGCAGAAAAACACCATTGCAGCGGTTGAAGCCATGCCCGCCAACAAATTCAGCTACAAACCCAGCGCCGACCAGATGACATTCGGTCACCTCGCTGTCCATATGATCGAGGCGAATTACCTGCTGTGCAGTAAGACAACCGGTGACGCGGCTCCCAAGGCGGAAGAGGCCAAGGATACGGATTCGAAGGAGAAACTCGTATCGGCCCTCAAGGCCTCATTCGATTTCTGTTCAGACGCGCTGGCGAAAATGGACGACTCGAAACTAGCGGAAACCACGGAGGGATTCGGAGATAAGCAGGTCACACGCGCTTGGTTCAGCCTGATACTGTCGGGGGCTTGGGCCGACCATTACGGCGCAGCCGCGACGGATCTCCGGTTGAACGGAGTGTTGCCTCCGACGGCAAAGAAATAAGAAGTGCGGAGCCTGCCGGAGGTTAAGGTTCTGCGGGGGATAGACGGGCACGGACAGGAATTTGCCCACTTCTCGCAAAAAGCGCGAGAAATGGGGCACCCTGTCCGACTTTGTTTTTAGCGTTTGGGAATGTGGAGATGTGGGCCACCCGTCCTGATTAGATAACCGTGTCGGCTCCAGGCCGCCTCAACGGGGTAACACCCCCGGCTTTCGTTGACTTGCCCGGTTCACCCCCGTAAGATTGTGCGCGAATGATCGGCCAGACCATTTCGCACTACCGCATCGTTGAGAAGCTGGGCGGCGGCGGCATGGGAGTGGTGTACGAAGCCGAGGACCTGAGCCTGGGCCGCCACGTCGCCCTGAAATTTCTTCCCGAAGAACTGGCGCGCGATCCTCACGCGCTCGAACGATTTCAGCGCGAGGCCCGCGCCGCGTCCGCGCTGAACCATCCGAACATCTGCACCATTCACGAGATAGGGCAACAGGATGGCCGATTCTTCATCGTAATGGAGCTTCTCGAAGGCCAAACCCTTAAGCACCGCATCAGCGGCAAGCCCCTGCCCATGGATCAACTGCTCGAACTGGGGGTCGAGGTGGCGGACGCGCTCGATGCCGCGCACACCAAGAGCATTATCCATCGCGACATCAAGCCGGCGAATATTTTCGTGACCCAGCGCGGTCACGCCAAGATTCTCGACTTCGGCTTGGCGAAACAATCCCTCGGCGCTTCTGCGCAGCCGAGTGCGCTTGCAACCAAGGGCGCCTCCGCGACACTCGACCAGGAGAACCTAACCAGTCCCGGCATGATGCTTGGCACGGTCGCATACATGTCTCCGGAGCAGGCGCGAGGCGAAGAACTCGATGCGCGCAGCGATCTTTTTGCCTTCGGCGCCGTGCTTTACGAGATGGCCACCGGGGCGATGCCTTTTCGCGGCGACACCACCGCCCTCATCTTCAACTCGATTCTGGAGAAAGCCCCGGTACCGTCGATACGGCTCAACCCGGACATTCCGCCACGCCTGGAAGAGATCATCTCGAAAGCGCTGGAGAAAGACCGCCGCATGCGCTATCAGCACGCATCCGAAATGCGTACCGATCTGGCGCGGCTGAAACGGGACACCGACTCGAACCGGATTTCCAAAGCAGTCATGTCTGCGTCTTCTTCTGGCGCAGTTCAGGAACCGGCTACCCAGCAGATGTCCACGAGCGCGCCTCCGGTTGCAGTAGTCCCGCCGACAAGCGGGGCAACCGCGATTCCTGCGACGGCCACAACGGGTTCGGGCCTTTGCCCGCCGCTACTGCGGCAGCGATTCGTTCATGGAACCTCGTGGGCAGCGCGGTCGTCATCGTTATCATTGCGGCCATCGCAGTTGGCGCACACTTCTACTGGCATCGGGCGCCGAAGCTGACGGGAAAAGGCTCCATCGTTCTCGCCGACTTCACCAACACCACCGGCGACGCGGTCTTCGATGATGCACTGCGTCAGGGCCTGGCCGCGCAACTCGGTCAGTCGCCGTTTTTGAGTATTCTGTCGGACCAGCAGATTCGGCAGCAGCTTCGCTTTATGGGACAGCCGGCTTCCGCTCGTCTGACCAATGATCTGGCGCGGCAGATCTGCCAACGCACGCAAAGCGACGCGGTGCTCGACGGCTCCATCACACAAATCGGCAGCACCTACAGCCTGATTCTGAACGCGGAGAATTGCGTTTCCGGCGAGACCCTGGCCACGGCCCAAAGCCAGGCGGCGGACAAGAACCAGGTGCTTAGCGCGCTCAGCAAAACCGCGGAAGAGATTCGCGGAAAGCTGGGCGAATCGTTGGCTTCGATTCAGAAGTTCGATACGCCCATCGCGGAAGCCACCACATCGTCCCTGGAAGCGCTGAAAGCTTACAGCCTCGGCATGCAGGCGCGCGCCAACAAAGGCGAAGACGTGGCGGCACCGTTCTTCAAGCAGGCAGTCACGCTCGATCCAAATTTTGCCATAGCCAATGCGGTTTTGGGGCAAGTGGAAACCAATCTGGGGGAACGGAGCCTGGGAACCGAATACACCAAGAAGGCTTACGCTCTGCGCGAGCGGGCCAGCGAACTGGAGAGGTTCTACATCGATTCTCACTATTACGAAAATGTGACGGGCGAACGCGAGCAGGCCAATCAGGTTTATGAACTCTGGGCGCAAACCTATCCGCGGGAGCCCATCCCCTACAACAACCTGGCGGTCGATTATGGCCTTTTCGGCCAGTGGGAGAAAGCGTTACCCAAAGCGCGCCAGGCGCATGAACTGGGTCCCGGACGACAGCATCTCCTGTTTTGTACTGGCAAGCGTTTATCTAGCTATGGGCCGCCTTGATGAAGTCAAGGCCACGATCAATCAGGGGCTGGAACGAAAACTGGATACTCCTTCCTTCCATTTTGTACTTTACGAGGTGGCATTCTTGCAGAGCGACACGCCGACGATGACCCGCGAACTCGCCGTTTTGGCTGGCAGTTCCCCGGAAATGGCCGCTTCCGCGTCCGGACTGCACGCGGAATCCGAAGCCTATGTTGGACATCGCGAAAAGGCCCGGGGACTATACCGAAGCACTGTAGAAGCGTACGAGAGCATGGGGAAAAAAGAATCTGCAGCCGCCGTGATGGCAGCCCAGGCGTTCATGGAAGGCGAGATGGATGATTCGTCCGCCGCGCGTCAGGATGCTACTGCAGCGTTAGCCATCAATGCCTCGTTCGCCATCAAGGGCAATGCGGCTTATGCGTTTGCGCGTGCGGGAGACGCGGCGCGTGCGGAATCGCTGGCCGCTGAATTGAACAAAGAACGCCCAGCCGACACGTTCGCGAATGTCTATACGCTTCCCGTTATACGCGCCGCCGTCGAGTTGGACCGCAACAACGCCGATAAAGCGGTCGAGATTCTCCAACCGGTAACGGCCTACGACCTGGCTAACGGAAGGAGGCTGCTGAGTGCGTATGAGCGCGGCCGCGCTTATCTCCTTCTGCATCGCGGCAATGAGGCCGCAGCCGAGTTTCAGAAAGTTCTGGGCACGATCCCGGCATCGTGGTGAATTCCGTTCTTGGCCCGCTGGCGCATTTGCAGTTGGGTCGCGCCTACGCGCTCGCTGGTGATCCATCCAAAGCCCGCGCCGCGTATCAGGATTTCCTGGCTTTGTGGAAAGACGCTGACCCCAACGTCCCCATCCTGAAGGAAGCTAAAGCCGAGTACGCGAAGCTGCAATAGTGCGCAGGCTGTTCTGCGACGAACATCGT
Organism: uncultured Acidobacteriaceae bacterium; assembly: GCA_963848325.1. GTDB lineage: Bacteria > Acidobacteriota > Terriglobia > Terriglobales > Acidobacteriaceae > DATJOJ01. Next base: position 81,375 of record CAWKDJ010000004.1, read on the forward strand.
CCGGCTCACCCATAGAGGAGAATTCTTGACTGTTGTTAACAGCGATTTGTCACTCAACTCTGTGATCTATGCGGGGGAGATTATCCCCGAAACGGCTGTGTCAATAGGCTGAGGATCACAGACATGAGCGGTCGGGAGGAGTTGAAATGATGGCGGAGGAATGAAAACTGAATACCTTCCCGAGTTGGGCCCGGCTCCGCTAGTTATGAGGGATTAACTTTCAGCCGCCGCTCGGCGGCGAGGGGCCGGGCTTCGAATATCCAAAGTCAACGAGCGGTTTCGTCAGAGCGCGGGCGTCGTCGAGCGCTTCTCTCTTTCGGCGCTTTGCCTGAAGACTGCTTGCCACGCCTGCGGGACGTAGTGTGACAAGACTTCAATACCGCCCTCGGTCATGCCGCCAGGGACGGCGACACGCCGGATTACCTCCTCCGGTTTCATATTGGCTTCCGCCATAAGCCGCAGGGTGGCGCTGGCCGTTTCCTGTACCAGGCTGAGAGCTAGCTCTGGTGGAAAGTCAGGATTGCTGCGTACGGCTTCTTCCGCCATCGACTGCAGCAAGTAGGCAACAAATGCCGGACCGCCGGAAGCCAAGCCAATGGCGGGACGCGACCATGACTCTGCGATCACCACGGGATGACTGATGTGTCCCAGCAGATCTTCGAGCAGCTTACGGTCGTCCGCAGTGGCGCGAGACCCGTACATGAGCAACGCGACGCCTGCACCGATCTCCTGTGGGATGGAGGGAATGAGCTTGGCCACGCGGCAGGGTACCTGATCTTCGAGAACCTGGAGTGAAGTCTGGCTGGCCGTGGTGACCAGTAACTGCCCCGGATGGAGCTGCGGATACACGTGGGACAGCACACTAGCTGTATCTCCGGCTTTGAGGCAGAGAAAAAGCAGATCGCAATTGGCGGCAATTTCAAGGGCGCTGGCGAGGTGGATGCCGGGAAACTCGGCAGCCAGCGCTGTCAGTTTGCCCTCAGAGCGATTTACCGCCCAAATGCTCTCGACTGCGAGCGCCCGGCAGCGCAGCAGGGCCCGGACCAGCATGCCTCCCATGCTGCCAATGCCAACGAAACCGGTCTTCATCGTCAGATAATTATATGACGGGTACGCGCAGTGAAATTCGCGGGAAGAAGTTTTTCCAACAGCCACGCGATTTTGCAGCACGGTCGTCCACCACCATGCTCGCACAGAGATGCCTCTTGAAGGCGATCGTACTCATTGATCCGATGATGAGTGTAATCGCGATGTTACACCAATTGACTCTTGACAACTCCCCACGAGGCCGATTTCGATTTACTGAATCACCCGGAACCGCACGTTGCTTGTCAATACGCCCGTGGGCGTGGTCACGGTGACGTAACCAGTAGTTGCGCCGGGCGGGATCGTGGCAGTCAGATATGTGTCGGAAATAACTATAAAGTTTGCCTGCACGCCATTGATGGAAACGCTGGTGGTCCCGGTCAAGCCTTGACCAAGAATGCCACCCGTCTGGCCCACTCTGCCTGCGGCTTGCACAAATGTCACGAACGGGCCAAGGCCGGTGGAAAGGTCGAACACAGTCCCGACCCCCTCTGAGCCGCCTGTAAAGGTTGTTCCGTAAAAGTCACCACTGGTGTATTGAAGCACGCCGCCGAAAGGGGATGAGCCGTCAAACAGGTCAAAGCTAAGCACCGACGTGAAGACGCCCGGAGGGGTTATCTCATATACAGTTCCGTCACTACTCAGTCCGCCCCCAGCAGTGGTTCCATAGAAGTTTCCATCGCTGCCCAGGGTCAGCCCCGCATATGGAACATAGCCATCGACGCAATTAGGGCGCTCAGAGCAGAAGCTGTGGAGGGTTGTTATATTGCCCTGCGGTGTCATTCGGAACACAGTGCCCCCATTGCTCGTCCCGCCTTGGCTTGTCGCCCCCCAAAAGCTTATTCCGCTTGCCGCGCGAGTCAGCCCGGGGATGGGGTTAGCCCCGTCATCCGAATGAAAGCGATGGAGAACGGTTACCGCACCGGCGGCCGTGATTTTAAATACAATGCCGTACCCGCCGCCATCTCGATTGTTACTGTTCCCGCCGAACGCAGCCGTTCCATACAAACTTCCGTCGGTGCCTTCCACCAAAGATGAATACGGCGCAGAGCCGTCCGCATAATCGAAGTCGTGGAGTTTAACCAAGCCACCCGAGGTCGTGACCTTGAAAACCGTGCCACAGCCGGCCCAACAGTTCCGGCTGTTCCCTCCGTAGGTCGTTGTGCCATACAAATTTCCGTCCGTCGCCTGCATGAGGGCTGCATATGGTCGTGAACCATCGACCGAGTTAAATCTGTGTAGAGTCGCCAGGGTTCCCGTTGAGTCAACCCTAAAGATAGTGCCGCACCCACCCAGGCACTCCTGGTTGATAGTTCCTCCATTGAACGTCGTACCATACAGATCACCGTCAGTACCAAGCACAAGCCCGGACATCGGAATGCTGCCATCAGCACAATCGGGCAGCGCGCAAAAGCTATAAAGGTCTGTGAGCGCGCCGCTAGGGGTGACTCTGAATACCGTCCCGTACCCGTTCGCTCCCCCGAATTGGGTTGTCCCGTAGAGATTTCCGTCCGTCCCCTGCGCGAGGGCCTCATAGTATGGATTCGCGCCGTCGGTATCGTCGAAACTCGCGAGCGTGCTCAGGGTCTGCGCACCCGAAGAAAGTGCCGTCGCGAGGAAAAATAGGAAAACGCTAACGACGTTACACTTCGGCAAGGAGAAACTCATTGGGCACCCGCACCACGGCCGATAGGGGACACCCAGAGCGCGGCAAAACACACGGCGTACACGGGGGTGCCCGATCAAGAACTGCCCGAGTATATTACAGCCGCCTATGGGGGGCAAACGGCCCGATGCGTTGGCCTGTGACGCGGCGGATCTCCGCCTGAGCGGGGAGGCGGTTTCATTGGGTGGTACAATTCTAGGCCGTGGAAGGCTTCTCTTGCGTGAATATTGAACGACCTGTTAGGCGGAGATAACCAATGAAGAGAACACCGGCGAAAAACGACGTGACTGCTGCTATCAGGCGATTACACGTTTCGGCTTCCGGTCCGTGAGATACGCCCTGGCTTCCCGCGACTTCCACTTTCTGCGAAGCATCAGCTGCCGTCACGCCTATTTGTCCAACCAGCCCAAGCGAAACGAGATTCAATGCGCGTCTGAGAAGAAATCTGCCATCGGTAACCCATTCGTGGCCCAGCCAAGGTTGGATGTAGGCAGTCCAAGCCCTTGTGCCATCAGGCGCAAGATATCTCCTTCATCATAACTGCTGTTGTAGTTGCGGCTGTCACCACCCGGCGATTGGTAGCCTGGCTTGCTAAACGGGCTGACGACAACCAGTTCAACTTGCCCGCCACAGCCTTGCCCTTCCGTTGTGGTTTCGCAATCCGGGTTGCCGGTGTCATTGTTCTCGTCAAAGACGATGATCAGGAGTCCCGTGCCTCCCTGCTGGAAGTAGGAACTGGCAACTAGAGGCGCTATCTCCGTTTTGAGCCAAGTGTCGAATGTACTAACCGAGCAGTCGTGCGCGTCATCGCAGCCATTTGGCACCAGCCAGGAGAGAGTGGGCAGCGCGTGGTTCTTCAAATCGTCCTGAAATCGACTGAAGCAGACGTAGTTTTCTCTCTCTTTGTTGATGGTGGTCATATATTCAAGGGGATCGTGACGCACGTAGTAAGCTCCGGACTTCAGTCCGCCACAGGGCTTGGGCGTGGCCGTGGGGGCATTGGGAAGGCTCTCCACGTAATCCCTCCAGGTTCCGCCGGCCTGCTGAACCTCGAGGGCGATATTGTTCAAAGAGACCGGGAAGCTCTGGGGCGTCTGCCCGTCATCGTCGGTGAGGATATTTCCAGTGGCCAGGTTGAGATAGTTGCCGATCGAGGGATGTGTGTCCGAGTAATAGTTCACTCCGAGGCCATAACTATTCGCCAAAGAGGTCAAATAAGGCATGTTTGCGGAATTGTAGGAGGTGCTGTAATTCGTGTTCTCACCCAGAACGATCACTACGTTCCCAAACGACGGTAGCGCCTGCCCCGAAGCTGTAGGAAGCAAGGCAAACGCGCCCAGCAGCGATACGAAACAGAGCTCAAATACCTTATTTAGCCGGTTCATATGGAATCTCCTCTTAATTAACACAACGCGTGATTGTACTACACACTTCGGTCTGCTTAGGCGGCAGATAGGCCGTGCTTGGCTGAACCTGGATTCGGGAGCGCCACGGTAAGGGTCCGATGCCGGTGCTCATCGGACCCCGAACCATCGCACGACGGCTGCTCGAATCACGGCGCAATCTTGAAGATCACGCCGTAGCCGTTTTCGCCGCCTTGATTTGTCGTACCGTAGAGGCTACCGTGGGACACCACCAGATTGCTAAACGAATACAAGCCGTCGCTGGCGCCGGTAAATACGTACAGCGAAGTGTAGGTCCAGGTTCCGCTTGCAGGCGCTAATTTATAAACTGTGCCTGCATCGTATTGGCCATCGCAGTGGGTAGTGGCATACAGATTGCCGTGTCCATCAAGCAGCACATCCCGAAACGTCCCGGAAATGCCCCACCCGGGCACCGTGTAGATGAGGTTGAAGTTCCAGCCCCCGTTCGATGGAGTCAGCTCGAACACGCTCCCTCCGTCGTTTCCCCCATTAGCCTCAGTTGCAGCGCCAAAAAGATTACCGGCTTTATCTAAGACCAGTCCGGCATAGGGAACTCCTCCGTCCGCTTCGTTCTGAAATTGATGCAGAATGTTCTCCGTCCAACCTGAAGCAGAAGGAACCAACTGAAAAATGGTCCCATATCCATAAGTTCCGCCGGCGGAGGTGGTGCCGTACAGGTTGCCGGCGTGGTCAAAGGTGACACCCGCCACCGGGGTTGCACCATCGGGGACTGCGCCGAAACTGTAGATCGCCTGTTCAGTCCAAGGCTGGCCCTTGGCCCTGGGCCGATTCAGCTTGAAAACTGTGCCATTGTTGCTGGCACCGCCGACCGTTGTGGTGCCGTACAGGTTGCCCCCTGAATCTCTTACTAACCCAGCTTGCGGATTCCCTCCATCGGCTCCGCCGGTGAAGCTATACAGAACTTCTTCTTTGCCTGCGGCGCTGATTCCGTATACGGTTCCGCTGGCTGAGCTTCCGCCGTAGTAAGTGGTGCCGTAGAGGTTGCCGGAACCATCGCGGATCAAAACCCCTTGCGGACTGGAGCCGTCGCTGCCCCCATTGAAGTTGTAGAGCACCGTCTCGCCACTGCTGTTGAACTTAAAGACGACGCCGTGGTTCGAACTGCCTCCCGCGCTGGCGGTGCCGTAAATGTTACCTGCACTGTCAGTGGTGAAACCGTTTAATGGATTGGCTCCATCGCTGGCACCCGTAAAGTTGTACACCACGCTAAACTCTTGAGCCTGTGCTCTGGTGATCGCTGCCGCGAAACTCAGCGCAATTGCCAGAACCAGCAGAAGCCGCCCTCTCGTCAGTGTCGATTGACTGTTCATAGTGGGTCTTGTCCTTTCAAATTGAGGTTTGCGATTTCTCAGTCGGTGGGCGCGAACCGATGGTCAGGCGCGTAAGTTAAGTGATGTTCCTACAAGCCGGATGGCTTGTCAATCGGCTTTTAGGACAGGATGCCAGGGTGCCCTCTGACCGGATCGGTCTCCACGGATTCAGCCTATCCAGCTGCAAATACGATGGTCATAATCGATCCCCAAGCAGCCTCCTGTATGACGAAGGTGATGATGAACAGGAGGGTGACAAACGTTCCCGCCATGGATGTAAGGAACTCGATGTGGCTTTCCTTTGGCTTGTCGTTAGTACTGTTCTTTCTTGTCGCCACTCAGGCCTCCTGGGTTTCGCGGGCGCCCGCCCCACATGGTTGCAGTCTTGCTTCGAAGAATCCCTCGACCCGACTCAGGACTTCGGGGCCAGTCTTCGATTCGTAGATTTCCTTTCGCAATCCGGCGCCGCTGGGGATTCCGTGAGTAAACCAGGAAGCAAATTGCTTCATCTTGCCGACCGCGTCGGGTAGTTCTTCTTCGATCAGCATGCGGAAGTAGGTGCGGATCATTTCGTAGCGATCGAGTTCGGACGGCTGATCGTAAGATGGTGTGAGCGACCTGCAGTACTGCTCAATTTGCCGGAAGATCCAGGGATTCGCCGGCGCCATGCGGCCGATCATGACGGCGTCGCAGCCGGTCTGACTGACCATGGCGCAGGCGTCTTCGGGCGAACGGATGTCACCGTTGCCGATGACCGGAATCTTCACTGCGTCTTTGACGGCGGCGATCCACTCCCAGCGCGCGTTGCCGCTATAGCCTTGTTCGCGAGTGCGGGCGTGCAGAGCAACGGCGCAAAGTCCGCAATCTTCCGCCATCTTGGCGAGTTCGACGCAGACGACTTCTTCATCGTTCCATCCCGCGCGAAACTTGACGGTGAAAGGAATCGTGACAGCTTTTCGTACCGCCTCGAAGATGCGGCCGATGGCCGGAAGATCGCGCAGCAGGCCGGAACCACCGTTGCACTTGACGACTTTTTTCGCTGGGCAACCGAGGTTGAGATCGACCAGGTCGAAGCCCAGCCCTTCGACCATGCGGGCGGCTTCGGCCATCACCTGCGGATTGCTGCCAAAAAGCTGCGCCGAAATCGGGTGCTCGTCCTCGTAGAAATGCAGGTATCGCTTGGCTTTCTGGTCTTTGGCGCGCAGGACGCCGTCGGCTGAAGTGAACTCGGTCATGATCAGCCCGCACCCGCCGAGGTTGCGAATGAAGCGGCGGAAAACCGTGTCGGTGACGCCGGCCATGGGCGCGAGAACCGTAGCGGGAGAGATCGAGACGGAGCCGATCTGGAGGCGGTCGGGGACGGGCGCGTTGGCACGAGCGGGGGCGCCTGCGCCTAGATTGTCCGGATTGTCCCAGAACTTGCGCATTTAAGGTCTGATCTCGAGATCCGCCGGACGACTCGCCGTAAAACGATCAATCGACTTGAAAATGGAAGAGTCCAGGCGGAAGCGCTCGGGACTTACCTGAAATTCTGCCGAGAGATTCCCGGCGTTGTCTTCCTTCACTTGAATCACGCCGACCCTTCCCATTCCGTCGGGGGCATATAGCGCGCGGTCGTTCAACCGATGGTTCTTGTTGTCAAAAACCGCCAGGTACTTGAAATGCGCCGGAATTTGATCGAGCTTGGTGATTGTAGCCTCTACACTCGCGAGCGCGGCGCTGCCAACTTTTACTTCGACCACATGAATTTCGCCGCTGCCAGAACGGTCGACGGCCAAAACGTCCACTCTGTGGTTTCGGTTCGGCCAAGGGGCATCGAAAAATATCTTGGGAACAATCAATTGCCGAAACAGGAAATTCGCCACCGCAGTCTTTGCCCTGGCTTCCTGTTGCTCGGGGGTTAGAACCGTCCTATACGCCACGGAGAATCTCCTTGAAGTGATTGTAAGCCCAGGCATTGAATCTCTCGGCCTTCTCCTTAGCCAAACGAACGGAACTGTCGTCAAAGCGGCTGTGCTGATAGGCGACGGCACTCTTCTTGGAAAGCAACCACGTTAGGTGTTTGATTCCGTTGGCGTCGCTGACGCCGTTGGACGCCCGCAACTTGTCCAGTTCGTTCGCCGCCTGCTTGTGATCCTCGTATTTGCCAGGCTCCCCCGTTAGCGCAACCTTGATGGCTGTCGCTAAGAGAGATCGCGCTGTGGATTGCCAGCAAGGCGATTCCAGTTCGGTAGGCCGGCACATCGAGAAAGAGCATCTCCATCCCGTGAAAGAAGTGGTCCGCCTTATCGGTGTACAGCTGCGTCATTGTCGGATACAAATTCTTCAACCCTGCACCATCCTCACGCTGAACTCCGCGATTGCACTATTTTACTGTCGAACGCTGCTCTCTTATGACACAATTGTGGGCCAAATCGAGGCATTCATGGACGATTCGCCCAAGGCCTTCGGACAGGAATTCAAGTCCGCCATCCTGAAGAAGCGCGTTGGGCAAATCGCGCTAGCAGTGGTGTTGGCTCAAGCCTGCATCCGATTCCTCTCCGCCTTCACTTGGTATCTGCTAATACCAGTGATCTCTTCTCTGATCGGACCAGCGCGGGGGATCCGTCCTGGACCCCGAGCAAGCCGGTTTTCCCCTGGAGGCAGCTGTCCGGCTCATGCCTTGAGTTCGCACTGACGATCATTTTCGTCTTTTATGTGAACCGCTGGATACGAGGGGCTTTGCCGAAGCCGCGGCCAGCCGAGGAAGCGCGGGAACCGGAACCGTCCGTCGAAGCTGCGGAGGATATCTACTTCAATATTGCGGGCCAGCCATTGAGTCCGACGGAGCAGGGGTCGCCGAAGAAATAGCTCCCTCTTTCGGAGTTACAATCGCATCACACTATTTATGGGTGCCACTCCGAACACGCCTATGCCAGAGCCGGTTTCGCCGGGAAGATGGATCGCCCGCGTCATCCTGGCGGTAATTGTAGGCGAGGCCGTCTGGGGGCTTCTGGTTTCAATCACCAATGGCTTGATCGTGCCTGCACTGGCGCAAGTTATGGGCGGAGACCCGCAGTCGCCAGTCTACTTGGGCAAGGGCAACCTCAACTTGACTGCGGTCTTCGTCTCGATTCTGGAGCTCTGTCTGGCAGGAATCGTGGCCCTGGTGTTGTATCAATGGTCGGGGTCTGGGACGGCAAGGGTACGAGTGAAAACCGTAAAGGTAAAGACCGTCGCCGCGAAAAGCTCGATGCCGAGCATCGCCCCGACCACCGTAAGGCCGTCGGCGGCCAGTGCTCCCGCTTCGGCGCCTCAGCCAACTACCCGCCCGCCGGCGACAGTCAATGAGCTGGCGATTGCACTCGCCGCATCCGTGGCTGCCCCAGTTGAACCTCAGCCGAAAGCGGTTGCTCCTAAGCCGGCTGCGGCAGTCCCAAGCGAGCCAGTGAAGACCGAGCCTGTTAAGCCGAAGAAGCCGCACGAGGTCTACTACAACCTCGTGGGTGACCCGATCAGTCCCATGGAGGAAGACGATTAGGGAATCGGCTGTGGACGGGCGTCCCAGGCGAAACAAAGGCCTCCCGCGCGGGAGGCCTTGAATCTCGTTCGAACCGAGTTACTTCTTCGCCGTCTCGACCTTGGCGTACTTGCGGCGGAAGCGCTCCACGCGGCCGGCGGTGTCCAGCAGCTTCTGCTTGCCGGTAAAGAACGGATGGCAACTGGAGCAGATTTCTACGTGGATGTCGCCGCGATGGGTCGAGCGGGTATTAAAGCTGTTTCCGCACGCGCACATAACGCGGATTTCGTTGTAACCGGGATGGATGGCTGCTTTCATGATCTCCTAACCTCAATCGCGAATATTTGATTCTAAAGGATGGGCAAAGGATTCGGCAAACCGGCGGAGCCAGTTATACCGTGTTTCACCGCCGATCTTTTGATTTCGGCATCTCCGTTATCTTGGCCCGCCGACGCTCGGCAACAGCGATATCGGGCAAGGCGCCCCGAATCTGATCTTTGGTTTTGCCTTCGGTCTTCTCCACGAAATGCCAGAGAGCATCGACAAGAATGTCATTAGTTGTTGTCCGTCGGTCTTTTTTCGCTCGGCGCACCTCGCTGATCCAGCGTATCGCGGCTCGATCTTCCGCAGTTAGACAGATCGACGTTCGCTGCGCGTCCTCTGGAATGTGTTTTTCTCTTGGCATCTTTCAGATTGTTCTTGACTGCATTTTTACATTGTTACATGATAGCGTTATAGTGCAATAACGTAATAACGCTGATTAGGGGATTGCCAGACAAAACCCTAGTTGACGAATATGATTTTGGGGGCGGTTAAGATGGCGACTACTGGCCCTTTCTCGATTGAGCTGCAGGTTTTCGAACGATACCGTAAAGAGTGGTCCCTTTCGCACCCCGGCGAGTATGTTGTGATTCAAGATGAGGTCATCGCGGAGGGATTCTTTAATACCTATGCCGAGGCTTTCAAGGCTGGTCTGCGGAAGTTCGGTGTCCGTCGCAGTTTTCTTGTGAAACAGGTTTGGGTGACCGAGCCGGTGTATTTCGTTTCATAGCATGGCACGCGTAGAGATCCTCTGGAATCCCTTTGACCCCGCCGATCCCGGTTCATGCATCAACGTAACTGTAACGAATTCACGAGACGTGATTGAGGCTGGGCGAGCGATAGGCTGGGAATATCCAGCACCTCGTCCCATGAGAGCCCTTCTCGACACCGGAGCTTCTGTCACAGTAATCAGCAAAGTATTCGCCGACAATTGCAAGCTGTTCCAGACCAATGAGGGAAGTGAGATAACGGCGATAGGTCAAACCCACCACTGTGCAGAGCACGCCGGCGCCATAGGTTTTCCTGGCACGGATCTGCGACCGCTAGATCCAATTCGAATCGTCTCTGCCGTCTTTGCGAAACAGAGATATTACGCGATCTTGATTGGCAGAGACATCCTGCGAAACTGGGCTATCACCTTCGACGGACGCTCCAAGTACATTACAATCACAGAGTGACCGAGTAGCGATTCGCCCGCCGCCTGCTGAAAGCAACAAAAAAAACGGCAGGCTCTTGCCTGCCGTTCAAAATCGAATCTTGGCCCCTCTATTTTGCGCGGTTTACCGCTTTGCGCAGTTCCGCCCCGGGGGTAAATTTTGCCACTCTGCGCGCAGCAATTTTGATGGTGGCGCCCGTCTGGGGATTCCGCCCATTGCGGGCTTTGCTCTGGGATACCGAGAACGTGCCAAACCCAATTAACGCGACTCGATCCCCTTTTTTCAACGAACCAGTAATGCTCTCAACAGCAGTGTCAATGGCGGTGGCGGCTTGTGCTTTACTGATGCCGCTGCCGGCTGCGATACGGTCAATGAGATCGGCTTTGTTCATCGTCTCTCCTGGCGAGGCTTCGTTTTCCGCAAGCAGCGCGGGGAAGGCGGTGCGCTCTGAGTCGGAAACCTGGCGGCACTTATTTAGCGCCCAATGACGAACGAAAGTCAACTGTGGAAATCGGCCCGTCAGATGCGGGTTTGAGTCCTGGGAGGCGAAAAAGTGTCAGGTAAAAAGCTACAGCCACTTTCCCGCCGGTTACGCAGAAGATGGCTGGCGGTGCGCGTGGACCGTGCTGGGTGCAGTTAGTCGCCCGACGGCAACAGCATCTCTTCGTGGGACCTCGATCCTGACCGGCGTGTGCGGGCAGTCGCCGAGAATGGGCTGGCAAGCTGCGTCCGGGCCGCTCTTCGGGATGCACTTGTAGCTTGATCCCGGCAAACTGCTCGGCTTCGGTTGAGCCAGCCAGTGCAGTCACGGACGACGTTCCACTCGCAATCACCTGCGTGACGGCGTCGAAATATCCGGTGCCGACAAAGCGCTGGTGCTTCACCGCCTCGTATCCGTACTGGGTCTTCGCGGGCGAATTCTTTTTCCTGCAGCCGTGAGTAGGCCGTCATTCCGGCCAATTTGTAGCCGCGCGCCAGCTCGAACATGCTGAGGTTCAGCGCGTGGAAGCCGGCCAGGGTGATGAACTGGAACTTGTAGCCCATGGCCCCCAGCTCGCGCTGGAACTTGGCGATGGTCGCGTCGTCCAGGTTTTTCTTCCAGTTGAACGACGGCGAGCAGTTGTAAGCCAGCATTTTGCCGGGATACTTTGCATGCACGCCTTCGGCGAATTCGCGCGCTTCGTCCAGGTCCGGCTTGCGAAGTTTCGCACCAGAGCATGTCGGCATAGGGCGCGTAGGCGAAGCGCGCGGGCGATGGCGGATTTCAATCCGCCCCGGATGCGGAAGAAGCCTTCCGCCGTGCGCTCCCCGGTCAGGAATTCGCTGATCGCGCGGATCGATGTCGCTGGTCAGCAGGTGCGCGCTGTCGGCGTCGGTGCGGGCCATGATCAGCGTAGGCACGCCCATCACGTCGGCCGCCAGCCGCGCGGCCACCAGCTTCTGCATGGCTTCCACGGTCGGCACCAGAACTTTGCCGCCGAGGTGTCCGCATTTTTTGGCCGAAGAAAGCTGGTCTTCAAAGTGCACGCAGGCCGCGCCCGCCTCGATCATCGCCTTCATCAGTTCAAAGGCGTTGAGGTGCCGCCGAAACCGGCTTCGGCGTCGGCGATCAGCGGCGCGAACCAGTAAACTCCATTTTTGCCCTCGGAGTGGTGGATCTGGTCGGCGCGCAGTCAACGCCTGGTTGATCCGCCGGCAAAGGTTCGGGCACGCTGTCGGCCGGATAAAGGCTCTGGTCGGGATACATCTGCCCAGCGTCGTTGGCGTCGGCCGCCACCTGCCAGCCGCTGACGTAAATGGCCTGCAAGCCGGCTTTCACCTGCTGCACGGCCTGGTTGCCGGTCATGGCGCCCAGCGCGGCCACGTAGGATTCGCTCTGCAGCAGCTCCCACAGCCGCTCCGCGCCGAGCCGGGCCAGGGTGTGCTCAATGTGAATGGAGCCGCGCAACCGTTCGACATCCTGCTGCGTGTAGGGCCGGGTGATTCCTGCCCAGCGCGGATTCGTATTCCAATTGTTCTTTCCATCGGCTTGCCGTTGATTCCGTTTGCGGCCATCCGTTGCCTGTCCTTTTTTCGTGGAGAAAGATCCGGGGGAGCCGAAAATGCCTCAATTCAAAAGCCGATTCTCCGGCGAGGATGTGCCGCGGTCAAACGGAACCTTTCTATCGCTATGATAACATCATATGTTATCAGGCCCAACAGTGTGATAATAATGATTGTTAGTGGATTTACGGATCAGAGTCACCCTAATGGAAATCGCTCAGGTAGAAACCTTTCTGGCCGTGGCCACATTCGGCGGCTTTCATCGCGCCGCCGAAGCCCTACACATCAGCCAACCCGCCGTCAGCGCCCGCATCAAGGCGCTGGAAGAGTCTTTGGGCGTGAGACTTTTTTCTCGCTCCCGCGGCGGGTTGGTGGTTTCCGACGCCGGCCGGACTTTTCGCCCCCACGCCGAACAACTCCTACGAACCGCCGCCCTCGCCCGCCAGGCCGTCCATCAGGCGCAGCCGGCCAGCGGAGTTCCGCTGCAGATCGCCGCCGCGCTTTCGATCTCCGTCTATTTCCTGCCCGACGTTCTTCAACGCTTCCAGCGCGCCCACCCCAACGTGATCATCAGCATCCGGCCCGGGCACTCGAAAGAAGTCCTGGAAATGGTGCTGAACGAAGAAGCAGAGATCGGGCTCGCCCGCTCGCTACAGCATCCGGAGGTTGAGACCATCAGCCTGCGCGACGATCCACTTTTGCTGGTTGCCCATCCCCGGCGCGGCCCGGCACATTCCAGCCGCGCCCAGCTGGAAAAAGTCGCCAGCTGGCCGTTGATTTTCTACGAGCGTGGATCGAGCGACTGGACACTCACCCACAGCCTGTTCCGCCGCGCTGGCCTCGTGCCTAACGTTGCGCTCGAAGTCGATTCGATCGAAACCGCGAAGCGCATGGTGGAGCGCGGCTTGGGATTGTCGTTCCTTCCGCAGCTTGCGGTTGGGCGCGAGATTCGCGCCCACAAACTTACCTCCGTGAAAGCTCCTCGACGCCGAGCCGCTGCAGCGCAGCCTCGACGTGATTCATCCCCGGCGCCGACCCTTGCGGCCGGAAGCGCAAGCATTCTTGCAGATGGTGCGCGAGGCGGCAACGTCGAGACCCGTTTTATCCAACGAAGCTGTTGATAAGCGGCATTCGTGAGGATAAAGCGGGCGCGAAAATTGGCCCTTCCGCCTTTTCCTCTCGCCTCCACAACTCGGACTACATCTTCACAACATCCGCACAAGGCTCGAGGAATTTTCTCTTGCGGAAGCCTCGCGCGGTGATGCACTCTGCAATCCGCGTTTGGGAAACTTCATGGCTTCACCCAGCTTTCGACAACGAAATCAACTTCTCGAATGGTTTCCGTTCTACATTCGTTTCTTGATCGACGACGGACGTTACAAAAATCTGCAGGACTTCCAGCAAGCCTGGTATCTGAACCTATTATTTGAATCGTGGAGATCAGAGCGTCCCACGTATTTGCCAGACGACGGGCAGTTGTGGCGCCTTGCGAATGCACGAACCAGCCAGTTCTTTGAAAAAGAACGCGAACCGGTGATCGACCTGTTCGAGCGCGAGGGTTCGACAACTGGCGGTGCCGTCTGGATTTACAACCGGATGCTGCTCGAGATTTACGAGGAGCAGGTACTCAAATTCCACAAGAGGAGACGTAAATCCTCACAATCCACAGATGACAACACATCCTCTCTTCTTGATTTTGAGATTACACTAAAGAAAAAATACAATGGACGAGAGAAATGTTCACGTCATCCGGACTCTGGTCTCACACCACGCGGCGCCTGCTGGGGATGCTATGCCGAATCGTGCAGCGGACAAACAGGATAATGCTTCAGAGATATGTCCGTTATGCGGCGGGAGTGGATGGAAAGAGAGTAATACGCAAGCGGATCGCCGTGTGACGCGATGCGATTGTTTCCAGCAAGCCCAGGTTCAGAAGCTGTTTCAGTCATCGCATGTTCCTGCGCGCTACTTGGAATGTGATTTTGGGGGCTACAAAATAGAGGGCAGTGGCTCACTGAGTGCAGCGAAATTGGTGGTCGAAAAGTGGGCAGAGCTGTATCCGCTGGATCGAACTGGTTTGCTGCTGATTGGCCGAAGCGGCGTGGGAAAAACGCACTTGTCTGTGGCCGTGTTGAAGGAACTGATCCGCAAGGGTGTGCACTGCTTGTTTTGCGATTACCGTGAATTGCTGAAGCAAATCCAGAATTGTTATAACCCGTCGGTTCAAGCTACGGAGTTGGAAATCTTGCGGCCGGTTTTCGAAACCGAAGTTGTTCTGATTGATGATATCGGCGCAGTGAAACCTTCCGAATGGGTGTGGGATACGGTCAGTATCATTCTCAACACGCGCTACAACAATGCCCTGACCACGATTATCACCAGTAATTTTCTCGATGGTCCGCCGCGAAAAGCTGGCATGCCGGCGGCGCAAGCTGTTTCGACCGATGACACGCTGGGTGATCGCGTTGGCGAACGTATGCGCTCTCGCCTCTTCGAAATGTGTCGCTTGGTGCAAGTGGACGGCAAAGACTATCGCCAGAAATTCCGCAGTGTGAACCGGTAATTAAAGTTCTAGCAATCCTTTTCTACCCCTTGTCATTCCGAGGGCCTTCAGGCCCGAGGAATCTGCAGTTGCCCGTTCCGCGATAAAATCTCCTCACAATCACGACCATGAACGACGTCATCCTCAAGCGCTTCGACCACCCTGACGAAGTCCGCATCTTCGATAAAGGCAAATTCGAGATCATACACATCAGCGGCATGACCATTGGCCGCGCAACGTATGAGCCGGGCTGGAAGTGGTCGCAGCACGTGGGCGCTGCGAGCGGCGCGAAGACTTGCATGGTCGAGCATGTCGGCTTGGTAATCTCGGGCCGCGCTACGGCGGCGATGGAAGACGGCCGCGTGATCGAGATGAAAGCCGGCGACCTTTTCTATATTGCTCCGGGCCACGACAGTTGGGTCGTCGGCAATGAGCCTTACGTTTCGCTCCACTTTATGGGGGCGGGCGATTACGCGAAGGCGAAGAAGAACGCCTAAACTTCCCTTAGTCGATACAAGGTTCTGGCGGACAAGAGTGTCCGCCCCACACGAACTAATACAATAATCTCGTGCTGACCCGGCGGCTCGAGTTCGTTCCTGAACACGACGCCGAGATTTTTGCTTCCGTCCCTGCGACCGCCGGGGTCTTTCTTCTGCGCGGCGAAGAAGCTGCCGAGCCTTATGTCAGCAAAACCGCCAACCTTCGGCGGAGATTACAGCGGTTGTTAAGCGCGCCCACTGAGCAGACAAAACGGCTGAACCTGCGCGACCGTGCCGGGTGATCGAGTACACGCCCACGGGATCGGATTTCGAATCCGGGTTTCTGCTCTACCGAGTTCTGCGCGAGGCGTTTCCCAAAACTTATTCTGACCGTCTGCGGCTGCGTTTCGCTCCCCTTATCAAGCTGCATATGGAGAACGAATATCCGCGGGCGTCGGTCACCACGCGGCTGGCGGCGGCTAAATCCGGAAAGACGATTTACTACGGGCCGTTTCCGTCGCGCGCTGACGGCGGAAAAGTTTGCCAATGATTCGCTCGATTTTTTCCTGATGCGCCGTTGCATCGACGAACTGCACCCCGATCCGGCGTTTCCCGGCTGCATTTATTCCGAGATGAAGATGTGCCTGGCGCCCTGCTTCAAGGGCTGCACCGATGAGGCATATGAGGCGGAGGTCGGCCGCGTGCAAGCGTATTTCGACAGCAGCGGAGATTCGTTAGTCCGCGAGATTGCGCGGCAACGCGATACCGCGTCGGCAGAGCTTGAGTTTGAGCAGGCGGCGACACTGCACGCCCGCGTCGACAAGTTGAAAGGCGTGGTAACTCAACTGCCGGAGATTGTGCATCGCATTGATGCCCTGGCTGCGGTCATGGTGCAGGCCAGCGCAACCCCCGAGTCAGTAAATCTTTTTCGCATCGATGCCGGCTGCATTGCGGTAACGGTTTCGCTGAGCATCCAGCCCGCCGATCATGCGAAGTCGCAATCGATGGAGTCGCGGATCGAAGAAGCACTGGCGCCTTGCGTCCCGGAAGCACGAACAGCGCTTGCGGCCATGGAACACCTCGCGCTGCTCAAGCGCTGGTATTACCGCAGCCATCGCGCGGGAGAAATGTTCTTTGCGGATGAAAAAGGAAACTTGCCGATGCGCCGCATCGTACGGGGAGTTTCCCGCATCTACCGTGGAGAAAAACCGGATGAGGGGAATCTCAATGACGAAAGCCAAAGCTGGGTCGACAGTTCGCACTAATAAGGTTCTTCCAAACAACGACCGCGCCCTTCGCGAGCATGTTTTGTATTTGCTCGGCGGCGGCGGTGCGCACATTTCGTTGGACGATGCCATCGCTGCGATGCCCGCGGAAAAGCGTGGTGAAACGCCGGCGGCCTTGCGACCACTCGGTTCTGGGGCACTGATCGAGCACATTCGGCTCGCGCAGTGGGACATTCTTGAGTTCAGCCGAAACCGTAAGCATCAGTCCCCCAGCTGGCCGGAAGGATATTGGCCAAAGACGAAAGAGCCGAGCACCGCGGAGTGGAATGCGAGCATCAAGAAAATCGGCGCCGACGTAAGAACGCTGCAGGCTTTGGTGAAGAATCCCAAGACCGACCTGTTCGCCAAAATTCCGTGGGGCGACGGGCAGACGATCCTGCGCGAGGCGCTGCTGGTGGCCGATCACAATGCGTATCACATCGCGCAAATTGTGGATGTGCGGCGGTTGTTGGGTGCGTGGAAAGATTAAAGTGTTCACCACGGATTTACGCTGATCAACACGGATGGATCACAAATTCAGGAGCCTGTCTTCTCCAGCGCCGGCCGTTCGTGGCTCCGCGCGATAGGCCGGGGACGTCTGTTTGCGAAAGATGACCCGCACTCCTTCCCTCCACCTCTCATCAACTCCCGCCAACTCCCATTCGACTTCGGGCGAAACGTAATGCAGCAACGTGTCGGTAGCGGGATGCACGTGCAGCGCCGGAGCAACCAGAAAGAGCAGCGGCTTCTCGGCCGTTAACTCTCGCCCGGGAAAATAGCCGAAGAGCCGGAACTCATCGCGCGCATGATGCCAGGCCACGCGCGACCAGTAGTCCAGCCCCTGCATGGGCAAATGAATGTCCTCGTCGGCCTTGAGTTCGACCACCGCGAGGCGTCCCTCGCGCGTGACCGTGAGCACGTCAATCATGGCGCGGTCGGAAGCGGAAAATGCCGGCACTTGCGAATAAAGATGGTTCGTCTCCAGACGCTCGTCAATCGCAGACACCTTTGTCACCGCCAGTGACTCCAGCCAGCGTTCCGGATGAAGCCGCCACAAAGGATGGTCGCGCGGACCCTGGGCGTGGCGTACTTCGCCTATGCTGCGAACTAATTGCGTGAATCTGGGAAGTGTGGCCTCAATGAGAACGGTTTCGTGCGCGCCCAGGCCGAATACAATTTCCGTCGTAGTGCGCAATGTCACAGGCTGATGCGCCAGCCGGGCGTGCGCGAATTCCAGGCCGTGACAACGGAATGCAATTTCTACCGGTGACAATGTGGCGATTTCGACTTCGCTCATCAGCGCTTTCACTTGGGCGACAGCCTCGGCAAAGCGCTCTCGCACCACGGCTTCCTCGATGCAATGCACCAACCGAGTAGCAACATTGCCGGTGTCCGCAACGTCGATCTCGCGCAGGTTCTGGCCCCGCTCTTCCAGTTCATACAATCGCCATTTGGCGGCCTCAGGATTGAGATGAGCCAGCCGTCCGCGGGTAAGGGTGGATGTGCCGGGGGGTAGAAAAAGTTTGAGACCCTCGACCAGCGCCTTCCCAGCCTGCGACTGACGGCAGTGGTCGAGCCACAGAATTCCACACGTCAGCGCGGCGTCGATCGATCCTTGCGTCTCTTGGTCGTTTACACCGAGAACCGCCCAGGCAGATTGTCCTTTTCGCAACAGTCCGCGAGCGTAGATGGGCCCGAAAGAACGTTCGAGATCCATTGACGAACTTAGCGGCGTCGCCTTGAACGCGGGGAAATGCCGCTGCAATGTTCGCTCGAGCACTCGTTGATAGGCTAATCTGGCGATGCGCTTCACCGTGGGACTGCGGCGGTCGCGCTCGCGGCAGATATCGAGTTTGGTGGGCTTCGATTGGCCCATGCGCTGCACCGCCAGGCGAAGCTTGTCATTCTTGAGTTCGATATCCAGCACCCGCCGCACTACGTTTCGCTCAGCCGACCATAAATGCAGCAGGCAGCGATTGTGTTCTCCGGAAATTGAGTATTTGGATTGCGCGAGATCGAAGATCACTGCGCCATCTTCGACAATGACCGCGTCGCTGGCGACTGCGAGGAAGTCTTCAAGCGTGCGGATGAGCTGCTCGGGCGTCACAGAGCAGATTGTGGCAAGGTGCAGGCTGGCCGTATGTGACGGCTGACCATTGGGTCGGTTTTCAAGCAACTCCGAGCACGAGAACCGCGCTTCTGGGATAATGAAGTACTACACTTTGAGCCGCTGGGAACTCTGAGGTCATCTAATCAGCGTGGATAAATCCAGGTTCTTTTTCGAGCATTACGGGCTGACCGAGCGCGATCTTGAGCGCTACCTGGCGGCCGCGCTTTCGGCTGGCGGCGATTACGCCGACCTTTATTTTGAATATCTTTCCTCGACTTCGCTGATGGTCGACGAATCCATGGTGAAGTCGGCTTCGCAGGGTATTTCCGCAGGCTGCGGCGTGCGGGTGATTGCGGGAGAACGCACCGGATACGCCTACACCGACGACCTTTCGCCGCAGCGTATTTTGCATGCGGCGCGCACCGCGGCACTGATCGCCAGCGGCCCGGCAAAGACTCCGACGGTAGGTTTCCAACAAAAACTCGCGCGCAGTCTTTATCCGCTGACGCTTCCTTCGATCGACGCTGAAATCACCGCCAAAGTCGAGCTGGTCATGCGGGCCGATCAAGCGGCACGAGCGTATGATCCGCGCATTAAAGAAGTTCGCGCGAGCTATGCCGACGAACTGCGCAATATTCTGGTCGTAGGATCGGACGGCGCGTTTGCGGAAGACTCGCAGCCGTTGGCGCGCTTGAATGTTTCTTGCATCGCCAAGACCGAGAGCAATTCTGCTCGCGGCAGTGCCGGCGGTGGTGGTCGTGTCGCGCTCGATTTCTTTTTCGGCGAGAAGACCCCAGAGTATTTTGCGAAAGAGGCTTCCCGGCAAGCGATTTTGCAACTTGACGCGCGCGAAGCCCCGGCCGGAGAGATGGAAGTTGTGCTCGGTCCGGGCTGGCCGGGCGTGCTGTTGCACGAGGCCGTCGGTCACGGGCTTGAAGCCGATTTCAATCGCAAGCAAACGTCAGCTTTTGCGGGATTGATTGGCAAGCGTGTCGCCAGCGAAAAATGCACGGTGGTCGACAACGGTACCATGCCCTGGCGGCGCGGTTCGCTCAACGTCGATGACGAAGGCCAGCCGACGCAGACCACGGTGCTGATCGAAAACGGAATTCTGAAAGGCTACTTGAGTGACAAGCTTTCCTCAAAATTGATGGGCATCGCCGACACCGGCAACGGACGCCGCGAAAGTTACGAACACATTCCCATGCCACGCATGACCAACACTTACATGCTCGCAGGAAACGATGCGCCGGAAGATATTCTGCGCTCGGTGAAACGCGGCATTTACGCGGTGAATTTCGGCGGCGGCCAGGTCGACATCACCAACGGGAAATTTGTGTTCTCGGCGTCTGAAGCCTACCTGATCGAGAACGGCCAGATCACGGCCCCGATCAAAGGCGCAACCCTGATTGGCAACGGACCCGACGTGCTTACACGCGTATCGATGGTCGGGAACGATTTGAAGCTGGATGAAGGCATTGGCACTTGCGGCAAAGATGGTCAGGCAGTGCCTGTCGGCGTCGGAATTCCGACGATCAAAATCGATCGTCTGACGGTGGGCGGCACGGCGAGGAAAGAAACTGGCGGCTTCATGCAGTAAGCGCCAAACTTCGCCACGAATTTACGCGGGTCAACAGGGATTTTTTTGCAAGCGCGGTAAAAGCAGGTTCCTCGACACGTTCTCGCTCCGTGAGCGGAGCTGCGAACGGCTCGGAATGACAATCACCTAAAATATATGTCGTCTACTCAATTAGAAGCTGGAAACCAGAAATTGGAAACCGATCTACGCAATCTTGCCGAGGACATTGTTCGTCGTGCGATGATGCGCGGCGCCACCGCGGCCGAATGCGTTGTCCGCGAGGGCGATGAGTTTTCCACCCTCGTACGCCTCGGCCAGGTCGAGACGCTAAAGGAATCGGGATCGAAAGCCATTGGCGTGCGCGTGTTTTCCGGACAACGCGCCGCCAGCACCTACTCGAGCGATTTTTCGAGCCAAGGTCTTGAGCGCATGCTCAACTCGGCGCTTGAATTGTCCAAGATTACTTCAGAGGATCCGTTTGGCGGAATTCCGGACGCTTCGCAACTCGGCTCGATCGCCGGCGATCTCGATCTCTACTCGGCCGACGTTTACTCACTTCCCGGCGAAGAGCGTATCGCCTATGCCCGCCGCGCGGAAGAAGCCGCGCTCGACTACGATCCGCGCATCAAGAATTCTGAAGGCGGATCGTTCGATGCTGCGACTGGCCGCAAGATTCTGGCTAACTCACATGGCTTTGTCGGCGAGTATCGGCGGTCGTATTGTTCGATTGCGGCGGTGCCGATCGCGCAGACAGAAGACGGCGCCATGCAGCGCGATTATTGGTTCTCCGTCGCCCGCAGTTTGAGCCGGCTGGAATCTCCTGAGCATGTAGGGAAGGTGGCGGCCGAGCGGACGATCCGCCGTCTTGGCGCGCGGAAGGTCAAGACCGCTCACGTGCCGGTGGTTTTCGATCCTTTGGTGGCAACTTCAATTCTCGACCACATTTTTGAGGGCGTGAATGGAGACTCGGTTTATCGCGGGGCATCGTTTCTGGCCGGCAAACTTGGAGAAAAAATTGCCGCCGATCGCGTTAACATCATCGACGACGGAACCATGGTTGGCGGTTTCGGGAGCTCTCCGTTTGATGGCGAAGGCATTCCCACGCGGCGAACCGTAGTCATTGAAAACGGAGTGCTGAAGTCTTACCTGTTAAACAGCTACACCGCCAAGAAGCTCGGGCTGCAAACCACGGCCAATGCTTCGCGCGGATTGGCCGGAACTCCGGGCATTGGTCCGGGAAACTATTTTCTGCAGCCAGGGTCGAAAACTCCTAAAGAAATTATCGGAGAAATCAAAGAAGGCCTGTACGTGACTGAATTTCTCGGGCACGGGGCGAACCTTGTCACCGGAGATTACTCGCGCGGCGCATCCGGGCTCTGGATTTCCAACGGAGAACTGACCTACCCCGTGGAAGAGATTACCGTCGCTGGCAATTTGAAAGAGATGTTCTTTAACATTTCTGAAATCGGCAACGATCTCGAGTTCCGCGGCGCCATGGCATGCCCGACGATCCGGATTGATGGGCTCACGGTCGGCGGCGAGTAAAACCTTGGCCGCGGATCAACAAGAAAAATCAGCCACGGATTTACACGGATTTTCCTGACCTACCACGGAGACACCGAGTCACGGGAGATGTTTCTCAATTGATATTCCCGGTGTCTCTGTGCCTCCGTGGTAAGTAACTTATTCTTTTATCTTCCAGGCTGAATCGACATTCAAAAATCGACACTCTACAATCACCTCATGGGCGGGCTAATCGAGCCATCTCCGCTTTCTGAACAACCGAGCGAATCCAATCTTCGGCCGATGCTGATCGGCGTCGCGCTGGTCGTGGTTGTTCTGGGGGCTATCCTGCTGGTCTTCCGCCAGGCGCCGAAAGGATCGACCACGCCGCATCCCTATGCGGCGAATGTAAAGCTATCCGATTTGAAGATGAGCGCGGCGGAAAATTTTGTGGGCGCCAGCGTCACCTATATCGACGGAACGGTGACGAATGCCGGTGATAAGACTATCACTCACGCCATGGCGCACGTGGCTTTCAAGAATTCACTCGGCGAGATCGCGCAAGCCGAAGATGTTCCGCTGCGCGTGTTGCAAACTGGCGGCCCTTATCCCGACGCCGTGGACTTGAGCGCTTCTCCGCTCGCTCCTGGGCAAAGCAAACCCTTCCGGTTGACGTTTGAGCATGTCAGCGCGGATTGGAACCAGGCCTATCCCGAGTTGCAAGTCACCGACGTCACGGTGAAGTGAAGGCTCGCCGCAGCGGGTCTACAACAATCCCAAACGCACCCGCCGGAGAAAATCATCTCCATCGTCGCGCGCCCTTTGCATCACTCGCGGGTCGCCACGACTTTCGAGTTCCACTTCCTGCAACAAAATCTCGACCGCGTCCTTCGGTTTGAATCCCTGCGCAACCAGTTTTTTGAGCCGGGGAGCGAAGCTGGCCAGCGCAGCCGACTGCGACCGCGGAGCATAATCCTGGCAAAGATGCTGGCGAAATTTTCCCTCAGCCAGGCGGTCGTAAGCGACTTTTGCTTCGGGGTCGCTCAGCAGCGTGGGAAGCGGCGAGTTCCACTCGCACAGGGTACAAATCCATCCGCGAAAATCGGCGTGCTCGATCCAGCTCAGTTCGCGCTTCTCTTTGCTTTCCGAGCCATTCACGGGCAAGCGAACTCCTGCTGTGGTTTTACTTGGCTAAAACTGCCCCGGGAATTACAACCAACATTGCTCGTGACTGCGCGGTGTTTGACCCGCGCGGCAGACGCAATCCTTATAGAATGCGATTATGCCTGAAAGCAAGCCATTTCGGCTAACCGAGTCGGTGAAAGCTGCGGGTTGAGCGTCCAAGCTGAGTCCGGCGGCGCTGGACACAGTGCTTGGGAAATTAGCCCGGCAACATGACCCGAATGTTCTGGTCGGCTTCGATCACGCCGACGACGCCGGAGTGTACAAACTTGGGCCTGGCACCGCTTTGGTGCAAACCGTCGATTTTTTCACGCCCATCGTCGACGACCCATACGTTTTTGGCCAGATCGCAGCCACCAATGCTTTGAGTGACGTTTATGCGATGGGCGGGCGTCCGCTGACTTCGCTCGCGCTGGTGTGTTTTCCGGAAAAAGGCGATCTGGCGATTCTCGAACGCATTCTCGCCGGCGGGCTTTCGAAGATGATGGAAGCGAAATGTACGGTGATTGGCGGGCACAGCATTCGCGATGACGAAACCAAGTTCGGATACTCTGTCACCGGCCTGATCGATCCTGACCGCGTCCTCACCAATGGCGGGGCGAAGCCAGGAGATCGATTGCTGTTTACCAAGGCCCTCGGAACGGGAGTGATTTCTACGGCCATAAAAAAAGGCGTGGCCCAGCAAAGTTGGATTGATGCGGCTGTGGCGTCAATGACGACGCTGAACAAGAAAGCGGCAGAAGTCATCACGAGCCACGTGGCCCCGGACGCCCTCGTCCGGGGGGCGGAGCGAAGCTCCGTGGTCTTCGAAGTTCATGCTTTGACCGACATTACCGGCTTCGGTTTGATTGGCCACGCCCGCGAGCTCGCTCTGGCGTCGAATGTTTCGCTGCGACTTTATGCGAGCCGCATTCCTTTGCTCGAAGGCGCGCTGGAGTGCGTCCGAGCCGGCTATATTCCTGGCGGATTGAAAGCCAATCGCGAGTTTGCCGAGTGCATGGTCGAGTATGAGGATGGCATCGGCGATGAGATCAGAACGATCCTGTTTGATCCGCAGACAGCGGGCGGCTTGCTGATTTCTGTGGCAGCGGACGATGCCGTCGAATTGCTCCGGGCGCTGATCGCGGCCGGAGTGCCGGCGGTGGAGATCGGAGAAGTTTTACCCAAAAGCAAGCCGCTAATCCACATGGCGGCGTAATTCCGTGGCCGGTCAACCCGCTTAAATATTTTCCCCAGAACCTGTCACAATTCTGTCTCGTGAGGCGTTGTTGTGTTGTGAGCTCATCAAGCGAAGCGGTGGCGGAAATAAACCCCGACGAAACGCCCTTTGATCTCGAGACGGTCTTTTGCGCTCACTATGAGCACACTGCCCGGCTTATTGCCAAAGTTGTGCGAGACCGGGGACGAGCCGAGGAACTGGCGGTCGAAGTGTTTCTGAAGTTGTCCCGTAACCGCCAGACGCAAGGGGAAAACACGGAGGGATGGCTCTATCGGGTGGCCGTGAGGGTGGGACTGGATGAATTACGGCGACAGGCGCGGTGGAACCGGTATCAGCACTTCTTCAGCTTCGTGCGGGGTACGCCGACGCCCGAGGAAATTCACGCTGCAACGGAGATGCGCGACAAGGTTCGGTTGGTGCTGAGCAGTATTCCACGCCGCCACGCTGAATTGCTGCTCCTGCATAGCCAGGATTTCAGCTACAGCGAAATTGCGGCCACACTTAATCGAAATCCGGCTTCGATCGGCACGCTTTTCAGGCGAGCCCAGCAGGTTTTTAGGAAGGAGTACATCAAGCGATATGGCGAACAATAGTGCAGAACCCGACAATCGGTGGATGGACGTACAACTGGCGGCACTGAAATCCGGTGTTGAATGGCAGCCCGACATAAGCCGGGGCCTGGCCCTCCTAAAAGAGCGACAGTCCCACCGCTCCAGGCGAATTTGGAGCGGATCTGGGTTGCTTGTTGCCGGTCTTGTTCTGCTAATTCTGCCGCAGTCCCGAGTGTTCGCCCATTACTGTCTGGATTGCACGGTGTCGTTCTGGCAAAAGCTTTCTGGCTCCGGTTCAGCCTCCGGTACCATGAAGCTCGAAGCGGAACGAAAACTGGCACCCGAGTTCACGGTGAATGATGCGGCAGGCAAGCCAGTGCAGCTTTCAAGCTTCAAAGGAAAAGTAGTGCTGCTGAATTTCTGGGCCACCTGGTGTCACGGATGCAAACTCGAAATCCCTTGGTTCATGGAGTTCGAAAGGAAATACAAGACCCGAGGATTCGAAGCCATCGGCGTTTCAACCGATGACGACGGATGGAAATCGGTTACTCCATACGTCGAAGAGAAGAAGTTGAACTATACGGTCGTCGTCGGTAATGAACAAATCAGCAAGCTGTACGGAGTCGATGGCATGCCGGAAACATTGCTGATCGATCGCGAGGGCAAGGTCGCAGCATCGTGGGCTGGCATGGTCTCGAGGGCCGATTGCCGGAGAGAGATTGAAGTGCTTTTGCAGGAAAAGCGCTGACTTGAAGTTGAGCTACGGTTGGAGCAGTTCCCAAATTTTCGCCAGATGATGATCATCGTGCTCGGCGACGAAGTAGAGATGGTTCACCAATCGCATTGGCTGTTTGAGACGCGGATGCGGAACAGCGCGGGCAAACAGAGCCGGGTCGACTTCTCCGACGCGATCTACCAGCTTCATTCGTGCACTGCGAAATTCCGCCAGGATTTCCCGTAGCTCCCGAGCGTTGTGGTTGGCTTCGTCAGTTTTGCGATTAGTCAGGTTCGCGACAGAAAGCTGGCTCGATCCTGCGACGTAGTCTTCCACCCGCGCGAGCCACAAAGGTTCAAGATCGGCCAAATGCCCAGCCTGTTCCTGCGCTGACCATTTTCCGATCGGTTTGTTGACCAGCGCCTCCCGTGAACGTCCACTCAACATTTCTTCCAGCCGGGCCGGCGTTCCCCGCAGACGGACTATCAGGTTCGGGTATAACTCGACTGGGAATGCGAATTCAAACTTCCGCTCAAACCAGCTTGGGACTTGAGTTGCAGTTTTCATAAATGCAGATTCCTCGTCGCGCGCTCCTTGAAATGACAATGGCCTAGAGATTCGATCTGCGACAAAAATGATTCACGAATTGCTTGGTCGGCCAACGGCAGGGAGTGCATCTTCTGAGCTTGCAAGGGCCATTGCTCAGGGATCTGGTTTCAGGGCCGCGTTCCTGAAACGATGCTGCTTGCGGTCGGTAACCGCATTAGCAGTTACTTTTGTCGACAACCGGCGGTTCGTACCATCCCCCGGTGGACTTCGGACATGGCCGCTGGGTACCTGTAACTGCCCCGCTCCTAGGTCTACGATTTTCCTAATTCCAGCCTCATCCGTCGCCGTGAGACGGGCTCCCCGCTTGGAATAGGGAGAACTTATGGCAAGCGCAGGCATGGCCCCGGCAGCATCCAGCGAACGGATCCAACAACAAAATGAGCGGGCCGCGGTTGGCAAGATGGTGGCCGCAGGCCGCGCCCAGGCAGGCGCGAGATGGTTTTACTGGATTGCCGGATTGTCGCTGATCAAGTCCATAGTCGTGATCTCGGGAGGCAGCTTGCACTTTATGGTTGGCCTGGGGATCACCTCAGTCGTAGACGGAGCGGCCAAACGCATCGGCGGCCCGGGCACGCTTCCCGATCTGCTGATGAATGGCTGCGTGGCGGCAGGGTTCGCGTTCTTTGGCATGTTCGCAAGCAAAGCGCAGAAGTGGGCGTTCCTGGTCGGGATGGCCCTCTACGCCGCCGACGCGTTGCTCCTCCTGAGCGTGAAAGATTATCTCAGCGCCGGTTTCCACGCCTATGCGCTGTGGGCGATCTATCAGGGCTACCGGGCGGCGCAGCAGTTCTAGGCGATTGCTTGCAACACGAACCGCCTACGCAACTCCTCCCGATCCCCAGAAGTACATGTCCGAAGGTAATCCAACTTAGGTGCGCCGGCACTTAAGCCATTCGTGCGGCCGCCGATGTTCCTAGACATGGTTAATCCCATTAGCAGTAGCATTGCCGACCAAGTCAGCCAGGGGCCGAACCCGGCTGTTCGTCAACAGCAACAACAGAAACCCCAGGCAGCTCAGGAAGATACAGTCACTCTGAAGAGCACCGGCAACGTCGACCACGACGGCGACAGCAAGTAAGCTCAACTGCCTGCATCGGAAATCGGAGGCCGGGCGAACCAATCCCGTCTTCCGATTTCGTTTTCTAGCGAGCTAGCTATTCGGATCGCGCCACCATCTTCCCCTTCTCATCCTTTTCGACGTATGCCCACGGCATTTTCGGATCGTGGGTGAATATCGTCAGCCACCTTTCCGGAATCGCTTTCTCGTAATAGCGCTTGCGGCTTTCGATGGTTTCGAGCGGGAACAGATCAAACGCCATCACCCATGTGGGATCGAGATGCGCCGAAGTTGGAATCAAATCCGAGATGTAGCAGGCCGTCATGCCGCCGCTGCGAATGATGATCGCCTGCATATTTCGCGTGTGTCCGGGGAACACTTTCACCGAAATTCCCGGCACAATTTCGTGGTCGCCTTTCAGCAGCGTCATCTGGCCGCTTTCGACCAGGGGATCGTAATTCGCGCTGATATAGCTGATGGCGTCGCGCTCGAGCTGCAAATGTCCGTGCAACACCTCGCCTTCCTGTGCGTAATATTTCGCCCGCGGAAAAGTGGGCACGACGGTCGAACCGCGCAGCACGGTGTTCCAGCCGCAGTGGTCAAAGTGCAGGTGACTATTGATGACAATGTCGATGTCTTCCGGCGCAACGCCCGCGGCGGAAAGATTTTCCAGCAACTTGGCCGGCTGGCCGTAGATCTTGACCATCCGCTCCGGCATTTTATTGCCGATTCCGGTTTCGATCAGGACGGTTTTTTCGCCGGTGCCGACCAGCTATCGAATTGAGCCCTACCTCGATCAGGTTCTTTTCGTCCGGCCGGATTTTTTTCTCCCACAGCGACTTGGGAACGACGCCGAAGAAAGCTCCGCCGTCGGAGTGGTAATGTCCGTCCGAGACGGCAGTCAGTTCAAAGTCGCCCAGAGTGATGCGATGCATAGTAGAAGCAGATTCCTCGGGGCTGAAGCCCCTCGGAATGACAAGGTTAATTGATCCGCGTCGATCCGCGAAAATCCGTGGCGAAAGTTTGGCTATTTCAGCTCTCGCTGGAAATGCTCTTCGATCATGCGAAAGAGATGCGTCTGGTCTGCTGCGCCGCTGATGCCGTGCGTCTTGCCGGGATACACCATAAAGCGGAATTGCTTGCCCGCCTTGATCAGGCCTCGACCATTTGAACGCTGTTCTGGAAATGCACATTGTCGTCGCTGGTGCCGTGCACCAGCAGCAACGATCCGTGCAGTTTGCCGGCAACCGCAGGCGGAGAGTCATATCGAGGTAGCTCGTACTGCTTTTGTCGTTGGGCAGACCCGTTGATGCGTTCAGTGTAGATCGAATCGTAGTTGCGCCAGTCGGTGACTGGAGAAACTGAGACGCCCGCCTTGAACGGTCGGAGTGCGTCATGGCATACAGCGTCATCGAGCCGCCATTGCTCCATCCCCAAATCGCCACGTCGGTTGCGGTCAAGTTGCGGATACTGCTGCGAAAAGCTGATCGAGCGCGGCCAGTTGATCTTCGCAGTTCGATCGCGCCGTATTGATGGCGGACGGCGGTCTGGAATTTGCGATCGCGCGCCGGGGTGCCGCGATTGTCCACGGTGAAAATGGCAAGGCCTTGCTGCGCCAGAATATTCGTGGAAGAGTTCGACGGTCTTCTCGATCCAGTGATTCTGAACCGGTCTGCCCGGCCGGGCCGCCATAAATGTACACGATCAGCGGAAGCTGGCCGGTGGCGTCGCAATCCAGAGGCAACATCAGTTCGCCGTAGAGCTTGGTGCCGTCGTCGGCTTTGAACTCCTGGAAATGGTCGGTGGCGTAGAGCCGAATTCGTCGACGTTGCGCGACTCCCAGACTTTCTTGCAGCCGCCTTGGCCGGCGTACACGCCGACAGTCTGCGGCGGGGTCAGGATCGCGGAAAACATGTCGACATAATGTTTAGCATCGTCGGCGAAGGTGGCTCTCGTGCGTGCCATCTTGCTGCGAGACGCGCTGCATTCCCGAGCCGTCGAGCTTTACCGAGTAGAGCTGTCGCTGCCGCGGATCGTCTTTGTCGCAGGTGAAGTAAATGACCTGCACCTCGGCGATGCCTTCGATCGAACGGCGCCCGGTGACTCCAAGCACTTCAAAGTCGCCCTTGGTGAGCTGCTGTCGAGTTTGGCGTCCGCTGCCAGCGGATTTTCTTTGTCGAAACTGTAAAGATAAAGATGCGTATTGCCGTCGCGCCAACTCTGCCAGGTAAAGCGGTCGCCCGATTTCAGGAATTTGAAATCGTCGTTCACGTAGACCCACGCGTCGGGCGCGTCTCGGTCAGCACTTTGCGCGACGGCCGGAGCGCGCGTCTGACGAAATACGAGTCGAGCGTATCCTGTGCGCGATTGAGCACCTCGGCCCAGAGCTGCCTTCGCGCACCCAGCCAAAGCGGGGAATGTAGATGTCCGGATCGTCGGTCAGCGAGATCCACTTCGGCTTGCCGCCGGACGCGCTCACCACACCCAGCCTCACCGCCGGGATTGGGATCGCCTGCCTTGCGGATATTTCTCCATGTCGACAGTCGGATGCACCGGGGCATCAATTGGTGATGGGATAGGTCGGCACCTTGGTCTCATCCATCTGCAGAAAGAGAATGTCCTTGCCATCGGGAGACCAGAAATAATTGCTGCGACCGTAAGTTCCTCGGCATAGACCCAATCTACTTCGCCATTCAGGAGTTGTCGGCTTTTTCCCTGTCGTTCTCGTCGCTGCGGGTAAGCTGTTTTTCTTCTCTGCCGGAAGTTGGCCGCAGATAGAGGTTGTGCCGCGGAGATACGCGATCCGGCTGCTGTCGGGAGAAAATTTCGGATCGCTTGACGGATCGGAGGAGGAAGTCACTTGTACCGCGGTCGCGGTTTCGAGCGAATAGAGCCACAGCTGGCCCAGCGAATCAAAAAGCAGATGCTTCGAATCCGGCGACCACACGTACGCCGCCACGTGGTAGCGTGTGACCCGTTCTTTTTCGCGCTCGTCTTTGATCTTCTCGACGGGCGGCGCCAGCGACTTCAGCTTGGCTTCGCTGACCAGGATTTTTTTTTCGCCGGTGGTGGCGTCCACGTACCAGAGCTCGCCGTGTTCTCCGGAGTCGTCGCGCTGAATAAAAGAAAATCCCGCGCTGTCGGGTCTCCATTGCAGGTTTTCGGGCGCGCGCCCGGCGATTCCCGCTTCCGCTGAGATGGCTTCGATGGTCAGCGGTTTTCTTAGACGAGGTTTGGGCCGCGGCTGTGGCAATCAAGACCGCGCAAACCCCTGCAAACCGTAAAAGTTTGTTCACGTGAAACTCCGAGGCACAGCTTCAAAAGGAAATTTGAAGTTTACACCGCGCCAGCGCACCCGTGCATTGGACTCGCCCCACCATGCTAAAATCTAGACAGGCCCAGCATTTGAAGATGCTTCCCGATATCCAAAACCTCATTGCGCTGCAGGCTGCCGACCGCGAAATTCTGCGCCTGAGAGAGGAGATCGCCGCCTTGCCCCGGCGCGTGGCGGTGATCGAGCAAAAGTTGGCCGGAACCAAGGCCGGCCTCGAAAAAGCCCGCGAGGCCATCAAGGTAGACGACGCTTCCCGCCGCAAGTACGAAGCCACCATCAAGGACGTTCAGCAGAAGATCTCCAAGTACCGCGACCAGTCGCTCGAAGTAAAAACCAACGAACAATACAAGGCCCTGCTGCAGGAGATCCAATTCTCCGAGCAGGAAATCCGCATCAACGAAGACAAGATTCTCGAGTTGATGGTCAACGCCGAGATACGCGAGAAGGGCGTCAAAGCCGCCGAAGCAGATTTGAAAGCGGAAACCGCCGAAATCGAGAAAGAAAAAGCCGCAGCCCGCGAACGCACCGCCGAGGACGAAAAGCAACTCGCCGAATGGAATGCCAAACGCGAAGCGGCGCGTGCCGGCGTCAATCCCGACCTCTTAAGGCAATACGACCGCGTGGCGAAACATCGCGGTACTGGCCTCTCCGAGGCCCGCGATCACAAGTGCTCGACCTGCCAGGTCATGTTGCGTCCGCAAACTTACAACGAGGTCCGCAGCGGCACACACGTCATCTCCTGCGAGTCCTGCCAGCGGATTCTTTATTACGATCCCAGCCACGACGTTGCCCCGCCCGCTGCAGTCGTAGCCAAGAAACGCCGCGCCCATCCCAAGTTTGAAGCCGGCCAGGCCTGGTACTATCGGCCTAGCTTTGAAGACCATGGCGAGGTCTTCGTTGCCTTCATCAACGATCACGGTCAGTCCAGCCGCCGCGTGTTCGACCACTCAACCGGCCGGCAGATTGGCGACATCCTGGTGCGTGAGGGCGAATATCGCCTGGCGTTTCCGGAAGATCTGGTCGAAGACGCAGTTCGGCTGAATGGCAGTTGGACGGAGGCGGAAATCGACGAATGGGGCTCAGAGCTGCCGACGCCGGTTATCGATTCATTGCAACGCGACCTCGTCCAAGCCCGCGCCGAAGCAGCTAGTCCGGCCCACGCGCACGCGCATCCGGCGGCCAGCTAGTAACTCCACCAATGCCTCATTGCACGGAGCATGCTGGCGCATAACTCGCCGTTGACTTCCGCCCGCAGCCTTCATAACATTGCAGCGGAGTCTGCGCGCCGCTCATGATTGGCCAAACCATCTCTCACTATCGCATCGTAGAAAAGATCGGCGGCGGTGGCATGGGTGTGGTTTACAAGGCGGAAGACACGCGTCTGCACCGCTTCGTCGCGTTGAAGTTTCTCCCCGACGACGTTGCCCGCGATCCGCAAGCTCTGGCCCGCTTCCGCCGCGAGGCCCAGGCCGCTTCCGCTCTCAATCATCCCAATATCTGCACCATCTTTGACATCGGCGAGGAGAATGGCCAGGTCTTCATGGTCATGGAGTATCTCGAAGGGGTGACGCTGAAGCACCGCATTTCCGGCCGCCCGATCGAACTGGAGGTGCTGCTGAGTCTCGGTATCGAGGTCGCCGACGCGCTCGACACCGCCCACGCTGCCGGCATCATTCATCGCGACATCAAGCCGGCCAATATTTTCATCAGCAAGCGCGGACACGCCAAAGTTCTCGATTTCGGGCTGGCCAAAGTCACGCCGTCGGTCAGTTCTTCGAACCAGATCGCCGACGCTCAAACCGGAACCGTCGATGAACCGCACCTGACGAGTCCGGGCGCGACCCTCGGCACCGTAGCCTATATGTCGCCCGAGCAAGTGCGAGCCAAGGAGTCTGAACCGGCGCACCGATCTTTTTTCTTTTGGTGTCGTCCTCTACGAGATGGCGACGGGCGCGCTGCCATTTCGCGGCGAAAGTTCAGGAATCATTTTTGATGGGATTCTGAACCGCGCGCCGCTTCCGGCGGTGCGATTGAATCCCGATCTTCCGCCCAAGCTCGAAGACATTATTGTGCGCGCGCTCGAGAAAGACCGCGAACTCCGCTTCCAGAGCGCGGCCGAGATACGCGCGGAACTGATGCGGCTCAAGCGCGACACGGAAAGCAGAACCGCAGTTGCAACGACAGATCGCGCTGATTCGGGGGCCTCGCCCGTCCAAACCGAGCGCAGCTCGACGCCCGCGTCCTCTTCACCTTCGCAAGCGGGGGCCCCTTCGACTATTGCTCAGGGCAGTTCCGCGCCACGTGATTCGGGAGTTGTCCCCGCGCCGCGCAACTCTCTTGTCAAGGTCGCCGGCTCGGTCACTCTTCTCATCATCGTCCTGGTATTGGCGGCTCTTTATTACCGTTCCCATCAGACCAAGCTCACGGAAAAGGACACCATCGTTCTCGCCGACTTCACCAACACCACCGGCGATTCCGTTTTCGACGGCACACTTCGCCAGGGGCTCTCCGCACAACTGGAGCAGTCGCCGTTCTTAAACTTGCTTTCCGATGAGCGCGTAGCGCAGACGCTTGCGCTGATGGCCCAGCCCAAGGATGCGCGCCTCAACCGCGATCTGGCCCGTGAAGTCTGCCAGCGCACTGCCAGCGCGGCAACTATTGAAGGCTCTATTTCGAGCCTCGGCAGCCAGTACGTGGTTGGCCTCAAGGCAGTGAACTGCCACACTGGCGACCTGCTTGCCCAGGAACAAGCCACCGCCAACGGAAAGGAACAAGTCCTGAAAGCACTCGGCGAAGCCGCTTCCAAAATTCGCGAAAAGCTGGGCGAATCCCTGGCGTCGGTCCAGAAATACGATGCCCCTGCGGAGAGCGTGACCACGGCTTCACTGGAAGCCCTGCAGGCTTACAGCCTGGGTTTGCAGGCGATGATCGTAAAAAATGACGCTCCGGGAGCCGGTCCGCAGTTTCAGCGGGCCGCCAGTCTCGACCCGAACTTCGCGATGGCATACGCCCGACTTGGAACCTGCTATTTCAATCTTGGGCAGAACGAGCGAGCGGCCGAAAACGTTCGCAAGGCGTATGAATTGAAGTGACCGGGTCAGCGAACGCGAGAAACTCTATATCGTGTCGCACTACGCTCAATTCGTGACCGGAGACCTCGAAGCCTCACGTAAGGCGTATGAGTTGTGGGTGCAAACTTATCCGCGCGACGACGTGCCGCTGGTCAACCTCAGCGCCATTTATGCCATCCTCGGGGATTATGACAAGGGTCTGGTGGCGAGCCAGGAAGCTCTGAAGCTCAATCCCGGGGCTGGGATCAGTTACGGAAATTTGGCGCAAGGATACGTGAGCGTCAACCGTCTTGACGAAGCGAGGGCGACAGCCCAAGAGGCGCAGGCCCACAACCTCGACTCTCCCAACATTCACTTGGCTCTTTATGCGGTCGATTTCCTGCGTCGCGACTCGGCTGGCATGGAACACGAGGCGGCCGCGTTCATGGGCAAGCCCGGGTACGAGGATGTAATGCTGTACAACCAGTCGGAAACCGCGGCCTATGGCGGACAATTCGCCAAGGCGCGCGAACTGAGCCATCGTGCCAGCGATTCCGCCCAGCGTGCCGACGAGAAGGAAACTGCAGCTGGTTATATGGCCGAGGCTGCGGTGCGCGAGGCCATGGCCGGAAATGTTGGGCAAGCGAACCAATTAGCGCAGACCGCGATGTCGCTTTCCAACGGAAGAGATGTGGAGGCGCTTGCCGCGATTGCTGTGGGACTGGCTGGTGATTTGAAGGGAGCGGGGCGGTTGGCCGACGATCTCGGCAATCGCTTCCCGCAGGATACGATTGTGCAAAATGTCTATTTTTCGATGATTCATGCCGCCACTGCTCTCGGAAATAACCCGTCGAAAAATTTCGATAAGGCGATCGCTGACTTGGCCCCCACTGCGCCTTACGAGTTGGGGAATCCAAGTCAGACCCTGAATTTTGCCTGTTACCCGGCCTATCTGCGAGGGCTTGCTTACCTGGCGGGCAAGCAAGGCGCCGCTGCGGCGGCCGAGTTCCAGAAAATTCTCGATCACCCCGGCGCAGTGGTCAATGAACCCATTGGAGCCTTGGCCCGCCTGGGCCTTGGCCGCGCGTATGCCCTCAGCGGCGATCAGGCCAAGGCCCGCAGCGCTTACCAGGATTTCTTTGCCCTCTGGAAAGACGCCGACCCGGACGTGCCTATCCTCAAAGAAGCGAAAGCGGAGTACGCGAAGGTTCAATAACTGGCACGAACCACGTAGGGGCGGACGCCTCGTCCGGCCACTCAGTATTTTTTCAATGTAGGCGCGGGCGTCCTCGCCCGTGCGGGGAGTGGTCGGAGCCGGGCCTACGATGGGAGCTCTTCGGGCGAAGCGCAGTGCCGCAGTTTACTATCGTTTCATGCCCAGGAAATCTCCCGACTCCGCGCAGCCGGCCGTCACCATCTCTCGCCGCGGTGCGCAACGCCTTCGCGACGGCCACGTCTGGGTCTACCGCTCGGACATTATTTCCGCTGACGGCATCCCACCTGGCGCGCCGATCGGCATCGCCGACGAACGTGGCAAATTCTTGGGTTCGGCCCTCTACAGCACCGCTTCGCAAATCGCCATTCGCCTCATCTCCCGCGATCCTGTCGAGGATATTGAAGCGCTCATCCGCCAACGGATCCGCGATGCCATCGCTTATCGACAACTCGTGGTCCAGAACTCCGACGCCTATCGCCTGATCTTCAGCGAGGCGGATTTTCTCCCTGGCCTGATCGTCGATCGTTACAACGACGTTCTCGCACTCCAGATTCTCACTCAAGCCATGGACGCTGAGCCAATACGTCAGACCGTCCTGTCGGAACTGACTGAGCAGATCAAACCTGCGGCCATCATCGAGCGCGTCGATCCCAAGATTCGCGAACTGGAGCAACTTCCGCCACGTCCGTCGGGCCCGCTGCAAGGAGACAAGGCCAGCACGATTTTCTCCATGAACGGAGTGCGGTTTCATTACGCTTCCACCGAGGGGCAAAAGACCGGCGCGTTTCTCGATCAGCGCGAAAACTACGCGGCGGCCGCCCAATACGCGCACGGCCAGGCGCTCGACGTCTTCTGCTACCAGGGAGGCTTTGCCCTGCACCTGGCCCCTGCGTGCCAGCAAGTCACCGGAGTTGACAGCTCGCGGCCGGCGCTCGAAGTCGCCGACCGCAACGCCGCGCTGAATGGCAAAGAGATCGAATGGATCGAAGCCAATGCCTTTGACCTGCTCCGCGATTATGCGGCAGCCGGACGGCAGTACGACACCATCGTCCTCGACCCCCCGGCCTTTGCCAAGAGCAAGCGCGACCTCGACGCGGCGCTGCGCGGCTACAAAGAACTCAACCTTCGTGCCCTCAAAATGCTCTGCCCCGCGGGAGTTCTGGTCACTTGTTCCTGCTCCTACCACGTCAGCCCGCCGGACTTCCTCGAAGTCGTGGCCGAAGCCGCGCACGACGCCCACAGAAATCTGCGCATTCTTGAGTGCCGAACCCAGGCCCGCGATCATCCAGTACTGTTAGGAGTGCCCGAGACCGCCTATCTTAAGTGCCTTATTTGTCATGCAAGTTGATGAAAAATAAGCATAATTAAGTTATTGACAGTAATACACTCATATTTTATGATTCGTTTGTGCTAATTAAACATCGAACTCAGTAGCACCAACTCATCCATCAATACCAAGACTTCGAAGGAGGATTTTAGCAATGACTGTTCTAACTCGATGGGATCCATTCCGTGAATACACCACCTTACAGGGCCGCCTGAACCGCCTATTCCAGGATTCGTTCGGCGACGGCCGCGAGGAATCGCTGACCACCAGCACCTTCGCCCCGGCTGTGGACGTTTACGAAGACGAGCACAACGTGACTTTGAAGATCGAAGTGCCGGGAATCGAAGAGAAGGACATCGACGTGCGGATTGAGAACAACACCTTGACGGTGCACGGCGAGCGCAAATTCGAGAAAGAAGAGAAAGAAGAGAACTATCGTCGCGTGGAGAGGCAGTATGGCAGCTTCACTCGTTCCTTCACTTTGCCGAACACTGTGGACACCGAAACTGTCACGGCCAACTACGACAAGGGCGTTCTGAAGATCAAGCTGGCCAAGAAGGCGGAAGCCAAGCCCAAGCAGATCAAGGTGAACGTCGGCAGCGAGAAGACCCTCGAAGGCAAAGCCGCTGGCAAAGCAGCGTAACCCAGCGATGTCTGTATAGGGACGGGTCTCTGACCCGTCCGTGTGGGGCGGACACTCTTGTCCGCCAGGAAAAGACGGGAGGTGGCAGAGGTGACCGCCTCCCGTTCATTTTGCAATTTGGTAACTGATAATTGTGTAATTTGAGGTCGGCGACTCATCCGAGATTAGCAATTACCAAATTACAAAATTACTAATTGGAGTTCCCATGCCCATTCGTTGGGACAAATTTACAGTAAAAGCGCAGGAAGCGGTCCCAGCGCGCGAACGAACTTGCGTCCGAGAACGGCAATCCCGAGCTGCTGCCGCTACACATTCTTGCGGCGCTATCCGAAGACAAAGAAGGCATCGTCTCGCCGATTCTTGAAAAGATCGGCATTGGCGCGCAATCCGTTCTGCACGAAACGTACCAGGCGATCGAGCAGCTGCCTAAGGTCTCCGGCGGAGCGGCGCAGGCGAGCATCTCGTCGTCGGCCAACCAGCTCCTGGAACGCGCCTTCAAAGAAGCTGCCAATTTCAAAGACGAATACGTCTCCACCGAGCATCTGCTGCTGGCGATCACGCAGCTGAAGCGCGATGCCGCGCAGGAAATTCTCTCGCGTCACGGTGCAACCTACGACGCGATCCTCAAGGCCCTCACCACGGTGCGCGGGTCACAAAAGGTTACCGACCAGAATCCGGAGGCGAAATACCAAGCTCTGGAGCGCTATGCCCGCGATCTGACCGAGCAGGCCCGCCGCGGCAAACTCGATCCCGTCATCGGCCGCGACGAAGAAATCCGCCGCGTCGTCCAGGTCCTTTCTCGGCGCACAAAAAATAATCCCGTGCTGATTGGCGAGCCTGGCGTCGGCAAGACCGCAATCGTCGAAGGCCTCGCCCAGCGCATCATTTCCGGCGACGTTCCCGAAGTTCTGAAGAACAAGCGCGTGGTCGCACTCGACCTCGGATCCATGCTCGCCGGAGCGAAGTATCGCGGCGAATTTGAAGATCGCCTCAAAGCAGTATTAAAAGAGATCGAAGACTCGCACGGGCAGGTCGTCCTATTCATCGACGAGCTGCACACTCTGGTCGGCGCCGGCGCTGCCGAAGGCGCAATTGATGCCTCCAACATGCTGAAACCCGCGCTTGCTCGCGGCGAACTCCGCGCGATTGGCGCGACCACGCTCAATGAATACCGCAAGTACATCGAAAAAGACGCTGCCCTCGAGCGCCGCTTTCAGATCGTTTTTGTCGGCGAACCCAACGTCGAAGACACGATTGCAATTCTGCGCGGCCTGAAGGAAAAATACGAAGTTCATCACGGCGTGCGCATCAAAGATTCGGCCATCGTCGCCGCAGCCACGCTGTCACATCGCTACATTTCCGACCGTTTTCTTCCCGACAAGGCTATTGACTTGATCGACGAAGCCGCCGCTTCGCTGCGCATTCAGATCGATTCCATGCCCACGGAAATCGATCAACTGGAGCGCCGCGCCACGCAACTCGAAATCGAAAAGCAGGCGCTGAAAAAAGAAGACGATGCAAACTCGAAGGAACGCCTTGCGGTCATCGATAAAGAGCTGGCTGGGATTCGCGAGCAATCCACCGGCCTCAAAGCCACCTGGCAAAAAGAAAAAGAACTGATCGCCCGCCAGCGCCAGCTCAAAGTAAAGATCGAGCAGCTCAAGACTGAAGAGCAGGCGGAAGAGCGCAAGGGAAATCTGCAGCGCGTCGCCGAAATTCGGTACGGTTTGCTGCGTCAAACCGAAGAAGAGCTGGCCAAGCTCACCAAGCAAATGGACGGCAAAGGCAAGACGCGCATGCTTAAGGAAGAAGTCGACGAAGAGGACGTGGCTCGCATCGTCTCGAGGTGGACCGGCATTCCCGTCAGCCGGATGCTCGAAGGCGAAGTCAAAAAGCTGGTGAACATGGAAGAA
Source organism: uncultured Acidobacteriaceae bacterium (assembly GCA_963848325.1). GTDB lineage: Bacteria > Acidobacteriota > Terriglobia > Terriglobales > Acidobacteriaceae > DATJOJ01. The sequence continues at coordinate 120,196 of CAWKDJ010000004.1, forward strand.
CGGCTGCGCCAACGCGTCGTTGGCCAGGACCCTGCGCTAGAGCGGGTTGCGAACGCCATTCGCCGCTCCCGTGCCGGCTTGAGCGATCCCAAGCGGCCGATCGGATCGTTCATTTTTCTGGGCCCGACCGGCGTCGGCAAGACCGAACTCGCACGCGCCTTGGCTGAATTTTTGTTCGACGACGAGCGCGCTCTCATTCGCATTGACATGTCCGAATACATGGAGAAGCACGCGGTTTCGCGCCTCATCGGAGCGCCTCCGGGATACGTTGGCTACGAAGAGGGTGGTCAGCTTACCGAGCAGGTCCGCCGGCATCCCTATGCGGTGCTTCTTTTTGACGAAATTGAAAAGGCGCATCCCGACGTCTTCAACATTTTTCTGCAGATCATGGATGATGGCCGCTTGACTGACGGCAAAGGCCGCACCGTCGACTTTCGCAACACCGTGATCGTTATGACTTCGAACATCGGGTCTTCGTTCCTGCAAGCCGAAGGCCTGCGCTCGAAAGAAGAATTCGACGAAGCCTCGAAGCATGTGATGGATGCGTTGCACGCGCACTTCAAGCCGGAGTTCTTGAACCGCGTAGACGATATCATCATCTTCAGCCCGCTCGGCAAAGAGCAGTTAGTCAAGATCATCGAACTGCGGCTGGAAGATGTTCGCCGGCTCTTGGCGGAGCGCAAAATCTCGCTCGAACTGACCGACGCCGCCAAAGACCTTCTGTTTACCGAAGGCTTCGATCCGAATTACGGGGCGCGCCCGTTGAAACGCGCCATTCAGAAGCTGATTCAGGATCCGCTGGCGCTGAAAATCCTTGATGGCGAGGTGCTGCACGGCGATCACATCATCGTGGAGGCCGACAAGCGCGCCGGCAAGATGGCATTTGAAGTCAGCCGCCACGCGCCAGCGAAGCAGCCGGCAAAGTCAAAAGCCTAATTCGCCGCGGATTTTCGCGGATTCCCACGGATAAACCCATTTCTTGATTTATCCGTGCCAATCCGTGGAGCTGTTCTTGTAGCCTGCTAAGAAATGGAGGGCAATTCAGGGACTCAGCCGCCACAGGCCCGCGAAGCAGCCGGCAAAATCGAAAGCCTGATTCGCCACGGATTTTCGCGGATTCACACGGATAAACCTACTTCTTGATTTATCCGTGCCAATTCGTGCAATCCGTGGCGCTGTTCTTCCAGCCCCGCTAAAATAGAAACGTGGGGCAATTCACGGAAAATTTCGACGTTGTCGTTGTTGGTGCAGGCCATGCAGGCTGCGAGGCTGCGATGGCCGCGGCCCGCATGGGCCTGAAGACTGCCCTCTTCACGCTGAACGTCGATCTGATCGCCCAGATGTCCTGCAATCCCGCTATCGGCGGCATCGCCAAGGGGCATCTCGTTCGCGAAGTGGACGCCCTCGGCGGAATCATGGGCGAAATTACCGACGCGGTCGGCATCCAGTTTCGCTTGCTCAATACTTCTCGTGGCCCCGCCGTCTGGTCGCCTCGCGCTCAATGCGACAAGCAGGCCTATCGCCTGAAGATGCGCGAAGTTCTCGAATCGCAGCCCAATCTCAAGATCAAGCAAGCCGAAGTCGCAGACCTCATCATCGAGGCTTCGCCAGCCACACCCTCCACTGGTCATTCCGAGGAGCGCCGCGACGAGGAATCTGCTTTTGCTACCACACAATCAGCCCGCATTTGCCGCGGTATTCGCCTTCGCGACGGCCGCACCGTTGGCGCGCAAGCCGTCGTAATTACTACAGGCACATTTCTCAACGGACTCATCCACTGCGGCGAGCAGCAATATCCCGCCGGTCGTTCCGGTGAACCTGCCGCGGTTCTTCTCGGCGAGGCTCTCAAGCAGCTGGGCCTTCGCGGTTGCCGTCTCAAAACCGGCACCCCGCCTCGCCTCGACGGCCGTACCATCGACTGGTCTCACTTCCAGCTTCAGCCCGGCGACGCCGATCCCACCCCGTTCAGCTTCCGCACCCGGCGTGTCACGAATCACGACACGCAAGTTCCCTGCTACATCGCCTGAACCACAGAAGAGACTCATCGCATCATCCGCGAGAACGTCCATCGCTCGCCAATGTATTCCGGCCAAATTAAATCGATTGGCCCGCGATATTGCCCATCGATCGAAGACAAGATTGTCAAGTTCCCGGACAAGATCACGCACCAGCTTTTCCTCGAGCCTGAGGGCCTGAATACGCACGAGATTTACGTCAATGGCATGAGTACATCGCTGCCGGTTGAGGTGCAGTTCGCCATTCTAAAGTCGATTCCCGGCCTTGAAAATGCGGAGATGCTTCGTCCCGGCTATGCCATCGAATACGACTCCATCGATCCCACGGAACTTGAACGTACGCTCGAAACCAAGAAAATCGCTGATCTCTTTCTTGCCGGACAGATCAACGGAACTTCAGGCTATGAGGAAGCTGCTTGCCAGGGGATCATGGCAGGTATCAATGCCGCGCTCAAAGTGAAGAATGAGCCGCCGCTGATCCTTGATCGCACCGAAGGCTATACCGCGATTCTTATTGACGATCTGATCTCGAAAGGCACAAACGAGCCTTATCGCATGTTCACTTCGCGCGCGGAGTTTCGTCTGCACCTGCGCATTGACAACGCCGATCGCCGCCTTACCCCGCATGGCCGCCGCATCGGTCTGATCAGCGATGACGCCTGGGCGGATTTTCAAGCCAAGCAAGCGCGCCTCGAAAGCATGAAGCAGTTGCTCGAACGCACCAAGCTGACCAACGAAATTTTAAAATCTTGTCATCCCGAGCGAAGTGAGGCGCAGCCGAACGCAGCCGAGGGATCTGCAGTTCCCGATCTCTCCTCCGCGCTCGGCCAAACTCTCGCTCAAGTCCTCAAGCGACCCGAGATCACGATCGAGCTACTTTTGCCCATTCTCCGCGACCTCGATCCCGGCTTTTTCAAAGATGAAATCCGCGTGGATCCGCGCGGATCCGCGGCGAAGTTTTCCTCCGCCGTCCGCAACGAGCTCAAATCCGTCGAAACCGAAATCAAGTACGAGGGGTATTTGCAGCAACAGCAGCGCGCCATTGATCGGCTGAAGAAAGCCGAGCAGCGCAACATCCCTGAATGGTTCGACTATGGTTCGGTCAGCGGTCTCTCCCGTGAAATGCAGGAGACGCTGATCAAAATTCGCCCGCGGACGCTCGGCCACGCCTCGCGCATTCCGGGGGTCACCCCGGCCGCGGTTTCGCTGGTGAACGTCTACATCGAGATTCAGGGCCGCCGCCGCGAGCAGGCTGAGGCTTTGTGATGAATACGTCCGCAATCGCACGGGCGAGGACGCCCGCGCCTACATCGAACACGGTGATGAATTACACCCAGATCGACAGCCCACTCGGCCCCTTACTCCTCGCCGCGGACGACGCTGGTTTGCGCGAAATTCTCTTTGTTAATGGCCGCCACTCCGCACGGCCCGATCCATCCTGGAAAGAAAATGCGGCCCCGTTGAAGGACACGATCCGTCAGCTTCGCGCCTACTTCGCGGGAAAGCTTGAGAATTTCGATCTCCCGCTTGCTCCTCAAGGAACTCCGTTTCAGCTCGACGTCTGGCGCCGCCTCTGCGAAATTCCCTACGGCGCTACCATCTTCTACGGCGAACTTGCCCGGCGTATCGGCAATCCCAACGCTTCCCGCGCCGTCGGACTGGCCAATGGCTCCAACCCGATTCCGATCGTCATTCCCTGCCATCGCGTGATCGGCAGCAACGGCAAGCTGACAGGATATGGAGGCGGGCTGCCGATCAAAGAGAAATTACTCGCCCTCGAACGACGCCAACTGCGCCTGCTCTAAGCCCGCCAAAACGCCGCTTAGAGTAAAATAAATCCGTGTCCAAAGCTAAGAAGGTAGTTCCGGCCTGATGCGATTCCTGTTAATTTTGCTGACGATCCTGGGTTTTATTGCCTCCGGTCTCGCGCTCCGCGAACATTACCGGACCGACAGTTCTCCGTGCAGCATCAATGAAAGGTGGGACTGCGGCATTGTCAACCACAGCCCATTTGCCATGATCGGTCCCATTCCAGTAGCTGCCATCGGCATGGCTGGCTATGTCTTCCTGGCGATATTAGCTTTTAAGCGCGCGTACGGACTCTTGCTTGCGTCGGCTGTGGTCGGATTGGCATTCTCGCTGTATCTCGCAAATATCGAGGCCCACGTTCTCGGAGTGTGGTGTGTGTACTGCGTCGCCTCGCTAACGGTGATTTCCCTGCTGACTTTGTTGAGTCTTGGAACTCTTCTTGTTTCCCGCACCAGGAGCGCCGGTGCCACACGTTAAGTTGCGCAATCAATCGACTATGAAAAAGATACTGACCCTAGCTCTGTCTCTGGCCCTGCTCAGTTCCGTGCTGTTCGCGCAGGATTCTGTCAATTCCGCGCTTCGCCCGCCGAAAGGCTCACAGCTTGCGATCGTGGTGTTCGAAGACCTGCAGTGTCCGCAGTGCCGTCGCGACGCGCCCATTGTGCAGCAGGCCGCGAAGACCTACAAAATTCCGGTTGTGCGCCACGACTTTCCGCTGCCTATGCACAACTGGTCGTACGAGGCAGCCGTCATCGCGCACTACTTCGACAGCAAGTCCAAACAGCTGGGGTCAGATTTCCGGGATTACATTTTTCAGCACCAGCCGGAAATCTTTCCCACCAATTTGCGCCAGTGGGCGGAAAAATTTGCCACCGATCACAAAGTCGACTTGCCCTATGTGGTCGATCCGCAGGGAAAGTTCGCCGCGGAAGTCAACGCCGAGCGTGAGTTGGGAAAACAATTGCGACTGGATCACACGCCTACGATCTATGTCGTCAGCAATAAACCCGGCGGGCGTCCTTATGTAGAAGTGAAACAGCCGACTGAAGAGCTTTTTCAGACCATTGACGCGATGAAGTAGCGCGCCCTAAACCTAGCCCCGTTCGAAGGCATATTTCTTTTCGAGCTCTTCCAGCGCCGCCTTCATATCGGACTCGTGCTTCCCGCTCTGCGCCATCAATGCCGCGGTGGCTTTGGCCGAGTCGCCTTGAAGCTGAATCAGGCCCTGCGACTCGAGCTTGCGGGCAATCTCCTGCCAGTGGTCGAGAGAAGTCTCGACGTAAAGTGCTTCGGTCGGATCGCCGATCCACGCCGGTTCATTTCTCAGCTTCGACTGCCAATAAACCTTCCGCGCCAGCAGTGCTTCCATCTCCTCATCGCTGGCTTTGCCGAACACCCATTTACCGCGCTTGAAGTCGTAATGGCGGCTGGAAAACTGTACCGGCACAAGTTTCCCCGATTTCAGAAACTCAATCTGCCGCCGGTCTACTTCCTTTCGCAGCGAATCGATTACCGGCCCTTCCGCGTCCTTGGGCTCGAGCGATGGCATGACTTCCCGTACCGTCTGCGACAAATTCACCGCGACCGGGGCATGCAGTCCCGCGGAATTTTCCAGGAAAATGACGCCGTGCAGAACGAAGAAATCCGCCCCGGAAGTTGATTTGTGAAACGGCCAATCGAGGTGAAAGGAAAGTGGAAGCCCGGTCAAAGTGACGTAAATATGTTTCCCTGGATGCGAGGCCATAAGTTGGTTGGAATATGAATCAGGAACCTATTCTAATGGATGAAAGACCTCGGCAACCATGCTGGGCAGTATGCTGGATGCAATTCGCACAGCAAAATGACGCCTGGCGTCCCACATTTTACGAACTTGATTCTTGCCTGGGAATGTTCAGCCAAATGAAAAGGGCGGCCTGGAAGCCGCCCGCTGAATCGTGCGTAAGAGTTTCTTATCTTCCGGCGGTCGCTGCAGTTGCCTTTGGCCACATCACGGCAATCTTGGCAACCACGTCTTCCATTGTGCATCCGGTCTCGAGGTTCGCGTCCACGTAGTGATGGCGCTCGCCATCGGTGTGCATAACCAGAATGCGCGGCGCCGGCGACAATTTCTTGATCATATAAGGAAGATGATGCCGGTCGTTTCGGCTGAGCGTCGGACCAAGCACCACCAGCTCAAACGTGCCTTTGCTCAGTGCTTCCTGGGTTCCTTTGCGGCCCACTGATGTCTGGACTTGGTGGCCGGCTTTTTGTAACGTTCCCGCGCCAGAGCTCAATACTTCCGACTCGCCCTCCGCGTAAAGAATGTTCAACCGAGAGGCCGGTTTGCTTGCGTTTGCCATAGGTGGACTGTCCTTTCCCGATCCCTATGACGGTAGCAACCCCGGGCGCGCGCGAGAACATTACCGAAGACCAAGACCAGCCGATTTTTTCGGGCGATAAAACTTGAATGCGGGCGAGATGCTTTTTCGCATCTCGTGCTTGGGGGAGTACAATGAAATCGATTTTGAAGCTGACCTCATCGCGGAGGGGTTGCACATGCGCATAGTGGCGATCTGTGTCGTCCTTCTCTGTCAGTTTTCTTTCGCACAAAACAATTCGAGCCAGGAAGACACGCGCGCCCAGGCTTACTGTGATTTTGACGATGGGCAGGAAGTCAGCGTCCGTTACAGTGGCGTGGCCGCAACTTCCAAAGACGAGCCGCACAACGGCCGCATCTGGATGCCAGGCGGCTCTGCCATTACCATGTTCACTGGCACGACCCTCACGCTGAACAATTCCGTCATCGCTCCCGGCGCTTACAGTGTTTATGTAATTCCCAACAAGAAAGACTGGACGTTCATCGTCAACAAGAGCATCAACGCCACCGCGGCCTACGACGAAAAGCAGGACATCGCTCGCTCCCCCATGGAACTCGGCGAAGTGAATTCGCCCCCGCGGCAACTGCAAGTTTCATTTGCTCACACCGGGCCTAAAGTCTGCAGCATTCGCTTGTATTACGGGAAAATCGGCGCGTTTGCGGAGTTCACGCAGAAGTAGTGGTTCGCTCCGACTCCTCTGTGCAACCCTGTGCCCTCTGTGGTTGAGGAAATGAAACATGCGCTTGAGTCCATTCTTTCTTCTGCTGACTTCCGCCCTCCTCGCCCAGACCTACACGATCCAGCAAAGCAGCACAGAACAAAACCTCCGCGGATTGAGCGTTCCCTTGCGCAATGTCATCTGGGCCAGCGGAACTCACGGAACTTACCTGCGCTCCACGGACGGCGGCAGTTTGTGGCACCCGGCCCAAGTTCCAGGCGCGGAAGCGCTCGACTTTCGGGATGTCGAGGCATTCAATGCCGATGTCGCTTATCTCTTGAGCGCCGAACCGGGCGAGCAATCCCGCATCTACAAAACAACCGACGGCGGCGCCTCCTGGATTTTGCAATTCACCAACAAAGATCCAAAAGGATTTTTCGATTGCATGGCCTTCTGGAATTCCGTTCACGGCATCGCAGTCGGCGATCCGGTGGATGGAAAGTTCGAACTGATGACGACTGAAGATGGCAAGACCTGGACGCCGCTTCCCGCCGATTTTCTGCCTCCGGCTCTGGCGGGCGAAGGCGCATTCGCCGCCAGCGGGAGCTGCATCGCGGCGCGAGGAAAATCCGAAGTCTGGTTCGTCACCGGAGGTTCCGCGGCGCGCGTCTTTCATTCCGCAGATGCAGGCAAAACCTGGACTGTCGTCGACACTCCACTGGTCCACAGCAACGATTCTTCAGGAATCTTTTCCATCACCTTCCGCGACGCCAAACACGGCGCGATCGCCGGCGGAGATTATAAGCAGCCAGAGAAAGGCGGCCCCAATCTTGCCTTCACTGACGACGGGGGCCTTACGTGGAAGCTCGCTCCAATCGCACCGCAGTGGTACTTTTCCGCCGTAACATTCTTCTCGAATCACGTAGGGGCGGACGCCCCCGTCCGCCCTGCGATTTTTGCTGTGGGCACGGCGCATGAAGCTTACGCAAAGAGTATTGCGAAAAAATCCTGGCAGAAGACCTGGAGCCTCAAGCTCAACGCCGTCGCCGCGAGTCCGTCCGGCGAAATTTTCGCGGTCGGACCGAATGGCCTCATCGTCCGCTTTTCGCCCTAACCAGAGGGCGGATGCGCCGGTTGCCCGTAGGGTTTCACTTCGCCATCGATCGCAACTGCAATATATTTGCCGCTTGCGGCGTCGCGAAATTGGACGACCTTGTGGCCTTCGCGCGCCAGCTTTCCCCACTGGCTCGGCTTATCGGCGTTCTGTTCGATCGCCTGGTACTTGTGCCCATTCATCTCGAACTCGACTGTCCGCAGCCGCTGATAGCTGGTCGTTCCAACTTTCAGCGATTTTCCACCTGCCGAAACCTGCTCGCGCTCCATCATTTGCACCGCGACTGATTGCATGAGGGCAATATCGAGCATGGCTTTCCCACTTTTGCGCGGCCTGCGACTGGCTTATCCCACCGGATAACGAGCTTGATTCTTACCTCGCAAGCTTCGCTGAGAACGAGGAACTGTCCGCTGGATCTCCCAAAGCGCCGCTGCTGTCACGAAAAGTTACTAAGGCACGGCGCGCAACCCGGTCATCGACTCGATCTGAATGCGGAAGAAAAGCGGTTCGATCAGCGGATCGTTCGATTTCAACATCCGCTCTGCCATGGCGTTCATCCACCACTGATGCCGCTTTTCCAAAAGCTTGCGCGCATGGGCGCGTTCCTCGGTAAACTCCGGTTCGGGCAACTCCTGGTACTGTCCGTTGACCACCACGCTCATCCAGTGCGACGTGCCCAGAATCTCATCAACCTGCACACAGACTTTTGGGTTCTCGCGCATCCACTCGACTTTTTGTCCCAGCGTCGAGAGCGCGTATATCGCCTCGCCGTCGTGCGCAAAATAAATTGGCACGACGTAAGGTTGGTTATCCAGCGCGCAGCCAAGTCTTCCCAGCGATATCCTCGCCAGGACCTCGTGACATTCTTTTTCCGACAACGGATCGATCATCATGGCAAGGTCATTATAATTCGTCGCGCGGAGGAGTTCTCGCGTGGAGAGAGAACATTTCCCACTTCCTTCTTAAGAAACGTAGCTTCCACTCATGAGCGGGGCGCGCAGGGGGACAAAACGCGGCCTGCCCCATCCACATGTTAACTATTTGGATAATTAACTCATGATGTACTAAAGCGTGCTAGCGAGACGATGAGCGGAAAATCCACCTCGAAGCCCTGCGACCCCCACTTCCTGGAGCGAATGCCTAGCAAGGACGACATTGCAGGCCTTGCTGCGGCGAAGAAGTGATAGATTACCACCACTTGTTTACTAGTGAGATACTTAACCCTAACGATACCTTGCTCGACCAAAACGCTTACGCATCGCCCTTCAACATCTCCAGCACGCGGTCAAAATCATCCAGAGTCGAATACTCGATCACAATTCGCCCTTTGCCTTTGCGGTCACTGATGCGCACCTTGCATCCGAGCAGGCGGGCCAGTTCGGTTTCTGCCGCGCGCACATTGGGATCGACAACCCGCTCCGGCGCTTGCGCTTGTCCCTGGGACGGCTGATTGAACTCTTCCACGACCCGCTCCAACTGCTTGACTGACATTTGGGTGTCGATTGCCTGCTTCGCTACTCCCGGGATCATTTGCGGATCAGCCAACTGCAGCAATACGCGCGCTTCGCTGAATCCCAATTCACCGCTCGCCAGATACTGCTGCACTTCCGCCGGAAGTTTGAGCAGCCGAAGATAATTTGCCACCGACTCGCGTGAGCATCCGGTGCGCTGGCCGATCTGCTCTTGGGTCAACCCGAAATCGCGGCTCAGCCGCGAAAAGGCGTTGGCCTGCTCCAAGCAATTCAGGTCCTCGCGCTGCAGGTTTTCGACAATCGTCATTTCCGCCGCTTGCTCGTTTGAGGCTGGGCGAATGATCGTCGGCACGCTGGTCTCGCCGGCGAGTTTTGCAGCGCGGCAACGCCGCTCGCCCAGGATCAGGACGAAGCGTCCGTTCGCCGACGGCCGAACCACCACGGGCTGCACAATTCCGCTGACGCGGATCGATTCCGCCAGCTCCTGCAACGCGCGCTCATCGAAGTTCAGTCGCGTCTGATAAGGATTTTCGTCAATTTGATCAAGCGGGACTCGCAGGACGGTATTTTCCGGCTGCCGTTTTGAAGCCTCTTCGTGAATCTCCGCAACCGTTCCCGAACGGTCAGCGAGTGCCACAGCCGTCGCCACCGCAGTTCCCGCGACCACTCGCGGCCCGCTTGGCAAGAGCGAATCTAGGCCGCGCCCCAGCGCTCTGCGTTTATCCCCCACTTTTTCTGCAATTGTCGTCGTCATCTTTTTCGGCCACCTGGAAAATTGTCATTCCGAGCGAAAAAGCATGGTTCGCATTGCGAATCATGCTTCGCAGTCGAGGAACCTGCTTTTTCGCTCCTACCGCCCCGCAATGTTCATCGCGATCAACTTGTTACGGTGCCCTTCCAGCGCTTCCAGCGCGGCGCGTTCACCACCTGCTTTTCATCCGCCGGCTCCTGGGTTGGCATTTCCTGCACCGCTCCGGTGCGGCCCAGAATCTCCTTCGCCAGCTGGATATAGCTTTCGGCGCCGCGCGAGCGCACATCGTAAAGCAGCACTGGTTTCCCATGGCTCGGCGCCTCGGCTAGGCGAACGTTCCGGGGAATCACAGTCTCGCAGAGCTTGTCGCCAAAGTAACGGCTCAGCTCAGCCGTAACCTGTTGAGCGAGGTTGGTCCGGTCGTCAAACATCGTCAGTACCACGCCTTCGACCTTGAGCTCGGGGTTCAGCGAAGCCCGCACACGCTCGATCGTGTCCAGCAAAGCTGAAACGCCTTCGAGAGCGAAATATTCTGCCTGCATCGGGATCAAAATCGAATCGGCGGCGACGAGTGCGTTCAAGGTCAGGAGATCGAGTGCGGGAGGACAATCGAGAACGATGTAACGGAAGCGGTCGCGAAGCGGAGCCAGCGCATCGCGCAGGCGAAACTCGCGGCGCTCGGCATCGACCAGCTCAAGGTTCGCCCCAATCAGGTTTCTATGCGAGGGGAGCACCCAGAGTTGCTCAAGCTCGGTCTTCTGCAGCGCTTTCTCTGCGGGCGTTGAGTCTAGGAGCAGATCGTAGACGCTCACGCGATCCGGATCTTTGGGCACACCGAGACCGCTTGAGGCATTACCTTGAGGATCACAATCGACCAGCAGCGTGTCGAGTTCAGCTGCTGCAATGGAAGCGGCCAAATTGATGGCGGTTGTGGTCTTTCCGACGCCACCCTTCTGATTGGCTATCGCGAGAACGCGTCCCATTCAATTTTTCGGGAGAACCAAAGCTGAACGCAGCATAGAGCGAAACCCATTCGAACGCAATGCCGGATTTCGGGGCAGGGGAGATTTTGTCGAATTCTCATTCGCGAGAGCGATTTATGAAAAGAAAGTGCCACGCTTTCCACAGCGAATGTTCCACGTGGAACATTCGCGAGGAGAAATTGAGAAGTGTTCCACGTGGAACATCTTGACGGAGGAATGCTCATTGGCAAGCCGCGGGCCGAACGTCCGTGAAGATTGCCTCCCACTTTGCCCGCGATTGGTGCCGCCGGGAGCTTGGCTCGCGCCAGTTTCTCGACAGCTTCCCCCCCCACCTGTTTACTCGCGTGATCCGTGTCGAGATTGGTTCTCCGGTTCGCCGACCGATTCTCCAATCAGCAAGGTTCGGCTGGAAGAGAGCGGAACCTTGACCGGGTCACTCCACTGGAAGCTCGGCGCGAGTGACTGTGTTTTTTCAACCTGGCCTTCGCCGATCAGAAGAGCGAGTCGGCCGCGGGTTTGTACGAGACGAGTTGCAATGGGAACGGCTCGCTCGAATTGCTCCACAGCCCGCAGGGTTACGAGTTCAGCCTGACCGCCGAATTCCTCAGCGCGGCCGGTGAAAACCTCGACGTTTTTCAGTGCCAGCGTTCGGATCGCTTCGCGGAGGAACGTGCTCTTCTTTTGGTTCGCTTCGATCAAAGTAAGCCGAATGTTCGTGGCCCAAATCTTGATGGGCAAGCCGGGGAAGCCGGCGCCGGAGCCAAGGTCGATCAGATGTTCGTTGGCTGCGCCGTTTGGAAAAAGATGACGCGCCGCGAACAGAGACTCTCCGAAGTGCCGGGTGACGATGGCCTCAGGCTCGCGGACCGCAGTGAGATTGATGCGGGCGTTCCAGAGGAGCAGGAGGTCGATGTAGTGCGAGATGTTCTCCAACTGAGGTTGGGGTAAAACAGCGGATTCCTCGGGGCTAAAGCCCGCTCGGAATGACAAGGGTTTGGCGGATGAATCGGAGGGCGGAGCTTGCAGAAACGGCTGCAGCAGTTCGACGATGCGGGTGGGATTCATTGCTGAGAGATTGTAGAGGGCGAAAGGAAGATTGGCGAGACTTCTACATCTAAAGTATGTTGATAGACATAGTTAGCATGAGGGGAAAATCGGTACGGGCGAGGACGCCGAACCGCCAGGTTTTTGGTTGCGCCTTCATTCCGCGCCCAACGCCCGTCTCCACCGTCACATTACGAAAAATTAATTTTCCGTTCATTCTCCTGTCATTTTGCGGCAACAGAACTCAAGTAGCCTCGCCGCTAATCTGATTTAGAAATCTGTAAAAGGTTCCAATTCGGTAATGCCCCGTCCAGTCCCAGCATAATCGGAATTGCGGCCGCGATCGCCGTTCACTTTTGGCAGGCCCCCTAGGCGAAAAGTCGCTCTGAGGTTTACCGAAAGTGTGCATTTGCGGGACAATCGTGCGAGGCATCCTAGACGTAAGAACGTGTGAGTTCCACAAGTCCTACGGCATTTGGTAGTAGCGAAGGCGCAAAGTGTAAACTCATCGCTTTCAATACTCAAAGTACGCAACAAAAACCACTTTTTTGGGCGCTTGGCTGGCCGGAAAGGTTTGAACATGCTTCGACAAAGGCGAATTTTGGTTGTGATTGCACTGTGGACGGGGCTGGCATGCCTCTCAGCCTGGTCCCAGAATGTGATCTTGACGGGCTCTCTGGTCGGGAGGGTCTCGGACTCAAGCGGTGCCGCGGTGCCAACGGCGCTGGTAACCGTTCTGAATCTCGCAACCGGCGTACAACAATCTACCACGACAAATCATGAGGGACTCTATACATTCCCCGCGCTCATGCCGGGCACTTATTCGGTGGCGGCAAGCTCCAAGGGGTTTCGCGATGTCCAGGTATTGGTGCGGGTGCAGGTCGGCAATGCGGCGTCACAGGACATCAAGCTGCAGGTGGGGGCGAGCGCGGATACGGTGAAGGTCACCGGGACGAACCCACTCCTGCGACCGACGGAATCCTCCAACAGCACAGTTTTGGAGCGGGACTTTATTGAAGATCTGCCGCTGAATGGGCGCCGCTACACGGACTTTACCGTCCTCACTCCGAATACCAGCTACGACGGCGATACCGGACTGGTGAGCCTCGCTGGCCAGCAAGGCGGAGAGGATTCCGGCTACGCCAACGGCAACGGCTCTAGTGTCTTCACCGTCGACGGTAGCAACGCTACCAATAATTATTTCGACGACATCATTGGCCGCTATCGGATTCCTTATTTATTTGGCGAGGACGCGATCCAGGAATTTCAGGTTTCGATTAGTCCCTATTCGGCGGTTTATGGAGGAGGGGCGGGATTTGTGAATGCGGTTACCCGCTCGGGAAGTAACGCCCTTCACGGGAGTGCGTTTTACTACAACCGCAACTCGGTGTTCGGCGCCAACGATGCCATCGATAAGGCCGCCGGGTTTCCGAAGCCCACGGATGAACTGCAGCAGTTTGGCGCCGCGGTGGGCGGGCCGATCGTTCGCAATCGTTTGTGGTTCTTCATGGATTACGAACAGCAATTGCGCAACGATCCCATTCCAGTCATCAACTCCGCGCTGACTCCGACTCCGGGCAATCTGGGTTCTTTCCTGGCAGCAAACTTTGGGCTGCCTCCGGGAACAACGCTGCCCGCGCCGAACGGGCTGCTGCCGATTCCGGGCAGCGACATTGCGCCGGATCCAACAAATCCGGTTTACCTGCAGCAAGTGTCGAATGTGCTTAATAGCTTGAACTCCAACCTCGGGGTCAAACCAAGAAATCGCAACGACCTTGTCCTCACTCCACGCTTCGACTTCCAGGCGAGTTCGAACGATAATTTGTTCCTCTCCCTGAATTTCAACCGCTTCAGTTCGCCCGGCGGCGTAATTACTGACCCGACGGTGGGTAATTATGGGCTGCAAACCCTGGCCAACGCCTATGTGCATACCTTTCAGGCCAGCGCCGGATGGACCCATGCATTCTCGACGAGGTTATTGAACGAGTTTCACGCCGGCATCTCGCAGGACAATGAGACTGCCACGCCCACTGGCTTGGCCCCGAACACACCGACGGTAATCCTCGACAGTCCCGCGGCGTTCACGCTGGGAAACGCCGCTTTCTCGATCGGAAAGGTTTTTGAAAAACAATATTCTCTGGCCGACCGCATCGACTATGTGCTGGGCAAGCACACCCTGCAGCTCGGCTTTGAAATGAGCCGTTCCCGGGATGAAGACACCAATGACGGAGGCGCCGATCCGAACGAAGCCATCGACTTTGGCTCGCCTCTGGGATTGTATGAGTTCTCAAACCTGGAAGATTTCGCGCTCGGGCAATACAACAACTTCAGTCAAGCCACGGGAAAGCCCACATTTGCCTTTTCGGTACCCTACTACGGATTCTACGTTCAGGATACTTTCCGGGCGCTGCCCCAGTTGACCATCGAGATGGGGCTGCGCGAGGACTTTCAGGTTTATCCGCAACCGCAGGAAAACCCAGCGTTCCCTTTGACCGGACAATATCCCAACCAGTTCAACCGCTTCGCGCCCCGCCTGGGATTTGCCTGGCAGCCTGCGCCGAAAACGGTGGTGCGAGGGGGCTTCGGATGGTTTTATGACAACATGAACGGGCTGAACTATCGCAATGCCGTGATCTCGAACGGATTGGCTTCGCAGCAATCCGAAGTGAGCTTGAGTTACACCTCGGGGCCGCCCAACCAACAGGTTCCCAGCTTCCCGAATATTCTCCCTGCGGATTCGCCGCTGTTTGCCGCCTCGCCCGACATTTCGCTGGTCTCGCCGCAGTTCCGCGTACCATACATTTTACAAGCCAGTTTGCAGATCGAGCGCGAGATTTCCCAGAACACGACCGTCAGCATCGGGACCATGTGGAACCACGGGGTACATATTCTTTCCGGCAGCGCCTATGACCCGAACTTGATGCCGCTGGCGGGAACGACTACGTACGTTGTCTGTCCCCCAGGAACTGCTACGGCGCCGTGCAGTGGGCAGCAGATCGTTTTGCCGAACATGGATAATGGTCTGTTGGCTGAAGGCCGCATCAATCCCAACTTCGGACAGATCAACGAGCTGATCAGTCCGGCGCAGAATTATTACAACTCTCTGTTTGTTCAAGTGCAGCGGCGCATGTCGCATGGCCTCTCGCTGCAATTCTCCTACACGTTGGCAAAGAGCATCATGCTTGACGGAATGGACTTCAACAATCAATTTGATTTCAGCAATACGCACGCTCCCTCACTGCTCGATCAGCGGCACCGGATAAGCCTTGCGGCGGTTTACGTGCCGAGGCTGGAACAATTCACTTCGTCAGGAGCGGGACGCGCGCTGCTGGCGAATTGGAGGTTAAGCACAGTGATGGACTTCTCGTCGGGGCGTCCGTACGCGGCTCTGCTCAGCCCTGCGTGCACCAGTTCGACCGTGTCGTTCAGCAATTGCGACGGCGCCAATGGGAATTTGAACGACACGGCCTTCAACCAGGACACCGCAAACACCGCCGGGGGCATCAATGGCGCAGGCCCTACGCCAGGAATCGGGATCAACTCGTTTTACGGCCCGTGGCTGGAACGAATCGATCTCGGCTTGGCGCGGAGCTTTGCCATCACGGAAGGCAAAGAAATCGAATTTCAAGTCCAAGCCTTTAATCTTTTCAATCACGCCAACTTTTATGTGCAGAACGGCGACGGGATCAATCAACTGCAGTACAACCCGATCGGGAGCAACTGCGGGGATGGAATGACGCTGAACCAGACCTGTTATCTGGTGCCTAACACCGGGCCGGGAAATTTCGGCACGCTGCAGGAGATCAGCCCGAACGGTCTGCCGCGAGTGCTGCAGTTCTCAGCGAGGTTCTCGTTCTGAGGTGGCGAGCTTTTCAGGTCAACTGAAAGGGCAGTCGCCGCAAGCGTTTGCCCGATGCGGCGAACACTGCATTTGCCACCGCGGGCGCGCACGGAGGCACCGCCGGTTCACCCATTCCGCCGCAATCTTCTGTGCTCTTCACGATGTGGACCTCGATCGGCGGAGCTTCGTTGATGCGCAGCGGATCGTAACCGTCGAAGTTGGTTTGCTCGACCGCCCCGTTGCGAATGGTGATTTCGTTTTTCAGCGCGGCACTTAGACCGAAGATGATGGCGCCTTCCGTCTGCGATCGCACCGATTCAGGATTTACCGCGATGCCGCAATCGACTACGGCCACAATGCGGTCGACTTTGAACGATTTGTCACTAACAGTGACTTCCGCGACTTCGGCGAAATAACTGCCAAACGAAGAATAAGAAGCAATGCCGCGTCCTTTGCCCTTGGACAGCGGCTTAGTCCAATTTGATTTTTCGGCGGCCAGTTCGAGAACATGCCGTAAGCGCGCCGGGTCGGGATCGTCGTCGCTACGCGGTTTCCAGTTCGGCGGCTTGACCAAAAGCGACTTGCGGAACTGCACCGGATCTTTGCCGGCCGCTGCGGCCAATTCATCAATGAAACATTCAACCGCGAATCCGTTGAAGGAATTTTCTACCGAACGCCACCACGCACGCGGCACCGCACTCGACACCGGATTGTAGTCGAGCCGGACGTTGGGAATCGCATAAGGCATTTCTTTCGCACCCCCAAGTTCCGTTTGCCCGGGATCAACGTTCGGATTCCAATAACCGTTGATGGAAGTTGTAGCCATGGTGTGCGCCCAAGCGACAGGATGACCGGCGGCATCGAGCGCACCTAGCATGTGATGGCAGGCCATGGGACGATAGAAATCATGAGTCATGTCGTCTTCGCGCGTCCAAACCAGTTGCACAGGCTTGCCGACCTTTTGGGCGATGAGCGCTCCTTCGGCAGGAAAATCGGCCATGTAGCGGCGGCCAAAGCCTCCGCCCATGAGCGTGGTATGAACTGTGACTTTTTCCGGAGGAAGCTGCAAAAGGTTCGCGACTGTGCGCTGCACCCAGTCGGGCGATTGGGTTGGCGCCCACACTTCACATTGGCTCTCGCGGGCGTGGAGCGTAATGTTCATCGGCTCCATCGTGGCGTGAGCGAGGAATGGGAATTCGTAGACGGCCTCGACGTGCTTGGTCGCTTTGGCGAGCGCGGCATCAACGTCACCATCGTTTCGCGCACGTTTGCCGGGCTTGTGAGCGGCGGCGCGCAAAGCATCGCGGAGCGTGTCCGTCGATTCGGAAACGGCTGTGCCGCGGTTCCACGTGATTTGCAGCGCATCCCGCGCCTGCATCGCGGCCCAGGTTGAATCGGCGACAACCACAATTCCGCCGGTCACAAACATGTCGGGACCGATGGGAGGAATCTCGGAAATGTCGCGGACGCCGGGCATGCCCTTGGCTTTGGCGGCGTCGAAACTGCCAACGCGACCGCCAACGGTTGGACAGCGCGCGACCACTGCAAACAACATTTCGGGTACCCGCACGTCGAGGCCGAATTGCGCGCTGCCATTCGATTTCGAAGGAATATCCACGCGCGGATACGGCTGTCCGATCAGCTTGAACTCGGAAGGATCCTTGAGCTCGATGCTCTTGGCGGTCGGAATCGGTAGTTTCGATGCGGCCTCGACCAGCTCTCCGTAAGTGGCGCGGCGTGAAGAAGCCGAATGCACAACTGTGCCTTTGCTCGCCCGGCACTGACGGCGCGGGACTTTCCATTGCGCCGCTGCTGCCGAGATCATCATCTCCCGCACCGTTGCTCCCGCCTGACGCAGCGGATCGAAATTTTCCATGGTGCTGCTGCTGCCGCCGGTTCCGAGATGCGCATATAGATCGGGACGCGTCTCGGCCTGCTCCACCGTCACCGAACTCAGATCCACTTCGGCTTCTTCGGCCAGGCACATGGCCAGGCCTGTTCGAATGCCCTGCCCCATTTCCGATTTCGCAACGATCAGCGAAATCTGCCCTGTGGGTTTCACGTGAATGTAGGCGATGAACGGATTGGGCGCGGGTTTCTTCTTCCCCGCTGAGTCTTCCTGAGCAAAAAGTAACGGTTCAGGAAGACGCACGCCAATGATCAGCCCGGCGCCGGCGGCTGCCCCACGAACCAGAAATGTGCGACGGTCGATGGCCATGCTCATGCTCCCTGCGCGGCGCGATGGATGGCGCGCCGGATTCGCTGATAGACGCCGCAGCGGCAAAGATTGCCGACCATGGCCGAGTCGATCTGATCGTCGGTGGGGTGCGGAGTTTGCGCCAGCAGCGCAACCGCCGACATAATTTGTCCCGACTGGCAATATCCGCACTGTGGCACCTGCTCGGCGATCCACGCGAGTTGCAGCGGGTGGTTGTTGGCCGCGGACAAGCCTTCGATGGTGGTGATTTTCTTCACACCAACGGATGAAACTGAAGTTTGACACGAGCGAACCGCTTCACCATCGAGATGAACCGTGCAGGCGCCGCACAATCCCATGCCGCAACCGTACTTGGTGCCGGTGAGGCTGAGCGTGTCGCGCAGCACCCACAACAATGGCGTGTCGGGCGCAACGTCGATTTCATGGGGAACGTTGTTGATTACGAGATGAACAGCGGCCATACGCGGGGCTCCGGAATTTTTCTTGCGAGGGCCATAAAAGCATTTTAGACGAAATAAGAGAGGGTTGGTTACTTCGCATGACAAGGTTCGCGGGGCAAAATACTCTCGGCGTGCTCTGGGTTAAGAAATCGAAAACGCAGAGGTCGCAGAGTACGGCCGCGAAAAGCGCGGAGAAATTCACGAGATCGCAAACACCTTTAGTCACGCAAAGTGACTTACCCTGAACCGGTCTAAACAGGCTTTACGGCACTGCACTTTGGGTATCTAAGTAACCCGGGGGTGAGTTGGTAGACTCGCCAACATGCCGATCCCCACGGTAGAACGCCGGGAAAACGACACCGTCCAGGCCCTGGTCAATCTGCTGCGCACCCGCTCTTACGAAGAAATCCGCCAGCGCATGTACGACAATCCGCCGGGAACGGTGTGGTGAGCCGCCTGCAAAACCGAACTCGACATGCGCAACGGCGAGCAGATGGCGGCGGCGCTTTCTGCGACCTCACGTGTGCTGGAACGATTGCGGGCTTCGACCGAGCACTTTGAGCAACTCGCGGACACTCTTTACCACTCCCAGAGCGAGGTCGCGAATCTGCTGCGCGGCGCCAAAGACGCCAGCCGGCGATTGGAAATTGCCGTCTACGCAGCGATCGGGATCACGCTGGTGCAGTTGTTCAATCTGGTGTTTGAAGTGTTCCGAAAGCGATAAGACCCTCGCCGCGGATTCACGCGGATCGCGGGCTGGGCACCCGCGCCACAGACTACAATGTCTTTTCGATTCGCGGCTTTCAAATCCTCATACGACATCACGCCCGGATGGTAGAGCGCGACCCCCCTTTGCAATCGTATTTGTCACCCGCTGGTTCGGAGTAACGCTAGGTCTCTGCTCAGCGTTTGCGGGTGTTGCGCGCTCTTCGGGTTTTGTTACGGACTACGCTCTTCCTCGAGCGACGAGTCACCGATCCCCTCATGCCAATGGGATGCCGGGTGCCCCAGGTGCCGCGAGCGTTGTCTGCGAGCTCACCTGGGGAGACCATGTTCAACCGTCACCGCCATCGGGCGGCGAGATCGTTTATCTTCTCTTCGTGCCACGCGGTCTCCATCGCTTTCACCACTCCCAGCAATCTCACTTTCTCACCTTCAGCTGTTATTGCCGACAACCCTTCTTCCACTCCCTCGAAGTCTACGATCTTTTCCTCCACTGCCTGCAAGACGCTCGTCGCCGCTGCGCATGGAGAATTTACGCCTACGTCGTCATGCCTGAGCACGTCCACCTGCTGGCCAGCGAACCCGATCACGGCACCCTCGCCGACGCCATGCGGGACTTGAAATTGTCGTTCAGCAAGCGTGTGCCCCGCGAATGACAAGGCTCATTCTGGCGGAAGCGCTATTACGATCGCAACGTTCGCAATGAGCGCGAGTTTGGCGTCAAGTTACGCTACATCCACCGGAATCCAGTGAAGCGAGGTCTGGTAAAGGAACCCGGCGATTGAAAGTGGAGCAGCTTTCGGTACTATGCGCTGCGCTAAAAAGGGGTGGTGGAAATCGAGTCGAAGTGACGGCGAGAGATCGGGAAACCGCGATATCTGGCGGCACTCCGCGAATATTCCTTTACCCCAGGTGAGCTCGCAAACCCGGCTCGCGGCACCTGGGGCACCGTGCCCCTTTGATGAAGACTTTGGCCCCGGCTCTCGCGTCGGATCGGGCGAGGATACCGATTATATTTTCCGCGCCTATCTCGCTGGTGCGACTCTCGAATACGTGCCGGATATGGCCGTTTCTCACTACCACGGGAGGAAGACAAGCGACGACGGCAGGGCGCTGTTCCGTCGCTATCTGATCGGCTCCGGCGCGTTGAACGTGAAATATCTACGGAAGCACCCCAACCTTTGCCGTCAGACCTACTGGGACCTCAAACATGTGGTAAAAGAGATCGTCACAGGCAGCAACACCTTTCTTCCGAGCATCGGCTTTTCGCATAAGGACAAACTCGCCTGCATCATGCGCGGAGCCGTCATGTATTCCTTGTTGCGCGACAAACACAATCCAGCAGCATCGTTATCGTCGCCCGATGGACGGTGATGACCGAATCATTGCTGGCTTTGGGAATTGTGGCTATTGCTTTCATAGTGTTGCTGAACCTATGGGCGCATCGGGACCGAAAAAAGCGCGGCCTAACTTCTAAACAGTGGGAAGAAGAAACGCGGCGGCCCGTTTCATAAAGGGTAAGGCTCGCCGTCGCTACCGGCCCGTCAGCTTCCGACCAAACTTCATCGAGGGGCGCTCAATCAAATAGTGCATGAGGTGTCCGGCGATCAGCATTGCCGGAAGGGCAACGGAAATAATCCCGATCAAGGAAATGTGCCCGGACAAGAGATAGAAAATCGACATGAGCACAGGCATATGAATTAGATACCACGCACTCACCGCACCTCACCCAACTGCCGCGCCGAAGGCGCACGTTTCACCGACGTATGGGCCGAGACGAACTGTACCGGTATTACAAGCGCATAGGGATGCTGGAAGTTTACTACGCGATGTTCCCCGGAGGTTGAGCCGCCGGTTTCGGACCTGCTAGAACCTAACGGACCTCGCTGAAACAATCGACTGTTTAGGGGCCCCTTCCTGAGGCAGCCGTGTTTCGTAAAATGGCATGCACGATGAAACGGCGAAATGGTAGCCTTGGTTTGAGGGAGAACAAAATGGTTGGTAAAGCTATGCAGATTGAGAAAAACGTCGCAAGAATTGAACACAATTCGGATGATTACCGCATTGTAGTGACAGTCGAACGCCGACACGCCGAAGCTATTACACAAGAGGAAGCAGAGATTCTGCTTACTAAGGAGTTGCCGCTATTGTTTACACAGAGGGTCAGGATTGGTGGTTAAACCCCCGCTCTAAATATGGACTGTAGCCAAACTGCCACGGTAATTCATCACCTTTGCGACGTCCCATGGTTAAGCTTGTCGAGATAATCAATTGCGCGTTTCCCCCGCGTGCTGAGGACGCCTCCCCCTAGAAGTAGAATTTGAGTATCTATGTTCTGGCCCATTCTATATTCATCGTGCGCAAGTTGTGTAAGCTGAGCCTCGTCTAAATCATCGTGTCCTCTGTTTGCCACCACGTACGCCTCAACAAAAATCTTCTCAGAAACTGGGTATCCTTTGGCGGCTCCAGGCGGCGGCGAAGCAGCAGAGCCACCAGAGTGATCCGTGATACCCGCATCCTGAGGTGATGGGCTGGGAGACGAAACATGGTTGCGGAACTCGATTTTGTTGAACCCCTCCCCGTAATCGATGGCATCTAACCCGTTGTCTTGGGAGTTGAAGTCCAAAAAAGCATGACAGACTCCAGCGGTCACGTAGTAAACCTCCTCGTCTTGGCGACTGCCGCGATAATCCATTACATATCCGTCAAGCTGACTGCGAACATCTTCCAACATCATGCCCGGATGTATTTTCTTGATCGGGCACGTCTGGTCAGAAGGGTGGGCAGTATCAAAAGCTGCTCGATCAGTCTGATGCTCGGGGCGGGGCTTGGAAGTCCAAACGAATAGCAACAACACAATAGCGACAACCACGAGGATGCCAATCACGATCGACGGGGTGAAGGCCTTAAAGAACCCAACGCGTTCCACGTTCTGCCAAAATGCCACGTTGCGCGGCAGGCCGCAGTTTATACAGCGCGGCGGATACATTGGAATCACCAGAAGCCACAGGCCCAAAGTCAGCACGACCATAAATAACGTGCCGAAACCCAGCGTCCTCTTGAAGCCTGATTGCTTCCCACAGTTGGGACAGTAAATCATTTCCATCGCGCGCCTCGCGTCCTATACCGTTTTGGTACGTGTCCCGTAGTATCTTGACGGATCGGGGAAACTCGCATTTCGATTAAGCCGGAATCTCTGGTTTCGTCCTCACAGTCCCACACTATATACCTCTCAAATTCGAGTCTCATTCTCGTGCGGGGACTCGACAGCAACAGGCAAAAGGCCAGCCCGAATCATCCTCAGACTGCCAGAAGAAATTCTCGCGCGTGTCGCGGCGGATTGTCAGTGACCTCTGCCCTAGGGGTGAGTGAGAAAGACTGCTGATGGGTATCCGCTTCACTCACCAGACCACTACAGGTTGTTGTTGGGGAGGGCGAACAAAATGAGAAATAGGAGTGTGCGCGTGCGCGAACGTTTAGGCGAACAACGGAGCAAAGCTGACACAGAGGTTTCTAAGCGCGTGCGACATGTTCTTGAGAAATACAACGACCGGCTGACACTGGAAAATACTAGGTTCGTGGAACGCTACGAAAATGGGGAGCTTCATTTCCTTCTTGAGTTCTCTGCCGGGCTCGTCCCGAAAAATTATGTCGTTTATTTCGAGCGGGCATTTGAAGGCGTCTACACCCAATATCCACGGGTTCGCTTGCGCCGCTTTCGTGAACAACTCCGGATACAGGCTCGGCAAATGTACTCCCAGATTTCCAGCGGCAACGGTGATCGGGAGTCTGTGTTTATCAACGATGCTGAGTTTGTGAAGTTGCCAGAGCCAAACGCCTGCCCCACCTTTGTATGGTTCAACCGCGCTGATCTCATCTACGGCATCTTGCCTCAATCCCTTTATCTTTCCCGCTGCTCCGGCTTTGTATTCCGTGGCGCTGTCGAAGATCGGGAACGAGATTTTGCAGTCTCCGCTATTGGTTCGACTCCAAAGGAGGCAAACCAAGTAGTCCAGGGCGGTTCTGAGGTTTTGGATAGCATCGCCAGTTATAGCTGGGATGAGCAGCGGGACTGGATTGATGTCCGCGACAAAATACGTCGGTCGTTGCTCGGGATCGAGACCGGCCCGGACTTTGTAGGGGTTTGTTTCAAGGAACCGAGTGATCGCAGCATCCACCTCACGGATATGCTTATCGGCCCGTTCGATTTTGATCTCGATTGACGGATGGAGATCGCCCATCCCTGAATAATAGCCGGGTGCCCCAGGTGCCGCGAGCGTTGTTTGCGAGCTCACCTGGGGAGACCATGTTCAACCGTCACCGCCAGCACGCGGCGAGATCGTCTATCCTCTCTCCGTGCCACGCGGTCTCCATCGCCTTCACCACTCCCAGCAATCTCACTTTCTCACCTTCAGTTGTTATCGCCGGCAACCCTTCTTCGATTCTCTCCAAGTCTACGATCTTTTCCTCCAGTGCCTGCAAGACGCTCGTTGCCGCCGCGCATGGCGAATTTGTGCCTACGTCGTCATGCCTGAGCACGTCCACCTGCTGGTCAGCGAACCCGCTCACGGCACCCTTGCCGACGCCATGCGGGACCTGAAATTGTCGTTCAGCAGGCGTGTGCCCCGCGAGCGCCAAGGCTCATTCTGGCAGAAGCGCTATTACGATCGCAACGTTCGTAATGAGCGCGAGTTCGGCGTCAAGTTACGCTACATTCACCGGAATCCGGTGAAGCGGGGTCTGGTAAAAGAACCCGGGGACTGGAAGTGGAGCAGCTTTCGGCACTATGCGCTGCGCGAAAAGGGAGTAGTGGAAATCGAGTCGGAGTGAACGGCGAGAGATCGGGAAACGGCGATATCTGGCGGCTCCCCACGAATATTCCTTTACCCCAGGTGAGCTCGCAAACCCGGCTCGCGGCACCTGGGGCACCGGTCACCGGGCCTCGTTAGTTCTCGACCCGCCATCCGTTTAAGGCCCCAATTCGCCGTCCACCGCGCGCTAAATACCTCTGGCTGCAAAGGCTTGCCGGAGCAGCCAAACAAATTGCTTCCCGCGCCTTTCTCTGATAACTTTTTAAGGGAGTTTTAGCCGACAACCTCGTGGCTGTTGTGTCTTGATTCCCCTCCCAGACCTAACGCCCGTTGCCCGAAGGAGAAATGCGTGTCACATAAGAACCGTTACCTGTTTACCTCGGAATCGGTGACCGAGGGACATCCTGATAAAATTGCCGACCAGATTTCCGATGCCATCCTGGATGCCTGCCTAGCCGACGATCCGACCAGCCGCGTGGCTTGCGAGACCCTGACCGCGACCGGATTGGTCGTAATCGCCGGCGAAATTACCACCAAAGCCTACGTCGATTTCCAGACCCTGGTCCGCGGCACCATCGCCTCCATCGGCTACAACAACGCGCTGTTTGGATTCGACTCCAACACCTGCGCGGTGATTTCGAGCATCAACAAGCAGTCTGGCGATATCGCCATGGGCGTAGATACCGGCGGCGCCGGCGACCAGGGCATGATGTTCGGCTACGCTTGCAATGAGACGGCGGAACTGATGCCGATGCCGATTTCACTGGCGCACAAACTCACCATGCGGCTCACCGAAGTCCGCAAGAACGGCAAACTTTCCTACCTCCGGCCCGACGGCAAATCTCAAGTCACAGTTCAATATGACGAGCACCGCAAACCGGTGCGCGTCGATGCGGTCGTGATTTCGACCCAGCACGCCGAAACCGTAGGCAACGACGAACTGCGCAGCGACATTCTGAAGCACGTCATTCAACACACCATTCCGGCCCATCTGCTCGATGAAGACACTAAGTATCACATCAATCCGACGGGACGTTTCGTAATCGGCGGACCGATGGGCGACACCGGACTGACGGGACGCAAGATCATCGTCGACACTTACGGCGGCATGGGACGGCACGGTGGCGGCGCGTTCAGCGGAAAAGATCCGACCAAGGTCGACCGCTCGGCGGCATACATGGCGCGCCACATCGCGAAGAACGTTGTTGCCGCTGGACTGGCCGACCGTTGCGAAGTGCAACTGGCTTACGCCATCGGCGTGGCCGAGCCGGTCAGCGTTCTCGTCGATACATTCGGCACTGGCAAAGTCGAAAACTCGGTCATACAGGAGCTGATCCGGTCGCATTTCAAGCTCACTCCGAAAAGCATTATCGAGTCGCTCAATCTGCGCCGTCCGATTTATTGCAAGACCGCCGCTTACGGGCACTTCGGCCGCAACGATCCCGATTTCACCTGGGAAGCGACCGACAAGGCTGCGAAGCTGGCGAGCGCGGCGGGAGTGCGCGAGCCGGCACATGCGGGCAAGAAGTAATTTTATTTTCCCACTCAAGCAGCAAACGCTTGAGTGGGCCACCCGACCGAAATTTCAGTTCAGAAAATCAGCGCCACAGGAGACGTATGGCAACGACACCAACGCAAGTTCGATGTGATGTGAAAGGGATGGAATTTGCCGACCTTGGCAAGAAGCGCATTGATTGGGCAAACCAGTCGATGAAGGTCCTGCAAATTATCCGCAAGGAATTCATCAAGAACCAGCCGCTGAAGGGCATCCGCATTTCCGCCTGCCTGCACGTGACCGCCGAGACCGCAAATCTGGCAATCACGCTGCGCGACGGCGGCGCCGATGTTGTGCTCTGCGCCTCCAACCCGCTTTCCACGCAGGACGACGTGGCGGCCAGCCTGGTGCGCGACCACGGCATTTCCGTTTTCGCCATTAAGGGCGAGGACAACGACACCTATTACAGCCACATCCTGGCGGCCATCGATCACAAGCCGCACATCACCATGGATGACGGTGCCGACCTGGTCACCGTTCTTCACACCAAGCGGACCGATGCGCTACCGGGAGTGATCGGCGGCACCGAAGAAACCACGACCGGCGTGATCCGGCTGCGGGCCATGGCGAAGGAAGGCGTGTTGAAGTTTCCCATCGTCGCGGTCAACGATGCTGACACCAAGCATCTGTTCGACAACCGCTACGGCACCGGCCAATCGACGATTGATGGCATTATCCGTGCCACGAACTTCCTGCTCGCGGGATCGAAGTTCGTGGTCGCCGGCTACGGCTGGTGCGGACGCGGTCTGGCCAGCCGGGCTCGGGGCGCGGGCGCGGAAGTGATCGTGACCGAAGTCGATCCGACGAAGGCGCTCGAAGCCGTGATGGACGGTTTCCGCGTGATGTCGATGAGCGAAGCCGCCAAACTGGGCGATGTGTTCTGCACCGTGACCGGCAACAAGAACGTGCTGGCGAAGGAACACTTCGAGCTGATGAAAGACGGCGCAATTATCAGCAACTCCGGGCACTTCAACGTAGAGATTGACATTCCGGCGCTGGAAAAGATGTCGTCTTCAAAGCGCACCACGCGGAATTTTGTGGAAGAGTACTCGCTGCGCGATGGACGCAAGATCAACCTGCTCGGTGAGGGCCGGCTGATCAATCTGGCAGCGGCTGAGGGACATCCGCCATCCGTTATGGATATGAGCTTTGCCGACCAGGCGCTGTCGGCCGACTTCATGGTCAAGAATGCCAAGACGCTGGAAAAGAAAGTTTACAAAGTTCCGGATGACCTGGATAAGCGCGTGGCCAAACTCAAGCTTGAGTCGATCGGGATTAAGATCGATAAGCTGACGCCGGAGCAGGAAGAGTATCTGGCGGGCTGGAGCGAGGGAACATAGTAACAGCTGTTCTCTCTTAGCTTTCAGCCATCAGCAAAATCCATGTGGCGGCCCGGAAGTTCGGGCCGCTCTTGTTTTGGTTTGCACATGATTGTGAGGCGCGGGGCCCCTCGCCCGCGGATTCTTGGCAGCAGTTAGCCACCCATTACGGAGGCGCGAAGTCAGGGCAAGCATCGTTTGACAAGTGTTAGGCTACAGGCTACACTAAGCAAGTGAGAATACGAAACTTCTCTCATAAGGGCCTCAGGCGGCTCTACGAGGAAGATGGTGCCAAGGCTGTACCACCCGATTCGGCTGAGAAGCTTCGAAAAATGCTGGCATATCTTGACGGAATGCAAGACCCGGAAGAATTGCGCTCGCTTCCCGCCTGGAAGGCGCACACGCTGGCGGGCGACCGCAAGGGAACATGGAGCCTGACTGTGACCCGCAACCGGCGGCTGACGTTTCGTGTGGATGCGGGGGAGAATGAGATCTGTGATGTGAATTTGGAAGACTATCATTAGAACTGCTGGAGCAAACCATGCCTATGAAGAACCCGCCCCATCCTGGGGATTTTATTCGGACGGAGATTATCGGGCCCGCCGGCCTCACGGTGACGGCAGCAGCGGTAGCACTTCAGGTTTCCCGGCCCGCGCTGTCTAGCTTGCTCAATGCTAAAGCTGATCTCTCGGGCGACATGGCCTTGCGGATTGAAAAAGCGTTCGGAGTGAAGATGGACACGCTTATGCGGATGCAATCGGCATACGACATCGCACAGACGCGCAAGCGCGAGAAGCAGATTCGAGTGCGGCGGATTGAGCAGACGGCGGATATTCATGCGTGAGGGGACGTGGCTCTCAGCGGTCAGGACTCAACATTCAGTCAGGACGGGACGGCGCAAGGCCGCCCCGTTATTCCTGCGGCGCGTGACTTGAACCACGCGGCGGCTCGTTCCGCGTGAGGATGTCCTTCGCTTCTTCCAAAACGGCGACGCACAGTTTCTGGGTTTCCTTGTTGTTTGTCTGCACCTGTCTACGCCATTTGAGGAGGGCCGTCAGATACTGGGCCCCTTCTGAGCCCACGGAGGCTGCGCATCTTCCCGGCACTCGTAAGAAGAACGAGTGTGTCCAGGTTCTTCAGTTCATCATCTTGGAATCGGTGCTCGTGAACGTGGCTACTTCGAGTCGCCACAACACTCTTTAGGAAGGCGTCGAGGGCTCTCTTCAGTTTCGTCACCGAACTCACGCCCGCCTTGTCGCGAGCGTTTATCGCTGCCTTCTCTGCCTTCCTGAGGAAACGACCGAGACGTTCGGAGAGGACATAGGTCTCCTGCAGATGCACTTCGATGTGGTATCGAAGCCAACTTGCCTCGGACAGTCCGTGAAAGCGAAAGGTTCTACTGGCGGGATAGTGCGAGAGGTACGCCAGCGCTTGATCCAGCCTGTTCATCGAGGAATCGATTTCAGTGAACTCATAAAACCAGTCGAGCCAATACTGCTCGTTTGCCGATGGCGCCGGGCGTTTCTTGGCGGGATTCCGTTGCGGAAGACCGAAGACTGGATTCAGTAGATCTGGGCGAGCTGCCGTTTTTAGTAGAGGCAGAATTCTTTCATGGGCGACTTAGAAAAGTGCCCAATAGGCTTTAGGAAGTTTCCTCATTCTGCCGGGCCGGCGAGATGAGACAAACGAACCTGGCCACAGATTGAAGTATAGCGTGCTAGATGCGTCGTTTCTGAGGATAGACGCAGGTGGCGGAAAAACGAACACGTAGATCCTTCGTCGGCAGGCTTTCGACGAAGCAAAAGCCTGCCCTTGCGGCGGCAGCACAAGCCGCCAAAAGGCAGATTCGCCCGATTACACCGTTGCGACGAACTGGAATTTTGCGGCGCAAGGTTCCACGATTCTGCGTTTGCCGTGTCCGGGATTCGTCTGGTACCAGGTGCGAAGCAATCCTAGCTGCTCCAGCAAATCCACGTCACGGCTGACCGCGCGGGTATCGCGGTTCAACCCGCTCGCCAGCGTGGAAACTGGCGCGGCTCCCTGTCGGGCGATCCGCAGGACGCGAACCCGCTGGGGCGACAGAACCCGCATCATGTCGCTGGCGTTCTCAAAGGAAATCGTCATCTCCGGCGCCAGTTCCTCACCGCGGTCCGAACTTTCGGGCGCGCTCCCGGGCACGGTCGAAAAATCCTTTCACGCCGTCGTTAGTGATGCGGATCTTCGTTTTTTTGCTCATCTTCCGCCTTCCAGAGTTCGCGTACTTCTCGTTCAAACCTTCTCACCAGCGCTTCATAACCGTGGAAGGCGATGTTCTCGACGCTCCCCTTGAAATGCCGATGGTGATATTGATGAGTGTTGTCGTAGCCGAGAATGCGCCCGTTATCGATAGGACAAATCCGGGGGTTGATGTAAGCCAGGCTATACTTCACCACTTGATCGCCGTCAAACCAGGCTTCTTCTTTTAGTACCGCGCCTCTTCGTTTGCCGGAGAGATACAGCGTCTCATCAACTCTCTTTTCCCGCTTGCCGCGCTTCGTTGCCCGTTTTCTGTTCACCATGTCCGCCGGGCAGGTTCTGACGTAGAATATCCTAGCTGTAATCAGAAAGGATGTCAATCATCCTACCTGCCGGCTAGAAATCCTCCCGCCGACAGCTTGGGACCCGCAGAAAAATCCCCATCCTTGGCAAATGAAGATGCAAAGAATGGGGCCCAATCGAAGATCTAACTGTTTTTCTACTCCAGCACGAAGATGTTCTTCTTCGCGCAAATCTCCTTCAAAATATGCGGCCACACCGTCACGCTGACTTCGCCCAAATGGGCCTTCCTCAAAAGCTGCATCATTGTCCGCGACTGGCCAATGCCTCCGCCGATCGAGAGCGGCAACTGATGGTTCAAAATCCCCTGATGATAGGGCAGATGCATGAAGTCGAGTTGGTTCGATAGCTGCAACTGCTTCTTCAAGGTCTCCGCGGTCACGCGGATGCCCATCGAGGTCAGCTCATGGCGGCGCTTGGTCACGTGGTTCCACACCAGGATGTCGCCATTGAGGCCGTGCGTGTCTTTGCCGGTTTCATCGTGCGTGTCGGTGACCCAGTCGTCGTAATCGGCGGCGCGCATTTCATGCGGATAGCCATCTTTCAGCGGCCAGCCGATGCCAATGATGAAAACTGCCGGATATTTTTGCAGGACTTCAGTTTCCCGCTGCTTGCGCGGCAGGTCGGGATACATATCGAGAATTTCTTCCGCGTGGAGGAATGTTAATTCCCCGGGAAGATTGGGATAGCGGTAATCGTTGAGTTGCGGGAAAAGTTCCTGCGCGAACTTCTCGGCGCCGACGATCACTCTCCAAATCTTTTGCACGATTCCCTTTAGGAAATCGAGATTCCGCTGTTCGGCGATAATCACCCGCTCCCAGTCCCATTGATCGACGTAGGCGGAGTGGTCGTGGTCGAGAAAATAATCTTTACGGACGGCACGCATATCGGTGCAGATGCCTTCTCCGACGCGGCAATCGAACTGCTTGAGCGCGACCCGTTTCCACTTCGTGGCCGCCTGCACGACCTGGGCATCGACTGGGTGCAGGTTGCGGTCGTTGGAGATGTGGAACTGAATGGGCGTGCGCGAGCCGTCGCGGTCGAGCATGTCGTTAACGCCGCTTTCGACGTCGACGATCAGCGGCACTTCAACCATCATCAGGTTGAGTTCGCGGCAGAGGTTGTCTTCGATGTAGCGCTTTACGTGAAACACGGCTTGCTGCGTTTCCCGCGGGCTCAGCAGTGTGTGATAGTCGCGGGGGAGGATTTGTTCCAGCTCTTTGTAATCGCCGATGCCCGGTCCTGCGAGATCGGCTTTCTTATCGAGAACGAGCGTGCTCATGAATGGTCTCCTTGGCCGCGGGTGCTCCGCCGGCGCAAAATTGTCCAACAGACTATTCAATTCCGCCGATGGGCAAAGGGTCTGTGAGGAGGGTCACAGGGAAGGGTGAGGGGACGGTTTGCATGATCCGCGAATCTGTGCCGACACCAAACCCCTTGTCATTCCTAGAAGTGAAGCGCCGAGGAATCTGTGATCCATCAAATTCCCAAAAGCAGATTCCTCCCTGCGGTCGGAATGACAAACAGAGAAATCGCCGGAATGACCAAGTGAGAAATGAAATAATAAGAGGATCTATCCGCGTTGATCCGCGCAAATCCGCGGCGAACAGTTTTGATCCGCGTAATCCATGCCTAAGTTTTTCCCGAACTAATCCGCAAACCCGTCCGGTTGGCTTTGCGCCGCCAGATGGGCTTCGTGATCGATAAATTGCCGTCCCGCGGCGAGCGCCTTCCGGTTTACGTCCAGCAGCGCAACCTTCTTGACTTTGTCCTCGATGGTTTTCATCGCCGTGTCCGCACCCAGGCACTCAGTCTCTTCGAGTAGCGCTCCCATCAGGACGATGTTGGCCGCCTTCGTCGATCCCAGCTTGTCGGCCATCTCCGATGCCGGAATACAAATCACCTGCGCGGCCGGTTTTTCGAAGTCTTCTGGCAGGCTGTCGCGGTTGTAGAGAATCACTCCGTCGGCTGGAACTTGCGGCGCAAACTTGCGCAAGGAAATTTCGTTCATCGCAATCAGCACATTAGGATGAGAAATTAGTGGCGATCCCACGCGCTCCTTCGACAAACAAACATGGCAGTGCGCGCTGCCTGAGCGCATCTCCGGCCCGTACGATGGCAGCCAGCTTACTTCCAAACCTTCACGCATGCCCATTTCGGTCAGCAATTGCCCTAGCAACAGCACACCCTGGCCGCCGAATCCCGCAACCTTAATACTGAAATTCTTGAAATGATGATGATGGTGGTGCGCTTTGGCCGTTGTGACTTCCGTTTGCCCATCGCTGAGAATTCCCAGTACCTCGGGTGCCGGATGGTGCGGCGTGACCTGCGGTGCGATCTCCAGCTTGCGGTCGCGAAACACGTTCAGCGGGAACACCGGAATCATCTTTTCCTGGATCCACGCACGCGCTTCGACGGGATCTTTGGCCCAGATCGTCGGACAGGGCGAAAGAATCTCAACAAAGGTAAACCCTCCGCCGTTTTTCTGGATTTCGAGGGCTTTGCGAACCGCGCGCCGCGCCCGCATAATGTTCTTGCTGTCCGAGAGCGCTACTCGCTCGATATACACAGGGGCATCCAGCGTGGCCAGCAGTTCCGCCATGTGCAGCGGGAAACCCTCGTTCCCGGGCTGTCGTCCAAACGGCGAGGTCGTGCTTTTTTCGCCGATTAGCGTGGTGGGCGCCATCTGGCCGCCGGTCATTCCATAAATCGCGTTGTTCACAAAGAAGACGCTGATTTTTTCGCCGCGATTCGCGGCATGAACAATCTCCGCGGTCCCAATTGCCGCCAGATCTCCGTCCCCTTGATACGAGATGACAATCTTTCCCGGACAAGAACGTTTCAAAGCCGTCGCCGCCGCCGGCGCGCGCCCGTGAGCGACCTGCACATTGCCCACGTCGAAGTAGTAATAAGCGAATACCGAGCAGCCGACCGGGCTGACGAAAATCGTGTCGTCCTTCACCCCGAGATCTTCGAGAGACTCGGCAATCAGCTTATGAATTACCCCGTGGCCGCAACCGGGGCAGTAATGCGTCTGCTGCTTGAGCTCCGCCTTGCGCTCGTAGAGGTCATAAAACACCGGCGACTTGGAGTGAACTACTTCATACTCGACACTGACTTCCGGCTCTGCCACAACGTTTTTGTTCTCGTTAGCCATGATCTCTCTCCCGCTCGCCTCGAGGCAGGTGTCTCTCACCTGCCCCTACGCTCACACCAGCACAGTTACTCGCTCAATCACCTGCTGAAACAGTTCCTCGACCGACGGAACATTGCCGCCGACGCGTCCATAAAACTCCACCGGGACTTTTCCGTTAAGCGCCAGCTTCACGTCTTCGAGCATCTGGCCGTTACTCAACTCGACCACCAGCACTTTCTCGACGCGCGCAGCCGCTTCGGCCAGAGCTGCGGATGGGTACGGCCACAGCGTGATCGGACGGAACAGCCCCGCCTTGATTCCTTCTTTGCGCAGGCTTTCGATCGTGGAGCGCAACACGCGCGAAACAATTCCGAACCCGACCAGCAGGATGTCCGCGTCCTCCGCTCGGTAGGTTTCAAAGCGCCTCTCCGCCTCGGCGCAGCGGATATATTTCGCTTCCAGTTCGCGAATGTGTTTCTCCAGTTCATCCGGCTCGAGGAAGATTGAACTCACCAGATTGGCGCGGGTTTCCGCCGTTCCTTTTACCGCCCAGGGTTTCTCGGGCAGCACCGGAGGTTGGTAGTTGATCTCCAACGGTTCCATCATTTGCCCGATGAAGCCGTCGGCCATCACGACAGCCGGATTGCGGTATTTGTCTGCCAGCTCAAAGGCCAGAGCGGTGAGGTCGGCCATCTCCTGCACCGAAGCCGGCGCCAGCACGATGTTGCGGTAGCATCCGTGGCCGCCACCCTTCACGATGCAGAAGTAGTCGCTCTGCTCAGGCGCAATGTTGCCCAACCCAGGTCCACCGCGCACGATATCGACGATGACGCAAGGCAGTTCTGCGCCCGCCAGATACGACATGCCTTCCTGCATTAAGCTGAGGCCGGGGCCAGAGGAAGCGGTCATGACGCGGGCCCCAGCCGCAGCTGCGCCGTACACCATGTTGATGGCGGCGACTTCGCTCTCCGCCTGCAGAAATGTGCCGCCCACCTGCGGCAGATACAACGCCGCCGATTCGGCAATTTCACTGGCCGGAGTAATTGGATATCCGTAATAGGCGCTGCAACCCGCCTGGATCGCGCCCTTAATGACGGCGACATTTCCTTTACAAAGCTGCCGCATGTTCGCCTCCCGTAGTTGCTGGTGCAGGACGGGCGTCTTCGCCCGTCTTTTTCGCCGGAGTGAGACGCCGGTACACCGTGATCGCTCCCGGCTCCGGACAGCAATAGAAGCAGATCCCACATCCCGTGCAGTCGTGCCCGCTGTAAAGCGCCGGATGCACTCCGTAGGCGCTTAAGTCCGGCGCCAGTTCCAGGCACTCGGGCGGGCACGCCTCCACGCACAGCCCGCATCCTTTGCACTCTTCCACATCGATTGTGACTCTACCGCGCGCTGGCCCTGCCATTTGTCACCTCGCTGTGACCGAAGCCGAAGCCGCCGTAAGAGGCCGCTGCAGCCACTTGGTCTTTTCGCAGTACTCGTACAGTTCCTCGCGGAACTTCGGATCCGCGATCTCAATCAGCCCCTTCGCCCGTTCGCGAATGCTCTTGCCATGCAGATATGCCACTCCGTATTCCGTGACTACGTAGCGCACCAGGCCGCGAGAGGTCACGACACCCGCGCCCGGACTCAACATCGGCGCGATGCGCGAAACCGTGCCATTTTTCGCGGTGGAAGGAATAGCGATGATCGGCTTTCCACCCTTCGAGTCTGACGCACCCCACAGAAAATCCACCTGCCCGCCGATCCCGCTGTAAAAGCGGGTTCCAATCGAATCCGCACAGACTTGTCCGGTCAGATCGATCTGCAATGCCGAATTGATCGCCACCATGTTGTCGTTACGGGCAATCAGGTGAGGATCATTGGTGTAGGCCGTGGGATGGAATTCGAAAATCGGATTGTTGTCCACGAAATCGAACAAGTCTTTGCTCCCCAGCGCGAACCCCAGAATGATCTTGCGCGGTTTGAAGTTCTTGCGCGCCCCATTGATGACGCCTGCATCAATGAGTGGAATCACTCCGTCGGAAACCAGTTCGCTGTGTATTCCCAGGTCTTTGCGATCCATAAGGAACGGCAATACCGCGTCTGGAATCCCGCCAATGCCGGTCTGCAGCACTGCGCCGTCATCGATCAGGCTGGCCACGTTCCGCGCGATGGCCACATGGATCTCGCTGCTCTCCGATTTGCCGAGTGCGCACAGCGGCCGCGAAGATTCGACCACCATATCGATCTCGTTTATATGAATGAAGCTGTCGCCGTAAGTTCGCGGCATTTGATCGTTCACCTGGGCGATGACGAACTGTGCGCATTTGGCTGCCGTGAGCGTCGTGTCTACGCCAACTCCAAAGCTGCAAAATCCGTGCGCATCCGGCGGTGAAACCTCAATCAGCGCGACGTTGATCGGCATCGCCCCGCTTTCAAACAACTCCTCGATTTCGCTCAGATAGATCGGCGTATAGTCGGCGCGGCCGTCGTTTACCGCCTGACGAACGTTGGCCCCAATGAAAACCGCGTTATGACGGAAATGTCCTTCCATCTCGGGGGCGACGTAGGCGGCGTTGCCCAAAGTCATCATGTGAACAATTTCGACGTCCTCAAGCATCGGGCCGCGGCGGATGAGCGCCTCGACCAGCGTCTCCGGTTCGGCACAACCTGGCTGGATGTAAACCCGCATGCCCGACTGCACGCAACCCACGGCTTCATCGGCGGTGCGCAGCCTCTTCTGATATTCGTTCTGCCAAGACATGGTCTAACTTCTCCTCACGCCCTTCGGGCTGAACTCTGGGGCTCGGCCCATCCCGAAGCGACAGCGCGTTCGTATCCTAGCGCAGCGTAGAAAATCGCCTGATCGAAAAATTTCTCCAGCATCTGCAGCATTTCCAGCTCGCCGAAAACTTCCACCGGCCGGTCAATCACCGACTCTTTTTTCAGGAACTCCCACAGGTTCTCTTTGGTGAGAATTATGACCATGGCGACCTGGCTAAAAGGCACTCCTTGCTGGGCGCGGCGCTCTCCGATTTCCAGGTAGCGCTGCTCGATGTCGAATTCGGTTTTGCCGATGAGCCACTCGCCAAGATGGCGATAAATCTCATAAACCCTTTGCTTTAGCTCCTCGGGAGGAACTTTCTCGAAGTCGCGGGTGTGGGCCGATTCCTGGACCCTGGGCGAGCAGGGATGCCGCCAATGCCTGCGAATGGGTCTCAATCAGGCGGACGAGCCGGTATAAGAGCATCATGACCGTTTCCTCAACTTCTCCTCTGAAGCTAGTTTCGGCCCACTGGGCCACTTCCAGCGGTGACTACTGCCACAACCACATGTGACGCAGATCACATGGGTAAGCTATTGAACAGGAAAGAGTTGTTACGCAGTGCTGGCTGGCCAGCAGGAGAGGGGGGAGAGCGCATGCCAAAGAGGCAAGGCTATAATTGCGCTCATCCTCTAAAGCAAGGTCAGGAGTGGAATGGAACTGGCGGCGGGAGCGCGGCTTGGCCCGTATGAGATTGTTGGCACCGTAGGTGCGGGTGGAATGGGGGAAGTCTACCGCGCCCGCGATTCGCGGCTGGGACGGGAAGTAGCGATCAAAATTCTGCCGGCGGAATGCACGGCCGACGCGGAGAGGCTGCGGCGATTTGAGCAGGAGGCGCGGGCGACGGCCGCACTCAACCATCCCAACATTCTTGCGGTGTACGATATCGGCCGGCAGGGCGACGCTCCTTATATTGTTTCCGAACTTCTCGAGGGCGAGAGCTTGCGGGCAAGATTACGCAACGGGGCTTTGCCGGCACGCAAAGCCATCGAGTATGCGCTGCAGATTGTCCGCGGCCTGGCAGCCGCCCACGACCGCGGTATTTTTCATCGCGACCTCAAGCCAGAAAACATTTTTGTCACACGCGACGGACATGTAAAGATCCTTGACTTTGGCTTGGCGAAACTGACATTGCCCGATATGGCGCCGACTGGCAACCTGTCTGCGCCCACAATTGATTCCGTGACCAGCCGCGGCGTACTGCTGGGAACGCTGGGGTATATGTCTCCGGAACAGCTCCGGGGCGCGGCGACGGATGCGCGATCCGATTTATTCAGTTTCGGCGCGGTGCTCTATGAGATGCTGAGCGGCAAGCGCGCCTTTCATGGGGACACGACGGCGGACACGATCAGCGCAGTGTTGAGAGAAGAACCTCCCGATCTTTCGGCCACCGGCCGGGACGTTCCTCCGATTCTGGAACGGATTGTCCGCCATTGTCTGGAGAAGGATCCGTCCGCAAGGTTTCAGTCTGCCCGTGACATTGCCTTCGATCTGGAGTCGCTGTCGACAATTTCTTCGGCTGCTGTGCCCGCAGTCGCCGCGGAGATCGCAAAACGGCAGTAGGCCCTGGCTGATCCCGAGCGCGGTTTTTCTGTGCGCAGTGCTGCTGGTGATTGCGGGATGGCTGATTGCGCGCCTCACCGCACCTCCACCGGTTCCCCCGCAATACCATCAGCTTACTTTCGCGCGCGAGACGATCAACTCGGCGCGCTTCGCGTCCGATCAACGGACCGTGATCTACGGCTCTGCGCGTAGCGGCATCAACAGCGACCTCTTTTCGATTGCGCCGGAAAGTTTGGCTCCCTCCGATCTGGGCTTGAAGAACGCCGACGTGCTGGCGATTTCGCCGTCCGGAGAAATGCTGGTCAAACTGCAAGAGCGTCAACTGGCTGCCTATGCGACAGTCGGAGTTCTGGCGCGCGGGCCGCTGACCGGCTCCGCACCGCGACCCTTCCTGAGCGATGTGGAGGACGCCGATTGGGGTCGGGACAATGAGATCGCGGTTACGCGGTTGGTGAACGGACGTTATCGCCTGGAGTATCCCGTGGGCCATGTGCTGTACGAAACCGACGGTTACGTCAGCGATGTGCGGGTTTCGCCCAAGGGAGAGCTGGTAGCGTTTGCCGATCATCCGCTGTTCGGGGACGATGGCGGGCACCATCGCAGTCATCGATTCGGCCGGTCACAAACGCACACTCTCTCCGCCGCAAGCCTCCATTCTAGGACTGGCGTGGGCGGCGTCAGGAAAAGAAGTCTGGTTCAGCGGCGCCGACGGCGGGGTTGCGGTGCAATTAAAGGCGGCAAACCTTTCCGGTCACGTGCGAGTACTGGCGCGAGGCACCGGGACGCTTAATCATTACTGACATTGCCCGCGACGGGCGCGTGCTGCTGATGCACGAGAGTGCGCGCACCATCACCATGGCTCTGGGGCCGGGTGATGCGCAGGAGCGCGATCTGACGGTAGTGGACTGGAGTCTGGTGCGAGGGCTCTCACCCGATGGAAAGCAAGCTCTACTCGAAGAAGAAGGCACCGGCAGCAGTGCGAATTACGACATCTATATGCGGGCCACCGATGGCTCCGCTCCGGTGCGGTTGGGCGAGGGCCATCCCAATCAATTTTCGGCCGACATGAAGTGGGTGTTGGCCTCGCGCGATCAGCTTTTTCTGATTCCCCTGGGGCCGGGGGAGCAACAGCAAATTACTCATGACGCGATCGACCACGGGGATGCCTATTTTCTGCCGGGTGAAAAGAGCGTGACCTTCACCGGCATTGAAGCAGGCCACAAGCGACGGATCTATGTTCAGGGAATTAACGGGGGCCTCGCGCCCGATTTCGCCCGAGGGCGTACAAGGCAGCCTTCCCACAGCCGATGGAAAGTTCGTGTTGGGTTTTTCAGATTCGGTCATGCTTTATCCTGTCGACGGGCAGGCAGCGCCGCGAGCCGTCCCTGCAATCTTGCCCGATGAAACCGTCGCTGCGATCTTGCCTGACGGACATTCGCTTCTGGCGGTCTCGGCCGCGACGCACATTTCTTTAGATATTTTTCGGGTCGATCTCAATAGTGGCAAGCGCGAGCTGTTCAGGAAAATCGCGCCGCAGGATTCCGCCGGGTTGTTCATGTTTCCGGAAGCTTTTTTCTCGCAGGACGGCAAACACTACGCCTACGCCTACAATCGCAATCTCAGTGCACTGTATAGCGTGGATGGACTGCGCTGAGGTCACAAGCCCGCGAAAAACTGCACCATCGGCGCTGCAATCGCAATTCATCGAAAATTAACACACACGAAAAACGGCTGAAACCTTCTGCGGCTAGGCTTTTCTTATCTCTTCATTCCAGCGCGCAGGAGGTCTGCAATGTATTTCTCGATGAACGAACGGCCCCGGATTCTGCTCATCGATCACAACTCCCTGAAGCAACAGATTCGTGCGGCAATCTTCAGAAACCGCGAGGTGGAAGTCCACACCGCGAGCAATCTTAGCGACGCCGGCCAGCTATGGATGCAGTGTAACTACGACCTGGTCTTGTTCGCGGCAGAAGAGCACTCGGAGGAAGCCAAACAACTTTGCCAGGAGTTGAGAAAAAACCGGCCGAAGCAGAGAATTGCACTGCTGGTGGGCGCTCCGCAGTATGTTCGCGAAGTGGGCCGGAAGAAGAAAGAGCCTGTGGTTGTTGAGCCGCGCCCGACTTTAGTGATGGGCGCGCCGCAGACGCCGGTCTCGCAGTGGCAAGGGACAATAGACCGCTTGCTCGCCGCAGGCTAGTTGGCGCGCCAAGAATGGCGCGTCAGTCGGCTCCGTAATTTCTCGAAACTCCGTTGCGCGAATTGAGCACCACGAAGCTGCCATCCGGCTGGGCGGTGACTTCGATGAAGAATCCGTCGGCATCATTCATGTTGGCGATGAAATCTTCGGCTACATTGTGGTCTTTGCCCGCATCGACCGCGTAGTGAAGTTGCCAGAAGCCTGCCAATCCAGGCGAATTGTGAATGATCTCCCAGGCTTCTGGACTCCCTCCCTTGCGCGCACCGTTATTCATAATTGCCACGCGCGGACGCACCGCCCATACCAGCGACTTGGGATTATCGGGAGCGAGGCCGTGGTGGGTGGAGAGAAACAGGTCCACGGTGCCGATCAAATTGTTGGGGCAAAGTAGTTCCAGTTCTTTTTTCTCAACCAGGTCGCCAAGGTCGAGAAACTCAAATTTCCCATAGGTCACTAGAATGCCGAGCGACTGCGAGTTTTCGGACTTATCGTCGGGAGCGGGCGCTTCAGAATCGCAGTAGGGATTGGCGACGCCTGCGCCGGGAAGCGGCTCGGTAATGTGATCGCCGTCGCCGACCAGCGCCCGAAATGTGATGCCTTTCAGCGGCAATCCCTCGCCTGGTTTCAACTGCATGCGATGAGAGTGCTCAATCGCCTTTTCGTAAGCGGCATAGTTCTGCCGAGTTGAGTCGGAATCTTCGCGGTTCGGAACCGTGGTCAACGAAAATTCCGACTTTCATTTTCTTCAGCAAATAGGGAACTCCACCCACGTGGTCTTCGTGGTAGTGGGTGATCAGAACATAATCGAGACGCTTGATGTGGGCGGCGCGAGCGGCGGCTCGGATGCGGCCTGCGTCCCGGCTTCCAGGAAACCCGGTGTCGATGAGAACCGATTTGCCGGAGGGTGCGACGATCAGTGTCGACTGGCCGCCCTCCACGTCAATAAAGAAGATGCGAAGCGGCTTGCGGGTTTTCGCATGCGCCAGCGTGGAGCAAACGACGATAAGCACAATCACGCAACGCAGGCAACGAGTCATCTTCTCAAACTCGGATTCTTTAGCTCCGCGCCGGGCTGCTCAGCGACCAATCGCCGAACAATCCGGGGCCGCCGGAACGTTCGAGGCCACGGGCAGCGGCGCAAGGTTGTACTTGCCCAACAGATCGTTCACAGGACCAATCTTTTTCTGGTCGATGTCGGACGACGACGCGAGCCGTTTGCCCAGCGCCTGGCATCCGAGCTGTACGCCTTCGGCCAAGGGTGCGGAAACCGGCGCATCGCCGCTCTCAATCATGAAGGCGTAGCGCGCCAGCTCGCGGTTCAACGCTCCGATGCCGAATTCCTGGCCCTTGCCTTCGCCCACTTCTGCGACTTGCTCGTCCAACGCTTTGAGAGCGTCAGTGGCATCTTTCGCCGCGGTGTTTGAAGCCAAGGCTTTCTGGCGGTCGTCAATCGCATTTCGCAGCGCCATCACCTGCGTGTATCCGTCGTAACTCGCGTCCATTTGTGAGGAGACATTCTGCGCGGTGTGGAACTGCTCTACAAAATCCGCCTGCGAAATGTGAATGCGCGGGTCGGGTGTGACGATCAACGACTGCTTGTAAGTCTGGCCGTTCACCTCCAAGACCAGCCAATACGTTCCGGGCACAATGTAAGGCTCCGAGCACCTGCGGGCGGGGAAATTCGCCGGGAATGGCATGGTCGCCGAGGGTGTATTCGATATAGTTGAGCTTCTCGCCGAAGTAGCCATAGTTCAGCGTTTTCGGCTCGGGATAGCGCAAGTCCCAGGCGAAACGGTTGAGTCCTGCATGTTTCGAGAGCGTCGCCGGCGGCTCGAACCAGTAGTCGGGAACGTTGGCGGGAGTGGTATCGATGGGCGGCGCCACGTCGGTAAATTCGCGCACCAACTGATTTTGCGAATCGTAGATGGAAAGTTTGACGCTCCCGGTCACGGGAATTTTCAAGAAATAATTGATGATCGCGCCGTCGGGCGGATTGGGCGCGGCGGGTTCTTCGGGCGGAAGCGGCGTGTCTTGATAAGTGTCCCAGCGAACTCGCACCGCCGACTCCGGATGCAGCAGTGTGACATCGGCCTGCAAGAGTTTGTCGTCGAACTGGCGAATCGGTGAAATGTCGTCGAGGATCCAGAGAGAACGGCCGTAAGTAGAAGCGACGAGATCGTCGCCGTGAATGGTGAGATCGGTGACCGGCGTGACGGGAAGATTGAGCTGCAGGGATTGCCAGTGATCGCCGTCGTCAAAGGAAATAAAAACGCCGTTAGAGGTTCCGGAGAAAAGCAAACCAGGGCGGCCAGGATCTTCGCGGACCACGAGATTCGATTGATCGGCGGGAAGTCCGCCGCTGATGACTTGCCAGGTCTTGCCGTAATCGCGGGTGCGATAGATCGCGGTGTGCGTGCCTCGCGGGCGACTTGCGTAACCACGTAGGCTTCGGCAGGATCGTGGGGCGAAGCTTCAACCACGACGATTCCGGCGCGCTCAGACAAGTTAGGAATCGTGACATTCTCCCAGCGCTTGCCGTCGCGGGTGAGCTGCACCAGTCCGTTGCCGGTGCCGACCCAGATTTCGCCCGCCTTCACCCGCGAAAACGACATGGTGGAAATTACCGCGCGGCGCACGTTGGCGCGCTGTTCGCCGGCAGACGGTGTTTTAC
This sequence comes from uncultured Acidobacteriaceae bacterium, assembly GCA_963848325.1. Classification (GTDB taxonomy): domain Bacteria; phylum Acidobacteriota; class Terriglobia; order Terriglobales; family Acidobacteriaceae; genus DATJOJ01. The sequence goes on from CAWKDJ010000004.1 coordinate 162,280, forward strand.
CTGAGGCCTGCGGCTTCTCTGTGAGATCCGGACTAACTTCCTTCCAGGTCAGCCCGCCGTCCTTGGTTCGCAGAACATATTGCGCCGCGACGTAGAGGGAATGCGGGTCTTGCGGTGAAAAGGCAATGGGAGCCATATTCGCCGTGCGGTACTTGAGAGTGCGCGCGAACACATGCACAATCTGTCCGGTGACCCGGTCGTAGCGCAGCACCGTTCCATACCATCCGCCGGCGTACACGTAATTGGGATTGAGCGGGTCGGCCTCGATATAGCAGAACTCGAACCCTCCCACCGGGGCCCAGTCACGATAAGTGACTTGCCCATTGGTGCTGCGGCTGGCCACGCGCGCCGTGCCGCTGTCCTGCTGCGCGCCATACACGTTGTAGGGATATTGATTGTCGGTGCTCACATGGTAGAACTGTCCGGTGGGCTGGTTGTACCACGAGCTCCAGGTCTGGCCGCCGTTCACGCTGACCATCGCGCCCTGGTCGACGCCGAGAATGATGTATTGCGGGTTCAGCGGATTGATCCACATCACGTGATAATCGTCGCCACTCGGTGCTCCGACCCAGGCTTCAAAGGTTTTGCCGCCGTCAGTCGAGCGGTAGAGCGAGGTCTGCTCGGCGTAAACAACGTTCGCATTCTTCGGGTCGACGGTAATTTCGCTGATGTAGCCGCTCGAAAAAACGCGGGGATCAGTCGAGCTGCGTATCCAGTTCGCGCCGCCGTCCTCAGAGCGATAGAGGCCCTGCTTTGCGTAAGTGTAAACTCGCTGGCCGCTGGTTCCGGGTGCAACGGCAATGCCGAGGAGTCCCATCGGCTCAGACGGTAGCCCCTTCCCCTCGACAACCTTCCAGGTCGCGCCTTCATCGGTCGATTTGTAGACCCACGCGTCTTGCCCTTTGCGATCGCCGGGATCGAATGGATCGGCGGGTCGTCGCCAAAGCGTGGCGTACAGATTGCTGGGATTATCGGGGTCAGCAGTCAGATCACCGATGCCGGTTTCGGCATCCTTGAAAAGAGTTTTGTTCCAGCTCTTGCCGCCGTCAGTGCTTTTGTAAATGCCGCGTTGCGCACCGGATTGGCTGTCGCCCATTGCGGCTACGACCACGATGTCCGGATTGCGCGGATCGACGATAACTGCGTTGATGAGGCGCGTATCGCGCAAGCCGACATTGGTCCAGGTCGCGCCTGCGTCAGTCGACTTGTAGACTCCGTCGCCATGGTTCTGCTCGCCGGTCCCCACATAAATAATGTTGGGATCGGAAGGAGAAACGACCACCGCGCCAATCGAAGCGACCGGCTCATGATCGAAAATCGGCCTCCAGGTGCGGCCAGCGTCATCGGTTTTCCAGACTCCTCCGTTGGGCGTGCCGGCGTAAAACACGTTGAGCTGGCTGGGAACACCGCAAACCGAAGTGATTCGGCCGCCGCGAAACGGGCCGATCGAACCGCCAGCGCATGGCGTCGAGCATGCCGGGAGCGATCTGCTGCGCGGCGGCGGTGGAAATGGCGAATAAAAGAATGAAAACGGTGCGGGTGAATAGGTCGAATTTGCGAGGGATCATTGTGGGGGCTTCTGGGCCGAAGTATAGCATTGGCGGCGTGGAAGAATCCTGTCAGACAGCTGCATTCGCCGCAGGATACTTCTTGCCCAGCCAGGCAAAAGCGCCGCGCACGATAAAGACATTCAGCAAAATCGAAATTAAAGACGCCGCAATCGAGGTGCTGAAAACGTTCTCTCCTACCATGCCAGCGTGCCGCGCAACCTGCACCACAACAAACGACAATTCGCCGATCTGCGTAAGCCCGGCAGCGACGGCGATGGCGACCGTCAAGGGATAGCGAAAGAGCCAGACAATCGTGGTCCAGACCAGAAACTTGCCGAAAATAATCAGAACGAGCATCAGGCCGAGCAGGGGCAGACTGTTGAGGAGGACGTGAGGATTGATCAACGTTCCGAGAGAGACGAAAAACAATGCCACGAATGCGTCGCGCAGCGGCACGAGTTGGGTATGGGCATCGTGCAGCTCCTCCGAGCCGCTGATGGAAAGTCCCGCGAGAAATGCCCCAAGAGCAACGGAAAATCCCACTGCCTCGGCCAAGGCCGCGGTTCCCAGACAGACGGCGATAGCGATCAGCAAAAACAATTCGGGGTTGCAGGTCAGCTTTACCTTCCGCAAAATACGGGGGATGACTTTGATTGCGAGGATGCCGAGAGGGATGAGTAGGACCAGTGCTTTGCCCAGCGTCCACGCAGCCCGCATGAAGCGGCCTTCGCCGGAGCCGCTCAGAACCGGCAGCACAACCGTCATACAGATGACGGCCACGTCCTCGACCAATGTAATGCCGATCATGATGCGTCCGAAAGTTGTGTTGAGTTTTCCGCTGTCGGTGAGCAATCGCGCCAGCACCATGGTGCTGGCAACGGAAACCGTTGCTCCGATCACTGCGCCTTCCGCAAAGGTTGCGCCGCCGAGTTCGGCCACTCCAATGGCGATGCCGACGATCAATAAAATTCCCAGCGGCCCACCGACCAGCGCCACCCACTTTACGCGCAGCAAGTCGGGAATGGAGAATTCCACTCCGATCGAAAACATCAGCAGCACGACGCCGACTTCGGCGAAGACTTCGAAGGAGTGCAGATCGGAAAGTTGCGGCCCGGGAGTGAATGGACTGATTACGATTCCTCCGAGAACGAATCCGAGAATCAACGGCAGACGAACACGCCAAGCCAGCAGTCCGCCAATTACGGCCGCCAGGAAAATCAGCGTCAAATCGCGGAAGAGGATCGGATTAGCTTCCATAGTGTGGGTTGTACCACAATCGGACCAGCTTACGGCGCGAGTTTCTGGTAATCGGAGTTTGTTGTCGTCACCTGCAGTTTCTTGGCGGTTGCATTCAGGATCGACCGGTCGACATAGTTCGTGCCGTCGGGCAGGCTGCCCATTTGCACCGACAAGGTGACGACGTTTTTCGGATCGTCCATGTAAGTGTTTACTTTCAGCCCGGTCACTTTTTTCTGGGCGGTGTCGAAAGAAAGCGTCATCTCGTCGCCGGATTGCGCATAATCCTTGAAGACCAGCGCAATTGTCCGCGCTCCAGGGTTCGGATTGAGCAACGCATTTCCGGCCTGGAAAGCTTGCGTCATTTCCTGCGGATCGGGAGGAACATACTTAGCCAGCAGGTTTTTCACCTGCCCCATGTAGTCCTGCATCTCTTCGGTTTTCTTGGCGACGATCCGCTGACGAAGTCTGCCGCCGCCGGGCGCCGGCTGCACTCCGATGGGAGTTTTTTCAACCGTGCCGTCGGGGGTGTAGCGGCAAAGAAATTTTCTGGGCGGGCGCGGATCGCTTTTCAGTGTGAGTTCCATGGTTTCCGTCCACTCATACTGATGCAGCTTCTTCTGGTTCGCCGCCACCGATTCTTTTACCGCAGCCAGCTTCTGCTGCAACTCCGCGGCCGCCATCCCCATTTGCGCGATAGCAGGGAGGGTCGCGGAGAATAAGGCCGCGAAGCACATTAGTCGGCTGATTGTTGAATGGGACCGGAGCGCAGCGCGGTTCATATCGAATCTCCTGTGATTCGCATGAGAATTTTGTAACGAGCGATTACCGACAGCAGAAGCCAGCACCGGGATTGTATACGCTTTCGGTTAACTGAGCGCGGCTAGGTTTTCACGCTGCGTTCGATGACTTGCTCGGAGGTCAGGCCATAAAGCGGCGGCGAAGGCACTTCGAGTAAAGCGAGATAAGTATAGATTTGGCCGCGATGATGAATTTCGTGTTCCACTCCGGCGCGCAGCCACTTCCAGATCGCCATGGAAGCGCCATCCGGCGTAGTGCACTTGGCATTCAGATCGGGAATGTGGGAAATCAGTTCGACCGATTCTCGGTGGAGCTTTTCCGAGAAAGAAAGAATGTCATCGAGAGCCGGAGCGAGTTCCTTGCCGCATCCGGCGTAGCGGCTCGGCCTGCCTTGGGACGTTTCAGCGAATAAGTAACGATTGGTTGCGGCGATGTGCCGGGCGACGTCCCCTAAGGTGAACTTTCCCGGACGAAATGACCAGTCGACTTTGTCGGGAGGAATGCAGCGCACCACGCGCATGGTCCGCTGGTGAACTTTTCCGTAGTAGTCCAGAAACATGCCTAGATCACGAATTTCCATGGCGGTTGCCTCTTTAAATTATGCCTCGTCGGAGAAATCCGTGGGGCACTGCTAGGCTCCTACACGCTGAATGGAAATTCGCTCGATTACGGACCACAGGCGAAGCGACTGTGAATCGCTTGTCTTGGCAATGTTGGTAATCTGCCTCCGCCCTTCCGACGTCAGGCCGAGAAACTCGAACCCACTGCGCCCATCGCCGCTGTGACGCACGATTGCCAACAGACATAGTCCGGCCTCACGTAGCGGGAGCTCGATTTCCACGGCCTCCCCGACCATGAGGTTCTCCTGCACCAGCGCCGCAATCCCGCCTTCGCTTATGTCCAAGCTAACGCCGCGCGATGTGCCTGCGCCGTCCGCGGTCGGATGACGCACGGTAATGGGCACGCTAAACAATGCCCGTGGGTGCCGCCGCAGCGTGCGATCCGTGGACGGTTCTCGGCTTGCAACTGCAGGATTTGCTTCCATAGCCGCCTCTTTTTATCTTTTGCCCGCGCAGCCCTGCCTAGGATGGCGGAGTTGCGTCGGAGTGCACATTGGCCAGTGTGGCTCTAATCACGCTGAGCAACTCGGCGTTGTCGGCCGGCTTTTGAAAAAACGCGGCGGCCCCGGACTGTAAAGCCCGCAGCTCACTCGACTGCGGATCGCGCGCCGTGAGCACGATCACGGGAATGGTCGAGAGCTTGTCATCTTTCTGCAGCCGGTCGAGCACCACAAACCCGTCGCCCGCAGGCAGACCGAGATCAAGGATGATGAGATTGGGATGCTCTTTGTAGGCCTGGGCGATGGCGGAATACCCATCTGCCGCGTTGACGGTATCGAAGTGGTTGGCGCGCAGACGCAGCCGCAGCGCCTGCCTGAGGTGCCGGATCGTCGTCTACGATGAGAATTTTGGCGGATTTCATTACTTTGCTCCTCCTTGGTGGGATTGCGATTGCGGTCCTGGATTGCGGGCGAGGTCGAGAGCCTCCTCGGCCATGTTGGTCACAAGGTCGGCCACTTGCTGTACCTGCTGGCCCAGCGAAACCGCAATGGCCACGCCGACAAGAGTTATGGGTGCGACCGAGAGTTCAAACTCGCCATTTGCGCCCAGCTCCTCGAATTTTCCTAACTGCTCCCGGATACGCTGCAGCATGATGGCGGAGCGCTCCATGTCGGTCGAAGCGACCACGAAGAGAGTCTGTTCCGGGCCGGGCACGGTCATGGGTGGAAGAACCAGGTCCTTGTCGAGATATACGCATCGTTCGACCAGGTCACGGGTCTTGTGGCAGATTTCCTTCCAGTTGCCGCGCGGCGAGCGGCAGCGCGGACGCAGTGCCCAGCCGCAGCAGCACCAAGCAGCTGCGCAGCTGGCCTTGATAAGTAATCACCGGGAACAAGAGCTTGGCCAGGGAATAGAGCGGCAAAGTAAACGAGAAAGTGCTGCCACTGGCGCCATCGCTCGCCACCCACATGCGCCCGCCATGCAGTGTGACCAACTCCTTGGCGATGTACAGTCCGAGGCCCAGCCCTTTGCGGCTTTGCGCGCTGGCGTTCGGGTCCTGGTAAAGCCGTTCGAAAATCAAAGATCGCGCCTCGGGAGCAATGCCTGCACCAGTGTCGGTCACGGAGACGCAAATGAAATCCAGATCGGTGGGCACCCGCGTCGCCTGCACCGTGACTGCGCCATCCTCAGGCGTGAACTTAATGGCGTTATCGATGAGGTTGATCAGCACCTCGAGGATGCGGTCGGGATCGCCATAGACGAAGGGGATGGAAGCTTCGATCCCGACTTCGAGACCGACCGCCTTTTGCGCGGCGATGGGCCGCATCATTTGCACCGCGGAGCGGACCGAATTCCGCCATGGAGACGCAGCGCAGTTCGATCGCCAGTTTGCCGGACTCGGCGCGGGCCGCCTCCAGCAGGTCGCGCACCATCGCCCCCAACTGGTTTACGCTCTTCAACACGATGTTGAGATGGTCGCGCTGTTCGACCGAAACCTGGCCCGCGAGACCGTCTAAGAGAATGGTCACGTACTGATGAATGCAAGTGAGCGGCGTGCGCAGTTCGTGCGAGACATGGGACAGAAACCGGTTCTTGAACTCCAATTGCTGCTTGCGGCTCATCTCGAGCGATCGCAGCAGCGCCTGCCGCTCCATGGCATAGCGCATCGCCCGGTCCAGCCCGCCGCTGGTGAGTGCCCCCTTCACCAAGTAGTCTTGCGCGCCCTGATGCAACGCCTTGACCGCCAGGGCCTCGTCGTCCTGCCCGGAAAGAATCACCACCGGCACGTCGGGGGCGCTTTCGAGCAGTTTGCGGAAGGTTTCTGCGCCCTGGCTGTCCGGCAGGTTCAGGTCGAGTAGCACCAGAGAGGGAGGGGCTTGCTTCAGGCAAGCGATGCCATCGGAGAGGCGGCTTACGCAATCCACGCCCAGGGTGGGATTGCTTTCCACCAGCCGCAGGCGCACCAGGTCTGCGTCGCCGGGATTGTCTTCAATCAGCAAAACATGCGGTGCAGGATGGTTCACGATTTCTCCTTGGGCGGCAGAATGGCCAGGCTGAGCCAGAATTCTGCTATCGATTGCACGACTGCGGTAAAGTCCGCCAGGTTCCCCGGCTTGCAGAGATAGCAGTTCGCGCCCAGTTCATAGCTGCGCAGAACGTCCGAAGCGGCCTGGGATGTAGTGAACACGATCACTGGTATCTTCGACAGTTTGGGGTCGGACTTAAGTTCCCGGAGAACCTCGCGGCCATCTTTTCCCGGTAGATTCAGGTCGAGCACCACGAGATCGGGTTCCGGCGCTTCCGCGTAGTTCTCCTGCCGGTGCAGAAACGCGAGGGCATGCACGCCGTCGCTGACCGAGTGGACGCTCAGAGGCTGAGTGCGCCGGCCCAGCGCCAAACCAATCAAATCGACATCGGCGGGATTGTCGTCCACCAGCAGCACCTCGGCCTCAGTTTTCGGCGGCGTGATCGGCGTGATCGTAGGCCTCGTTTCAATGCGGGAAGAGTGAATTTGAAAGTCGAACCCCGGCCCACCTGCGACTCGACCCAGATGCGGCCTCCGCTTTGCTCGACAATTTTCTTGCAGATCGCCAGACCGATCCCACTACCCGGATACTCCTCCCTCGTGTGCAACCGCTTGAAGATCGCAAACACCGCTTCGGCGTGCTCTGGCGCAATACCTATGCCGTTATCGGAGACCTCGAATAGCCATTGGCCGCGTTGCCCTTCGGCAGTAATGGAAATGTACGGCGACTCGACTCCGCGAAACTTGATGGCATTTCCGATCAGGTTCTGGAAAAGCTGGGTCAACTGCGAACCGTCGCCGGGAACCGAAGGAAGGTCGTGATAGTCCACCCGGGCATCACTTTCGCCGACCGCGCTTTTCAGGTTGGTGACGGCCGCGGACACTGCTATGCCAACCTCGACTGGCCTGGACTCGACTCCCCCTCTGCCCACGCGCGAAAACGTCAGCAGGCCCTGCACCAGCGCTTGCATGCGCAGCGCGCCATCCACCGCGTAATGAATGTATTTATCCGCGTTTTCGTCCAGTTTGCCCTTGTATCGCTCGGCCAATAGCTGCGTATAGGCAGCTACCATCCGCAGCGGCTCCTGCAGATCGTGGGAGGCGACATAGGCAAATTGCTCAAGATCGCGGTTGGAGCGGGCCAATTCGGCCTGCGCCTGCAGGTTGGCTTCCCGCAGCTTTTTCTCGCGAATAGCATGGCGCACCGACTCCGGCAGCCGCGGCAGATGGTCCTTGAGAACATAGTCAGCCGCGCCTTGCTTGATGCACTCCACCGCTTTGACTTCGCCGAGCGACCCCGACACCAGAATGACCGGAATATCCAGGCCCTCCCGGCGCAACATCTGCACCGTCTCGATGCCGCACCATCCCGGCAGCCGGTAGTCGGCCAGGATAACGTCGTAATTGCCCTTGCCGATCTTCTGCTTGAACTCTTCGGCAGTCTGAACTGCCTCCCGCTCGGTCTCAAAACCGCCTTTGCTGAGTGCGCGCAGGGCAAGTTCTACGTCGGCGGGATCGTCTTCCACGAGCAAGACTCGAAGCTTGTCACGCACTTCCGTCTGGCTTTGGTCGCGCTTAGCAACGCCCGCTTGCTCCTCGTCGGCGGCGAGTCGCACCACCTCTGCAACGGCGCAACCCGCCTGAGGATATGTAAAGGCTGTTTGGTTACTCGGTACCACACTCCTCCGGACACTAAGCCGATTTCGCTTCCTCTGTTGCCATCGGCGGTTCATTGCGAGGCTTGAGTTCAATTCGATAGAAGGCTGCGCAGAAGTCCCATAGTGCGGGCGTATCGGGGCAAGAAAGGGACTGTCCTTTTGGTGTGAGCCTTGGTGCGAATTTCTGTGCGACGGCGGCGCGGCCGCGAAACTGCAACGCGATCTAGAACTTGGTCACTTCGGTGAAATTGAACCCGGCAACTTTCATCGCTGGCACGACCATGTCAAACGATTCTTCGCCGCTCGCGCGGACCGGGGTTCCCATTGCCTCGACATTCGAAAGCATGTGGATCAGGCTTTGGTTGAAGCGGAAATTGCGAACGCCGCCGCGGATTTTGCCGTTCTCGATCAGGAAAGTTCCGTCGCGGGTCATGCCGGTGAGAATTTTCTCGTAAGGATCGACTTCGCGGATATACCACAGGCGCGTGACCAGGATTCCGCGCTCGGTGGAAGAGATCATCTGCTCGATGGTCTGGGGCTGGTCAGGAGCACCGAAGACGATGTTCATCGGGGCTTCGCCGATTTCGTTTGGGATGGGAAAGCCGTGGCCGGTAGGCTGAATCGGACCGACTTTGTCTTTGTATTCCGACTGCTTCATGCGCGCCGCTGTGCCGCGCGCGTAGACCAGTCGCTTCACCACACCATTCTCGACCAGTTGCACTTTCCGCCGTGGCGTTCCTTCACCGTCGAAGGGCGAGCCGGATTGCAAAGGATGGTAAACGTCGTCGCTGATCTTGATGTTCGCGCCGAACACCTTGGTGTTTACGCGGTTATTCAAAAACGACCGCTGGTCGAGCACGGCCATGCCGCCGAAGTCGTAAAACATGAAGCCGACGATGTCGAGCACCGCGGCAGGTTCGAGAATAACCGTGTATTTTCCCGGCGGAATTTCTTGTGGCTTGACGGATTCGCGGGCTTTGCGGGCTGCAGTTTCGGCGAGGGCGACGGCGTCGAGATTGACGACATCGGGCGAATTGGCCTTCTGCCAGCCCGAGGCGTCGCCGCCGAGCATGGTGATCGAAATTTCCGACGAAGTTTGCCTGTGCCACGCGGAGAGGCCGCGAGAGTTGAAGACTCCCTCGACCGATTCAGAGCTGGAAAAGATGCCGGCGGTGGTGAGCTTGTTCTTCTCTGCAACCGCGACGATTTTTTTGACGGTATCGGCACGCTGTTCGGGAGTCAACCCGGCGGACTGGGAAAAGTATCGTGTAGGTTGTGTGGGGGCGGGCGACTCGCCCGCCTTGTTTATGTCTTCAAAATTGGCCAGAGGCAGGAGGTCGGCGTCCGGCTGTTGCACTTTGGCCAGGTCTTCCGAGGCTTGCACCACTCGCTCCAGGCTGTCGTCATCGAGCTTGTTGGTGGTTGCTCGGGCCGTTCGCTGGCCGAAGGCCGTCCGCACCGAAACGACAACGTTCTCCTCTGCCATATTTTGATGAATGGCGTTATTGGCAAAACGGGTCAGCGCGTTTTTGGTCGCATAGAAGAGGACTTCGATTTCATCGGCGGAGGAGTAGCTCTTCAGCTTGGCGAAGATGTCGGCGGATTGGCCTTCTGTCAGCAATCCCTGTGTCCTCTGTGCCTCTGTGGTTAATCAGTTTCCCCGATATGCCGAACCCACCTTCACTTCCTTAAACCTCGCCGGCGCTCCCCCGTGCCCTGTCCCCATCACTTGCTGCGGCTGGCCTTTGCCACAATGCGGGATGCCCCACAGCACCCACTCATCGCTTGAGCAAATCGCGTCCATCGAGTTCCAGAACTCGGTCGTGATTCCTGAATATGAAGGATTCTTCAGCATCCGCGTGCGCTTGCCGTGCTTAATTTCCCAACCCAATTCGCAGCCGAATTGAAAGTTGTACCGCTTGTCGTCAATTGACCACGAGCGGTTGGTTTCCATATAAATGCCATCGTCGGTGCCGGAGATGAGTTGCTCGCGCGTCAGCGGCTTTTCGCCGGGAAGAATGCTGACGTTGGTCATGCGAATGATCGGCAGACGGTTCCAGCCCTCCGCACGCAGCGTTCCTCCGGAACGATTCAGCCCGATGGCCGGCGCAGTCTCGCGCGAGCTGAGATATCCGGTGAACAGGCCGTTGGTGATGATCGGCGTGCATTGCGCGGGAACACCTTCTTCGTCGAAGGCAAATGTTCCGAGGCCGGGGCCGTGCTCCTGGCGCGCGTCAGCGACGATGTTTACCAAATCACTTCCATAGCGGAGCGTGCGCAGCTTGTCGAGCGTGAGAAACGACATACCGGCGAAGTTGGCTTCCATGCCCAGCACGCGGTCGAGTTCAATCGGATGGCCGACCGACTCGTGGATCTGCAAGCCGAGTTGAGCGCCGTCAAGAACGATGTTGAATACGCCCTCGGGACACTGATCCGCCTTGAGCAGCGCGACCGCTTCTTCGCCCACACGCCGCGCGTTCTCCAAGAGCTTCAATTCATGGACCAGCTCGTAGCCTTTGTTCTGCCATTGCCCGCCGTAGGAAGTGGGATACGAACGCTTCTGAATCTCGCTTCCGGCAAAGGCGTAGGCGGCGAATCCCGCGCCAGTCGTGTATTTCGTCTGATGAATATTCGCACCCTCGGATGACACGAACCATTGCTCTTCGCGCCGGAAGTTCAGATTGGTCTCCGCCAATGTCACTCCTGTCACGGAACGTAACTCGGCGTCGATCTTCAGCAGCAAATCAAGATTCTGTTCAACCGAAATTGTGAATGGATCGATTTGGAGCGGCGTGGTCCACTCGGCGGTTGCGGCTTTCTCCGGCGCGAGCCTTACGTCATGCTGCTTCACTTTCGCGGAAGCCTTAGCGATGGCGACGGCTTTGGCGGCGGTGGCTTCGACGGCGGCTTTGCTGAGATCGTCGGAAGCGGCGAATCCCCAGGCGCCGTCGGCGATGACGCGCACGCCGATGCCAAGCGACTCGGAATCTGAGGCGGTGCCGATTTTTCCGTTCTTGGTGGAAAGCGCGCGGCTGCGGTCGTCCCCAACACGCGCGTCAGCGTAGGAAGCGCCACGCAGCGTGGCGACATTCAGGGCCAGGGAGGCGAGGTCGTACATGATCAGATTCAATCTAACACGGAGAGCGGAAAGGGTTATCTAGCTGGCACTGCCTCCAGGCGGCATCGGGAGACTCTCTCAAACTTTGATCCCAATGGGGGAATCTGCTTTCTGCAAGGGCCGGACTGCAGATTCCTCGGCGCTTCGCTTCTCGGAATGACAAGGGGGTAGAGTTGGCGAGGGCGGACGAGGGCGTCCGCCCTTACGTGTCTCGTGGTCGAGCAGGCATCCGCGCGCCCGCATGTCTCGCGGTCGATTACGGCGTAATTTCCCAGATCGTTCCGAAATTATTTCTTCCGCCAGCTGCGCTGACGCCATATAAGTTTCCGTTGTAAATCGTCACTCCGCCGAACGGCTCCGATCCATCGTACATCCCACCGTTGGGGTTGTAATCGAAGTTGTAGATGCAACTGTTCCCTGATATTTGCCCGTGCCCTCGTATGCCAGTTCGTAGACTTCGCCATCGCCGCCAATGCTCAACACGGTGGTGCCATATAGATTATGGCTGCTGTCCAGGGTCACACCGGCGTAGGGACCGATTCCGCCGAGGCTGCTAAAGTTGGTCAGGATTTTTCCCGTCCACTTGCCATCGGCTTTGTGAATTCCCTCGTAGACGGTGTCCCCGTAGGTGCTGCCGTAAGCGTTTCCAGCCGCGTCGAAGATGGGCGCGGAATATGGATTACCGCCATCCGTAGTGCCGTTGAAGCTGACTAGGATCTTCTCCGTCCACGTGCCATTTCCGCCCGAGACCAACTGGAACGCGATGCCGTACCCGTGGGGGCCACCATGAACGGCTGTCCCATATAAATTGCCGGACGGATCGAAGACCAACGGCGCGGCCGGGAACCATCCATCTTTGCCGTTTTCATCGAAGTTGTGCAGCACGGTTTCAGCCCACGTGCCGCCCGAGCCGGGAGACAGTTCGAAGGCCACGCCGCAGCCGTAGCCGGTGCATCCGTCACCGGAGGTTCCGCCGCCGTAAGTTGTGCCGTAGAGGTTGCCCTTGGCGTCGAAGATCACCCCGGCATAGGGAAACTCGCCATCGGGCCCGCTGAAGCCGTAGAGAATTTGTTCGTTCCACGTGCCACCTCCGGCCGGGCTCAGTTCATAGACAATGCCGCCGCCATTGGGACCGCCCTCCTCAGCGGTGCCATACAAATTGCCTTTCGAGTCGAAGATCACGCCGCTGAGCGGATTGGCCCCGTCGCCAAGCTGGCCAAAATTGTGCAGGATGTTGTACGTCCAGGTGCCGTTTCCGCCCGGCGACAGTTCAAAGACCACGCCATTGTTGTATTGTCCGCCATAGGCTGCGGCGCCGTAGATGTTTCCGGCGGAGTCAAAAACGAGATTTTCGCCATAGGGCTCGTAGCCATCGGGGCAGCCGACCACGGGACAAAAGCTGTAGATGACTTTTTCGGTCACGGCAAAGGCCGGTGTCACACAAAGTAACAGGGCAATCAATGCTGCTGTGGAAATGGAAAGGCGCGTTGGGGCTGGCATCGAGACTTCCTCCTGAGGGAGCTAAAATCGTCTCCCACGTACCGATTGCGCCCCGCAGGCGCCGAGGTCGGACTAGGCAGACAGATGGAGGGCCGTATCGCCTCGGGGGAAGAGGCTGACCGCTCGTGGGCAAGAACTATAGCAAAATCGGCGTAGAGACGGCAACGGGAAAGTGGGCGGAATAGCCCGTCCTAATAGCGTTTCTGGGAAACGTAGCAAGCCTGGTCATTAACTGTTACTCAACTTCCTGATTCGCCGGCCAGACAGATCTGTCGACACGCAAAAGACGGTGGGAACTTTACAATCTTTTACCGATGTTCTACAGATCAAAACACTTGTCGCAGACTATTTTCGATAAAGTTAACACCAGATCGGCAGCGGTTCGTCCCTGAGTCGGCAGAAGTTGTCACATTTTTGTAAAGCCCATCACTTTTTGCCGGAAACGGCGTCTAACTAAGTAATGCAACAACCCCGATGTGTCTTGCCAAGGGCGAGCTGCCGTTGGGGAGTGGGGTGCCAAAAGGGGAACTAAACCGCGCACGTCTGCGTAACAGTCGCAGGGAATGTGTGCCAGCGAGGTGGTTAGCTGTGGAGGAAGTCATGCAAGACAAGCGGGATGGCAGTAACGGATCGGGAAACGGCCTTCTGAACCAGGGTGGATCCCACGTTCAGGAAGTCATTAAGACAGCACATGAGGAACTTCGTCAACTCATGCGCCAGCGCGCCGAAGTCATGAAGCGGATTGGCACCTTGAAGCAAACCATCGCAGGGCTGGCCAATCTGTTCGGCGACGAGATCCTGGGTGAGGAGTTGCTGGAGTTGATTGACCGCAAGAGCGGCGGGCGACAGCCGGGATTCACCAAAGCTTGCCGGATGGCGCTGATGGAAGCGGGCCAGCCGTTGAGCGTGCGGGAAGTGTGCGAGAAGATCCAGGAGCGCTTGCCGGGAGTGCTGATGCGGCACAAAGATCCGCTGGCATCGGTGACGACGGTGCTCAATCGCCTGGTGGAATATGGCGAAGCGCAGGCGGTCTCGCGCGACAATGGACGCCGGGCGTGGCAATGGGTGGCGGACGCTCCCCCAGTCCACGCCGGCAACGGACAGGCGGGCGAGCGCTACGCAGGCTTAGCCAGCTAAGCTACTCTTTCGGGCTACGGCCGAAGACAAGTTCCTGTGGGTTCCAGCTGTGCACGCGCGTGTTGAAATCGCGCGGTTCAGCGGGTTCCTGGCACGCGGGAGCTTCGCCTTCATGCTGGGCGAGGCATTTTTCCAGTTTCTCCCGCAGGTTGCTATCATTTACCAGGCCAAGTAGTTCGGCCCGATGCATGGCATCGAGTCCCTTGAGCAATGGGCATTTGAGCAGGTCTTCGTCTTTCATAAAGCCTCCGCGGGCTGTGCCCGCATTGCCTTACCACGTTCCGGTCGTTAGATACTCATCAATCGATTTCGCCGCGCGCCGTCCGGCCCCCATGGCCAGAATCACGGTGGCGCTGCCGGTGACGATATCGCCGCCGGCGAAGATGCCCCGCCGGGATGTCCGCTGCGTAGTCTCATCGGCCTGGATGTAGTTGCGCTTGTTGGTTTGCAATCCCGGCGTGGTGCTCTGGATCAGCGGATTAGCGCTGGTGCCAATGGCGATTACAGCGACCGACAGCGGGAGATCGAACTCCGATCCTTGAATTGTCACCGGCCGTCTGCGTCCAGAAGCGTCGGGCTCGCCCAGTTCCATACGCGTACAGCGTGCGGCCGCCAGCCAACCGTTGCTATCGGCAAGAAACTCGACCGGCGCAGTCAGGATGTGAAACTCGATGCCTTCCTGTTTGGCGTGCTTTACTTCTTCTTTGCGCGCGGGCATTTCCTCTTCGCTGCGGCGGTAGAGCACGTAAGCTTTGCGCGCGCCCAGGCGAAGCGCGGAACGAATGGCGTCGAGAGCGGTATTGCCACCGCCGATCACGGCAACGTCCTTGCCGCGAAAGTCGATCATCGGCTCGTCATAGTTGGGAAATTCGTAGGCGTGCATCAGATTGATGCGAGTGAGAAACTCGTTCGCGGAATAAATTCCGTTGAGGTGCTCGCCGGGAATGCCCATGAACTGCGGCGATCCCGCTCCGGTTCCGATAAACACGGCGTCGAAACCTTCCTCTTCCATCAGTTCATTAATGGTGACGGTCTTGCCGACGACGACGTTGGTTTCGAAGCGCACACCCATCGCGCGCATGTAGTCGATCTGCTGACGAATGATCTGCTTGGGCAAACGGAACTCGGGGATGCCATAGACCAGCACCCCGCCCAGTTCGTGCAGTGCCTCAAAAACGTGGACTTCGTGCCCCTTTTGCACGAGATCGCCGGCGGCGGTAAGCCCGGAGGGCCCGCTGCCAACGATGGCGACTTTCTTTCCGCTCGGCGGCGCTTTGTGAATGTTGTTTACATCGAGATGGCGTTGTTCATAGTCGGCGACGAAGCGCTCCAGGTATCCAATGCCCAGCGGCATCACTTTCTTGGCCATCAGGCAACTGCCTTCGCAATGATCTTCCTGCGGGCAAACCCGGCCGGTGATCGCCGGAAGCACATTGTCTTCTCGAATTTTCGCTGCTGCCGCCAGATAATCTCCCGCCACAATCAGGCGGACAAAATCTTTCACCTTGACGCCGACCGGGCAGTGGTCGATGCAAGTTGGCTTGGCGCACTCCAGGCAGCGTTGCGCCTCCTGCCGCGCCAACTCCTCCGAGTAACCAAGATTCACTTCCTTGAAATTTGCGGCGCGCAGCAGCGGAGGCTGCTCCGGCATCGATTGCCGCGGAACTTTCATGCGCTCTTTCATCGGCACAGGATTGAGAGACTTGCTGACGGTCGTACTCACAATCCACCTCCCTGAAGAGCGCACTCGGCCTGCTCGGCACGAACTTTTTCGAGCAGCGCGTGGCTATCGTGCTTAAAGTCCTCCATGGATTTCTGTTCGAGCGGACGATACATGGCATTGCGTTGTACCAGCACCGCGAAATCGATGCGATGCGCATCGAACTCGGGGCCATCAACGCAAGCGAATTCGCTTTTGCCTTCCACCAGCACACGACAGCCGCCACACATTCCGGTACCGTCAATCATGATCGGATTGAGGCTGACGATGGTGCGAATGTGCTCTTTGCGCGTCATTTCCGCGACCGCGCGCATCATGGGAATCGGGCCCACAGCCAGGACGAGATCGATGCGCGTGCCGTTCTCGATCAGCTGGCGAAGTTTGTCGGTGACGAAACCCTTGTCGGCGTAAGTGCCGTCGTCGGTGGTCAACATCAGCGCGTCGCTGACCTCGCGCATCTCTCTTTCGAGAATCACGAGTTCTTTGGTTCGTGCGCCGACGATCGAAATCACGCGATTCCCAGCGCGCTTCAGGGCGGACGCCGGAGAGTAGGCCATCGCTGTACCCACGCCCCCGCCGATTACCACGACGGTGCCGAATTTCTCGATCTCCGACGGCTTACCCAGCGGCCCAACCACGTCGAGGATGCTGTCACCGGTTTCGAGCGAATTGAGCAAATTGGTGGTTTTGCCCAAGGATTGAACCACAAGGTTGATGGTTCCGGCCTGCGGGTCGGTCCGTTCGATGGTCAGCGGAATGCGCTCGCCTTCTTTATAAATGCGGATTATTACGAACTGCCCAGGTTGATGTTTGCGTGCAATACGCGGCGCCTCGATGACGAACCGTTTGATCCCCGGCGCCAGGAATTCAGCGTGCTGGATTTTGAACATTCTCTCCCCAATTGACTACCCTCTATTTTCTGGGTATGGATGGGCATGGGGCTGTGATGCGAGTCACAAAGCGGGGCAATGGCGGTCACGAATTGCGCAGTTACCACGAGTTGCGCAGGCCCCGACGATCGTCGAGCGGGCAAGTCCCAAGGTGAATCAGGACGAATGGGCGTTATGTCGCAAGACGCAGGCCAGAAGCCCTAAAGGCTAGACCTTGCGCGTTTCTTGCGGGGGGTCGATTCAATCACCTCAACGACGTGACCGATAAAGTCGGACATCTTCTTTCTTGCTTCCTGCTCCGACCTAGTTTGCTCAGTCGCACTGGTACGCATAGGGTCATCTTAAACCCTCAGGGAATCATGCGCCAACGATTAAAACCGTCAAGGGAGAAACGTACGTATCACTTTGTGGATCAGTCCTCCGGCTTGAAGATCATGCCCTGGCTGGTTCTGCCATTCATGACTACGACCACCGGCGCGTGGAAGCGTAAGTGCCGCACGCAGCCTCGTTCCTCCACGGCACGTTGAGCAGCAAGCCATTGCCAGTCGACAAAGCCTTCGCCCGCATCGGGATTGACGGTGAAATATCCCACTTGAAATGCGGTGAGATTCTGAAAAAAGTGGCTTCCCTGCGACGGGGTAACTCGCAAATCGCGGAAGCCAGCTTCGACGATAGCGCGCGCTCCGGAAATTTCGTCCCACTCCACCGGAATGCCCAGCCACGGATCATTCGATCCCCAGCGACCCACGCCAATCAGAAGATAAGGTGTGCCGGCCTCGCCCAGTTTGGCGTTAAGATGCGCGACGCCTTCCGCGACTTCCTGGCTGCGGGCGCGCTCAAAGCGATGAAAGTCGACAACCACCACGTCATGCACGTCGTTGATGCGCCCATTGCCCATGACTTTGGAACTCTGGCAGATCAGCCGCTCCGGAGTTACGTCTTCCAGCCTCAGTTCCCCACCTTCGCGCGACAAAACTAGCGGACGGATCTGCAGGAAACCAAACTCTGCAGCCTCGCCGGGAGCGTAGGGCAATCTCACGGCAAACTCCGCTTCGACGGGCCGCCCGAACGCGTCTTCTCCAATTTCCGTAAGTTGCGTGAGAATTGCCGCCAGCGGAAATACGCCATGTTTCAGAATCGGCGCGAAGCTCACAATACGCGTTCCCGGGCGGCTGAGACCGTCGTAGATGACATTGTTGTCGGGAGAGTAGGTCGATCCAACATAATGCAGGCTGCCATCGGCCTCGGCCGCCTCCAGCCCGAAACCGACTTCCCGGAGATCGACCACAGGATCGCGCGGATGCTCGGGATCCGCCCAGTTCCAGCGCCCAGAATTCGCGCTGCGAGTTCGCCAGAATGTCATCGACCGAAGAAAACTGCACGAGGTTCTGTGGATAGCGCGGGCAAAAAGTCAGACACTTTCCCCCGCCGACGACGGTTCGCCCCAATCCCAGCGCCACTGCGGCGATTCCATCCTCAAATTTCATTGGCGGCATGGGATAAAAGTTATGCGAGCGGACCACCCCGGAAAAATCGGGATAGAAGCGCGTGCCATGCGCGGTGCCGACCACTTGTTGCAGAATCACCGCCATTTTTTCCTCTTCCAGCCGGTAGGGCGTGGCGCGCACATAAGCCTTGGCATGCTGGCTGAAGGTGGAAGCGTAGACCCGCTTGATCGCCTCCATCAGCTGCTCCAGGCGGGTGAGCAAATCGGAATGCTGGTTGGCCAGCATAAAGGTCTCGTAGACGCCGGTGAACGGCTGATACTGCGAATCTTCCAGCAAACTCGAAGAACGCACGGCCAGCGGATATTGCACTTCGGCGAGAAACGCCAGCAGATTTTCTCGGACGGCGGCTGGTAGTGGGGCGGCGAGGAAGCGCTCGCGAACGTCATTGTCGTCGCCGGAATGCATGGCGAAATCGAGCAGATTGTTTTCGCTGAGGAAGCGATCGAAGATATCGGTTGCCAGTACGACTGACGGAGGAACAGCGATGCGAACGCCAGGAAAGCGCCGCTCCACGCGATTGTTGTGCAGGAGATGCCGCACGAAAGCGAGCCCTCGGGCCTTGCCGCCAAGGGATCCGCCGCCGATGCGCAAGAAATAGTTGTCGGTCGACTTGAAGGTCGAAGCATTAAAATCGCCAATGAGCACCTGGCTCTGTTCGCTGCGATATTCGGCGATGGACGCGATCAGGTCGTGGCGAAGGTTCTCGAGCGTGGCGAAGTCGGAGACTTTTCGCGGCCGCAGTTTCTGGGCCAGCGCGAACTCGGTGCGGGCGCGCAGCCATCGCGAAAAGTGATTGCGCTCGCTGTGGAAGGCGATGCTTTCGATGGGAACTTCGGCGAGTCTTTCTTCTAACTCGTTCAGATCGGCGGCGCGGGCGACCTCCGTGTTATCCGGTAGGCGGAAAATGAAATCGCCGAAGCCGGCCTGTTCGGTGAGGAAACGGCGCAGATCGCGAAGCAGCGTGGGAGAACGTTTGCGCAGGAAAGAAAATCCCTGCGCATTCGCCCGTGCGCGAAACTCGGTGCGGCTTGATTGCAAGACAATCGGAACGTCGGGCACACGATCGCGAATCAAGCGGGCCAGTTCGAATCCCGCTTCGGTGCTGAGTTCTCCGCCCAAAGGAAATTCGACGTTGGAGACTACGCCCAGCAGGTACTCGCGATACTGCAACACATCGCGAACGGCATCTTCGTAATTGGAGGCGAGCAGAATCTTGGGCCGCGCGCGCATGCGCACCAGTTTGTGGGCGACGTTCAAACCTTCGCGAATGACGCGGCGCGTTTGCGTGATCAGCTCGGTGTAAATTGCGGGAAGAAACGACGAGTAGTAACGAATGTTATCTTCGACCACCAGGATCACCGGCACGCCCATGGCCTGGGTGTCGTGCAGCACGTTGCGCTTGTCTTCGATGTACTTGACGATCGAAATCAACATGCGCACGTTGCCCTGCCAGAGGAACATTCCCTCGATATTCGACGCCGGATTGCGCTCGATAAACTTAGTGATCTCGCGGTAATCGTAAGCAAGAACGACCACGGGGACGTTGAGGCCGGCGGTCTTGACGTGGCTGGCAAGCTGGGCGGCGTCCATGTCCTCAACTTCGAGATTGGTGACGATCAAGTTGAACCGCGGCTGCGATCGCGCCATGGCCAGCGCAGCGGCTCCGGTTGAGACGTGGGTAATGCCGGGAATTTGCTGGAGGTTCAGCTCGAGCGATTCGCCAATGAGAAGCTCGTTCAACCGGCCATCTTCGCGGAGGATGAACGAATCGTAGAGGCTGGAGACGAGAAGAATGTCATGCACCTGGAAAGGCATGAGCTCATCGAAGCCCTCGAAGAGGCGCTCAGCGTCGACGATGGGGGCGGGAGTGTGAATGGCTGACATAAATTACAGTTTGTCATCCTGAGCGAAATCGCTTTCGCGGTTTCCGATCTTTTGTCATCCTGAGCGAAGTTTTTTCGTTCGCCATGCGAACGAAAAACGCAGTCGAAGGACCCCATATCTGCCAAAAGCTCATGCGGCCTAGCAGGGAGTTTCCAGAACCGATTCACGAATCCCTCGCCGAGCTTATCTCGCTGCTCACGGTATGCCTTCGACTACGCAACCGCTTCGCTTCGCGAAGCACATACTCCGCTCAGGATGACATTATTTATTCTTTATTGACTCACCGGCAAAAACCATTTCTGCTCCCCACGTTTCTGCCAAATTTGCCCATCGCGGATTCATCGATTCGATCAACGCTATCTTCTTCTCACGCCGCCAGCCCTTCAGTTGTTTTTCGCGACCAATTGCGTCACGCACGTCGTCAAAGCTCCCCGAAAATACAAGCCGATCGCAGTGGTACTTGCTGGCAAATCCCTCGATCTCGCCGCTTTTGTGCTCTTTCATTCGTCGTTCGATGTTATTGCACATGCCGATGTAGAGCGTTCCCGAACGACTGCTTACGATATAGACCCAATACTTTTTTCTATCGTCCACCACTTCACCGTCATGTCATCCTGAGCGAAATTGCTTTCGCGATAGCGCGAAAGCAATGCAGTCGAAGGACCCCATGTTTGCCAAAAGCTCATGCGGCCTGGCAGGGAGTTTCCAGAAAAACGACCGATTTACAAATTCCTCGTCGAGCTAGTCTCACTGCTGGCGGATATGCGGTCCTTCGACTGCGTTCGCGCTTCGCTTCGCGAAGCACCTACTCCGCTCAGGATGACAGCTCAAGCAAAAATCAGCGGGGTGGTTTCCCACCCCGCATAATACTTCGAACCGGGAGTTGAGACTACACCAGTCCCTGGCTCAGCATCGCATTGGCGACCTTCAAGAAGCCGCCGATC
>CAWKDJ010000005.1:0-107711 GCA_963848325.1 uncultured Acidobacteriaceae bacterium
CATTATTATGATGCGGGAGCCGGGGAATTGCGCCCGAATGGCAATCAACGCGTCGATGCCACTCATGTCGGGTAGCCGCAGGTCCATCAATGTAACATCGGGGCGGAGTTTCCGGAACTGCTGGATTGCGTCCCGGCAATTGCAAGCTTGCCCCACCAGGCCATATCAGGCTGACTCTCAATGACCGTGGCCAGTCCCTCAAGCAGTAGTGGGTGATCGTCGACAGTGAGAATGCGGATTGGCGTCGGTGTGGTCATATCCTTACCCCCTTGCTCCCAAATTCCCCCAACGTGAATAATCGGTGGCATATTAATTGCCCGATGTCCGCCGATTTCTGCTGTTGCCATCTGTCTCTATAACCCTTCCGCAACCGCCGCAGAGGTTTTAATTCTGCCGCCTCTCCCGGTTGATCCATGAGCGTATATACCTTGGGCAATCCTCGAGTCTGATCTGATCTCTCTCGCAGCGCGCCAGAAACTTCACGGCCTCGCGGTCGATGAGGGTGACATCGTGCAAGTTCAGAGCGATTCCGCAGTCAACTTCTTCCTGGCGGAGAAGCTGTTGCAACTCCGCTACGTGTTCGATCTCGATTCTGCCAACCAAGGTAAATACGACCCCGTCATTCAATGAGCGTTGAATCCTTAACATGAGTTCCGTCTCGATCTTGCTTAAGGGCAAACGCAGAGCCACAAGAAGGCGATTGAAAATAATGGCCTTAGAGAGTTTTCCAGAGCTTCGAGGTTCGCGAATTCGCGATAAATTCGCGAATCTCGCGATGATATGTCAGGGCTAGGTGAAACTCAGGCTCGTTTGTGGCGGTACTTGTCGATTCTCAACGCGCGGATCTTGGACTCCAACGTGGAAGCAGGCATGCCAAGTTGAGCTGCGGCGCCAAAAGGCCCGGAGACGCGGCCTTGAGTTTCGGCCAGGGCGGCTTCAATTACTTCTCTTTCCTGATCCGCCGAACGCCTGGTCAGCGGGCGACGAGCGCCAGCTTCGCGATCAGCCGAGGCGGCAAAAGAAAGCCATCCTTCCTCTACCGATAACGTCTCGGTTTCACAGATAACTACCGAGCGTTCGATGACATTCTGCAGTTCGCGTATATTTCCCGGCCATGAGTACGAGTGCAGGAGCTCCAGTGTCCTTTTCTCGATATTCCCGATTTTTTTCCCGACCTTCCTCGCGTACCGGTCGACGAAATACTCCATTAACATCGGAATGTCTTCTTTGCGGTCGCGAAGGGCGGGGATTTCGATCGGAACGACATTCAGGCGATAAAACAAATCTCTCCGAAACGATCCGGAGGCGATACCGGCGTTCAAATCGCGATTGGTGGCCGCAATGACCCGCACGTCCGCGCGAACCGTCTGCTGCCCTCCGACCCGCTCAAACTCGTGCTCCTGCAAAACCCGAAGCAGGGCGATTTGGGTCTCGAGCGGCAGTTCGCCAACTTCATCGAGGAAGATTGTGCCTCCATCGGCGAGCTCGAATCGCCCCAGCCGTCTCTGCAACGCCCCGGTGAAAGCGCCTTTTTCGTGACCGAAGAGCTCGGAGGCAATCAACGATGTAGGAATCGCCGCGCAATTCACGGTCACGAAAGCGCTGGAGGAGCGCGGCGAGCGTTTGTGGATGGCGCGCGCAATCAATTCCTTGCCCGTGCCGGTTTCACCTGTCAGCAGCACGGTGGAGTCCGTGGGGGCGACTTTGGCAACCCGGCCAAGAACTGCTTGCAGGGCCGCGGAATCGCCGACAATCTCTTCAAACATTGAGATTTTGTCGACTTCCTCACGGAGGACGATGTTCTCCTTGGACAATCGAGTCCTTAGAACTTTGATTTCCTCGAAAGCGTTTTTCAGCGCTTCGTGGGCGTTGCGCCGCTCAGTGATGTCGGTCGAACTGCCGACGAACTGCGCCAAAGCGCCGCTTGCATCGAAAACCGGATGGCCGACAGTGTGGACATACTTGACCGTGCCATCGGAAAGGACGATGCGGAACTCGGTCTCGTATTCTGCTTCCGCCTCGATGGCCTGATCAATGGTTCGCTGACACCTGTCGCGATCTTCGGGGTGAATCCGCTGCAGCCGCTTCTCCCAGGTCGGAATTCCTTCGTTCGGATCGAAGTCGTATAGGCGGTACCACTCGTCGGACAAGTGTACGGCCTCGCGCCCAGCGACTTTCCAAACCCAACTGCCGCTCCGCGCCAGCCTTTGCGCCTCCGCCAGATACGCTTCGCTCTGGCGCAGCTTTTGTTCCGCGAGCTTGCGTGTTGTGATATCGCGACCAGCTCCAGAAACGAGCAATCCTTCTTCGGTTTCCAGTGGACTCAGGCTGATCTCTACTGGGAATTCGGTTCCGTCCTGGCGGCGGCCGTAAAGATCGAGGTTTTCGCCCATTGGCCGCACCCGAGGCTGCGCGAAAAACTTCTTGCGATGTTCAGGATGACGGCTGCGAAAGCGCTCCGGCACCAGAATCTCGACGCTTTGTCCCAGTAATTGCTCACGCCGGTATCCGAACAGCTTCTCTACCTGCGCATTGACCAGCAAGATCTTTCCTTCCCGATCCATCACGATCATGGCGTCCGGGGCGGACTCGAGAAGCCCGCGGAATTTCTGGTCGGCTTGTTTGCGCTCGGTAATGTCGGTCACCGCCCCCACGAATTCGAGTTCGGAAGCAGGGTTTGCCGTCGAGGGATGGGCCACAACCCGGACATATTTCACCGCTCCGCTGGGCATCACCAGGCGATGTTCGAAGTCGAAACCCGTCCTTTCCGCGGAGGCGAAATCAATTTGCTCCCGGACTTTTTGCCGGTCGTCCGGGTGAACAGTTTGCAGCACCAGATCTATGTTCGGTTGAGTTTTCGGGGGGAGTTCAAAAATTCGAAACGTTTCGGCAAACCAGTAAATTTGTCCGCTAGTCAGATGCCAACCGAAGCTTCCGGTGCGGCTTAATTTCTGCGCCTCGGCCAGATAAGCCTCGTTTTGCCGCAGCGCTTCCTCGACTCGTTTACGCTGGTTCCTTTCCTCTGCCTCAAGGAGTGCCCGTTTTATCGAAGGCGCGATTCGCGAAAGCCGCGTCTTGAAAACATAATCCGTGGCACCCATCTTGAGCGCCTCGATGGCGACTTCTTCTCCCAGAGTTCCAGAGACGAAGATGAAGGGCAGCTCTGGACGAAGCTCCTTGGCCAGTCTCAATGCAGACATGCCGTCAAAAGCGGGAAGTGTGTAATCGGCGAGAAGCAGGTCGAATAGGCCTTGCCTGATTGCCGAAAGAAACTCGGGCTGAGTTTCAACTCGCGTCAATTGGCAGGCAAGGCCCTCGCCCTGCAAGGTCGCTTCCACTAACTCTGCGTCCCTGGGGTCGTCTTCCAGATACAGAATTCGCAATGGGGAGATCACGGATAAGTTCTGCCAAACCCGTTCGACACTGGGTCTTTTACGGGTTTCCGCCCGATGTACTCGCTATTTCTTTTTTACACTCCCGGGCGGTGGTTCGTTGATGATCGCCCAGAAAACGCCGAGTTCCTTGATCGCATTCACGAACTCGTGAAAATCCACTGGCTTGACCACGTAGGCGTTGACCCCGAGCTTATAGCTCGCCACCATGTCCCGTTCTTCCCGCGAAGAAGTGAGCACGACTACGGGAATCATCCTCAGGCGGTCGTCCGACTTGACTTGCTGCAAGACCTCCAAGCCATCGACCTTGGGGAGTTTAAGGTCCAGCAATAGAACTGCCGGATTTTCGCCGGTGCGCCCACGAAATTTTCCCCGGCAAAACAAATATTCGAGGGCCTCCTCGCCGTCGCCGGCGACGACAACCTCGTTGCTGAGGTTGTACTCCTCCAGCGCAGTCATGGTCAATTCCACGTCTTTCGGGTCGTCTTCCACCAGCAAAATCCGTCCGATTGTCGTCATAGTTGTCAGCCCTCTACGGCCTTGGAAGCGAAAAAGAAAACGTGGCTCCGCCACCTGTTGAACCTTCAGCCCAAACCTGGCCGCCGTGCCGGTGAATGACTCGCTTCACGGTGGCCAAGCCAATTCCAGTCCCCTCGAATTCTTCCGCGCGGTGCAGGCGCTGAAATACCCCGAACAACTTATTGATGTATTTCATGTCAAAGCCGACGCCATTATCTCTCACAAATATCACGATCTCATCCTGGCGCTCCTTCAGGTACCCGATCTCGATTTCGGGCCTGGGGCGCGTACGTGTGAACTTTACCGCATTCGAGACCAGGTTCACCAGAGCGAGTTTGAGCATGGATCGGTCGCCATAAACGTCGGGCAAGGAACTCACGCTCCAAGTTATATTGCGTCCCTCAGCCTCGTGACCAACTTCTGCTTTCACCTCGTTGACCAACTGGTCGAGGCTGACCATCGTCTCCCGCGTCTCCGCTCGCCCGATTCGCGAAAACGCTAAAAGGTCGTCGATCAGTGTTCCCATGCGTTTCGCCGATTCCAGGATCATCGCCATGTAGCGGCGGCCCTTGTCGTCGAGAACTGAGGAGGCGTTCTTCTGCAACAACTCGGTGAAGCCGACCATGTGGCGAAGCGGGGCGCGCAAATCGTGCGATACCGAATAGGCGAATGCTTCGAGCTCTTTATTAATAATCTCAAGCTCGGTGGTTTTCTTGCCCAATTGCAGATTGAGCTGGCGAATCTCTTCCTCTCCTCGCTTCCGCCGTGTTATGTCGTTGTTGGTCTCAAGGATCGCAATGGGATCGTCGTTTTCGTTTCGCTGCAGTGACCATCGGCTGGCCACGACCACGCTCGTGCCGTCGGCCTTCGTCTTTTCCAGTTCGCCCTCCCAACGGCCACTGCGAAGAAACTCGGTTTGGATTTCGTCGACTGGCGCGGGAAAGATTGTCCGCAAAAGCTGGTGAGTGTTTTTGCCCACCGCCTGCTCCGCCGACCATCCGTACAGCTCCTGCGCGCCCCGATTCCAGTAGGTAATGGTTTCGGTCAGGTCGCGGACAAAAATGGTGTCGTGAGTAAGGTCGAGCAGGCTCGCCTGCTGAGAGCGTACCCGGTACCTCCTTTTCAAGCTCATCCCGCGACCGCACCAGGTCCCGTTCAACCCGGCGCCGCACTGCGCTGAACCAGGTGAGCAGCGAAGCAAACAGAACAAAAGTGATCCAGTAAGGAATTTCAGAGGCGGTGATGTAGAGAGTATGAATAGGGGGAGTAAAGTAATAATCAAATGCGGTGCCAGAAATTACCACTGCGACAACGGCCGGTTCCCGTGCCCGCATACCACGCGGTTACAGCGATAGCCGAAAGAAGCAGAGGAAACTCCACGCCCGGGATGCCGTAATTTGCCAGCAGTAGCGCGAGTCCGAGAGCGATTGCAATCGACAAAATCGCAAGGCCATAGCGCTGCACTAGAGAAGGAATATTTGGCAATGTCGCTTTTCCCGCTGGCATAGGTCGCCCACAACGAGGCGCTGGTCCCCTCTAAATTGCGAACATCATAGCGCATTGCGTCGTGGAGTGCTCGCCGAGATTGCGGTTCTGAGAGAAGAAGTCAGATATTAGGAACCGGAGCAAGCACAAGGGCGCTGAAATAGCGAACCTGGACGGAGGCTAAATAATGATGTGTTCAGGGCCGATCTCGTGGCCGCGGCCGACCAGAATGCTGGCCCGTTCTACTATGTTGCGCAGTTCGCGCACATTCCCCGGCCAGTTATGTTGCTGCAGGAGTTCGATCGATTCCGGACTGAAGACTACGTTGTGAGGGCAGAATCTTGCCAGAAAAGTTTCTGCCAGCAACATCAGGTCGCTCATGCGCTCGCGCAGCGGACTAAGTTCGATGGGAAACACCGAGAGCCGATAGAAAAGATCTTCGCGAAAGTTGCGCTCCTGCACCAGGCGGCGCAGGTTCGCGTTGGTGGCGGCGATGACTCGCACGTCTACGCGAAAAGTGTCCGTACTGCCCAGCCTCTGCACTTCGCCCTGTTCGAGAAAACGCAGCAGCTTGGATTGCAGGCCGAGGGGCAGATCGCCAACTTCGTCGAGAAAAAGCGTTCCGCCTTGCGCCGCGTGAATACGTCCGATCTTTGACTGCACCGCGCCGGTGAAGGCGCCTTTGACGAAGCCGAACAATTCCGCTTCGAGCAGCGCTTCCGGGATGGCAGCGCAGTTGACCACGACAAAAGGACGCAGTCGACGCGTGCCCAATTGATGCAGCGCCTGGGCCACAACGTCTTTGCCGGTGCCGCTTTCTCCAGTGATGAGCACGGTGGTGTCGCGCTGGGCAACCAGCCGGACCATCGAGCAAAGCCGGCGCACCGGAGCGGACGTTCCAACGAATCCCGGCAACCCATTCTCCGGAGAATCTCCATCCTCATTTTCACCGAGTGGAATTTCAGTTCTCGGCCGGAAGGGCGTTCCACATTCGATCTTGCGGACGACTTCAAAGCAGATCGAGTCCGGCGAGGGCGTGGCGACAATCGGCTGCCCGGTGTGGGGATTGATCGGGACCACGGTGACATGGGGATATTGGGTTTGGACGATGGCCTTGAACTCGTCGACTTTAAGATCGGGAAGGCCAGGGTCGAGCAGCACTAGCGAGGCTTCACCTGCGTCGATTTTCTCCAGCGCTTCCGCGCCGCTGGTGGCCTCTGACAAAATCCAATGGTCCGACTCCAGCCGGGCCAGCAAGTCTTGGCGAAGATCGAAGGCCGAACTGACCACCAAAAGGCCTACCCGGCCGCCGACGTTCGGAACGCCGGCCGTTGCTTGCGGAACTGCCATCACGCTAGACATGAACACACCCTATCTCTTCGGCGTCTTGTGTCGCCGGCTTAGGCATAACCGTGGAACTGGCCGCTTCGCCTGCATTCGACTTTTGCACCATCTCGCGGACCCGGTCAAAGCAAGCCGCGAGGCGGCGAGATTCGCTGAGGGCTTGATGGATCGACCGCCGGTAATGATCGGCCGTCGGTGGCCCCTCCAGTGCGAGCTCGAGACATCCCTGAAGCACAGTGAGCGGCTGCGCCGCCTGGTGCAAGCCGCTGGCCAGCTCGCTAAATTGTTTCTGCGCTAAAGTCGTTTCCATCAATTTCCTAGTTATCACTAATCACATAGCCAACGCCGCGGGCGGTGCGCATCAACTTGGTCGGAAATCCGCCGTCAACCTTATCGCGAACGTACTTGATATAGACATCGACCAGGTTGGTGCTGCCGTCGTAAGGAGCTTTCCAGAACCTCTTCCATAATCATGGCGCGAGTGAGCGTGCGTCTTGCGTTGGCCATGAGATATTCGAGAAGCGCGAACTCCCGCGAGGTCAGTTCAATTTTCTTGCCGGCGCGCTCGACCCGGAACTCGGCCCGATTCAGCACGAGGTCTCCCACTTGCAAAACGTCTCCAGCGGATTTCCCTTTGCGGCGCAAGAGAGCGCGAGTGCGCGCGATCAACTCCTGAAAAGAAAAAGGCTTGACCAGATAATCGTCGGCGCCGCCATCCAGGGCCAGGATCCGGTCTTCGAGTCCGCTGCGGGCGGAGAGTACCAGGACCGGCAAGTTGGGCGCGATGGGACGCAAGCGCGGCAGTAACGACATGCCATCGATCTTGGGAAGATTGAGGTCCAGAATCAGCAGCCCGTATTGATTGGCCGAGATTTCCTGGAGAGCAGCGTCGCCATCGTGAGCCAGACGAACCTCGTATTTCTGGCTCTGCAGGCCGCGCCGCAAAAAATGCGACAAGGGAACATCGTCATCGGCAACCAGTACCTGGGCCGCATTACTCGGTTTTGGCAATGCTTCGTCGACTGCGGAAGTGGCAACCTGCATCTAGCGTTCTCCTAATTTCCCACTTGAACTTCACACCTCTTGCGAGGTGGGCCAGAATTGCACGCCGGCAGCAAAAGCGCCCCAACGTCGGCGTGCGGGTTAGAAATTAAGTTGCTTGGTCGTGCTAGTGCTGTCTGGCAAGAAGATTGCGTACTGCTCAACCAATTTTCGAATCTTGAAAGCCTAACGATCCAGGAGCCTCTCGAATGTCGCGCGATAGCTCACGCCATCCGGGATCGCCGTCAGTCTTGATTAGAGGGGGTCGAACCAAAACTGATTTGCCTGGACGCTAGCACAGTGCAATTGGAAGGCCTTAATACGCGATTAATTCATCTCTATGAAATCTCGTGGCTTGTGAGCGAGCGATGAGAAACGTGGGCGAAAAATGAGATCTGCATGTGTTCTTGATTAGGACACAGTGTCATAAATTTGAACGCGCTGGCGAAGCTGCACGATGCAAGGCTGATCAAGGAAAGAGGATTATTCTTTCTTGGCGGGCTCAGGCGCAGGTTGGGCGTCGGCTTTCTTGTCAGTCGTCGGAGCATTGCCCGAGGCGGGGGTCTCAACATATTGAATGATCACCGAAATACGGCGGTTCGAGGGGTTCATGGGGTCCGAAGGCGTGCGCAAGCGCTGATCGGCGTAGCCGCGGGCCTGTGCAACCTGGTCCGGTCGCACGCCGTTCTCTTGCATCAAGCGCCGGGCGGCGTTTGCGCGGTCCGTCGAAAGTTCCCAGTTCCCGTAATTCGGATTGCCGGCGAAGGGCTTCGAGTCGGTATGCCCCTCGATGGAAAGTTTGTTGGGAAGCGTTCCCAGGGTTTTTGCCAGAAGCGCCAGCAACTCATTGCAATCGCCGTTGGGCTTCGGACTTCCGCTCTGGAAAAATGTGCCGGATGCGGATTCCATCAGCTCAATCCGCAGTCCTTCGGCAGTGACCGTCATTTCGATCTGGTCTTTTAGCTTGTCGAAATCGCTCATGCGGCGCACAGATTTCTGCAGCTGTTCCTTCAACAAGGCCATGTTGTTCTTGCTCACGTTGAAATTGTCGCTGGCACCCTGCTGGTCGGTGCCGTTCAATTTCGATGTACCCGATGGATCCTTGAAGTAACCGCCAACCGCTTCCTGCACTTGTTTGCTGCTGTTCATCAGCCACAGCACGATGAAGAGCGCCATCATCGCGGTGACGAAGTCGGCGTAGGCGACCTTCCAGGCGCCTCCGTGGTGGCCTCCGTGGGCACCTTTCTTCTTTACGATTATGATCGGTCGGGTCGTGGCCATTGTTTTACTTACGAGGACGCGGCGGCTGCGGCGGCTTCCGGTTTGGCATCGCCTCCGCCACCACCGCGGCAGGTCTTCTCAACTTCCTGGAACGAGGGACGCAGATGACCGGGAATGGCGCGCCGGCCGACTTCCACCGCTTGAATTGGCGCGGATCCCTTCAGGAACGAAATCAGGACGACCTCGAGAACTCCTAGAAACGCATGTTCTTCTTCGGCAATCTTGGCCATGTTGGCGGCGAGCGGTCCCAATAAGTCCGTAGCACAGCAGAATGCCGAGGAACGTTCCCACCAGAGCGGCGGCGACTTTCTTGCCGATTTCTTCCGGCGGGCCGCCCAAGGCGCCCATGGTAATTACGACTCCGAGCACTGCAGCCACGATGCCCAAGCCCGGCAGCGAATCCGCCATGGTGCTCAGCGCGGAGACGGGCTGGGTGGCGCTGTGGTGGTGGACTTCCATGTCGAGGTCCATCAGTTGATCGAGGTCGAACGGGTCGGCGCCTGTAATGGCCATGCGCATGGTGTCACAAAGAAAATCGCGCACGTGATGGTCTTTCGCAAAACTCGGATATTTGGAGAAGATGGGACTCTTCTCGGGCTCCTCCACGTCGGCTTCGAGCGACATAAGCCCCTCTTTGCGGGCCTTCGAGCACACGTCGTACATCATCTTTAACGATTGCACGTAGTATTGCTGGGTGTATTTCGAGCCTTTGAACACCCCGACAACGCCAGCCACCAGTTGCTTGAGAATGTGTAAAGGATTGGCGACCAGAACCGTGCCGATGGCAGCGCCGCCAATAATAATGAGTTCGGCCGGCTGCATCAGCACTTTCAGGTTGCCGTGCTCCATCAAGTAGCCGGAGGCGATCGCTCCGAACACCACCACAATTCCGATAATCGCAAACATAACTGGTCAGACCCTCGCGCAGTTTTCCGGCCGGATTCGAGCACCGTTGCCGTCCCGCAGTATCTCGGTTTCCAGGGTTTCCCCTAATCGGCAGATGCCGGGTGGAACTTTAACCCGCCGCGCAAACCGAAGTGGAGAATTCGCCAATTGTCACGATCACTGACCGGCCGCAGTGCTGTTGGCGCTTGCAACCGGGCTTGGCGGAACCGGAACTGCTGGCGTGGTGCTGTTTGGATTTGCCACCGGGCCTGGCGGACTAGTCCGCGCCACCACGACAATGTCCACGCGGCGGTTGCTTTTGCGTCCTTCTTCCGTATCGTTGCTGGCGATCGGGCGGTACTGGGAATATCCGGCGGCTGAAATCTGGCTGGGGTCGAAGCCGTGCTTCTCAATCAGCAGCGAAACCACTTCCGTGGCGCGCGCGGTCGAAAGCTCCCAATTCGATTTGAACTGGCTGGTATGGATGGGCATATTGTCGGTGTGTCCTTCCACGCGAATATGAAACCCCTTTTCGTTGAGGACAGTGGCGATGCGGGTCAGCGTATTTTGTCCGTCCACCAGAAGCGTGGCATCGCCGCTGTCAAAGAAGCCGACCTCTCGCAAGCTCACGACCAGGCCTTCCGGAGTGACGCGCATCTCGATTTCGTGCTTTTTGATCTCTTCTCCTAGCGCCTGTTCCAACTGATGTTTTAAGACGGTTACATCCGGGCTGTAGCCGCCGGCCACTTTTTCGCCGTGAGCAAGATCGACGACGTTGGAGGGCTCAGGCCGCACTCCGGCCTTCGTTTCGTTGGCCGGAAGCATGACGGTGCCGCCGCCGGCAAACGCCCCCAGTTGCGAGAATCCACCCTGGATGGCCGCAGAGACCTGCTGAATCTTTTTGTTGTCGACCTGGGCTGAAGCGTAAAGCACCACGAAGAACGCGAACAGGAGGGTGATAAAGTCTGCGTACGAAACCAGCCAGCGCTCGTGGTTCACATGCTCGTGAGCTTTTTTTCGGCGGCTCATGTTCGTTCCGGCTCCGGCTGCTTGTGTTCGATCAGATATCCAAACAGCTTAGTTTCCAACATGCGGGGATTCATGCCCTCCAGAATTGAAACCACTCCATCGAGCGTCATCTCCCGCATCGTCTGCTCCTTGCGGCTTTTGATCTTCAACTTGCCGGATGAAGGGAGAAACAGCAGATTGGCGGAGCCGACGCCGTAAATGGTGGCGACGAAAGCGACCGCGATTCCGCGGCCCACTTCGTCAATATTCTGCAGGTGCTGCATGACCTGGATTAGTCCGAGCACCGCGCCGATAATTCCGATGGTCGGAGCAAAGCCGCCGGCGGATTCAAACACCTGGGCGATTTTTTCCGACTGCTCGGCTTGATTGTCGATTTCGAGCTCCATGATCTTGCGCAGTTCCTCGGGTTCGGTGCCATCCACCGCCAGCATCAGCGTCTTTTTCAAGAACGGATCTTTGATTTTCTGCAGTTCCGAGTCGAGCGAGACGATGCCATCTTTGCGGGCTCGCTGGGCGTAGCCGACCAGTTCCTTGACCAGCTTTGTGGGGTCGTCCGCTTTGTCGAGGAAGACGTTCGCCAGCCGCTTGAAGGCCTGCAGGACTATATTCAGAGGGAACTGGACCATTACCGCCCCGATGGTCCCGCCGAAGACGATCATGGCGGCGGTGGGCTGAAGCACCTGGGCGATCTTGCCGCCCTCAATCAGCAGGCCCGAGACAATCCCGCCAATGGCGAGAAAAATTCCAAAGATCGTACTCTTATCCACGCGACGAACTCCCCGCAGCCGGATCGACGTGGTGCTCCACGCCTCGCCGCGTCAAAGCTGCAGCGGCAGAGTTGGGATCTTGTCCGACAGCGAGCAGTCCAATCAGTACCGCACGTCGAAACGCGATGATCCGCTCGACGACCTGCTCCGTGCTTTCGCGCACAATGATCTTTTCGCCGGTGGTCAATGTCAGCACGGTGTCGGGTGCGTTCTCGATGAACTTGACGAGGTCGGAGTTGACCGCGAGGGACGAACCGTTTAATCGCGTAAGACGGATCACCAGCAAACTTCTCCCCTATAAAGCTAGTCAACACTCCGAGCCGTTCATGCTAATCGGCACTTTGCCTCTCGCTCCTCGGCGGTTTGCGCGAAATCTTTACTGTCGTTCGTAACCCCGAGAAGCGTTACCACCGGTTAGTTCTTTCGATCACGGCGCTCCAGCCGCCGTCTGTGCCGCCGTCTGTTTTCTGGCCGCGCTTTCCCGTAGCGTCGAAAAAACGTGATTGTGCTCCGCCTGGAATGTTGCCCGCTGAAAGTCCACAGCGCCGGCAAACCCTCGGTACCAGCCGAGGATTGTGCCCAGCGTATTTGACAGAGCAGTATCCGGGACGTCCAAATCGTTGGCGACGCGGTAGTAGGACAGTTTGCTCTGGGCCAATCCGAATGCTCGGTGTTGAGCCTGGATTTCTGGACTCCCCGCCCAATCGAAACCAGTAGGGTTCGTGAACACGGCTTGTCCGTTCGCGTCTACATCTTTGACCATGGCGTGTTTTGCATAGTTGGCAGGTTCCAGGGCGATCTCGTAGCCGGTCGTCAGCCACTCCAGAGGGCATTCAACAGTAGCCGCGAGCTGCTCCTGCTCGGCTTCCTGCGCCGAATCCTTCACTCGCACTAATAAAAGAACGGGCGACTGCGGACGAACCGTATGAGCGACCAGACGACGCAGCGACCAGCCGGTGCCGTCGAGATCGACAAAAAGCGCCCGATCGCCAAGAAATTGGTTTACGTAACTCAGATAAGAAGCGGACGGAAAGACCCGCGTGATCCGGCTGGTAAGAAAGTATTCGACGCGCACATCGAGTGCAGTGGTTCGCGCAAGGAATTCGACTGCATCCTTCCAGAGCACACAGTCGCGGCTGGACATCAGAATAGTTTTGCAGTTGTGCGCACGTGCTTTTCGCAGGACGCCAATGGCTCCGATCAGCAGAAACGGAAAGTTGACCTGAGTCTGTAGACGCCAGAGTTCCTGCAGGGACTTTGTCGCCGAGGTGAGTCTGGCTTCCCGCATGGCTCCCGCGATGGCGCCAAATCCCGATTGCCGCACGAAATTCTCGCACTCAGTGAATTGCGAGGCGGTGCACAGCGTTGCCCGGACGCCATGTTGCTGCGGGCGCAAGACATCGGAGGTGAGGTTATCGCCATGGTGGCAAGAGACGCCCCGTTCCACCAGCTTTGGCCAAACTTCGCCGCTATATTTTCCCCCGGCGGTCACGATCAGTTCGTTCTGCAATCCCGCAACCGAGCGCAGCACCTTTTCAGCTCCGGCTGGATTGTAGTAATCCGAAACGATCAGGTCTTCTGGTTTAACTTTGGCAATGTTTTCGACGATCGGAAAAAGCTCATCCAGGCAATCGCCCGCCGGACGCCCGCTTCGCGAAGCGACTAACGTGTCGAAGAGATCAAACGAAGCTTTGCCGTTTGCGCGCGCTACTTGGCTGCTAGCTGAGATACGCCGGCTCGGTTGCGTCAGATAGTTCGCGGCCTGCTGTTGTTCCACCGCGGTGAGCAAACGCTTTCGCATGACCACTCCCAGACGCTCAACGGCCCGCGGATACCGGACCAGGTCTTCGCCCTTGATCTGTTTTGCCAACGCTTTTCCCGTCGGACTCAAAACCAGCTCGAATTGCACCAGGTCAAAGCGCGCTTCTGTCCAGCCCATTTTCCAGAAGTAGTCGGTGTAGTGCAGCCAGCTCCGCTCGTTGAAGGCCCGCACGTGAGTAGGGTCTTGCCACGCCTCGTAGGACAGATCGTAAGGGACGTTGATACGCAGCGCTCCGCCAACTTTCAGCAAATGCAAACACGATGAGATCGCCATCGTGAGATTTGGAAGTTGCTGCAAAACGTCGCTGGCGATGACCTCATCGAACGACTGTTTCTGCAGAACTACCGTTCCGAAGCGTTGCGTTTGCAGCGGCTGACCGAAGGGAAGCGGTCGATTGAGGGCCCCATAGCAAATCCGGCTGCCAATGAGGATCGCAATCGAGGTTGAGGCAGTCTTCCCGCCAGTCTTTTCCGCTGCCTAGGTTCAGTTTTCGTGGAATCGGGGATAAGTTGGTCGGCGTTGCCCCGGTACATTGTTCGAGCGCGGCACGCAAAATCTCAGCTTCTTTGCGTTGGGAAAACCATTGAAAGCCTGCGCTTTCCATATTTCGGCGGCGATCTTCGTCCTGCAAAAGCGATTGGCAGGCTTCGACCAAAGAATCGTACGGGACGGCCAGGACGCCTTCACTTAATCCTTCTTCTATCGCCGTGTCGGCAGCACATTCAGTAACGATGGCCTTCGAATTTGCCAGCAAATAGGAAACCCGGACGATCTCGAAGAGTTTGGCTTCGTAGTAGTGCAGGTTCAAAATTATTTTGGAGCGGGAGATCAGTTCGTCCCGCTCGCGGCCGTAAACCCCGAAGACCGCATGGACGTTAATGCCGAGATTCTTGAGTTCTTTGAGAATGCGATTGCGTCGCTCATTGAGCGAGCCGTAGAAGAGAACATCGATATCTTGCGTGGGCGCCGCCGGAATTCGCGTCAACTCGGGAACATAGCCCACCGGAACATGAACTGGCGCGAAGCCACAGGCGAGGTTCTTCCAGATTTCGATATTGCGCTGGCTGTAATCCCAGATTTGGTGCCGACGGGCGAGTTGCTCATAGGTGCGAGGCAATTGCTCGCCGGGCAACTGCTCGAGGTTATAGATAATCGATCCCTGCGGGATAAGCGGTACATGCTTGGGCGAGAGCAGGTGCGCTCCCAGAATCAGGTTCGTCGCCGTGCGATCGACCGCGTTTTCTGCGATGCCTGCGCTATGCCCCAGGCTGCGCAGTCCGAATTGCAGCGTCTCCGCAATTTCGCGAAAGGCCTCAGAGTGTAGGTAGCCCTGAGGCCGGATTAACGTGACCTGGAATTTGCCCATCTGGGTGCTGGGTACGCTTTCTATCTGAGCCTCCTCCCGATACAAGGAACGAGTTTGTGCGGGAAGAGACCGGCTATGAGGTATGCAATCTCGCTGCCTCATCTTTTTCTAATAGGCTTCCTTCTTGGCCGGGCTTGCGGCCGTCACTCAGTCGTTGTCGTGAGGGTTGGGCCGGTTACCGCGGATTTCCATGCGCTTACGTCCCGGAACGAGAAGTGCTCTGGCCGGTTACGGATTGTTGCCATCCGGCGAAAACTTCCAATCCGGGGCTAATTTTTGTCCGCAAAAAAGACACCGACGCTCGGCCTGTCGATGATCGCAAAAAACGAGGCGCACACGCTTCGTGCCTGCCTCGAAAGCGTTCGCGGTGCTGTTAGCCAGATTGTGATTGGCGATACCGGATCCACGGACGGCACCGCCGGCATTGCTCGCGACTTTGGCGCGACCGTGATTTCTGTGCCGTGGGAAAACCATTTCGCCAAGGCGCGCAACGCGGCACTCGCGGCCATGACCACCGATTGGGTGCTGGTGCTCGACGCGGACGAAGAACTTGATCCAGCCGCCAAGTCTGTTTTAACGGAACTGCTCGCAGCGCCCGGAATGGCCGGTTACATGGTCACCATTCGTGACTACATGCCGGAGAAGAATTCCTACTATCTGGAGCGCGCCGCGAAGCCGAATGTGAATCCTCCCGAACGCGCGAAAAACGCGCCTTCGTTTCACGAACAGCAGAACATCCGGCTGTTCCGCCGGAATCCGCAGGTGTATTTTTACGGGCGCGTCCACGAACTGGTGGAATACCGGATTTGCCTGCTCGGCCTGAAATACATTTCCGCCGATGTTGTTATCCATCACTTTGGGCATCTGCGCGGGAATGAGATCCGTGGCCAGAAAGCGATGTTTTATCGCGACCTAGGGCGGCTCAAAGTGAAGGAAGAGGCCGACAATCCTTTTGCCTGGTTCGAACTTGGGCTGATCGAATATCAGACTTTTCAGGATCGCGATGCGGCGTTGTCCTGCTTCCAGCAGACGGTGAAGTTGCATCCTCCATTCACCCGCGCATGGCTCTTCCTGGCGATGATCCACCTCGATGCCGGCCGTCCATTTGAAGCGCTGGTAGCTCTCGAAGAGGCGGAGAAGCGCGAGGAGGCCGCCGGTTTCCGCGAGCGCCTCAAGGGAGATGCGTATTACAACCTGGGACAAATCACGCAGGCGCGCACCGCCTACCAGAACGCGCTGAAATTTGGGGAAAGTGGTCCGCTGGTGGAAAGCCGTTTGGGACTTGCAGAAGTCCGGCTGGGCGAAACGCAAGCGGGATTTGCCAGGATGCAAAAGGCCGTCGAAGATGCGCCGCTTCAGGCAGAAGTGCACGACCGGTTGGTAAAGGCACATCTGATGTCGGGCGACATGCCGGCAGCGGCAATCGCTGCGGAAAAATTCGCTGCATATCTTCACCATCCCAGGACTTTTCTCCGCGCCGCCAGCATTCGCGCCCAACTTCAGCAATGGGACAGGTCCGTAGCGCTGTTGCGCTACGGATTGCAACTTTTCCCGCAATCCGACGAACTGCAGAAGGCGACCGCCGAGGTGGAGGGGATCAAGGTGCGAACTGCTCCAAACTTCCTTGCCGCGAGCGCGCCGACCGGAGTCTGAGTCTCGCTATGTCCAGCATTGGTCTCTCGATGATCGTAAAAAATGGTGCGGAGATGATTCGTCCGTGTCTTGAGAGCGTGCGGGGCGTGGTGGGGCAGATCGTCATCGCCGACACTGGCTGCACCGATAATACCTGCGAGATAGCTCGGGACTTTGGCGCGCAAATCATTTCTGTTCCCTGGGAGAACGATTTTGCCAAAGCCCGCAATGCCGCCCTCGAACCAATCAAAACCGATTGGGTCCTGACTCTCGACGCGGACGAAGAACTCGACCGTGACGCGAAGAAAAATATGCCGGCGCTGATGCAAGCTGCGGAGATCGGCGGATATCTCACCCCCATCCGCAACTACGTGGGCATTCGTTTCAGCCGGGGGTGGAACCGGCACATCGGTTCCGAACGACGGACGCCATCCGCGGGCGAAAGACGCGCCGGCGTTCTTCACCCACGAGAACTGCCGCTTCTTCCGGCGTGATCCGCGAATTTATTTCAAAGGCCGGGTGCACGAACTGGTCGAAAACCAGATTGCCGCTGCGGGTTACAAACTGGGAGTTGCGACCTTCTGCATTCATCACTTCGGCCAGCTGGCCGAGGCAAGAGTCCGAGACGACAAAGCGGTTTTCTATCGCGACCTGCTTCGACTGCGCGTGCAAGATTATCCTGACGATCCGCTGGGTTGGGTTCAACTCGGCCTGCACGAGTACGAATACTTTAAGAATGTAGAAGAAGGTCTGCGCTGTTTCGCCCGCTGCCTGGAGATTGAGCCACGGGTCAACGAGGCATGGCTATTCACGGGAATGATCTACATCGACCTCGGGAAATATCGGGAAGCGCTGACTGCGCTAGCCAACGATCATCGCGAGGGTCCGGTGACAGCGTTACGCGAACAGCTCAAAGGCGATGCGCTGCAAAGCCTGGGCCGCTATCCGGAAGCCCGCCTCGCCTACCGCCGTGCCATCAAGTTGAGCGGAGGCGACGACGCCTTGCTCGAAAGCAAACTCGGCTATACGGAAGTTAAAGCCGGACAGAAAAATACTGGGCTGGCGAAATTGCGGCGCGCGGCGCAGGCGGTCCCAGGAATGTTTGCCATTCATGATCGTCTAATGAAGGCGTTAATCATCGCAGAGCGATTGCCGGAAGCGGCCGACATTGCCGAGCGGCTGGCCGACGATCTGGATAGCCCAAAGTTTTATTTGCGGGCAGCCAGCATTCGGGCGCAACTGCAGCAGTGGGAGCAAGCTACAAACATTTTGGCCCGCGGCCTAACGCGTTTTTCTGCATCGCAGGAATTGTCCCAAGCGCTCGCTGAGGTTGGAAATCGGGGCCGGAAAGCGACCGAGCCCAACACAGCCAAAGCGCAGGCGGCAGCAAATGTTTAGGAAAACGATTCTAAGTCACAGTTGGCAAATGGTTTTCAGGATGGATCTGGTTCCGCAAGTACACCCCGGTAACTGTACTTCGGTGAGTCGGGAGGCTGGTCAAGTGGTGGCGAAGTGCCGATAACTATGCTCGTCAATCACCTCCTGCTCGATGTTCAGTTCTCGGCGTTAGAGGTCAGCCGGAAACCTCGGCGCAGGCGGAATTAGAAAAAGGAGATTCTCTCAATGGGATCACTAAGCATTCTGAATAACATTCCGGCACTTGAGGCACAGAATCAGCTCGGCATCACGCAGAATAACCTGAACCAGACGTTGACCGCGCTGTCTTCCGGCATGCGTATCAACACCGGTGCGGACGATCCGGCCGGCCTGGCCATTGCCAACGGGTTGGAAGCCAACGTCACCGCTCTCACCCAGTCGGTACAGAACGCCACCGACGGCGTCGGCGAACTGCAGGTTGCGGACGGCGCACTCTCGCAGATCACCTCGCTGTTGAACAGCGCGGTCAGCCTGGCCACGGAATCGGCCAACGGCACCGTCAGCGACCAGCAGCGCACTGCTCTGCAAGCCGAATTTCAGTCCATCCAGAACCGAAATCAACAGCATCGGCGGCAACACCACCTACAACGGTCAGGCGATCTTCAATGGCGCCACGACCGTTATCTACATGAGCGATTCTTCCAGCGCAGGCGTTAACACTGTGACCATCAACTTCGGCACCGTGAACTCCTCGAACCTGGGAACCGTCAGCGGTGTGACCAATCCCATCAGCATTTCCGGCGACAATCTGAGCACGGCCACGGCTGCCCAGGCAGCACTGACCGATCTCAACAACGCCATCCAGGGTATCGCCGGCCTTCGCGGCAACCTGGGCGCCGATTCGAACCAGCTGTCTTCGGCGGTCAACGTCATGAACGTTCAGATCACCAACCTGACGAGTGCCGAGAACGGCATCATGGCAGCCAACATGGGTACTGAAACCTCAAATCTGTCACAGTTCAGCATCCTGCAGCAGACCGGTATCGCCGCCCTGCAGCAGGCGAATTCGTTGCAGCAAAACGTATTGAAATTGCTGCAGTAGTCTTCGGCCAAGAGGGTGGTGAAGCTGCAAGTTTCACCGCCCTCGTTTTTCAAAACAATGGCGGCGGCAAGAGGAGCTAACTAAGAAATCATGAGCGTCAATCCCCTTAACCTGAGCTCGCTGTTGTCGGCATTCACTTCCTCCCAAGGTATTAACGTGCAGGAAGCCGTAGAGGAGGCGCTGGCCGCCGATGCCGCTCCCGAAGTGCAATGGCAGGGCCAGCAGCAAACCCTGCAAACTGAAACCACCGATCTTAACTCCATTGAAAGCGACGTGAATGCGCTGCAAACATCGCTGACAGCGCTCAGCGACCCAGCTGGCGCGCTCGCTTCCATGACCACGTCCTCTTCCGACCCCACGGTCGTCACCGCGACGGCTGCGAACGGCGCAGCCACTGCCAATCACGTAGTCGAGGTCACTAATCTGGCAACGACGGCGTCGTGGTATTCCGCCTCGGTATCAGACCCGACTGCGCCGTTGCAGCCGGGCACTTTTACCATTCAAGTCGGCTCCGGCACGCCCACGCAGATTACCGTGGGCAGCGGCGTCAATTCCATGGACGACCTGGCCACCGCGATCAATGGCATGAATCTGGGCGTGACTGCCAACATCGTTACCGACTCATCCGGCTCGCGGCTGTCGATCGTCAGCAACAACTCCGGCGCCGCCAACAATATCACCATCAGCAACGACTCCACCATCGGCTTCACCCAAGCGGTAGTGGGCCAGGACGCCTCGCTGACGGTGGACGGCATTCCGGTCGATAGCGCCACCAATACCGTGACCGGCGCGGTCAACGGAGTGACCTTCAATCTTCTGAGCGCCGCGCCCGGCACCCCAGTCAACGTGGCCGTCGAGCCGGATACCAACTCGGCAGAAACCGCGATCAGCAATTTTGTCAGCGCCTACAATACGGTCGTCGGCGACGTAAATACTCAATACACCGTGGGCGCAAACAATACGGAAGGCCCACTGGCCGGCGACAGCACCTTGAGTCTTTTGCAGAGCGATCTGCTCTCTGCCGCCGGTTATGCGAACGGCACGGGTGCAGTCGAAACCCTGGGCGACCTCGGCATCAGCATGAACAAAGACGGCACCTTGACCCTGGACACCGCCACGCTGGACAGCGCCATTCAGAATAATTTCAGCCAGGTGCAGAGCTTTATGCAGGGGACTTCGCAGAACGGTTTTGCAAACTTTCTGGGCAACCAGATGAGCGCGCTCACCGACCCGAGCAATGGCGCCTTCACCGTCGATCTGCAAAGCATCAGCAACGAAAACCAGGACCTGCAAACCCAGATCAACAACTTCAACGTTTATCTGCAGCAGCAGCAAACAATTCTGACCAACGAATTCAACCAGGCTGACCTGGCCCTCCAGGAACTGCCCACTGAAGAGGCGCAAATCAACGCGGAACTCGGTAATCAGTCCAGCAACAACACAACAATTCTATGAGCGCGAAACAGACAGAACTCAGTTACCGCAGGGCGGCGATCGAGAACGCCAGCTCGGTCGGTTTGATTGTGATTCTCTATGACCTGCTGGTCGATGATCTGCGGCAGGCCATCCGTGAGATTGAGAACAAGAACGTTGATGGGCGCTCGAAAGCGCTCAAGCACGCTTTCCTCGTCCTGCAACAACTGGAAGGCTCGCTCGATTTTGAAAACGGCGGCGAAGCGGCAAAAAATCTTTCCAAGTTCTATGCCGTGATGCGTGCCCGGATCTTCGAAGCCCAATTGAAGGTCAGCGCCCCGATTCTGACCGAGCAGATCGGGTTAGTGCTCGATGTCCGCAAAGCCTGGGAGCAGGTCGACCCCGCCAAGGCCGTTACTGCTGCTCCTGTCGTAGCTCAGCCGGTGCAGGGCGAGGGCGAAGCAGGGAACGCCAGCTGGACGGCGTAGTTTGGCAGCAACTCAATCAAACCACAATTCGTAGCTTCAGCCGATGTCGGTAGCACATGATATGTCCGGTTGAGATAGCACGTGATATGTCCGCTTTGCGGGCGGCGAGGATGAGAGACCATGCGGAGCATGGAAGCTTATCCGAGGGCCGCGATGGAGCGGGCGATGAAAGTACAGGACGTGATGTTGCAGGCGATGGCGAAGAAGATCACGTGGTGGCAGGCGGCGGAGATTCTGGGCATCAGCGACCGGCATATGCGCCGGATTCGGGAGCGCTACGTGGAAGAAGGCTACAACGGGTTGCTGGACCGGCGGCGGGGCAAGCCGTCGCGGCGCCGGGTGCCGATGGCGACGGTGGAGAAGGTGTTCGCCTTGTACCGGGAGAAGTATTTCGATCTGAACGTGCAGCACTTTCACGAGAAGCTGCAGGCCGAGCACGAGATCGAACTGAGTTACAGCTGGGTGAAGCAGGCGCTGCAGGGAGCGGGGCTGGTGGCGCGAGGACGCAAGCGCGGGGCGCATCGCAAACGGCGCGAGCGGCGGCCGTTGCCGGGGATGCTGTTGCACATCGACGGCAGCCGCCACCAGTGGTTTCAGGACGAACGTTGGTATGACCTGATCGTGATTCTGGACGATGCCACCAGCGAGATTTACTACGCCCAACTGGTGGAGGAGGAATCGACGGCGACGGTGATGGCCGGACTGTGGGAGGTGATCGAGCGCAAAGGCGTGTTCTGCGCGCTGTACAGCGATCGGGGCAGCCATTTCTGGCTGACGCCGAAGGTGGGCGGCAAGGTGGACTCCCATCGCCGCACGCAGGTGGGGCGGGCGTTGCAGGAGTTGGGAGTGCAGATGATCCCGGCCTACTCGCCGGAAGCGCGTGGGCGCAGCGAGCGCAACTTCGGCACTTGGCAGGGCCGCTTGCCGCAGGAGTTGCGGCTGCGCCAGCTGGAGACGCTGGAGGCGGCGAACCGGTTCCTGCGGGAAGATTACATCGCCGAGTTCAATCGCCGTTTTCAGGTCGCACCCAGGCAGCGGGGCCATGCTTTTGTGCCCTGCCGGAATCGTGACCTGGAACGGATTTTCTCGCTGCAGTTCGAACGCAGCGTGAACCGCGACAACACGGTGAGCTTTCAGAATCTGAGCTTGCAGATCGAGCGGGTGCGCTGGCGGGCGACGTTGGCGGGTTGCCAGGTGGTGGTGCATCAACACCTGAATGGAACCTTGAGTCTCACCCACGGACCGCATTGCCTGGGTCGCTATGACGCCAGCGGAACACCCTTGTCGGCCAAAGCTTCTACAGAGACGAGCAGGGGAAGGGGAACTGCCCCCTTCCCCTGCAACCCCATCCCCAAAACCAACCCCACCCAAACGGCGAGGGCACAACTTTGAAACCGGACATTTCACTTGCTACAAAAACCGGACATTTTAACTTGCTACCGACATTCGTAGCTTCAGCCGACAGGGTTCAAGCGTTGTCATCCTGGAAACCCGCGCCTTGCTTCGCCCGTACCCCTTGGTTAGCTCGGACACCCCGCCCGCGGAGCCTAGGGCACCGAGCCGAAGTTCAGAGCGCCAACTGGACAGCCTAGCCTGCAGCACTCATCAAACTACAATTCGGAGCCTCGCCCAACCCGTTTCAAGCGTTGTCATCCTGAGATCCCGCGCTTTTCTTCGCGGGCCGAAGGATCTCAGACGGCACGGATGTCCGGGTGGACGCCTGTTGCCCGTGTCCCAGGTTAGCTCGCACACCCCGCTCGCGGAACCTGGGGCACCGAGCTGCTGCTTCTGTTGGGG
Source organism: uncultured Acidobacteriaceae bacterium (assembly GCA_963848325.1). GTDB lineage: Bacteria > Acidobacteriota > Terriglobia > Terriglobales > Acidobacteriaceae > DATJOJ01. Next base: position 22,741 of record CAWKDJ010000005.1, read on the forward strand.
TTCAGCCGGCTCAGGCCGAGGCGAAGCAGGGAACGCCAGCTGGACGGCGTAGACGCTCATCCTCAAGTCAAATCCAACCACAGGAAGATTTGCCCTTTAGGCGCACGAAATAATCTTGTCTGGAAATCCGACTCACGAGCGAAACGCTACTGCAGATACTGCAGCAGGTTTTGCGGAATCACTTTGGCAAGGGCCGCCAGAGCGGCGCTTTGCGTGGTTTGAGCTTGCGAGAGATTCGTGGCAGCCTGCGCCATGTTCACGCCGTCTACGTTGTTGGCTTCGGTTTGCAGGTTGACCTGCTCTTGCTGCAAGTAGGTTCGGTTGGAGTTGAGTTGGTCGACGACGTTGCCATAGAAAACCCGTTGCTGATTTAGATAACCTAACGCCGTCCCCAGCTGGGTTGTCGCGGTGCCGGCCGCCGCCGAGTTTCCGCTTTGCAACGCCGTGACCAGTTGCTGCAGGGCACCAAACACGTCGCCGTTCGTTCCCTGAAATATCTGGCTGCCAGGTTGATTCACCTGCACGCTGTTGCCCTCGGCGATCTCCACGTTGTTGACGTTGGTGTTTCCGTTGTAAGTAACGCCGTCGGGAGACTGCGAATTCGCCGTAAACGGTACGGTATTTGTGGCCGTGCCCGCGAAAATGTAGTTCCCCTGGTAAGAAGTATTGGCAAGCTGCAGAACCTGCGCCTGAATTCCTTGAACTTGCTGCGCAATCGCCTGCAGGTCCGCCGTCGAGTTGGTGCCGTTTGCGCCCTGTGTGCCGAGAGAGATCGCCTGGTTGACCGCATCGACCACCGAACTCAGAGTTGAGTCCGCGGTTTGAAGCAGGCCTTCGACGCTGCTGGTATTCTGCAGGAACTGATCGGTTTCGTCCTGCTGGGTTTGGTTTTGGACCAACTCAGCCGCACCCGAGGGATTGTCCGAGGGCATGTTGATGAGCTTGCCGCTGGCCAGTTGCTCGATCGAAATCTGCTCTTGGTTTTGCGCCGTGTACAGGTCGGCGAGAATATCGGCACTGAAATTTGGATTTACGCGCATATATTTTCTACGGAACCGCAGTTACTCCCGAACCCATGTCCAGCACGCTGGTGGTCAATTCGTCGACCGTGCTCACGACTCGCGCAGCCGCCGCGAACGCATTCTGGTAGTTCAGCAGGTTGGCGGTTTCTTCGTTGATCGAGACTCCGGAAATCGACCCCAGTTGGTCATTGAGCTGATTCAAACTGGTGGTGCTGGCGGTGACGTTAGCCTGCGCCTCGGCTGCGAGATTGCCGCTCTGCGACACCAGCGTGGCATAGCTATCGCTTGGGCTGAGGCCGGAAGGCAGCGGATTAGTTTCGACCGCCATAAGATTTTGAATGTTACCGTTGCTGCCCTGCGTACCGTCGGAGCTGGCGGCGATGGCATCCGGATTGGTTGTAGCAAGAGCCAGGCTCGCAGCCGGGCCCGCGGCGTTGAACGTGAACAGCGCTTGCCCGGGATTTCCGTTGAGATCGTAACCTTGCGCCTGGGCGCTATTGATGGCTGTAGCAAACCCACTGGCGAGCGTATTCAGCTGATTCATCAGGCCAGGAATATCCTGGTCGCGCACCTGAATCGCTCCGCCGAGACTTCCGCCCTGGATGGTGCTGGTAATGTCCTGACCGTTCGAGAAGACATCCTGCATTCCATCGGTGCCGGTCTGAACTTGCAGTGCGTAACTCTGATTGCCGACCACCAGCGCCGTCCCATTTCCAGTGGTCAGTGTCAAACCCTGCTGGGTTTGCGTCTCGTTGACATTGGTCAGCTGCGAGAGCTGGTTGATCAGCTGAGTTTCCTGGTCTTCCAGGGCACCCGGATCTTTTCCCAACTGCTGCATGCGACCCTACCTGCGCGTTAATTTGCGCAATCTGCTGGGTCAGCGAATTAATCTGATCGACGCTAGACGATACGGAAGCGTTCAAGCTCTGCTGGTTTTGCGTCAGATTCTGCGCAGCAGAATTGAAATCATTGGCCAGGTTCTGCGCCGCGGTTATGATCGCCGAGCGCTGCGAGCCGTTGGTGGGATCGGTGGAGAGCTGGCTGATGCTGTTAAAGAAATTCGAGAGATCGTTGCCGATGCCCTGCGTCGGATCGGAGAACAAGGCCTCGACTTGTTGCAGTGAATTGAGCTGGGTCTGCGCGCCGCTTTGTTGCGTGGTTTGCTCAGCGATCTGCAGGCTCAGCACCTGATCGCGAACGCTTTGAATCTGGTCGAGATTTACACCCGTGCCATAGGTCAGGTTGCCAACTTCGACTGGCGAACCTTCCGAGAGATTGACGACTTCGCGGCTGTAGCCGGGGGTGTTTGCATTGGCAATGTTGTTGGTGGTGACATCGAGCGCTCCCTGATCAACGTCCAGGGCGCCTGTCGCAATCCACATCGAAGATGAAAGCGATCCCACGCGCTATACCTCGCAAGTCAAAGTTTGCTGGCCGGGCAGTGCCGCGTCTTTTCCGTACCCGACGCCGCATGCGCCATAGAGCGCAGCAAGCAGGTCGGCGCAGCGTTTAGAACGCTTGATCACGCCGGTGTAAACGCGATTGACCTGCGCCAGGGCACGATACGCGTCGCGCACCGGTCCGAGTCGGTCGCAGCTGCGGCAAAGGGCGACCACTTCCGCACTACAAGTTCGTGGCAGATTCGTTCCTGCTTCGCGATCGTCGCCTGGAATTGCCGCAGATCGTTTTTTTCGATCGCCGCGATGGCGTTAGTGATTTCCTGTGACAAAGCGCGCACCAGCCCCGCGTGCTCGTCTTGCGTCTGCGTTCGAACTGCGGAGTTCTCACTCATAATTCGTTGTCAGTGTTCTCTAGACTTCGGACATCATCGCGGCGGCGAGCGCGCTCGGGTCCAACTGGTACTGCCCGCTGGCGACGCTCTGTTGCAGGGCCGCGACTTTGTCCTGTCGCACTTCAGGCATCTCCAGTGCTTTCGCCGTCAGTGCGCTGATGCTCACCGTGTCCTCCGGGACGCCTTCGCTTTCCTCGGTAGATACTGGACGGGCCTTGCTGGTTGCCGAGTACTTCTCCGTCCGCTGGTTCGAGATGCTCTGCAGATCCGGTATGTTCGATCCAATTCTCATAGGAACCTCGCAAATGGGTCAGAACTTAATCGGCAGTTTCCCCAGACAACTTCAGCGATATAAAGCCTTCTATAACCGTAACTTACGGTGACACCGAGGCGCTTTTCGATGCTCCGGAATCGGTTTTTCCCCCGGTTTCGCCCTCGCTCCGACCGGCCTGGATCACCTTTAAATGCTTGCTGATCATCGAGGCAATTCCAATGCCTCCAGCCTTACTCAATCCCTCGGCCAGAAACTGGCAGCCGATGCTCTGAAATTGACCGTAGCCGGAATCGTTCTCCTGATCGGGATCGGCCCGGGCACGCTGCCGAAGGACTTTTCCGCTTTTTCCAGCCACTCGCCGATCAAAATACTCTCGAAATCTTTGGCGGCTTTGTCGATCTTGGCCGAGTCTCCGTTCTTCGGCGATTGCAGAATGTTCAATGCTTGGGTGCTCCGTGCCTGCGTCAAATTCTGCGTACTTGCCGCCGGACTCAAAGTAAGATCGCTCACAGGATCTCCAATTCTGCCTGCAAGCCGCCCGCAGCCTTGATTGCTTGCAGGATGGCGACGATGTCATGAGCGGTCGCGCCCATGGCGTGCAGACCGCTGATCAACTCTTCCACGCTCGCGCCAGTATTTAACTGGATGGATCGCGCGGGGCCTTCTTTGGCCTGAAGATCGGTTTGTGGCACGACGACGGTTTGGCCGTTTTTCGAAAATGGCCCAGGCTGCGACACCGCAAATGTTGTCGAAACTTCAACCGTCAAATCTCCGTGCAGCACCGATACTGGCGAAAGTTTCACATCTCCGCCCATGACGATGGTTCCCGTGCGCTCGTTCATGACAACCTTGGCCGGAGGATGGATGAAGATGGAGAGATTCTGTACTCGCGTAATCAGCATCGGCACGGATGGCGAGCCGGATTGTGGCACGTTGATGTCGATGCGGCGGCTGTCCAGGAAAGTTGCGACCGGCTTGTTGAAATCCTGATTGATGGCCGCAGCAACGTCGCGGGCGGCGCTGAAATCGGGTTCGCGCAACACCAGCGATAAAGTCGTGAGACGGCTCAGGTCCACTGCTACCGTGCGTTCAACCACGCCGCCGGCGGAGATTCGTCCGACGGTCGCGTGATTCACCTGCTTGGAATTTGCCGCCGATCCCGCGGTGTAGCCGCCCAGCGTGAGTGGCCCCTGGGCTTCGGCGTAAACATTGCCGTCGGCGGCCCGGAGTGCGGTCAACAGCAGTACACCACCTTCCAGACTTTTGGCGTCGCCGGCCGATGAAACCACCACGTCGAAAGTTGTGCCGGCCTGAGAAAACGGGGGAAGGGAACCGGTGACCATAACTGCGGCGATGTTGCGCACTTGTACGGTCGCGGCCGGGATTTGAACTCCCAAACGTTGCAGCACATTGGCCAGCGTCTGCGTGGTAAACAAAGTTTGCTGGCTGTCGCCGGTGCGCTTCAATCCGACGACCACTCCATAGCCGATCAGCGGATTCTCACGAATTCCGGCGATGGTCGAGATATCGCGAATCAGCACCTGCCGGTCGCCTTCGGTGGACGCGCCACCGGGCACAGCCAGGAGCAGAAGGACCAGAACCGCCGCACAGAACTGCCACCTCACCGTGCTACGCACCTGCCTCATTCGTGAGTAACCTTCCATTTCAAAATCCGATCAGCCACAGCAACGTCCGCATAATGGGGTTCGGCTGCTTGATGGAATCTGTGACCACGCCTTTGCCCTTCAGTTCGATCTCAAGATTGGAGAGCGCTGTGGAAGGCGCGGTGTTGTTCGGACCGATGTCTCCGGGGCGCAGCACGCCGCGCACCATCATGGTTTCATGCTGGCTGTTGATCAGAAGAAAACGCTGCGCTTCGACGACCATATTCCCGTTCGGCAACAGCGCGATCACATGGCCGGAGAGTGTGGTGTTCAGGGTCGACCCAGCATCGGTCTCACCCTGTCCTTTGAGAGCAGTCGAAGAGTTCGCCCCAAACAGCGGATTCACTCCGCCGGTCTTCAGCTTCCCTGGCAATGCCGTAATGGCCGAATTGGTTTGAAAGGTTCTTTGCGAATTGACGTCTCCGGTAGATTGCGCGCTGGTTTGCTCCACCACCAGGAGCGTGACGATATCGCCGACCACGTGCGCTTTGTAATCGGAGTTGACATCGACCAGGGCGCCGTCGGCCAACCACAGACTGCCCATGGTTCCAGGCGGAGCCGCCGATTTTTCCTGCTGCTGCACCCGGGAAATGTATTCCCGTTGCGCCTGCAACGGGTCTGGCGGCGGGGTCTTGGTCTTGGCCAGCAATGCCGGTGCGCTTGCAAACAGCGCAAGATCAATCAGGATTGCGACACTTCGCGAGACTGAGTTTCTCAGCTTCATTACCCTTTCCATTTCACAGTGCTGCCCTGAGCAGGCCGGGTTCCAGGATTTCTCCGGTAAAAAATCGCTTATGATCGGCGCTGACCACCCGGATTTTCTGTCCCCGGTTGCCGCTCTGCAGACAGATCACGGGAAGCGTGATGCGGATGGCGGCGTTTTCAAATACCAAAGTTGCGCGATCGCCGTCGCGCATCAAGATCTCCTGCGCTGGAATTGGAACCGCCGCGCCGGCCGCCTGCGAAGACGCTGCTTGCGCGGACGATTCTTTGGGAAGCGCGTCTGCCGTCTGTGAGTTGCCGTTTAGTAACACATAGAACGGCAGACACGCGCTGTGGTCATGGCAACGCAACTCTGCTTTAAGCGTGTTTCCCCAGTGCGCGACGCTCACAACTTCGAGACCGGAGTCGCGGCTGGCGCTGACTGGAGAAAGAAATCGAACCTGAGTGGGGGTTGCGGAGATTCCAGCAGCGGCCAGTGCCTCGGCGACCCGTTGTGAGGAAACTGGAACTCTGGCATCGCGCGGCTGGGCTACCGCCATGCCGGCGACCATCAGCCACAACCAGGCAATCGTTCTCAAGTTTCTCTGCCCCGTCATCGATTCATCCGTTAACGGCCAAGCTGGTTCAAGTCCTGCAACATCTGGTCTGACGAAGTCACCACGCGCGAATTCGATTCGTAGGCGCGCTGCGCGACGATCATGTCAACAAACTCTTGCACAATATCCACGTTTGACTGCTCCAGAAATCCCTGCTGGATGGTTCCCAACCCTTCGGCCGATCCGGGTGCGCCGACAATTGCATCGCCCGAGGCCGTGGTGGCCAGCATCAGGTTGTTACCGACGCTGTTCAATCCGCCAGGGTTGGGGAACATTGCGAGTTGAATGCTGCCCACCTGCTGCGCCGCAATCTGTCCCGGCTCAGTCACGGATACGGTTCCGTCAGAGCCGACCGTGACAGTCGTTGCGTTGGCTGGGATGGTGATATTCGGCTGAAGCGGATTGCCGTCGGCCGTCACCATATTTCCCTGCGCATCGAGATGGAAGGAACCGGAACGCGTGTAGGCGATGGTGCCATCCGGCAATGTGACCTGAAAGAAACCCAGGCCTTGAATCGCGAGGTCCAGAGAATTTCCCGTGGAGGTGAAGTTTCCCTGGGTCTGCAGTACTTCCGAGGCGGTTGGCATTGTGCCCAGTCCGACTTGGAGGCCGGCAGCCACGGTGGTTTGCGCCGTCGCTGCCGCGCCCGGCATGACCAGGTTCTGATAGACCAGGTCCGAGAACTGCAAGCGCCGGCCATAAAATCCGGCTGTGCTTGAGTTCGCCAGGTTGTTGGCAATGTTGTCGAGGTTCATCTGCTGCGCGACCATGCCGCTGGCAGCCGTGTAAAGCGCACGAAGCATAAAAGTTCTCCCTTACGAATTGGGTGAGATTCGCGGCAAATCCTGCACCGCGGTTTGATTCATATCGCTGTGCATCATCGACAACGCATGCTGCATTAACTCGGCGTAGCGTTGCACGGTCACCAACTCGACTGCGCTGGCAACCGGATTGACGTTCGAAGCCTCGATTGATCCTTGCTGAATGCTCGCGCCCGTGGCCGGCACTTCACTTTTAGGCGGTGCCGAGTAATAGGTTGAGCCCACGCTTTCGAGCGGCGTTCCCTTGGGGAAATCGACAACTTTCAGTTGCCCGGCGACTGCGCCGTTGACCGAGATGGTGCCCATCGGGACTGATCGAAACTGGCGCGCCAACAACGTCGATTGGCCCGTTGGTGCCGAGGACCAGATCTCCTTGCGAGGTCACCAGCTTGCCTTTGGGCGAGATGTGGAAGTTACCATTGCGCGTGTAAACCGGTCCGGCGGAACTTTGCACCGCGAAAAAGCCGGGCCCTTGAATCGCAAGGGCCCAGGTCGTTGCCGGTTTTTTCAAGGTTTCCCTGCGCGAAATCGAGTTGACTGTCTCCCAACACCGAGTAGTTGTTCACCGCGCGGTTCAAACCGGACATTGGGTAGGGAGAATCGCCCGCGAGCAGCGAGCGAAATACGTCGTGCTGGGCGCGAAAACCGGGTGTGCTGACGTTGGCAAGATTGTTGGCGACCATATCCAGCGCCTGACTTCGCGCCATCAGCGCCGTACATGCTGCATAAAAGCCGCTGTCCATGAGAATCCCTCGACCTGATAAAGCACGATAGCGGCCACACAGAAAGCGAGCAGGAAATCCTAAGTGATTGAGGAGTGGTCGAGGCCTGACCTGCGAATGAGAGTCGGATTAAAGCGCCAGATCAGCGCGGGAGTTCCACACAGTAGAGAATCAGGATTTCTAATTCGACGCGCGGCGATTCTAGATTCAGCAGGGTCGATGATTCGCCAGAACTGCATCCGCAGCCAGGGCGCGTAACTGTTCCAGTCCGAGATGGACGACAAGTTCCTCCACGCTCGCGGCTTCGCCCGCGAGCCTGCCAAGTTTTGCGGCTCCGAATTGCATCAATCGGATGGTAAGAGCGGCGTCGCTGCGAATGACCGCAGTGATGGCTCCTAGATCGACCACGTAGGAAGAAGCGAGTAATTGCAGTTGAGCGACCGCCTCAGGCGCGGCAGGGAAAATGGGTCGACCCAGCCCGGAATTGCTGTGAGCCTGCTTCGATTCGTGCTTCGCGTTTGCCAGCATCGGAAATACCTGCTGGCATTAATCGGCAACTCTGGCTTCGGCCTTTAACGGCCCAACCCGGCTCTAATCGGTGGGCGTTCGGAACAGCAAATCCATCTCGTGACGCCCGATGATTCTGACCCAAAGATGCTCGCGGCACATGCCGAAGCGGGTTTGCTCGGCGCCAGTCTGGTTTACATAATTGCGGACCAACTTGGCGATCTCAGCGACATTATTAACACCATCGAAAACAATCTCATTTTCAACCGCCGCGACCATTAATGGTTGAATATGCTTGTGGTATTCGTTGGCGGGAATGAAACAGGGTGTGGTGGCGCAATTCGTCATCTGTTCGATGGCGTAGAGAATGTGATGCTGGACTCGGGTAACGAATCCCACCATCAGCTTTCGTCCAACTTCCGAAAAATGAACTGGCAGCATCTCATACATCTGCAGAAGGCATGCGGGTATGTGGATCTCCGCGGGCAGCGGACGATCTCCCAGGGTAAATACTGAACAGGCCCATTGTGCCGCGACCGCCGCGGTCACCTGGCGCTGCGTGGCAAAGCCCAGCTCCTGCACCACCTCACCGAGGTTGGCGCCGGTCAACCGTTGCTGATCGAGCGCCGTTTTCAGTTGCTCGTCGGTCAGGACTTCGCGAGAGACTAACAACAATCCCAGCGGCATGCGCATCGCGGCTGGCCTTTCCGGGGTGTTGCGGTCGGATAGAAGCTCGAGAACTTTCTGCCGTGCTCCCTTTTCAAAACACTCAGCTCCGCAAAACCATTGTTCGTACAGTCGTATGCCTGTGTATCGCTTGGAAACCGCCTGCACCAAAGATTGCGTTTTGCAGGCCGGATTGGCGCAAGTTGGCCAATCTCTCCACCGGGTCAAAACTTTGGCGATCCCTGGGACGAGCCTGGTCATCGCGCGCCTTTCTGGTTTGTTCTCGCTGCCATTGCTTAAGCTTCTTTCTCCGTACAGATTGTTTTTTCCAGTGCTGCGCGCAGTTTGGGCAAGACCAATGCGTGAATTTGCGAAACTCTCGATTCGCCCAACTGCACCACCTTTGCGATTTCTTTCATGGTGAGTTCTTCGCGGTAGTAGAGCGATATAACGAGTTGCTCTTTCTCGGAAAGTGTCGCAATCGCCTCGGCGATGTGCTCCTGCATTTCGCTGCGCAGGCAGAGTTCAAATGGGCTCTCATCGCGGCTGGGAGCGGACTCGATCAGATCGTGCTTTTCTCCGTTATCAAATATTGAGTTCACCTGCTGGCCGACAAGATTCAACCCGTCCAGGCGGAACGCGATTTCATGCAGCTTCTCGATCGACACACCCATTTCAGCGGCGATTTCGTCTTCTTCCGGCTGGCGGCCGAGTTTGGCCGAGAGCTTGGCAATGGCTTCTTCGATTCGCCGGCCCTTGCGCCGCAGTGGACGAGAACCCCAATCCAACTCTCGCAAACTGTCGAGGATCGCTCCGCGGATACGAAACTTGGCAAATGCGTTGAATGGTACTGCTTTCGACGCTTCATAACTGCGGACGGCTTCGATCAGGCCGATCACTCCGGCGTGCACGAGGTCTTCGAAAGGTACGTGCTGCGGCAGGCGCTCGTAAATCCGCCGGGCAATGTAATACACCTGTGGCAGCTCTTTGAGAATGAACTGGTCGCGGTCTTCGATTCCTTCCGCACTTTCCCGATACGCAAGTTCTGCTTGTGTCATTGCGAATCCACTCCCCCAACCTCATCTCGGTTCATCGCACAGCCCCAATCGACTGCACCGGCACCAGGGGAGGAATCTCCGTCGGGGCGAGCACAGAAATCCGGGGAAAAAATGGTTCCAGAATTCGGCGTAGATGAAAGCGTCCGGGGGAAGAACATAGAAGCACCGGTGGCGCGTTCACCACCTGCTCGCCGAACAACGCTCTCAGGCCTTCGGACACTCGTCTCGCCGTGTTGGGCGCAAGCGCATTCGAACCCGCGCCCTGCTGTTGTTGAGGGTTCATGGCGCGGGCACACTCTTCTTCAATGGTGCGGTCGAGGGTCACGACTTTCAATTCGCCGCGCTCATCAAGCAGGGGACGAACCAATGCTCGTCCCAGCGCATGACGGCACGCCTCCACCAGCAGGACTGGATTCTTGTTCACCGGTGCCAGTTCGACCAAGGTCTCGAGAATCGTTCCCAGATCGCGAATCGACACCTGTTCGCGCAAAAGCTGTTGCAGAACTTTTTGCACTTCTCCCAACGTCATCACCTTGGGAACGAGTTCTTCCACCAGTTTGGGGTGGGAGTCGCTCAAGCGGTCTATCAGGCGCTTGGTTTCCTGCCGGGTGAGCAGAAGATGGGCATTCTGCCTGACCACCTCGCCCAAATGCGTGGCTAGGGCCGAAGTGTGATCCACCACCACGTAGCCCGCCGCAATTGCCTGCGCTTGCAGGTCTGGAGTGATCCACTTGGCGGGCGCGTTGAACGCGGGTTCGCGCGTTTCCTGTCCTGGCAGTGCCGGTGGCGTGGCCTGCGAACTTATCGCCAGCAGACAATCGCGGCGCATCTCCCAGCGCGCAATCTCTACTCCGCGAAGATAAATCACGTATTCGCGCTCTTTGCGCGCCAGATTGTCGGTGATGTGAATGGGAGGAACCAGGAAGCCGAGCTGCGAAGCCAGGCTCTTACGCAACGAGCGAACTTTTCCCAGCAACTGGCCGCCCTGCTTGCTGTCGACCAGGGGAACCAGGCCGAGTCCGACTTCGAGCATCAACTCGTCCAGCTTGAGCACGGATTCCATCGAGTCTGCTGCAGGCGCTGCCGCTTGGCCCTTCGCCGTTCCAGTGGCAGGAGTAATTTGTCCGGCGACCGCGTCGTCGGGTTTCGCGCGCCGGGCCAGGACAATCATCAACGCCGCCATGCACACGAAAGAAAATTTTGGCAGGCCCGGCATCGCCGCCAGAGCGAGCATTACACCGCTGGCAATCCACAATGGACGTCGCCTACCCAGCAACTGACGGCCTACGTCAATTCCCAACGTACTTTCCGACGATGCGCGGGTCAGAACGATCGCGCCGGCGACCGAAACCAGGAGCGAAGGAATCATCGTGACCAGACCATCGCCGACGGTGAGCACAGTGTAGGTTTTCAGCGCTTCCAGGAAGGGAACTCCGTGCTGGAAAACGCCGATCAGGAAGCCGGCAATAATATTGATCGCGGTAATCAGGATCGTGGCCATGGAATCGCGCTGGCTGAAACGGGCAGCGCCGTCCATCGCGCCATAAAATTCGGCTTCATGCGCGATCTGCTCGCGGCGGGCGCGGGCTTGCTTTTCATCGATGAGCCCGGCATTCAGGTCGGCGTCGATGGCCATCTGCTTTCCGGGCATCGCATCCAAGGTGAAGCGCGCGGTAACTTCAGCGGTTCGCACCGCGCCGTGGCTGACGACCATGTACTGGATCGCAATCAAGGCCAGGAAGAGAACGAATCCCACGACATAGTTTCCGCCGACGACAAACTGCCCGAAGGCTTCAATCACTCTTCCCGCGGCGGCGGCGCCTTCGTTGCCATGCAGTAGAATTCTCCGGCTGCTGGCGAGACCTAGAGACAGACGGAAAAGAGTCAACAAAAGTAACAAGCTGGGAAACACGGAAAACTGCACCGGCTTGAGGATCTGCAGCGCGACCAGCAGGACCAGCACCGCTCCGGTCAAACTTAACGCCAACAAAATGTCGAGCATCGGCGCCGGCAGGGGAATCAGCATGACAAAAACCATGCTGATCGCGAGAGTGGGAACGATCCAATCCGTTCTGCCGTTATTTGCGAGAGCCGCTTTTGGTTTAGTCGCCATTGTTTTCGCTAACTGTCCTTACCGTGCCGGCGCTCCCGCCTGCTGTCGCGCGCGAGCTTGCGCGCGGAACACGAACGCCAGAATCTCAGCCACCGCCGTGTACAGATTTGCCGGAATGGGGCTGCCCACTTGTACGGTGTGATAGAGCGCCTGCGCCAGCGGAGGATTCTCCAGCACCGTGATTCCGTGCCAGCGAGCCACTTCCTTGATCTCCTGCGCCAGAAGGTCTTTGCCTTTCGCCACCACGATGGGCGCGTCCATATCCATTTCGTAGCGCAATGCAACTGCAAAGTGAGTCGGGTTCGTAATCACCACGCTGGCCGTCTCGGTGTCTTTCAACATCTGTCGGCGGCGAAGATGGCGCTGCAGGCGGCGAATGCGTCCCTTGACCTGCGGATTGCCTTCCGTCTGCTTGGCTTCGTCGCGCATTTCCTGTTTGGTCATCTTCAAATCGTTTTCCAGTTTCATCCGGACGAGGAAGTAATCCACGGCGGACCACAGCAGCAGTACGAGTCCCGATTTCCAACATAGCTCGCACATCACGCCGGCCAGGAAGCCCGCGTAGGCGCGCGCCCCCAGGGTCGAGGCGTGCATGATGCTCTGCCAATATTTGGTCAAGGTTGAAACGCCGATCCAGACGATCACCCCGAAGGGGAGCAGCGACTTCAAAACTGCGCTGAGTCCGGAGGGCGAAAACATCTGTTTCAGTTTTTCCGCCGGATTCAGCCTTTCGGGCTTGAGCGCCAGCGCTTCGCCCGCAAAGACCAGACCCCCTTGAGCCAGACCACCGGCGAGAGAAAGGAACCAGCAAGCGGCGAGGATGGGCACGATCCAACGAAAGATGCCGATCGCGCTCCAAAACAAAACCGGACCGCCCGGAGTCAGAGGTTCGCGCACGGCTACATCCAACTCGCTCTGCAACAGCCCGCGCCATAGCCGCGCCGCATCTGGAAGCTGCCATGCGAGCAGCGCCAACCCACCGCCCCAGGCAAGCGCGTTCGAAAGCTCGCGGCTGCGGGCGACCTGACCCTTCTCGCGGGCTTTCTTCCGCTTATGCGGTGTCGGTTTTTCTGTTTTGCTCGAATCCGCCATGTTTTATCTCGCCAGGTGCATCAGTTGCTCCGCATAGGCGAGCGACTCCGAAAAATATCTCTCCATCAAACTCGGCCAGAAGCCGATCGTGGCCCCGAACAGCAAAACTCCCAAACAACTCTTAATCGCCGGCCCCAGTAACATAAGTGGCATTTGTGGCGACGCCTTGCCCATCAATCCCAGCATCAAGTCTGCCAGCAAAGTAGCGGCGAGGACGGGCGCGGCGATCTGGATTCCGAGCTCCAGCACGATGGCCCCCTCATGCAACAAGGCTTTCGCGAGCAGTGGATTGATGGTCGCGGTGCCGGGCGGCAGATAGTCAAAGCTGTGGGCAATCGCGCGCAGCACCCAATGATGCACCCCCAGCGAAAGAAATATGAGCATGGCCATGCTCTGGTGAAGCATGGCGACCACGGTGCTTTCCACTTGCGTGTTCGGGTCGAGAATGTTTACCAGCGAGTAGCCCATCTGCACGCTCAGCATTTGTCCCGCGATCTGCGCGGCCTCGAATACCGCGTTGGTCGCCAGACCAATGGCGATTCCCACCAGCATTTCGCTGCCGACCAGCAGCGGCCACTGCACTGGAGCAACCGGCGCTACGTGCGCTCCATACACGGGATACAGCACGGCGGTGATCGCAATCGTCAGCGCGATCTTGATTCGCGCCGGGATCGTGGCGCTGCCAAAGAATGGCGCGAACAGCATCAGGCCGGAGACGCGAAGTCCCACGACGAGCACCGATCCGACAATGTTGGCGATAGAGATTTCCATGTGCTAACGCAGGTACGGATGAAAGTCGGAAAACAAATGCACCGCAAACTGGCACGCGTGTCTCCACATCCAAGGCATCAGAAAAAATGTCGCCGTGCCCACGGCCAGCAGTCGTGGCACAGCGGAAATCGTCGTTTCCTGCAACGATGTCAAAACTTGGGCAACGTTGATCAACAGGCTCACAACTACAGCCGTCGCCAGAATCGGGCTGGCAAGCAGAAATACCTCCCGCATGGTCTGACGGCCGAGATCAACCACTAATTCGACAGGCATAATTTTTCTCAGCTAAAACTTCTCATCAATGAACCGATCAATAAGTTCCATCCATCGACCATGACGAACAGCAAGAGCTTGAGCGGCGTGGAAATGACCACCGGTGGAAGCTGCAACATTCCGACCGAGGTGGAAATCGAGGCCACAACCATGTCGATCACCAGAAACGGGAGAAAGAGCACGGTCCCGATCTGAAAGCCGGTGCTGAGTTCCGACAAAATGTATGCCGGCACCAACACACGCATAGACAGATCCTGCGGCGATCGCGGCCGCGGTTCCTTCGCCAGTTCCACAAACAGGGCGACATCTTTTTCGCGCACGTAGTGCAGCATGAATTGCCGGATCGGCCCGGCGCCGCGCTCTATGGCTTGCGTGGCATCAATTCGCCCGCTCTCCATGGGGACAATCGAAGTTTCGTAGATGCTCGCGCCTACCGGCTGCATGAGAAAAAACGTGAGCACCAGCGCTAATCCAATGAGCGTCTGGTTGGTCGGCGTCGTCTGCAATCCGAGCGCCTGGCGCAGAAAATGAAACACCACCAGCAGGCGGGCGAAGGGAGTGACGCACAGCAGCAACGATGGAATCAGAGTTAAGAAAGTTAACAGAACAAGAATGGTTCACGGCATCGATCCGCTGCCCATTCCGGTGATGCGAATCTCGTTGGACGGAATGGAGGTTGAAACAGGAGATGTCGTCAGTGGAATGCTATCGGGAAGCACCGAAGGAGAGACTTCGGGGCCGATCGCGGACTCGCTCGCGGAAGGAGCGCTCGCAGCCATCCCTGCCGTGCTCATAGTCAGCAAAGCAAACAGAACGAGAAGTCGCACTCCGCCAATCGCGGTGATTCTCATCCCTGGCTCAAATCCTGTTCGCATTGCCGTTGTAATACGTCAGAGAACTCTCGCGATCCCTCAAGGCGCGCAAGGGTGGAGACGGAGCTCGACGATCCCCCCACCAGGAACTGTTGTCCATCGACCTGAATGACTGCCACAAAGCGTTTTTCGCCGAGAGATACGGTCTCGCACACCCGCAGGCGTTTTTTTACCTGATGGGATTTCAATTTCTGTTGCACCCACGTCCATGCTTGTGCCGCGAATGAGTTCACGAGCTTCCTGAAACTTCTGAGGCTCATGAAAAGTTTCTTCGCGTCGAATTGCATGGCCCGCGAGGGCGGAATGGAATTAGCGGAGGCGCGAACAAGTTCAGCTCCAGGCGTCAGATCGGAGTCGACAGAAAGTGGATAGTCATAGGCAGGAAAGTCTTCGACGAGAGCGAATTGTTCGACCAGGAGTGGAGTTTCGGCGATAGAACGGTCGTCCATAACAGGTTCGATTTCCGGAACGGCCGATGGAACTTGCTCAACCATCGCTTCGCAAACTGTGAGGCTGCTCTCTGACGCTGTTACGGGTGAGGGCAAGAATTGCTCCACCGGGACGACAGGAGCTATCGCGTTGATGACATCCGTCGCCTTCTTATTGCGAATGCGCTTCACGGCTGCGATGCTGGTGACTCTCGCCCGGCGCTTGGCCGCCGGCTTTTTCTCGGCGCCAGCAAGAGTTTTCTTGGCGGTCAGGTTCTTCGGCTGCGCTTTTCGCTTTCTGGCAGGCTTCTCTTTCGCGGTCGTGTTCGGTTTGGCGGGAAGAATCGAGACCGCCGGAATATCGCCGGAAGCCGGGAACAGTGTCGTGGCAGATGCTTCAATTCGAGGTTGTGTACTCATGCCAACTCCGTGATTCGTACTGTCAAGCTTTTGCCAATGACTTCAAATTCTGTCCAGCCGATCAGCAGTCCGTTGGCGCGCAGAGGAACATCGCTGGCGTGATGGCAGGAGGTTACGGCGATCGAACCTTTCTTCAGGTTCAGCAGGTCGCCGATGGTGAATCCCGACACCGGAATTTCTACCGACAGCTGGCAAGGAAGCCACGAAAACTCTTCCATGGTGTCTTCCGAGACCGCAGTATTAGCCGGCTGAGGTTCCTTGGCGCGTTGGACGGCTGCATCCATTGTCTGGCTTTGGTTCGGGCGTACAGGCGCGTACAGAGGTACTGACGCTCGAAGCCAAGGGTGCAATTGCGAGTCCGCGAGAGTGGGATCGTGGCGCATTTACACCAAGGATTGGCAGTGGGCCTAAGGGGTAAGAAAGAAACGACTTGTCAGGAAGAGTTACTGCGGTGCATGTACGGTTGCGGCAGGAAGCGATTAGAGCGGGAATAGAAAAGATGAGGCCTCGTGGACGCGGATTCAGTTCGCGCCGGCGAGTCCTCTAATTACCAGCTAACAGAGTCAGAGTAATACTGCGCGACTTGAGGTTGAGCTCGGCCCACGACTTTTTGCCATGGGCCGAACCTCTAGCCGGAATCACGATCAGCGCGGTTACGCCGTAACGTTGACTCCCTGGACGATCGGGGGCGTGGCTCCGCCACCGACTACTCCTTGGCCTTGCTGACTGGAACCGAAAATGGCCCAGTAGTCGCCCTGGTAATTCTGCATCGCCTGGTTGTAGGCTCCCACATTGCCGGACTGGAGATCGCCCTGGGCGGACTGCAGATCGTTGGAAATCTGGTTCTTGGCCAGGGTGGTTGCGTCGCTCTTGGCGCCTTGCATGTTTCCGGACGAAAGGCTCCTGACCTAACTGCTGAAACTCGGCTTGCTGCTGCGAACCGGCAGCCCAGGGGCCGGAACCGTTGGCTCCGAAGGAAGCCAAAGTTTGGTAGGCCTGTTGCGCGCCTGCCAGGTTGTTCTGCTTTAAATCGGTGATCAATTCACTCGCCGCGGCATCTTCTGCGCGCCGGTTGTTGCCCGCACTGGTGGTGCCAGTCGACTGCGGAGCCTGCAAATAGGTTGATGCACTAGAGATTCCGGCTACCGACATGTTACTTCCTCCTAAAGGTTAATTTTCACCACTTACCTGGAAATCTTGGTTGTGCGACTTTTCATCGGCACAGTGCGGCTTCTTCGTCAGCTCCCGATATGCACTTTGGTGCTAGCACCTCAGCAACCGTCGTCCGGCCTTCCTCAGATCAGCCAACACCGTGCCGATCACATCCCACTTGCGGCGCTGCCGGCGCTTAGTTGCCCGGCGTGGCCTGCAGGTTAATCGTGTCATTGGTGACCGTATCCAACGTCGTGATCACACGCGCATTCGCTTCAAAGCCGCGCTGGGTCACGATCAAGTTGGTGAACTCGGTGGAAATGTCCACGTTGGACGCTTCCAGCGCGCCGCCGGTCAAAGTTCCGAGCCCACCGCTGTTAGGAGCTCCGACCACGGCCGCGCCTGACGCCAGCGTGGGTGCGTAGTTGCTGCTGCCGGTCAGCTGCAGGCCGTCGGAATTGGGGAAGTTCGCCAACGCGATCTGACCCAGGGCCTGCACTTGTCCGTTGCTGAATTGTCCTTCCACCGTGCCGTCGGATTCGACGGTGTAGCTCTGCAGAAGGCCGCTGCCGTATCCGTTCTGATTGGTCGAAGTGGTTGCGCTCGGCGAAGCCACCTGCGTCATGAGCGAGCTGCCGTTGGGCCCGGTCAGGTTCCAGGTGAGGCTCATATTCCCCGCTCCATCGGCCAGGTTTGAGACGTTGATGCCCGTGATCTGACCGCTCGGGTTGGTGAGGTTGCCGTTGCTGTCGAAGGTCAGCGTGCCGTTCGCGACGTTGATGGGGTTGCCCGTCTGCCCTTCGTCGGCTGCGGGTATCGTGATCTGGTAGTTCCACGCGCCCGGACCGGTATTGGTGAAGTTGAAGGTCAGCACGTGAGACTCTCCGAGCGAGTCGTAGACCGTCAGCGGCGTGGAGTAAACCGTCCCCACTGGTGCGCTGGCGTCAAGGTTCGTCTCTTGCTGCATGGTAGTCGTGGCCGCGGGCGGGCTGATGGTCGATTGACCCACCTGAATTGGCACCAGGCTGCCGCTCTGGTTCACCACTCCGTTGACCGCGGGGTAGCCCATGACGGTGCTGCCGTCAGTCGCCACAAGCTGTCCGGAATTGTTGACCGTGAAATCGCCGGCGCGAGTGTACTCAGTCGTGCCGTTGGCTTGCTGCGTGATGAAAAAGCCGTTGCCGGTGATGGCAACGTCGCTGGGAACGCCGGTGTTGTTCACGCCGCCGTTGGTAAAGTTGGTCGAGACCGAACCGACCTGAGTTCCGGCACCGACTTGAATCGGATCGCCGGCGCCATCGGCGCCGAAGTTCTGATAGAAGAGCGACTGAAAGTTGGCGCTCTGGTCCGTTATACCCGGTGGTGTTCAGGTTCGCCAGGTTGTTGGAAATGATGTTCAATGCCTGCTGGCTTGCCGCCAGCCCGGAAAGTGGAATCGAAAAGGACGACATTAGTTTCCTCCTGTCGGGGATTGCGTCGAGGTTGTTCCACCGGTTGTGGAGGAAGAACCGTTGGCCGCGGCCGGGAAGGCCGTGGTAAGGGTCTGATTAATGTTGATCAGCTGCTGCAGTTGGTTCATGGAGAACATTTGGCTGACCATGTTCGTGGGATCCATGGGGCTGGTCGGATCCTGCGATTGCAGCTCGGTGACGAGCAGGCTGATAAAGGTGCTCTCCGCCTGGTTCGCTGTCTGGCTGGTCAACGAGGTGGAATTTCCAGCGGAATTGGTCGAGTTTGTCGAGTTCGTTCCGCCGGTCGAGTTCATGGGACTGGCCATGGGCATCTGCGTCATGGGCGTCATTGTTGATATTCCGTGAAAGTTCATGTTCGTCTCCTTACGTTCCCGCTAATCTCTATGCTCCCTGCTACATATGAAGATCGAGTCCTGTCCTTGCTTCCCCGGTTGCGACCGGAATCACCGGCGCGCTGGATTCTCTGTCATCTGCGCTGAAAAATTGATTTGTCGGTGCAGACTGCTGCTGCCGGGTTCCCTGGCGAAGGTCGCTGGAGCCGTTGCCGCTCGCCGAGTGGTCTTGCAGGACGATGTTCGCCATCGGCACGCGCTGTTCAGCCAGGCGGTTGTGCAAGGCCGGCAGTTCGGCCGAAAGCGCCCGTCCCAGTTCGCCGCGTTCAACGGAGATTTCCGCCGTGAACTGACTGCGCGCCATCGAAGTCCGGATATCAACGTTGCCAAACTCGCCCGCCTGAATAGCTACGCGAAGCTCAGTTTGTCCCGCGCGTTCCACTAGCTTCGCCACCTGAATAGGAGAGCTGAGACGTGCGGCCGCCGTCTCAGCCGCCGACTCGGCGTCGGCTGCGGCTGCCGTCTGGGCCGCGCCTTTTGCCGCTGGATCCGCGATTTTGGCGGGGCTCACGTTGGAAATGCTTTTTGCGTCCACTACGGGTTGAACAATTTGCGCCGAAGCATTGGCGTTCGGAGTTGAAGTTGCTGCCGGCTGCGTTTGCGCGTCGCTCAAAATCTGTTTGATGGTCGATGCGGCCGCGCTCGCTGTGGAATCATTGTTCTGCGATTGCGAGTTCGTATTCGCCGCCGAGTCGCCATCTTTTTTGGCTGCTTGAGAGGATGCCGGCACTCCATCGATATTGCTTTTTGCTGCGGAATTGCTGCCGGTCGCGTTTTGCGATGTCGCGGGCTTCACATCGAGCGGCTGAACTGGCGGAAGCTGGCCAGAAAACGGTTGCGGGGCAATCTTGTTCTGGTCCGTCGCGGCCGTCGAGTGCTGCCGAATGTCCGCGCTCTGGCTGGCTTCGTGAGTGGACGCTTTCGTCTCGGTCGCAGGGATCTTCGAAGCATTAGCTCCCGGGGCGCTCGAGTTATAGGAAACTTTGGCCCCGGCACTCACCGGTTTCGTATTCGCTGCGCCGTCAGCCTGAGCGGACAGGCCTATCGTCAGAATCTTTGCAGCGCTCGCGGGCTCGGTCTCTCCGGTCGCCGCTTCGGACGTTGTATCTCCCTGCTTGGAAATATTCGCGAATGATTTCGGCGGTGCTTGAGTCGATGCGGAAAGACTGCAGGACGCGGCGCCAGCCGCACTTGATCCCGCCGCCTCTGGTCATGCCGTCCCTAAACCTGGCTTGCCGTCAGAATGTACGCTTGCACCAGGGTCACTGGTCTGGCGAGCCAGCGGATTCAGTAGCGAGAGGAACGCGGACAAGGATGGATTGGCGAAAATCCTCGGGCTGGTGTCGCCGCACAAATTGGCCACCGGCATCGCCGCCAGATTTGGGAACACGATGGTCTTCGTGCTGCTCTTCGAATCTTTAGAATTGCTGTTGCCGCGTCCGCTGTTTCCGTTCTTGCTTGTAACTTGCGGTGTGGTGGACGAATCCTGCGTGCTTTCGGCAGCCTGCGAGAGTGCGCTGGAGAATTGCCCTGGCGTGGGTGACGAGATCACCGGCGCCTTCACCGGCACCGTATTCACCGCGACTTGAGGCATGCTCACGATCACAAGATCTCCTCGACCGAGCGGTGAAATTGCACGTCCTTTGCCAGACGGTTCCGATTAGAGACGGTTCCGCGGCGGGGAATTAAGTGGCGGGCATTAAAGACTTTTCATGCATGTGCCGATTAGAAGGGAACGACGATTGTGGGGACATTCGCGCACTGGGCAAGTTTTGCCCGGCACGCCGCTAGGCAAGCTCTGCCTAGTGGCTGCGCTTGCGCCGCGATAAGAAGATGTCATCGAGCAGGTTTTGCTGGCGCTTCGCCTGCTCGTGACGCCACGCTTCCAACTGGCGGGCGCGCAGGTCGCTGAACCTCTCTCGATTCTGACGGGCAATTTCGTAAGCCTTCAGAGTTTCCTGCCGCTTGCCATGCAATTCCTGCAGCTTCGCCTGCAGCGCTTCCCGTTGTTTTTGCAGCGCCTGCTCCTCGTCGTAGACGGCCTGCAAATGAACCGAGGGAATCCCGTGGCCCAATTCACCCTCGCGGCGCCTGGCCGCCACCGCTTGCCGCTCCTCGCATTTGTGGAGCTTTCTCTCAGCCTGAGCGATCTCCTGCTGGATTCGTTCCAGCGCGAGATATTCCTGCTGCTCCAGACTTTCCCGGTATTTCAGCACCGCGGCAAGGGAGAATCGAAAGGCCATGATCAGCTGGGAAGCGAAAGCAATTGTTTCAGGCTATCGGGCAAGGACGGGCGCTCGTTGGGGCCTTGTTTCAGAAACCGGTTGATTTCGGGCAACGCCGAGATGGCTTTATCCAGCACCGGGTCGGTGCCCTTTTGATAAGCCCCAATGCGCACCAGATCTTCCGCCCGCGTATAGGCAGAGAGCAACATGCGGAGCGCCCCGGCTTTTTCGATGTGCTCGATCGAGCAAACGCTGGTCATCAATCGGCTGAGGCTTTCGAGCACCGCAATCGGCGGATAATGATTTCGCAAAGCCAGATTGCGATCAAGAACAATGTGGCCGTCGAGCAGGGAGCGGGCCAGTATCGACGATCGGGTCTTGTTGATCGTCGCCCTCCATCAAGACGGTATAGAAAGCCGTGATGCTGCCAGTCGAGAAGCGACCCACGCGCTCGACCAACCGTGCCAGCATCGAAAGCACAGACGGCGTGTAGCCCTTTGCAGTCGGCGGTTCTCCGGCAGCCAGGCCGATTTCACGCTGTGCCATTGCGAAACGGGTCAGCGAATCGACCACCAGCAGAACGTTCTTGCCGCGAGTGCAGAAATATTCCGCTACCGCGGTTGCAGCCAGCGCCGCGCGAATTCGA
Source organism: uncultured Acidobacteriaceae bacterium (assembly GCA_963848325.1). GTDB lineage: Bacteria > Acidobacteriota > Terriglobia > Terriglobales > Acidobacteriaceae > DATJOJ01. The sequence goes on from CAWKDJ010000005.1 coordinate 44,442, forward strand.
AGCAGCGGCGATTGGTCAGACGTTGAAACGACCACGACAGAACGGCGGCGACCTTCTTCGCCCAGCGTGTTCAAAAACTCGCCGACTTCGCGTCCGCGTTCGCCGATCAGCGCGAGCACAGTCAAGTCCGCAGCGGTGCCGCGCGCCATCATTCCAATCAGTGTGCTCTTGCCGACTCCGCTGCCTCCGAAAATTCCGATGCGCTGGCCGCGGCCGCAAGTCAGGAATCCGTCGACCGCTCGAATGCCACAACTCAACGGTTCGTCGATCAGCGTTCTCTCCAGCGGCAACGGCGCCGTGCCATCGACCAGCATGGTTCGCGTAGCCGAGTAATCCCCGGTTGTGTCGAGTGGCCGTCCCGTAGCATCGATGACCCGGCCCAGCAGCTCGGGGCACAACCCGCAGCGAAGGTCTCGCTCCCCAGGTGACAATCTGATCGCCGAAACGAATGCCTTGCGGTTTTTCCAGGCTCATCGAGAGAACGTTCGAACCGCGGAAGCCGACAATTTCTCCGGGAAAAGTTGCGCCACTCGACGATACGATTTCGCAGGATTCGCCCACTGAGCAGAATGGGCCGGCAGATTCGAGCAGGTTGCCGACAACCTGAGTTACGCGTCCTCGCCAGCGAATGGTGGAACAGGTGGGAAGCCAATTTCGGCAGGCGTCCAAATGTCCGGCGCTCATTTCGGTTCCGGTCGTTGTGCGAGCAAGTCGGCAAAACCTTTCTCAATCTCTTTGAGCTGCGAGTCCAGCCCGAGTTGAGTGGTGCCAAGCTCGGTTTCGAGCACGCAATCTCGCGGCTCGAGAGAGGCATCGTCCAGGATCTGAATGTTGGAGCTATCGCGAAAATAGTGCCGCCAGCTTCCGGATTCCTCAGGCCGCACCCGCACAACTACCCGCGATCCTTCTTGCAGCTTGGCAACCGTGATCTTGACCAGCCCGGCGACCACCATGCGGTCAACCTGGGCTTCGCGGTGCAGAACGCGGGCGGCAATCGCCAGCGCAAAGTGGACCAGTTCGACTTCAACCTTGGAATAATATTCGCTCCGCTCTTGCTGAAAAGCGCTGACTGCATCGGCGATCCGCTTGCGTTCTTCCGTCAGCGTTTCTTCGATCGCAGCACCGGCCCGGCGTTCGCCTTCGGCAATTCCTTCGGCGCGAGCGTTCGCCAGCAGTCCCTGCAAATCCTGTTCGCTGATGCGCGGCGAGCGATCGCCGGCTGCAGGCTCTTTGGGTCTTGCGTCGGCCTGAGGTCTGGAGGCCTCGACTGGCGGCCCGTCCCCGGACGGGTCTTCGTAAACGAAGTCTTCAACGTCGCCCGTGCTCAGCAAGCCGCCGCTAAACGACATACTCATCATCCCCGTCTGCTTTCAAAATCACTTTGCCTTCAGCCTCGAGTTTGCGCAGCAGGGTCACGGCCTCCTGCTGGGCTTGCGCCACTTCTTTCGCGCGAATCGGCCCCAGCGCCTCCATATCTTCTTTCAACATTTCAACTGCGCGCGACGACATGGCCCGGAAAATGTGGTCTTTCAAATCGCTGCTCGCGCCTTTGAGTGCGACCGCCAACGTTTTCTTGTCCATCGCGCCCAACCATTCGCGGACGTGCACATCGGAAACTCCGAGCAGGTCCGTCGAATGTGAACATCAGATTGCGAATGTTGATGGCGAGCTTGGCATCCGCCTGCTCGATGGCTTCAAGAATGGTCTTCGCCGTACTGCCTTCCAAGCGGTTCATCACATCGGCGACGCTCTTGAACCCCGCATAAGTTTTACGGCTCTGTTCGCCCAACGATTGCAGCCGTCGATTCAGCACCACGGAAACTTTTTCCGCCATTTCCGGGGAGAACTGCCGCAGCTGCGCCAGCCGTTTGATGGCCTCCGCTCGCGTTTGCTCGGGAAGCTTCATCAGAAGCGTAGACGCCTGTTTTCCATCGAGGTGGGCGAGAATCAACGCAATGGTTTGCGGATGCTCGCCCTCGAGAAATTTTGCCAACTGCTGCGGATCGGCTTGGGCCAGCGAATCCAGTTGACCGGCCCGTAGCTGCTGCAGCCTTCCGACCTGCTTGAGAAGATACTGGGCATTGTCCTCGCCGAAGGCTTTCACCAGGGAGCGAGTAGCGAAATCGATTCCGCCCTGGGCCAGATAATCCTGGGTGAGAGCGAGCTTGCTGTACTCCTCAAGGATCTGGTGCGCAATCTCAGGTTGCACGCCGTCCACGTCGGCCAGTTCTTTGGTGACCACTTGCACATCTTTATCGGGCAAGTGCTTGAAGATCGTGCTGGCCGCCTCCTCACCCATGATTGCCATGAGGATGGCCGCCTTGCGTGTGCCGGACAAAGTTTGGGGTCGAGCGCTCATTTCGCTTCTTCGTGGATCCAGGCCTGGATCAGTTTGCTGGTGGCGACCGGTTCAGTGGTCACTTTTTCTAACAACTGTTTCTTCAGACTGACGGAACGCTGTTGTTCCGCCGGCAGGCTGGCCAACTCCTGTCCCGCCGGCAGGTCGACTCCGCCGACCGACTGCTTCTTTACAGAGATGGTGGCCGGCAGTTCACGTAGCGTGGTCAGCAACTGCTTCTTCATTGGTTTTAAGAGCAGCAAATATGCAAGCAGGAACAGCAGAATCAACGCCGCGTAGCGCACCAGGCTCGACCAATCTGCCAAAGTCACTCGTACTTTTTCAATCACCGTCGGTTTGGCGGGAGCTTCGACCGGCGTTTGGTCGAACGACAGATTTTGGACGGTGAGAACGTCGCCGCGGTTAGTGTCGATGCCGATGGCGGCTTGCGCCAGTTGCTCAATTTGTTTCAGTTCATCGGGAGTGCGCTTGCGCCGCGTTTCTTGCCGTTTTCCGTTTTCCTGCTTGACCTCAACCGCGTCATCGATTAGCAGGGCGGCGGTGATTCTGCGTATGCGTCCCGCCGGCTGCAAGGTATGGCGGACGACTTTGTTCACCGCAAAGGTGCTGTTTTCGGTCTTGGAAAGTTGTGTCCCATCTTCCGGGTCAACTACCGTCCGGGTGGAAGTTGCAACTGGTTCAGCACTGGGCTTGGCTCCATCTGCGCCGGGCTTTGCAGAAGCGTTTGTAGCTTCCGATTTTTGGGAAGCGCTGCCACCCGGCACATTGCTCGACGTTCCGGGCACGCCCCCGGCTAGCATTCCGCCAACTTCCTCTTCCGATTTTTGCTCAGAAACCGCGACTGCACTCTTGGGATCGTAAGTCTCGTCGTTTTCTTCGCTGGTGCTGGGGTCGTATTCAACATTCACCCGGGCGCGCACATGGTCGGGGCCGACCACCGGTTCGAGCGTCTGCATTAATTGGGTGGAGAGTTCCTGTTCCAGGCCTGCTCCGGCAGAAAACGAATCCGCTCGCAGCCCCAGCGGACGATTGGTGTCAGCATCGATGACCGTCACGTTCTCTGGGCTTAATTCGTCCACCGATCCGGCAACCAGCCGGGCGATCCCCATCTGCGTTTCTTCCGAAAGCCGGCCCGATTTCAGCTTCAGCACCACCGATGCTTTGGCCTTGCGCTCGCGATCGACAAATACCGACTGCGTCGGCATGACCAGATGCACGCGAACGCTGTCCACGTCCCGCAGAGTCTGGATCGATCTTTCCAGTTCGCCTTCGAGCGCGCGCTGGTAGTTCACTTTTTCGTCGAATTCCGTCTGACCCCAGTTCACTTTGTCGAAGAGTTCAAAACCCAGGCGGCCGCTGCGCGGCATGCCATCGGTAGCGACTTCCATGCGGCTGCTATCGACCTGATCGCTGGGCACGCTCACGGTTTTTCCGTCGGCGCTGATCTGGTATTGAATGTTTTTCGCCGCCAGCTTTGTGCCCAGGGCCTGCGCGTCTGCGGCCTCCATGCCGGTGACCAGCGGCTTGTAATCCGGGGTTCCTATGAAGTGGACAAAGACCGCCAGCACCGCGATCGTCACTACGGTGGCCCCGATCAGCAGACCGCGCTGCTTGATCGACAGTCCGGCGATGAATTCCGTTGCCTGCTTTTGAACTTGATCGACTGACGGCATGTTTGCGATGGCGAGCTAGCTCCGGTTAGAACTGCATTCTTGAAACTTCCTGATACGCGCTCACAATTTTGTTTCGCACTTGCATCATGAGCTCAAACGCAACGTCCGCTTTTTCTACCGCGATCATCACGTTGTGAATGTCCTGCCGGTTCCCCTGCACCAGATCGCCGACCTGCTGGTCGGATGTGCTCTGCAGGTCGTTCACCTGGTTGATCGCGTTTTTCAGCGTCGCCCCAAAGCCGCCCTCGTCGTTTTCCGGCCCCGTAGGCATGGTGGGATTGGTCGGCAGACTCGAGGGGAACGACGCCGGCAATCCTGAAAAAATTGTGTTGCTCACCAGTTTTCTCTCCTTCTCTGGCGTCCGTATTCCACGAAGTTATCTGAAGCTCCAGCGTCGGAAGTCGAGCCACGACGCGCGGCCATCTGCAGTTCGACCCGGCGGCCACTTGCTTCGATCCGCCTTCTGAAAGCTTCCTCCGCCTGCCGCGTGGTGACCTCGTCAAACAAGCGGACATCGTTGGCCGTCATAATTGTTTCCTTTACTTCAGCAGTTCCAGCGATTGCTGGATCATCTGCTTCGACGCTGCTACGGCCGACGCATTCAGTTGATAGGAGCGGACGGCCCCCATCAGATCGACCATCTCCTGCACCGGGTTGATCGCGGGATACGCGACGTAGCCGTCTTTGTCGGCGTCAGGATGTCCCGGTTCGTATCGCTTCAGAGGATCCGTTGGATCATCAACCACGCGCTGCACCCGCACTGCGGGAATCATGTTGCCGAGGCCGGAATGAAACCCCGACAGCATCATGCGAAACGCCATGTTGCCCGAACTCGCGAAGACCACTTCCTTGCGCCGGTAAGGTCCGCCGGATGGTGTGTGAGTGGTTTCTGCATTCGCCATGTTGGCTGCGACTACATCGGCGCGTTGCCTTTCGGCCGCGAGTGCAGAACCGCTGATATCAAGCGCGGAAAATATGCTCATGCTTTGTTCCCTTCATTGATGGCGGACATCAGATTCTGAATTTCATGTCGCATCAGCTGTACGCCCAGGTTGAACTGTATTTGTGTTTCTGCCAGGAGCAGTCCTTCACGATCGAGGCTGACGTTATTGCCGTCCGGTCTCTCTAGCAGGCCCTGCACCGAGCGCACCACCGGCATAAAGTTCGCCTGCCCGTTGCTCACCGCGCGCTGCAGTTCACTGTGAAAGTCGACATCCTTGGTTTGATAGCCGGGCGTGTCCACGTTCGCCATGTTGCCAACAATCAGTTGATGGCGCTCCGAGCTCACGTCCAGGAATTTCTCCAGCAAATTCATCATCGGAGTGGAAAAGTCGGTCATGCGTACCTCCGTGGGGGCAAACCATATTCGCGAATCTTGTTGCGAATCGTTCGCAAACTTACTCCCAGCATCTCTGCTGCCCGGGTCCGGTTTCCGCCGGTATTGTGCAGCGTCGCTTCCAGCAGACGGCGTTCAAGTTCCCGCATGGAAGTTCCCGCCGGCATGGTTGCAGACGGCAGAGAACGTGGCCCTGGGCTTGCGAGTTCCATACTCAGGTGCTCGGCGCAGAGTTCGTTGGTGTCGTTCAGCGTGAGAACGCGCTGCATAAAGTTGCCGAGTTCGCGCACATTTCCCGGCCAGAAATGCCGCTGCAACCCTTCAATGAACTCACTGTGTAGCGAAGGAACCGGTCGCTTCGCCGCTGCGGCAAACTGCCGGGCAAAAAACTCCGCCAGGTCGGGAATGTCCTCACGCCGCTCGCGCAGTGGCGGCAAGCTCAAAGGGATGACATTCAGCCGGTAATAGAGGTCGGCGCGGAATTTTCCTTCGTCGACTTTTTTGCGAAGAGCGACGTTAGTAGTCGCAACCACGCGGATGTTCACCGCCGTAGGCCGGCTTCCGCCCAGTCTCTCCACCTGCCGTTCTTGCAGAGCGCGCAGCAGCTTTGGCTGCAGGTTGATGGGCATATCGCCAATCTCATCCAGCAACAGAGTTCCGTCCTGCGCAAGTTCAAACTTGCCTGCTTTCGCACTGGTCGCTCCGGTAAAAGCTCCTCGAGTGTGACCGAAGAGTTCACTTTCCAGCAGAGGTTCAGGAACGGCCGCGCAATTCACCGCGACGAACGGTTCGCTATGGCGCGAACTGTTTTCGTGGATGAACCGTGCCAGCAATTCTTTTCCCGTGCCACTTTCCGCCTCGATCAGAACATCGGCGCTCGTTTTCGCCGCATGGCGCGCGCGGTCAAGCGCTTTCAATAGCGCGGGAGCAGTGCCCACGATCGCACCGCTCGGATCAGTTGAAATTTCGCAGGCCTTGCTCGCCTGCTCCATCACTCGGCTGACGGAGGATTGCAACTGCTCGAAGGAAATCGGCTTGGTCAGGTAATCGCACGCGCCGCCCTGTATGGCTTGCACCGCCTCCGGCACGCTTCCGAAAGCGGTCAACACGATCACGGCGGTTGCCGGACTTGTGCTCCGCACCGTGCGCATGAATTGCAAACCGTCGCCATCCGGCATGCGGACATCGGTGACCACCAGCGGAAAGCGGGCGCTGCGAAATTTGTGCATCGCCTCGGAGGTGCCGGCCGCACTTTCCACGCGCCATCCTTCGCGCTGGAAGTTTGCCGTCAGCGCCATGCGCATTCCGGGTTCGTCGTCCACGATCAATACCGAATTGCCGTCAGCATTCATAGAACAGGGAACTCCATGCGAAACGTCGTGCCTCCGCCCGGCTGGCTCTCGACCACAATCGTGCCGTGGTGCTGGTCGACGATCCGCTGGCACACGGTCAAGCCCAACCCTGGGCTTTGCCGGCTGGTAGTAAATCCAGGTTCGAAGATGTGCGGAAGATCTTCCGTCCGAATCCCGCTGCCCGTATCCGAAACCTCGACGACAGCGACCTGCTGTTCATTCCGCGGCTCCAACTTCGCGGAAACTTTAATCAGTCCGCTGGGCGAAGTATGGCGCAGCGCATTGCAAACCAGATTCAGAATGACTTGTTGCAGTTCGCTGGCATCCGCCGCGACCTCAATCTCGCCAAGCGTAAGTTGCAGAGTCAGGGCCACGCCGCTCTGCCTTGCGAGCGGTTGCACGAAGTTCACGGCGCTGCGCAGGGTTTCTCCCAGCTTGGTCGGTTGCAGGTTCGAGCGGCCCACGCTATGGAAACGCAGAACATTGTTTACCACCGCCGAGAGCGATCGTACTCCGGCCTGCAGATGCTGTATGCACTGCTTGGAGTCTTCGTTTAATCCCGCATCCCCGGCCAGCAAGCCAACCAGCAGCTCCAGACTTCCCAGGGGATTTCGGATTTCATGCGCCAGGACGGTGGCCATTTCCGCTAACGCCACCAGGTTGCGCGCCGATTCCCGCTCCTGTTCCGCTTCTTTATAGGAAGTTGTGTCGCGGCAGGTGAGAATGACTTGGGGGACGGAGCCAATTTCGCCGTTCTTCGGCACTGCCGTGCTGTAACGGACGGTGACACACCGCTTTTTGCCCGCAGACTGGAAGAAGAAATCGTGCTCGTCACCCTGCTTCCAGGTTTCGCCGTGACCTGGGTCCAGCATGGTGCGAACGGCTGCAGGAAGGTCGGTCCAGGCCGCGGTCTTATCATTGGGGATCTCAAGTAACCGGCGCCCTTCCGGATTCAGCAAGACGATCCGCTCGCGCTCGGCTTCGAGAACTGCGACACCGCACGGAAGAGCGTCCAGGATCTGCCGCAGGGCGATGCGCATGCGCTCGTTTTCTGCCATGCTTGAGGCCAGCGCGCGGTTGCGTTCCTCGAGTTGAGCGCGCAACTGCGAAACTTCGTCGTGCAGCTCCCAGTGCGAGCGCTCCAGCCGGTCGGCGGCGGCAATAAAACTGCTGAACGCGTCGGCCAGAGCAGCTCCGGCTCCGGGATGTGCGGCAAAACTATTCATTGGCACCAGATGAGAACTAGGCAACATCTGCCTAGCTGGAATGCACGGTCGCTGCCAAAGCGACTAAACTTCCGGCGTTCATTGCCGAAGGTAATGAGTTGGGATTGTCGTCTGGAGGTTTGGCGCTGCAGAAGGCGTGCGGACGTGCCGATTGTAAACGGCAGCTTGCGGCGCTTAGAGCCGGAAAGAGTTCTTCGCAACCCGGCGGAGTGTGCAGAACATTAGATTGCGGTGAGAGGCATCCGCAAGTTATCGGCGATTTTGCCTCGCCAAGCTGGAACGGAGAGTGCTGAAAGAAATGGCGGCAAGCCGGAGCGGAGCGGGAGTGACAAAGCCGAAGAACATTCAGGAGTTCGGTTATCGGACGCCGCGATTTCCCGCCGACTTCCATTTCCTGATGCAAGTCGAGGACCCCAACCCGCGGCTCATCGACGCGCGCTGCACCGACATCAGCTCAGATGGACTCGCGGCAAAAATGCCCGGATCTCTGCCTGTGGGCCAGCAGGTGACCTTAATGCTCGCGCTCCCGGGCGAGTCCAATACTCTGCGAGTCGTGGCCCGGGTCAGCCATCAGCACCACGGAGAACACGGGTTCGCCTTCGTCTTCAGCTCCCAACGCGAGCGCGAGTCGATCCAGAAATATCTCGCTTCAGTCCGCACCAGCACGCTGGCGCTTCGCCGCCCGCCACGCTAAGGCGACCTTCCAGAAAAACAATCTTTGGCACACCCCGTGCATAACAACTAGGCAGATGTTGCCTAGCACTCATTTGTCTCTAACTTTGCTGTTCACTGAGAAGCACGAGAAGCAATGGAAAAGGTCTTAAGCCAAGAAGAAATCGACGCGATGGTAAGGGCCGCGCGCGGCCAGCACGAAGCTGCACCCCAGGCTGAGCAGCGGTCGGTCAAGCCCTGCAGCTTTCGCCAATCGGGACAGCTGACCGGTGAGCAGGTACGCGCCCTGACCATTCTGCACGAGGGCTTTGCCCGAAATCTGACGCAGTCATTAGGTGCGTATCTGCGGGTTGTTTTTGAGGCGACGCTGGCGAGGGTTGAGCAGGTCGCATACGCCGAATTCTTGCAGCGGGTGCCGGAAGTGACCTACATGATGTCGTTCCAGGTCCGTCCCATTGGCGCCGCGGCGGCAATGCAATTGGACCACGCCCTGGTGTTTCCGCTGGTAGATATTTTGCTCGGCGGCACCGGCCAGTGCGAGCCCATGACACGGGAGATCACCGAGATTGAAGAGCAGATCATGGAGGGCGTAGCGCGAATAATTTGTCAGGAGCTGGCCATTGCCTGGGCCCCGATGGGCACTGAAACTGAGTTGGAGCATCGCCAGCCCGCCTCGCAAATGCAGCGCTTTCTGGCGCCAGCGGAAAAGACGCTGTGTTTGGGTTTCAACGTCAAACTGGCCGAAGCGCGCGGCTCTCTCAACCTCGTGTTTCCGCTCTCCATTTCCAACACGCTGCTGCGCAAACTTTCCACCGACTGGTCGTATGGCAAAACCCGCGCTATCAGCCGCTCGGGCAGAAAACTCGCCGAGAAAATGCTCGATTGCTCCTTCCCCATGACCTTGGGACTTACCGCCATCAAGCTCCCGGTGCGAACCCTGCTCGACCTGAATCCTGGAGATGTGTGCAATCTCGGAGTTACGGTGCGCCTGCCTGCCTCCATCATGCTTGCCGACCGCGAAGCGTTTGAGGCGGAGCCGGTGCGCCACGGACGCTACCGCGCCGCGCAAGTTCGCGAACGCATCAGCCGAGCCAAAGAAGAAAGGAAGCAATAATAAGGATGCCCGAGATCAAGCCTGGAACGCCCTTGTACTCACTGACTGAGCCGCTTCGCCAGGCCTTGAGCGAAGCGCTGTCAAAAAGCCCCTCTACTTCGTGGAAGGTTGAAATCGGCTCTGAAGAAACGCCTGCGGCAGATGGTGACGCGAGTTTGTCCTTCGCGTTGTCTGCTTCCGGAGGCCTGAAGGGAAACGCGGCCTTCCAGTTGAGCCAGAGCGACGTGCTCACGCTGGCCAAAAAACTTCTCGCGGAGGATTCTGCTACTGAGTTGAATGCGAAACATAAGCAGGCTGTCGAAGATTGCCTGCGCAACGCCTCAGAAGCGGCCGCACTCGCTTTCAAGCCTCAGTTTGGCGAAGTGACCCTGAAGCTTGAACCGGTGAACGAGGTAGCTTGGCGAGGAGCTGCCGCTACGCTGCTGGCCTCGGATGGCACCGCGCCGGCGCTGCAAATAAGAGTGCAATTTGATTCCGAATTGCTCGCCAGTGCACAAACGCCAGCAACGCAAACGCCAGACGCAGCACCTCCGGCAGCGCCAGCCAAGCCCTATTCCACTGGCGATAGCAACCTCGACCTGCTGCTGGGGGTGGATCTGAATCTCACGCTGCGCTTCGGCCAGCGTACACTCACCTTGCGGGAGATTCTCGATCTCAGCTCCGGCTCGATCATCGAACTTGACCGGCAGGTGCAGGAACCGGCCGATCTGCTATTGGGCGACAAGTTGATCGCCCGTGGCGAAGTGGTCATCGTGGATGGAAACTATGGCCTCCGCATTACGGAAGTTTCCGATGCGCAGTCGGCAGCAGATAGAATGGGGATGGCCGCCGGAAGATGAGAACTCCTCATCCAGCCCCGAAAACCGGTCGGCGCCAGAATTGTAAAGAGAATTCCTTCGATTCTTGCCAGGAGCAACGCGATGAAGGTTGACTTGAACGGGCCCGATCCATCTTCCTTGTCTGAGCTAACTTCGACCAACATAACTTCGGCTCAGGGCCAGGTCGTGTCACCGCAAGTTTCGGGCTCGCCGGTTGAACCCGCGATTGGTGAAGATACCGCTACTTTGTCCTCCGACCGCTTCAGCCCTCAGTCTCTTACGGCAAAAGCCCTGGAATCCAGCGAAGTTCGACAGGACAAAGTCGAGGCCCTTCGTCAGGCTGTCCAGAACGGGGATTACAAAATCGATCCCGCCAAGATTGCCGAAGCGATGATCCGGCAGTCTGAGCAGCGATAGTAGAGATTTCAACAGCCTGGCCTTCGCGTCCCCTAAAGTTTCTTGTGCGGCCTGCCGATTAATAGACGCGTGTCGTCCCAGAAAGAAAACTCCGCCGCCCAAACTGCCCAAATCCATCGCTTCGTAGCCCGGCAGCCGATTCTCACCAGCGATGAGAAAACTTTTGGCTATGAGCTGCTGTTCCGGGATGGAGTAGAAGACTACTTCTGCAGTCCTGACTCAGAAGCGGCGTCGCGCAATACTCTGGACACATCGCTGCTGATGGGCCTCGACGTTTTGAGCGACGGCCGACGCGCCTTCATAAACTGCACTCGCAACGTCCTGCTGAAGGATTACATTACGCTGCTTCCTCCAGCGCAAACTGGTGTCGAAGTACTTGAGACTGTCCCCGCCGACGACCTGGTAATCGCCGCCTGCCAGCGGTTGAAAGCAGCCGGTTACCTCATTGCACTCGACGATTTTGAGGTCAACGATCCGCGCGAGCGACTGGTCAATTTCGCCGACATTATTAAAGTCGATGTGCGAACTACGCCCCCGGACGCTGCCGCAGCCATGGTAAAGCAATATGGCCCCAAACGCTGCCAGTTGCTGGCCGAGAAAGTCGAGACCCGCGACGAGTTTCTGCTGGCCAAGAAAGCGGGCTTCGTCTACTTTCAGGGGTATTTCTTCCGCCGGCCGGAACTGATGCAAGCCCGTGAAATTCCTGCCAACCGCGCCAATTATCTTCGCCTTCTGCAAGCCATTTCCCGGCCGGAACTGGATCCGCGGGAACTGGAAAGCGCCATCAAGGGTGAAGCTTCCCTGTGTTACCGCTTGCTGCGCTACTTGAATTCGCCGGTGTTCGGATTATCGAGAGAAGTCAAGTCCATCCGCCACGCGCTGGCGATCCTGGGAGAGCGCGAAGTGCGGCGCTGGCTGCGTCTGGTTGTGACTCTTAGTGCCACGCAGAACAAGCCCAGCGATCTCGTGCTCTCCGCGCTGGCCCGCGCCCGTTTTGGAGAACTGGTGGCCCCCAAGATCAAGCATGGCGAATCCGACCTCTTTCTGGTTGGGCTGCTTTCCTTGATGGACGCCATTCTCGAAGTACAGATGGGCGTAGTGCTCGAAGGCATTTCCTTGGACAAAGAAACCCGGGCGGTTTTGCTGGGCGAAAAAAGCATTCTGTCGGAGTTCTATCGCTTGATGCTGGCGCAGGAGACCGGTGACTGGGAAATGGTGGCCAGCGCGAAGGCTGAACTGCATCTCTCGGACAGCTTCGTCGCGGAATCTCATTGGAAAGCCATGCAATGGGCCCGCGAAATGGCCGGCGGAGCCTAACCCCACGCCTAGCTATCCAAGCCGCTGGTTTTCAGCTTGGAGATCTTGTGTCTACGCTAGCTCGTCAACCTGATGGGAATCGTCTTCTTCCGGAGGGTCGGATTTTTCTGGAACTATCGGCTCGGGCGGGTCAGGACGGGGGCGGCGTTCTCCGGCATCACCGCGCGGCGAACCTTGGCCATGCTGCCCTGGTGGGAGTGGCTGGCTCCGGTCGCGTAATGGAGAAATCGTCCATAAGGTTCTACCCACGCTTTGATTTCGCTCCAAGAAAATCGTCACGGTCAGTTGCGCAGAACATGTTCCGCACAACAACCATTATCGGCAAATGTCCATCCACTCTCTCATGCAGGGCTGGCGGGGTTCGAACTTTGGTAATCGAGGGTTTGCGGTAGACTCGCCCCAATCCAATCTTTCCCCTAAAGGTTCGCAACACGAGTGCCGATAGTGGGCACGGCGCTGGTTAGCTGCACACTGTTCCTCCCACCTGCAGCCCGCCCGCCGTGTTGTCCGAAGCCTGCATGGAAAGTCCATGCCTGACGCCGTTGACCATTAATCCAAAACGTACGAAACCACAATAGGAGAACGTCTTGATTTCCCTGAAAAAATACTTGGATATGGATGGGGCTGGCGAACAAGTGGCCCGTGAACTACTGGCGGCGGTACTCGAGTCCTATCGCGGCGTGCTGGTGGCGATGGGCAAAAGCGGAATTCGCGCCTGTCCCGCGATTGGGAGCGACCTGCAGAAAAATCTCGCCCGCCTCGAAGGCAAGCTGTCCAGCGAAGTCACCCCTTCGGCGGCGAAAGAGACTGGCAAAGACATCGAAGAGGAATTGCAGCAGTGGGCCGGGCGCAACGCGGAATATTTCCGCTCCAAGGCCAATGAGGTCAAGGAACTCCTGGTCGTGCTGGCGCGGACGTTGGAGTCCATCGTCGAGCGCGACCAGCGCTATGCCAACCAGTTCAGTCAATTCACCAACCGGCTCCAATCCATCGCTGACCTGGAAGACTTAGCCCAGGTCCGCATCTCATTGTTGCAAGGTGCCAGTGAATTGAAGTCCTGCGTCGATCGCATGACCCAGGATAGCCGTCAGTCCGTGGCCCAGTTGCAGACCGAGGTTTCGACCTACGAGTCGAAACTCAAAGCAGTCGAACAACTGGCGTTGCAGGACACCTTGACCGGACTTGCCAACCGCCGCAATGTGGAAGAGAGGATCGAGTGGCGTATTGCTCATAAGCAGACATTTTGCGTGATTATCATTGACCTGAATGCCTTCAAGCAGGTAAACGACACCTACGGGCACGTGGCTGGAGACAGTCTGCTGAAGCAATTTGCCAGCGAGCTGCGCACCAACTCCCGCGCTCCCGATATCGTTGGCCGCTGGGGCGGAGACGAATTCATCGCGGTCGTGGACTGCGACTTCCACGGCGGCAAGTGCAAAGTAGAGCGCTTGCAGAAATGGGTGCTCGGGGAATATACGCTTCAAGTCGGCAGCGGCGCTGCCGTGAAAGTTCGCGTGGAAGCATCCATCGGGATGGCTCCGTGGCAGCCGGGCGAGACCATGGCCGACGTGATCGCCCACGCGGACGCGGCCATGTACAAGGACAAAGAAATCGCGAAGAAAGCTAGCGCGAATTCTTAGTGCGTCGGGTCCGGCGCCGACCCTTCGGCGACGTCAAGGTTGAGCGCCTGGAGCCGAAACAAAAGTAACCATCTTCGTAATATTGCTGGATTGTGTCCGCTTGCGGGACTGTTATATTACTTAAGCAATAAGCATGCGGGCGCGCCATCGCCTCCGAGCAACCCACCAGGTTCAACGAAGCAGCCGAGCTATGCCCAGAAGTTAACGGATTTGCAGACCGTCCAATTCGCCCGTGCTGTCTCATGGGCCACGATGCTTTGATTTCTTCCCGCACAACGGGAACGAAAAAGAGTTTTATTGAGGAGAGACCGTTGAATCCCAGTGATTCGGGATTGAGGATGTTGGTAGTCGATCCGGAAGAAAGTACTGTCGAGTTGGTGCGCGACGGTTTATCCGGGGAAGGCGTCCACGTGTTCTCCGCCGCGACTGCAGAGGTTGCGCTGGAAGTGTTCGCCCAGCGCCGGCCACAGATCGTGTTTTCGGCGCTGATGTTGCCCGGAATGAGCGGGCTTGACCTGCTCGACCGCATTCTGGCCCGCGATCCTGGGACCGACTTTATTCTGATGACTCGCGACTATTCGATCGAGTCGGCGGTCGAAGCCATCCGCAAGGGGGCCTGTGACTATTTGCCCAAGCCTCTCGATATCGAGCGCTTGAAGCAGCGCGTCAGGGGCCTGGTGGATGCGGCGCTTCTCCGCAAGAAGACGCTTCGCCTGGACCACGATCTGGTCGATATCTTTCAATTTCAGGGAATGATCGGGCGCAGCCCCCTGATGCTGGAAGTCTTCGCCAAAATCCGCCGCATTGCTCCTCATTTTCAATCCGTACTGGTGACGGGAGAAACCGGAACCGGCAAAGAGTTGGTGGCGCGCGCGCTCCACGATCTTAGCCCCGTCTCCTCGGCTCCGTTCGCGGTGTGCAATTGTTCTGCGCTGGTGGAAACCTTGCTGGAAAGCGAGTTGTTCGGCTACGTGCGCGGCGCGTTTACCGGTGCGGTGCAGAACAAGCAAGGGATTTTTGAGTATGCCAGCGGCGGCACGGTTTTCCTTGACGAAGTTGGTGAGCTTCCGCCGCCTGCCCAGGCCAAATTGTTGCGGGTCCTTCAAAACCGCGAAGTGCAGCCGGTGGGTTCGCCCGTTCCCCGCAAGGTGGATGTGCGCGTGATCGCCGCCACGCATCGTGATCTTCGCCAGATGGTGGCGAGCGGGCAATTTCGCGAAGACCTGTTTTACCGTTTGTCGCCGCTTCAGGTTTCTGTGCCCAGCCTTGCCCAGCGCAAGGAAGACCTGCCGTTGCTGCAACGCCATTTCCTCGATAAATACTCGGCACGCTACAAAAAGGAAATCACCGGGATGACCCGCCGCGCCCAGACCCGCCTGGCGGGCCACGACTGGCCGGGCAATGTCCGCGAATTGGAAAATGCCATCAGCTCCAGTTGCATCATGGCGGGAGGATCGGTGATTGATTTGGCCGATCTGCCCGAGCTCTTTCGCACTCCGGTAAAAGCCGCCGAGGCCCAGGACAAGGAGTTGGTCACGCTCGAAACCATGCAGCAGCGCTATCTGCAGAAGGTGCTGGCGGTTGTGGGAGGAAACAAGGCCAGGGCGGCTGAGATTCTGGGCGTGGGCCGGAACACCATCTATCAGATGCTGAACCGTCGGCATGAAGCGGCGCAGCCGTTTCTCAGCTCCGGCGCGGACAAAACCGCCTGAAGGCAGCCCGTCCACAATTAAACTTCCACTCCGTTTGTGCCGATAGAGGTTTGTACCCCTCTCGCCAGGCAGCTGTCGCTGGCGCGAGAGTGCGTCCAGACTTCCATGGCTCTCTGTCTCTTGCTCTCGCGGCTCGAAGCAGCTCCCTGGATCTCCGCCCGCCCGATTTTTCTCTCTTCGCTTTCTTTCGCTGACCTCGAGAGCTGGAGCGGCTGGCTCTTCGCCGCGCTCATCTTCCTGCTCGTCTATCAACAGTGGAGGCTTTACCGGTTTCGTCAGCAGGCGGCGCAACGCGAGGAATTGTTTCGCATCGTTGCCGAAAACGCCGCCGACATGATCGCCTTGGTCGACGTTAAGGGCCGGCGTTTGTACAACAGTCCGGCTTACGAGAAAGTCCTCGGCTACACTCCTGCCGAGCTGGCCAAGACGCCGGTCTTCGAGCAGATCCATCCCGACGATCGTTTCAGGGTCCTCGAAGCCGCCAGGGAAGCCCGCGAGACGGGTGTAGGACGGAAATTACAGTACCGCATGCGCCACAAGAACGGAAGCTGGCGCGTGCTGGAATCTTCCGCCACGACCATCAAGAACGAGAAGGGCGAAGTCGAGAAGCTGGTCATCGTCAATCGCGATGTGACCGAACGAAAGCACGCCGAAGAGCAAGCCGAGCACAATTCTTTTCACGATGGCATGACCGGATTGCCCAACCGGCAGCTCTTTCTCGATCGTCTGCAACGCTGCTTTGTGCGGGCTCAGCGCAACCCCGGATACCAGTACGCCATCCTTTTTCTGGACGTCGACGGTTTCAAGCGATTCAACGACACTATGGGCCCGGCGGCCGGGGATGAAGTTATCCTTGAGATTGGCCGCCGGCTCGCCACCTGTTTGCGAAACGACGATACCGTCGCACGGCCGCAGGGCCAACTCCCAATTCCCGATGCTGTCCTCTCGCGCATGGGCGGCGACGAGTTCACCTTCCTGCTCGAAGGAATCAAAGACCCGAGCGACGCGCTGCGCGTGGCCCAGCGAATGCAAAACGCTATCGCATCGCCGCTGAACGTTGAAGGCCGGGAAGTCGTGGTCTCGGCGAGCATCGGGGTCGCTTTGAGCACCGCCGATCACGAGCGGGCCGAAGATCTGCTCCAGGATGCGGATGTTGCCATGCGCCGCGCCAAATCTCTTGGTGGTTCGCGCTGTGAATTGTTCGACGAAGCGATGCACAGCCGCGCAGTCAACCGATTGAAGCTTGAAACCGAACTCCGAACTGCCATTGAGCACCGCCAATTCCGTCTTTATTACCAGCCCGTCATCCACCTCGAGTCGGGAATGATTGCCGGCTTCGAAGCTCTGGTGCGCTGGCAACACCCGGAGAAGGGCCTGATTTCTCCCTACAAATTCATCGAAGTGGCCGAAAACGTCGGCCTCATCGTGGTGATCGGAAAGTGGGTGTTGCAGCAGGCGTGTCAGCAAGCCCAGCGATGGCGGCAGAAATATCCCTCGCTCGTCCCGCCAATCATGACCGTGAACCTTTCGGCGCGGCAATTCGCCTATCCGCCACTGGTCTCCGACATCCGCGCCGCAATTCAGGAAACCGGCATCGACCCGTCGCAACTGCAACTGGAGGTGGCAGAGAAAGACGCCATGGCCGATCCCAAGCTGACTTTAGACGTCTTCGCGCAGCTTAAGCACACCGGCGTTGGAGTCAGCCTCGGTGACTTTGGGAGCGGGCACTCCTCGTTGAGCTGGCTCCGCCGATTGCCTATCGACGAATTGAAAATCGACCGTTCGCTCATCGCCAGCATGCCGAGCGACCGCTGCAGCAGCGATATCGTGCAACTCATCCTTCGGGTGGGGCGCGAGCTGCATCTTCGAGTGGTCGCCCAGGGCGTGGAAGGGGCGGTTCACCTCGAACGCCTCAACAGACTCGCATGCGAATTCGGCCAGGGCTTCTTTTTCTCGCAGCCCCTAGAGGTCGACCGGGCCGACCGCATGCTGCAGGAAAATTCGGGCGGCCGTGCCTTCGCCGCCGGCAAGTAAACCCTCCATCGTTGTAAAGATTCCTTACTCCGGCCCCCGCACTGCACTGGCTGTGCAAATTCTCTTGAAGCGAATTTTCGTCTTCAGGAATCCAAGGTTTTGATCATTGGTAATCGCTTATACCTCGGCATACGCATGACCGGCCGCCGGCCGCTTGTGGTACGCGTCGATCGAGCTGCAACTGCAATCCAAACGGAGACAAAGAAATGGCAAAAATGAAAGTTGTACAAGTGCCCAAGCCAGGAGCTGATTTTGAAATCGTGGAGCGGGAGATCCCTCAGCCTGGCCCTGGGCAGGTTCGGATCCATGTTCAGGTTTGTGGAGTTTGCCACAGTGACGTCGTTACCAAAGACGGCCTTTTGCCTGGGATCGTATACCCTCGCGTTCCCGGCCACGAAGTGGCGGGCGTCATCGACGCCGTCGGGCCGAATGTGACGACTTGGAAAACAGGCGACCGCGTTGGCGTGGGCTGGCACGGCGGCCAGGATGGCACATGTCTTCCGTGCCGCAGAGGCGATTTCATCAACTGCGTCAACGCGCAGATCTGCGGCATCAGCTACGACGGCGGCTACCAGGAATATATGCTCGCGCCCATCCAGGCGTTGGCGCACATGCCGGAGTCGCTCGATCCCGCCGAGGCGGCGCCACTGATGTGCGCCGGCGTGACCACCTTCAACGCGCTCCGTCACAGCGGCGCTCTCCCGGCCGATCTCGTCGCGGTACAGGGAATTGGTGGCCTCGGCCACTTGGGAGTTCAGTTCGCAAAGAAGTCTGGCTACAAGGTCGCTGCCATTGGACGCGGAGCCGGCAATGCCGCGCTCGCGAAGAAGCTCGGGGCCAACGTCTACATTGATAGTGCCGCGAACGACCCGGCCGCCGAGTTGCAGAAACTGGGTGGAGCGCAGGCTATTCTAGCGACCGCGCCTAGCGGCAAGGCCATGGCGTCCCTGATCCCGGGCTTGGGCCCGAACGGTGTGCTCATGGTTATCGGTGCGTCGCCGGACCCCATCGAAGTGTCCGCATTCCAATTGCTCTTTGGCAAGAAACGGATACAGGGCTGGGCGTCGGGACTTCCCACCGACTCCGAAGACACCCTTCGCTTCTGTGAGTTGACTGGGGTCCGCCCGATGATTGAGAAATTCCCGCTGACCAAAGCCGCCGAGGCTTACGCGCGCATGCTGAGCGGCAAAGCTGAGTTTCGCGTGGTGCTGGTCAACGAAAACTTCTGACCGGAAAGATTGGGTTTTTGCCTTACAGTTTGTTCAATCCATCCAGCGCGGCGACTTTGTAGGCCTCGGCCAGTGTCGGATAGTTGAAGACAGTGTCGCGGAAGTATTCGATAGTTCCGCCCAGTGCGAGCACGGCTTGGCCGATGTGAATGATTTCCGTCGCCCGGTCGCCGATGGCGTGGACGCCGAGTATCTTCAGCGATAGCGGATCGAAGATCAGCTTAAGCAGGCCCTGCTCATCGCCCAGCATCTGGCCCTTGGCGAGTTCTGCATAGCGGGCCAGACCGACTTCGTACGGCACCTTGGCCTGAGTGAGTTGCTCTTCCGTTTGCCCGACCATGGAGATTTCCGGCACCGTGAAAATGCCGTAAGGAATGAGATTGGCCGGAAGCTTTCCCGGCGTCCCAAACATGTGAGAGCTTGCCAACCGGCCCTGCTCCATGGAGGTGCTGGCCAGCGCCGGAAATCCAATCACGTCGCCGGCGGCGTAGATGTGCGGAACCGCGGTCTGGAAATTCTCGTTGACCAAGAGTTTTCCGCGGGAATCCGCCTGCAAGCCCGCAGCTTCGATGTTGAGCTGATCGCTGTTTGCCTGTCGCCCCACGGTGTAGAGCAGCGCTTGCCCATGTATGTTCTTGCCGCTTTCAAGACGAGCGAACACCCGGTCCTTTTGCTCGTCGAAGCCGACGCAGACTACTTTTTCTCCCAGGCGGAAGACGGTTCCCATTTGCCGCAGTTGGAAACAGAGGCTCTCGACAATTTCCCGGTCGGCAAAATCGAGCAGCGTCGGCCGCTGGTCGAGAAGCGTGACTTTCACTCCGAGCGCGGCGAACATCGACGCGTACTCCAGGCCGATAATTCCCGCGCCCACCACGATTAGCTCGCGCGGCACTTCTCCTAGTTCATGCAGTTGGCCCAGTCGAAAATTCTCGCGCCATCGATGGGAAATCCGGCATTGTGAGCCGGACGCGTGCCGCACGCGACCAGAACGTGGTGGCCTTTCAACAAATGGATGCCGTCTTCGCCCTTGACCTCGACCGTGTTCGGATCCACAAACCGGGCGTCGCCTTCCAGGGTCGTGACCGAATTGCGGCGCAGTTGCGCTTTAATAACCTCAATTTCGCGGGCCATCACCGCCTGCGCCCGGAAAATCAAGTCCGCCATCGAAATCTTGTCTTTGAGCACGTAGCCGCGTCCATAAAACGTGCGCTGGCGAAAGCCGCTCAAATAAAGCACGGCCTGGCGCAGCGTTTTGCTGGGAATCGTCCCAGTGTGGACGCACACTCCGCCCATCGTGCGTTTGCGGTCGATAATCGCGACCTTCTTGCGCATCTTGGCCGCGCAAATCGCCCCCTTTTGCCCGGCGGGACCGCTGCCTATGACTACCAGATCGTATTCATTTGCTTCCATAGTGTGAGCCAATCGTATTGGCGTCCTCTGCAGACGTCAATGATTCCAAAATCATTCTTAACACCAAGGGAACCTGGCGACGCTGCTAGCTGGTTAGATCGGCAAGTCGGGCAGGGAAGTCCATCGTCAGATTAGAAACATCTAATAATAAGTAGGATAGTTACGAAAAGTCCGGCGTCACTCGGAGGAGAGCTTATGAAGGGCCACTTTGTGGAATTTCCAGGAAAATTCTCAGTTTCGGTCTTTTGTTCGCAGCGGTGGGGTTGGCCGCCCAGACCGCCCCGGCCGACGGCCCCGTCGTCCACATGCTGGTCTCGGTCGAATCACACCACGGGGAAAACGTTCCCACCATTCAACGCGACGACGTCATGGTATACGAAGGACGGGCCGTGACCGGGTTGTGGATTGGGCGCCGGCGCAGGGAGACCGCGCCGGCCTCGACCTTGTCATCCTGCTCGATGACGGTTCCAACATCAGCCTCGGTTCGCAGTTGGAGGACATCCGGCAATTCATTACCGCGCAGCCCGCAACGACATCTATTGCCGTCGCCTATATGCGAGACGGGATATCGCAACTCGTCCAGAACTTCACCACTGACCACCAGCAGGCCGGCAAGGCATTGCGTCTGCCTCTAGGAATCGCAGGCGTAAACGGCAGCCCGTATTTTTCGTTGAGCGACCTGATCAAGCGTTGGCCGGTCGACAACAATCGCAAGGAAGTATTGATGGTCAGCGATGGAATCGACCGCTACTATGGCACCAATGACATGCTGGACCCCTACGTCGAGAACACTATTGAAGATGCCCAACGCGCCGGGGTTGTAGTCTTTGCCATCTACTCGCCCGGGGTCGGCCATTTCGAACACAGCTACTGGAGCACCTATTGGGGCCAACTTTATTTGGCTAGGGTTGCGGAGGAAACCGGAGGCGAAGCTTATTACATTGGCATGACCGGAGCGCCGGTCAGCTTTGTCCCGTATCTCGATGACCTGACTCACCGCTTGGGCCACCAGTACTTTTTGTCGTTTATGGCGAAGCCGCAGAAAAAGACCGAACTGCAGAAAGTGAAACTCACAACTGAAGTGCCGAACGCGGATCTAGTTGGGGCGAGCCGAGTTCTGGTGCCGGCGTCACAATAATTTAACGGCTCGCCCGAGCACGGCATGTCTTTGGGGCGAAGTTCGCTTACGGCGACTTCTTTTCCATGACGTAGCTCATGGTCGTGCCGCGCTCTTTGTCGGTTTCAGTTACGTTCATCGATTTCCCGTCGGGCGAAACCGACATGCACACCTCATAGTGGACTAGGCCGGCCAGTTTCTCGGCTTCGCAAATTGTATTGGCGTCGACGCGCCGCAACGATACCGAGCAATGGTCCGGGTCGCCCTGAAGCATGTAATCTCTGCCGTCAAATTTGGCGTCGTAGCCTTCGCCACCGGGGTCCAAAGCCTGCAACCCGTTCTCGGTTTCATGATAGGTGACCGTCACCCCGTTCTCGGAAAGCACTCTCACTTTTTGTGCCTGCCACGATCCGGAAATCGGGTCTGAGCCGGACGGCCCGGGAGCGATCTTTTGCAGAGTTTCCTTAGCGATGATTGGCTTCCCGTTGGGGGCGCCCGTGTCAGTCAACTCCTGCGTCAAAGTTTGGCCATCGGACGACACCGTGTCGGTTTCGGAGTAAACGGTCTTGTCCGACTGCTTTTCGATGATCTGGAGCTTGCCCGGATCGAGTATCTTGATGGAGATCGTGCTGAAATAAGGAGAGCCTGCCACGTGATGCTGCCCTTGCCGTCAGCATTCACTTTGAGTTTCGGCACGCAGCTTGAACACTCGTACCTCCCCTTCTGCAGCAGATAAGATTCCGGCTTCTTCGGCAACTGGGCACTATCTTGCTTCATCACCCAGGTTCCATTGAATGGGCTTTGCGCCAGCACCACCGTCGGCAACAAAACGAGCAGCCAAAAGATTTTTTTCATGAAAAACCTCTCTTGTTTCAGGAATCCCGATACACACGCGGCACTCTCTACCTGCCGTGGAAGCCGCCACCACCGTGGAAGCCCACGCCTCCGTGAAAACCGCCGCCATGGAAGCCGCCCCCCGGCGCTGCGAAGCCGCGCTCTCCACCGATCGGGCCGGAGTGGAAACCGCCCCCCGGCGAGCCCGTCGTGATAGATTCCGCCGCTGTAGGTGCGCCCGCCGACGTAATGTTGTCCCGGTCCCCAGTTACGGTAGTTCGTGCCGAACGTGTGGTAATAGGGCTGGTATCCGCGGCCAAATCCGTAGTACCCGTAAATGGGTGCTTGGTAGACCCACCACGGCGAATAGAATCCCCAGCCAAACGGACTGTAGAAAATGCCATCGCCGGGGATAAACGTGTATGACCCGAACCACGGATCCCAATACCAGCCGGCTCCCCACCAACCCGGTCCCCACGGTCCCCAACCGTCATTCACGTAAAGGCCCGCCGCGTTCACGTTCGCTTCTGCCAGATATGCCGAGCGCAAGCTACTCCACTTGTACAAGTCGTCTTCCTGGTACGATTTCTTGTCGAATTTCGTGGACTTCAACGGCTGGCCGGAAGCGAGCGCAACGTCGTGTCCGCCTTTCACTTTGACTTGTTTGTCAGAATTTGTGACCAGCGCTTCTCCATCGAAAACCCGCATCTGGTTCTGATTCAAATCGAAATCGTACAGCCCGGTTTTTTCGAGCGTCGTCGTCGTGCCATTAGCCATGATTCGAATGTCGTTCTGCGGATGAATTTCCGCCACCTCGACCATCGCGTGTCCGCGATCGATTCCAATCTCGGTATTCGTCAAGCTGGGCGAGATCATCTTGACCGACGTATTGTCGCCGAGCCGCAGAAACACGCCGGGGGTCAGCAGAATTTCCACTTTCCCAGCCTGCGTCGTCAAAGACTGTCCCGGCTGCAGCTGGGCGGAGCCGACCGACTTCGAATCCAGCGTCTCAGCGCCGATCGCGGCCTTTCCTTCAACATAATTAAGCGTGCCTGGGGCCGCTGCGCTCCGTGGCGTCGTATCAACCGCCCATGCAGGCGCCAAGAATGTCGCGGCCAGGATGAACAGCGTAGCCGCTTTCAACCAAAATCGCCGCATTTTGTATTCCTCCCTATCGTCACCTTATTATCTACTTTGTTAGATGAGAGCCGGACGCCCCTTGGTGACAAACTACCTCAAGATTTGTTTGCCGAAAATTTTTCTGCCTGCGGCGTGGCCGTGCTACAGATCGCGAAAAACTTTTCTGCGGCCTTTTCCTGAGATTGTAAGCTGCAGAGTCTCGCTGAGTGGAGTATGATGTTTTGCTATGTCGAGACCAGTCGTCGTCCCTGTCGTGCGCCGTAGACGAGGCAACCCCAACTGGGGACGTCCCATGCCCCCATCTCCCATTCTCGCGACCGAATTTGAGCTGCAGGTCGGAAAGCTGCAACTCTCCGCCGAGAACTATGTTCTCTCCGCTGAACTGCGTCAGTGGTGTGAACGCAACCGGAACCGCTGCTACATTCCGGAATGGTTGCTGAAAGCGTGGAACATTCCCGTCGATCCCAACTTTAGCGACGCAGCTTAGGCGCGATCGTCTCTGACCGCAGCTCACCGTGGCCAGAGCCAGCCGAAGGCCCCGGCGGTCAGCGATCCGTAAACCAGTCCGTCGAAGACCTCTTTGAGGGTCGCGCTCCAGGTCTGGCCTTTCCAAATTCCATCGCTCAGGTGGCCAAGGCCGTAGCCCAGGAACCCGGCCGTTCCCGCAACGCGAAAGACCACCAGATAATTCGCGCCGACGGGAACGGTGTGGCCCGTGAGGTACGCGACAAAAAATCCGATCACCAGGCAATACACGAACCACAAACCGAGAAACTTCCCCATATTCGGCGGCCCACTCGGCAAGACCGTCACGAATCCCGCCGGGCCCTGTTTGTATTTCTCAACCATCTCCGGCGATTTCATTTCTTTGTGCGTGCAAAACGGGAAGACGTACAACCCGCGTTTGAGGCCGACGCCGCGCAAATTAGTCAGGAGTTTGTCCTCCTCGGGCAGACGCTGGTAATCGCTGGCGTGGTACTTCAAAATTGTGTGCATGACGGAGCTGGCGATGAACACGATCACTGCGGAAAGAATAATGGGCAGCCAAAGGGCGCTAAGCGGAACCATGAAACCTCCTGCGAACCAGGGTGAGTGCAAGATTTTTCACCGCGAGCGTACGCCGGTGGAGAGCGAGTGTCAAGCTGATGTAGCGGTGTCTCGTCCGCCTGAGCGAAGCTCGCCCAGCTGTGTTAGCCCGGCGCCGGCCCCGAAATAAATGTAACCGGGTCATAGGCGCTAA
The DNA here is from genome assembly GCA_963848325.1 of uncultured Acidobacteriaceae bacterium. Lineage (GTDB taxonomy): Bacteria > Acidobacteriota > Terriglobia > Terriglobales > Acidobacteriaceae > DATJOJ01. Next base: position 69,082 of record CAWKDJ010000005.1, read on the forward strand.
CATCCTCGTGCGTGGAGGCGTCACATGATTCTCGGAATGACGACCGCGACGTTCACATTCGTGCACGTTCTGATCAGCCTGGTGGCAATCGGGAGTGGCTTTATTGTGCTGATCGGTATGGTTGGGGCAAAACGGCTGGATGGCTGGACAGGGATTTTTCTCACCACCACCGTGCTCACCAGCCTCACCGGCTTTCTCTATCCGATCAAGGAGTTGACCCCGGGACTGGTGATCGGGAGCATTTCGGTGGTGATTTTGGCGATCGCGATCCTGGCGCGCTACAGCTTTCATCTTTCCGGCGCGTGGCGCTGGATCTACGTGATCACTGTGTCGCTTGCGCTCTACTTCAACACCCTGGTTTTGGTGGTGCAATCGTTTCAGAAAATTGGCGTCCTGAAAGCGCTCGCGCCCACCCAAAAAGAACCGCCATTTGTGATTACCCAGCTTGTCGTATTGGCGATCTTCATCGTGCTCACTGCGCTTGCGGTCAAGAAGTTTCGCGTCGCGTCGCCGCGGATCGAAGTGGCCCGCGCGGCCTGAGTGCAGGATTCATTTGGCTTTGAGTACGTCCAGGGAGGCAGCAACGTAACTCATGTACGCGATTACCGGTATCACGGGGCAGGTCGGAAGCGCGGTTGCGGAAGCTCTTTTGGACGCGCATCGACCGGTCCGCGCAATTGTGAGGCGGCCGGATGGCGCTGACGCCTGGTTGCGCTGTGGCTGCCAAGCCGCATTTGCCGACATGCGCGACGCCTCGGCATTGACCAAGGCTTTTCAAGGCGCAGAAGCGGTGTTCGTTCTGCTGCCGCCACACTTCGATCCCCAACCCGGATTTCCCGAAGCCCGAGCCATCATCGAGGCGGCGCGGACCGCGCTGACCGCTGCACGTCCCGCGAGAGTTGTGCGCCTGTCGACCATCGGCGCTCAAGCCAAGCAGACTAACCTCCTCACGCAGCTTAGCATCATGGAGCAGGTGCTTGGCGAGTTGCCCTTGCCCATCGCCTTCCTCCGCGCGGCTTGGTTCATGGAAAATTTCAGTTGGGATGTCGCTCCGGCACCAGTCACCGGCGAGATCCCAAGCTTGCTGCAGCCGCTCGACAAGCCCAAGCCGATGGTCGCAACCGAAGACGTGGGACGGACGGCGGCGAAAATGCTGCAGGAAAATTGGACTGGCCGCAGAATTGTTGAGTTGGAGGGCCCGCGCCGCTTCTCGCCCAACGATGTTGCTGAAACTTTGTCCACGATTCTCGGCCGCCCGGTGCGTGCCCACGCCGTTCCGCCTGAAACCTGGGAAAGCGTGTTCCGGTCGCAAGGTATGAAGAACCCGCTGCCGCGAATGCAGATGCTCGACGGTTTCAACCAGGGCTGGATCGATTTCGAAGGCGGCGATGCCGGTACGGTCAAAGGCAAGGTTGAACTGCAAACGGTTCTAAGTGACTTGGTGCAGCGCGCTGCGGCCTGAGTTCTGCAGCGAGATTCTAAGAAGGTTTCATCGAAGCGTTCCGTGTGAACTGGGAGCGTACTACGATCGCATGGCGAGTTTTCTGGCTCCCTGGGGAAATGCCGCGGCATTGCAGGTCGCCCGCGATCTCGATGCCAAAGTCGAAACTCTGCTCACCGCGGCTGCGGGCAGGGCCTTGCACCCGGCAAGCGGCGTCCAGCATCTATAAGTTTTTGTATTCCAGCAAAGTGGGGAAAAGTCATGTCCACGTGGCCTGTTCCAAGTGCGCTCGAACCCAGCACTCAAACCTTTCCAGTCTTGACCGAGGCGCAGATCAAACGCGCTTCGGCCTTCGGAGCCGTGCGCACAGTCACCTCCGGCGAGATCTTGTTCCGCCCCGGCGATGCCCACGTACCTTTCTTTGTTTTGCTCTCGGGAACGCTGGAAATCGTCCAGCCCGACCTCAACGGCGAACGCCCGGTCATCACCCATAACCCGATGGGATTCACTGGCGAACTCAGTATGATTTCCGGACAACGTTGCCTCGTACTCGCCCGCGTCGGCGAACCGGGTGAGTTTCTGGAAATCCCTCCCGACGGCCTGCGTGCTCTGGTCGCCCGGGACGCCGAGCTCAGCGAAATTATCATGCGCGCCTTCATTCTCCGGCGACTGGCTTTAATCACCAATCATTTCGGCAACGTGATCTTGATGGGATCGCGCCATTCTGCCAATACTCTGCGCCTCCAGGAATTTCTCGGGCGCAACGGACATCCCCATGTTTACGTTGATCTTGATGCTGACAAAAGTTCGCAGGAATTGCTCGATCGTTTCCACATCACGCTCTCCGATGTTCCAGTCGTAATTTGCAACGCAAAGACCGTCCTGCGAAATCCGTCTACGCAGGAGCTTGCCGACTGTCTCGGCTTCAACGTGAACATCAATTGCGACCAGGTTCGGGACTTGATTATCGTTGGCGCCGGACCATCCGGCCTGGCAGCCGCTGTTTATGCCGCTTCCGAGGGCCTGAACGCTTTGGTCATCGAAACCGAAGCTCCCGGCGGCCAGGCGGGATCAAGTTCTAAGATCGAGAATTATCTCGGGTTTCCGACCGGCATTTCGGGGCAGGAGTTGGCATCACGGGCGTTGGCCCAGGCGCAGAAATTTGGCGCGCAGATGCTCGTCGGCCATAGCGTCAAACGGCTCAACTGCCAGCACCGTCCCTATGAAGTGGTCCTCGACAACGACGAAAAACTTGCCGCCCGCTCCATAATCATTTCCACCGGCGCGCAATACAACAAGCCCAACATCGAAAATCTCCGCAAGTTTGAAGGCCAAGGCGTGTACTACGGTGCGACGTATATCGAGTCGCAGCTGTGCGAGAACGCGGATGTCGTCGTGGTCGGGGGAGGGAATTCAGCTGGACAAGCCGCCGTCTATCTTTCGCAGACTGCCCACAAGGTTTATATGCTGGTGCGCGCGAAAGAACTTTCGGGGACCATGTCGCGCTACCTGATCCAGCGCATCACCGAAAATCCCAAGATCGAACTGCATTACCAAACCGAAATTGTCTCCCTGCACGGCGACGATCGCCTGGAGCGCGTCACCTGGCGGGAGCGGGTTTCGGGAAGCGCTGCCACTCACGACGTTTGCCACCTCTTTATTATGACCGGAGCTTCGCCGCGCACCGGATGGCTGCAAGGCTGCCTCGCCCTCGACGACAAGGGGTTCATTCTTACCGGCCGCGATCTGGATGCGCTCAACGGCACAGCTTCGGCCCCGTCCTGGCCGCTCCCGGGACGTAATCCGCTGATGCTCGAGACCAGTCTTCCCGGAGTGTTCGCCGTCGGCGACGCCCGGGCGGGCAACGTAAAGCGCGTGGCGTCGGCGGTGGGAGAAGGTTCGATCGCCATTCATCTCGTGCATCGCTCCCTGGCGGAACTCTAGGCTCCAACAAACTAAGCCCCGCGGCAGGTTAGCGCGCGGGGCTTCGCAGGCATGGGCGATGTTTATCGCTTGCCTTTACTCCGAACGAGGAGCAAGCCAGTCATTCATATAAGGCCACGTCACTTTGTTCGCCGAACTGCCGACCATGATTCCGATATGGCCTCCATGAATGTAGTGCAGAGTTTTGTCGGTGCTGCTCACTCGCTCAACAATCGTTTTTGACATGCAGGGAGGAGTAATGTCGTCCGCTTCCGCGATGATGGTCAGAAGATTGGCCTTGATCCTCGCCGGATCCACGCGCTCTCCCCGCAACGACCACTGCCCGTTGATCAGGCGATTGTTCCGGTAAAGATCAGTAACCAGTTGCCGGAACGCTCCCCCCGCCATCGGGATGTTGTCGTTGACCCAGGTGTTCATTGCTTGCCAGGCCTGCACTGCCGCCGGTTTGTCCAGGTTGTCCCAGAGCCGCAGATAGTTGGTGATGTAGTTCTCCACCGGCTTCAGGATTCTTGCGCCTGCATCCATCATCTCTGCCGGCATGTTGCCGAATGCTTCGAGGACCAGGTCGACGTTGAAGTTCGGCTCCTTGATCCACTTGGCAAAGGTCATGTCTGGGTCGGAAAAGTCGAGAGGTGCGGTGAGCAAGATCAGGTTCCGCAATCCGTCGTCGGGACGCAATGCGGAATAGCAGGTGGAGAGAATGGCGCCGATGCACCATCCCAACATGCTGAACTCTTCGACGCCGGCGAATGTTTTCAGCTTACGCACCGCCCGCGTCAAATAATCCAGCACGTAGTCGTCGAACTTCAGGTCTTTGTCTTCCGGCCCGGGAATGCCCCAATCCAGCAAGTACAGGTCATAGCCCTGGTGGAGCATGTACTGCACGTAGCTGTTTTCGGGACGAAGATCGAGGATTGACGGCCGGTTCATCAGCGCAAACACTAACAGCAAGGGCAGCTTGTGACGCTGACTTTCGGGCAGCACGGGTTTATAGCGGATCAATCTTGTCTTGTTTAAAGACCAGATCACTTCCCGCGGCGTTTGGTCGATCTTGACCTTTTCGTTGATTACCTTGTTGAAGGTTAGCAGCTTCTCTTCCGCGCCGAGAAGCTTTTCAGGGAGTGCGCACATGGTTGCCATGGCATCTTACCCCTTTCTTTGCTCCGCCCTGGCCGCTGCTCTCCGCGGTCGAGGCGGCGTGGGCCGCCGGTTACGCTGCGCTGCCGGTCTCGCCAACAGCTGCTCGATCCTGGCCCAGTTTGGCGTCCAGGTCGTCCAGTTTCAACTCGACGTTGGTGACCCGCTGCGCCAGATTGACGAAATCGTTGCGCGAAGGCATGCTCAGTTGTGCCAGGGTTTGCAGCATGGCCTTCTCAACCGCCGCGCGGAATGGCGCGGACATGGAAAGCGCGGTCTCTAGGATGGTTCCCGAGGCCCGCGCATAAGCGTCCGTATTGACCACGTCGATCATGACCTTGGCCCAGGAATCGAGGCACTGATTTCGCATCTCCCGGAAAGGCTCCACCGGGTCGTAGGACTTGCCGTTCGGTGCTTCTTGTGGTTCAGGCATTGCGCGCTCCTTGTTCAAAATGCAAATTGCGAAGATCAGCGGAGAGGCGCGGGTGACGCCCGGGAGACTCCCCGCTCCAAAAAACGGCTACAACCTCTTTCAAATCTATCAATCTCACATCCAGCGTTGCTGTGCCGGCGGACACACTGCCGTGTGCGCTACATAACCGGCGTGTGCAACGGTTTCGAAGCTACATCCAGCATCGCCTTCTGGCTCTCGATCAGGGCATCCAGACCGCTCTGGAAGGCCTCAGCCATAGGATTGCCGGCGAACTGGAACTGCTTCTTGGTGGTCTCATACGCCATTTTTTGCTGTTCTGCGAAAAAGTCCAGCGCCTTCTTTTGCGCCGCAATGGATTGCTCCATCATTTGCTGGAACATGCCAGTTACACCTTTCGCAGCCTTGCCCAGGGCGGCGCCGCGGTCCTTGGCAACTCCAGCCGCGGTTTGGCTCTGCTCGACCGCCATGTCAAGCATGCCTTTCTGCGTCTCTACAAAACGGTCAAACATCTGCCCGGCCAGGTCGAACATGAAAAGTCCCGGCTGCGGCGTGAACCTCGCCATTTTCTTCCAGGTATCCAGCCATTCGGCATTCTGCTGTGCGGTGATTTCCAGGGTCTTCTTCTGGAGTTCCGCCAGGCGCTCTACGCTCTTGGTGTACATGGGGAGAAAGGTCTCGGTAATGTCCGGTTTCTCCGTTGCAGTTTTGGTTGACTTTGGGGTGGGTCGCATGTTCTGCTCCTTCTTACAGCGGAAGATTTCGATGCTGCATATTATGCTGCACTGCAACATAAGTATCGCTCCCGCACGACATGTTGTCAAGAGATAAATTGCCTTCCATGAAAAATGTCCGCAAACCCATCATCATTAAGAAGTACGAGAACCGCCGCCTTTACAACACCAGCGACAGCCGTTACGTAAACCTGGATGAAGTTGCCCGTATGGTGCAGGGGGGCGAAGATGTCAAGTTGCCTGGATGCGGCAACTGGCGATGACACTGACCCGCCTGATCCTGACGCAGATCATCGTCGAACATGCCAAAGGGCCGGAGTCGACATTCCCCCTCGATGTGCTGCGGCAGATGGTGGTCGCCTCGGGCAAAGCGACCCAGGAGAACACACTCAAATACATGCGCGCTCTGGTCGAGATGTATCAGGGCGCGTTCCGCGCCATGTCGCCCGCGCTGAATCCTTTCGAATTCATCCGTCCGATCGCGGGAGCACCGATGCCCACAACCGATTCAAATGCGGATTCTCTTCGCACAAGTCCTCCGCCGCCGGAAGACAACCAGCCACTGGACGTTGACGAATTGAGGCAGCGTCTCGAGGAACTGGAAGGCATGGTTTCGCGATTGAAAGGGAAGAAACCGCCGCGAAAGCCCATGCGGTCGAAGAAATCCTAGTTCTGGCTCGAAGCAGTCAAAGCCCTGTCGATCCTGCCTTGTCACACAATTGCGTGACCCAGAGCACACCGCTAGGGCCACAATCGGGGCTAAGCTAAGAGTGCTTCCAGAGGTCTTCGCCGCCTGCTGATCTCCCGAACTGCAGGCTGCCCGATCCGGTTCGCAAAAAGGGGGAAACTTCGATGGCATCCCATACCGTGATTCCAGCAGTGCGGGAACCTGAGCCCAAGTCCCGGCCGATGATTGCATCGTATGACACCGGCCACGAGCACAGCGTCGAGCACTTGCTCGAGCTTCAAGATCACGTTGAGCAAGCCGCCAAAGAGCGCCCAGTCACCAGAAAGCGCATAGCGATGATGAAGGTGTAGATATTCAGGGTTCCTTGGCTAGGCAGAATGAGTGGTCGGAACGAAGTGTGTGTTCCGCTTATGCGTGAAACCGGCGAGAAATCGCCGGTTTTTTCATCTCAAGCAGGGCGGCTGCTAGAAGTGATAGCCACCGCCGCAAATCAGCACTTCGCCGGTCACATAATCCGATAACGGAGAGCAGAAGAAGAGCACCGCGCTTGCCGCCTCATCTGGAGTTCCCAGCCTTCCCAGCGGGCAATTGGCTTTGGCAGCGTCGAGCAAACTCTGCTGCACTCCAATGCGGATTTCGTGGCCGTGCATTTCGATGTGTGCGCCTTCGCCGGTCAGGGGTTGCACCAGACGCGTTTCAATCAGTCCGAAACCGACTGCATTGACGTTGACGTTGTAGCGTCCCCATTCCTTCGCCATCGTCTTGGTGAGTCCAATAATGCCGGCCTTCCCTGAGGAATAGCCGGCCTGCCCGGCGTTGCCTTCGGCCCCGGCAATCGAGGTAATATTGACGACCTTGCGCATCACGCGTTTTCCCGCGGCAATTTCTTTCTTCGCCGCTTCGCGAATATAGTGGGACGCGGCCCGCAGAATTCGGAACGGTACCACCAGGTGAATATCCAGCATCGACTGGAACTGCTCGTCGGTCGTCTTTTGAATGACGCTGTCCCAACTGTACCCGGCATTGTTGACGATAATATCGACGGCGCCGAATGACTCTACCGTCTTAGAAACCAATTGATCGGGGAAGGCCGGATCGGTAAGATCGCCGACCATATATTCGGCGTGGCACCCGGCGTTGCGCAATCCGTTCTCGGTTTCACGCAGGGCAGCTTCGTCGAGATCGTTGACCATGACGTCGGCGCCGCAGCTGCCGAGCTTGTTGGCGATGGCCCTGCCAATCCCGCGGCCCGAGCCCGTTACCAGGGCGGTTTTTCCTTTAAGGCTGAAAGGCATTTCTCTGACTGGAACCTCTACGCTCGTCATTGTGCTCATCGGAGTTTACTCCTTTTGTGCACCGCAGCAAACCTCTATGCTGCACTGCATTAAAGCACAAAGCCCGGGTCAAAAACAAGGACACTAGGGGCTGAGCCAGGGTAAGTGTCGAGCAGAAAAAGAGATACTTGACGCCGCGGCGACGGTGTTCAAGCGGTCTTGCTCCGCGCCCGCCGCTCCTGTGGCAACAAACTGGCATAAATGTAGTCAACGGTCGGAGTATCGATTCCCGCCCGATCTCCATAGCGCGCAACCGCTCCAATTACCGCCTCCAGTTCGGAAGGCTTTCCATCCGCAATGTCGCGCTGCATCGAAGCCGTTCCGCCCGCGGGCAGGGTTTCCACAAACGCCATCGTTCGCTGCACCGTGTCCGCAGCCAGCCGAATGCCGCGCTTCACCGCAACGGCGTATACATCTTCCATGACTTTCTGGAGAAGCTCGTACGTTGGCGCAGATTCTCGAATCTCTCCAATGGTGGCGCGCGAAACCGCTCCAACTCCGCTCACGGCGGCAATGAAAAGCAACTTCTCCCAGAGCGCAGCCTGCATATCGGGCGGGGTTTCGACCACGGCGCCGGCCGCGCGGAGCGCGTCAGCCAATGCATTGGCGTGGGGTGAAAGTGAAGCCCCGTCCATCTCACCGAGCGCCACTATAGGATCCAGCCCGCCAAAGCGAATAACGCCCGGCCCCGCAGTTGCGCTGATGATCTTGCATAGCCCGATCAGCGCGTGCTCGCGCCCCAGCGCCGCTCGCAGTTGCTCCGGAGCTTCGACACCATTCTGCAACGGCAGCACCTTGTGCGATCGGAGAGCAAAGGACGCATCGCCGCGGCGGCCTCTCGAACCTGCCAGGCCTTGACCGCCAAGATGACCGCGTCGACTGGTCCAATTTCTTCCGCACGGTTCGAAACCCTTGCGGGCTGACCGGCGAAATCGCCCTTCGGACTTTCCACGCGTATCCCGTTCTGGCGAATCGCCTCGAGTTGCTTTCCTCGTGCGATGAGCCCAACCCAATAGCCGGCACGGGCGAGCGCCGCGGAAAAGTATCCACCTACTCCGCCCGCTCCATAGACTGCGAATTTCGCCTGATTCATTCGATGTACCTACGACAGCATTTCCCGCACTGCAGCATTCACATGAATTCGCGCCGTATCCAAAAATGGAATCCCGCAGTCGGGCGCGTCCCGCAAAATCAAAGGCAGCTCCGTACCGCCAAGAATCAACCCTTGGATACCGTGCCGCTTCTTCAACCCCTCGACGATCTCTAACAAGCTCGCCCGAGTTTTCGGAAGAAAAATGCCTTTCACCAATTCGTCCATGTACTTCGCATGAATGCATTCTTGCTCCGCCGCCTCGGGCACGACCACCATCATTCCTTGTCTCGCAAAAATCTCCTGGTAAAATCGCGCCTTCATGGTGAATCCCGAGCCGAACAGCCCCAGTTTACTTAAGCCCTGCGACCGCGCTTCCTCACAAGTTGCTTCAACAATGCTGATAAGAGGAATGGCTGCGCGCCGCCGGATCTCATCGAACGCAATATGCGGCGTATTGGAGCCGATGAGTCCAAATTCAGCTCCCGCATTCGCCAGTTTTTGCACCTCGGTGACCATGACATTAACTACAGCTGCGTAATCTTCCGCCTCCATCAAACGGACGATTTTCTGCAGGTCAATGCTATTGATGATCATCGGGGGATAACTGTCGTCCCGCGTGCGCTCGCGATAAGCGCTGACAATCAACTTGTAGTAATCCACCGTGGACTCCGGTCCGAGGCCGCCGATCATTCCCAGCATTTTCATGTTAAGGGTTCCGCCGCAAGTAGATTGTTCGCAACACGAAAGGATGCTCGGGAAAGCTCGCCCGATTTATTTTTTGCGAGACCCTTCCCAAAAAGTTGGGGCCAGGAAACTCCTGGCCCCCGATGAACCCGTTTGTGAACTTCCCTTACATGTACATTCCGCCGTTCACGGCAATCTGCTGGCCGGTGATGTAATCGCCATCGGTGATCAGGAAAGCTACTGCCTTCGCAATCTCCTCAGGCCGTGCCAGACGTCCCATCGGGATGCGGCTCTTGACCTGCTCCAGAATCTCGGTGGGGATTGTCTTGAGCATCTCCGTATCGGTGTAGCCGGGCGACACTACGTTGCAGGTGATGTTGTTCTTTGCCATCTCGAGGGCCACCACTTTCGAGAAGCCCATCAAGCCGGCTTTTGCTGCCGCGTAATTCGCCTGGCCGTAGTTCGGCGTCTGTCCGGTCATCGAGCTGATGTTCACGATCCGTCCGTACTTGCGTTCGATCATTCCCGGCAGCGCCGCGCTGGTAGTGTAAAAGGCGCTGTTGAGGTTGTTATTGATAATGTCGACCCAGTCCCCATCCGACATCTTTTTTATGCACTTGTCGCGGTTGACGGCCGCGTTGTTTACCAGGATGTCGAGATGTTTGTAGAAGTCGATCACGTCCTTTATCAGCCGGCGTGCATCTTCAGCGTGAGCCAGGTCCGCCTGATAGATGGTGGCTTGCGCGCCCGCTTGACGAAGTTCTTCGCGCAAGGTTTCGGCACCGCTGAAGCTGGAGCGGAAATTAATTGCGACTGCTGCGCCGCGATTAGCCAGTTCGACCGCGATCGCCCGGCCAATGCCACGCGCCGCGCCCGTGACCAGGGCAACCTTCCCCTGCAGTGGTTTCGAGAGAGACAGTTCTTTCTCGATCAAAACTTGTGTGGTCATGACTTACTCCTCCTTAATATTTGTTAGTTCAGGTTCTCGAAAATTGCTGCCATGCCTTGTCCGCCGCCAATGCACATGGTGGCCAGTCCGAACTTGCCGCCGGTGCGTTTGAGCTGGTGGAGCAACTTGACGGTGATGATCGCGCCCGTGGCACCGACCGGATGTCCGAGCGAAATTCCGCTGCCGTTGGGATTGGTCTTCTCCGGGGGCAGGCCGAGTTCGCGGCAAACCGCCAGCGCCTGGACGGCGAAGGCCTCATTGACCTCGAACACATCGATGTCCTCGACCTTCATTCCCGCGCGCTTGAGCACTTTTTGCACTGCCGGAACCGGGCCCATGCCCATGAACGCCGGCTCGACGCCGACGATGGAATAGTCCACCAGACGCGCGATCGGTTTCAGTCCGCGCTCCTCCGCCACAGCTTTATCGATCAGCACCACCGCCGCAGCGCCGTCGTTTACACTCGAGGCGTTGCCGGCCGTGACCGTGCCGTCTTTGCTGAACGCAGGTTTCAGTTTCGACAGGGCCTCGAGCGTCGTATCCGCGCGCGGTCCTTCGTCTTTCTTGAACAGGATAGTTTGCTTCTTGTCTTTGATTTCGATCGGGACGATCTGGCTCTCGAAGAAGCAGCTCTGCACCGCGGTGCTGGCGCGTTTGTGGCTCTCGACCGCTAGCTTGTCCTGGTCTTCTCGGGTGACGCCGTACTTCTTCGCGATGCCCTCAACACTCACGCCCATGTGAACGCGCTCGAAGGGATCGGTCAGGGCGTTCACCATAATGTCCAGGGCCGCTGCGTCGTTCATGCGCTGTCCCCAACGCATTCCGCTGAGCCAATAGGGAGCGCGGCTCATGCTTTCGGCGCCGCCGCCAATCGCGATCTTTGCATCTCCCATCCAAATGCACTGTGCCGCGGAAACAATTGCTTGCAGTCCGCTGCCGCAAAGCCGGTTCAAGGTAAGTGCCGGGCTTTCCACCGGAACGCCGGCACGCAGCGCCGCCACGCGCGCCAGATACATGTCTTGCGGTTCGGTGTGAATCACGTTTCCAAACACCACGTGCTCCACGTCGGTAGGGGCGATGTTCGCGCGGCTGATGGCCTCCCGCGTCACGATCGCACCGAGTTCGGTCATGGGAATATCTTTGAGTGAGCCGCCGTATCTTCCAATCGGAGTACGAACGGCGCTTAGAACCACCACTTCACGCTGGCTTGCCATGGGAAATCTCCTCTTTTTGTCTGATCTCTATGAATGCGGTCCTTCGGATTTGCAACTCAGTTGCCGGTCAGACTTCAGACTCAGGAAGAGAGTGAGCTTAAGGGCTATGCGTGATCGAGCTTGGCGAAACGCTGGGAGCTCCGGCTCGTTCGACTTCCTGTTGCCCACTCCATCTCACCTTACTTTGGGCATAGGTTCGGTGACAGGCATCACTGACAGAGGTACGTGGATCACCGCGGCGGCGAAGAAATTTCTGCAACGTCACACCCGGCTGTGATGTAACGGAACACGACAGCGAGGCGCTTCTCCGCGCCGTTGGCCACCTCGTCACAGACTGCCGTCATAAGCGTCACATCAATTGCACCTCGTTGGCGGTAAAAGAATTGCAGTAGAGATTTCGTCGCGGACCGGCGCAGGAGGTTGCAGTATGGAAACGCCCACCAAGCACGAATCCACGCAAAAACCAATTCCACGCAAGTTGAAGTGCGTGGTCTGCAGCAAACCTGCAACCCGTTTTGTAGATGGCGAACCGAGTTGCGACTACCATGTCAATCAAGTTTACGAACGTCAGATGGAAGAGTACGTAAGCAAGCATTTGAATTGATCCGCCCGGCCATTCAGATGAATCTCCCGGACGGTGAGCGAGCCAGCACAAACTAAATTTCCTGATAAAGGAGCCTCCCATGTTCGCCCGTTTAGAATTTGTCCTCGCACAGGAAAGAAGTGAGGAGTTTCTCACCAAAGTTCGCAGCGAGATCCTGCCGATTCTGCAAAATCAGAAGGGCTTCCTGGGACTCCTCCCGTTGTTGCCGCAGACTGCTACCACGTTTGGCCGTCGAGAACAGGTCATTACTGTGAGTCTATGGGCCGATAGTTATGACGCTGAGCAGTACGAGAGGGAAGTGTTCCCCATCGTCAAAGCGATCCTCGCGGCTTATGTGATGCCGGTTGCGGTCAAGGCATATACGGTGGATCCAGGGTTGTTCGAGCGCTTTCAAATGGCGCGGGCAGCATAGCCCGGAGTAGATTGTGACCGGTCAGCCTTTGTGCCGGCCGGTCATTCTTGTTTTGCTTTTTGTTTCGAAGATTGGGGCCGCAGTGAACTTGACTGATCTCCCGATGCGTTTATATTGCGCGCGTCTGTGACCTGAGTCACTGCTCCCATGTCCGGTTTGGACACACAATAATTGGTTCCCCTGTAGAGCGTAGTTCGAGCTGCAGGAGCCAGGAGGGCGCATGCAAATCCAGCAATCGCAGTCATCCGCCGCTTGCGGTCAGCCGTTGGCGCACGATCAAGATAAAGATACAGACCGCGCGAACGTGCTCGTATTTCCCGACGCAGAATGCGCCGACCTTGCCTACAATCTGCTCTCCACGCTTGCAACCCACATTCGGCTCGATCCGCAAAGGCACCAGCAGGGTCGTGCTGGTGGCGCGCGGTACGGACCTCGAAGAGGTCGAGCGCGGCGAAGTTGTGGTCGTGGGCGAAGCGGACGAAAATCTGAGCCCGCCGGTCGATCTCGAAATGGCCGATGCTGCCGCCTGGGACTTTGGCGACGAAGCCGCAACCTCAGATGCAGAAGAGTTGCAACAGTCCGAGAGTGCTGTCCCTGTATAGAGGAAGCGATGAGTCCTACGACGGAGACAATCCGACCGCCGCAGTCAAGCGCGAGCGTTCCGAGACTGGGCAGCGTTCTGGTCGCGACCGATTTTTCGCCGGCCTCTGAAAAAGCGGTTCTCTGCGCGACGGCAGTGGCGCGCCGCCAGCACGCACCCATTGTGCTGTTCCACGTCGTCAATTCGCAATCCGAGCGTGCGGTCATGGACGGCTGGCGCGCAGGGCAGGCGGAAGTCATGTCGCACCTCCTGGCTGACCATCTCGACGGGCTTCAATACGAGTTGCTCGTTCGCACCGGCGCGGTTTGTGATGCGCTGGAGCAGGTCATTGCAGAGAGAAATGTTGGATTCGTGGTTCTCGGCACCCGCGGACAACCGGCATGAGCAAACTGATTTTGGGTTCGGTGGCGGAAACGATTTTCCGCCAGGCGCAATGTCCGGTCATCACCGTTGGGCCCAATGTTTCCGAGCAAGGCGCTCAGGCCGAACCGAAACGTATCCTGGCAGCAACCGGATTCGCAACCCATTCGCTGCAGGCGGTCGAGCACGCCACCCGGCTCGCTCATCATTTGAATGCCTCACTCGGCCTGGTGAATGTAGTGACGGATCCAGTCAAGGCCCATGGCCTGTCTCGTGAAAAAACTCGGAGCGAACGGTTAAGAAAACTCGAAGGCCTGATACCCGCCGAGCCTGCAGAGGCAGAATCGACAACCCAGTTGTTCGTCGAATTCGGCTCCGCCACGGAAGGAATCCTCCGCATCGCGGACCGATGGAAGGCCAACCTTATTGTGTTGGGTTTGCGCGATGTGGAGGAATCCCGTCGCCGCGAAACCACTTGGGCCAAAGCCTACGAAATCGTCTGCGACGCCGCTTGTCCGGTGATGACCGTCCACGGCGGGCAATGAACTGAGCATTCGCAAGCCGGCTTCGTTACGGCTTCTTGCGCGCCCGCCAAATCTCCCCCGACTCGCCGATTTCAAGCCGCAGTAGAGGCAAAAGGCCCCCGCAGCGAGCTGAGACCAACGTCCTCTAGCTTTGTCACGAAGAATTAACAAAACTGGTGGTTGACAGCGCCCGGGGGGAGCTTATATTTTTTGCGTTTTATTTTGAGGAGCGCTGCCGTGCAGCCAGGCAGCGTGATGTTGGGAGCCTCGCAGTTGATCAATAACGGTAGTCGTGGGCCCGGCAGATTCCTGGTTCACGACCGCAACTCTCACGAGCAACGCCCCTATGTGGCTTGTCGGCCAAAGCGGGCCCACGGGAAGCTGCGTGGTGGGTTCGCTATATAGTTGTACGACAAGCCATTGTCCCGCTCCCCATGGGACGACAGAGGCTTTATGGGAATGCAAGAATATTCCGTCCGGCACGGGATGGAAAGTTCTTCAATAGAATCAGTGTTCTGCGAGAAAGAACATGCCTAAACTGTGGACGAAGGAGTTGGAACCGAGGTACTATACCTGCCAGAGTTTGCAGGTTTACCCCTCCCTAAGCCCACTGAATAGGAGTTCTTTTTGTTATGTCTAAACATGTTACGACTATAGCGGGAGTGATATTTTTGTAATGCACCCCTCTAAACTAGACACAAAGGGCCTCGGAATAAGTTAGGGTTTGCGGTTGAGTGAACGCCCGCCGGGTTTCGGCGGGCGTCCGGTTTTTGAGCGACTGATGGGGCCGCTGATGATTGTACTGGTGGATCCAGCGGCCAATCGAATCGCGGGCCTGATCGAGCGACTGATATTCGTTGAGCCAAACCTCCTCTTCCTTGAGTGAGCGGTGAAAGCGTTCAATGCGTCCGTTGCCTTCGGGATGGTTGTAGGCGGTGCGGCGATGAGCGATGCCCAACTGCCCCAGGGTGGCGATGAAGCGGGCGCTGGTGAACTGAGTGCCGTTGTCGGTAGTCAAAGTCAAACCCTTTCCCATAGGATCGAAAGGCAAAACCTCGCGCACCGCACGGTCGAGCGCGGCCAGCGCATCCTGGGTGCGGCAACGCAAACTCAAGTCCCAGCCTACGATCTCGCGGGTGCAGCAATCGAGCGCCGAGACCAGATACGCCCAGCCCGTCGTCCTGCCCGGCCCAGACTTTGGTCATGTCCATCTGCCACACCTGATCGGGTTCCGATACGTTCATCGTGCTCCAGTCTTTTCTGCGCGTCACCCGCAGACGGCGGCCGCGCACCAGCAGACCGCGCTCGCGCATCACGCGCAATACCCGTTTGCGATTCAGCTTCAGCCCGCCCACCTGCTCCAGCCACCACTGTACCCGGCGATAGCCGTACACCGGCTTTTCGCCGCAGACTTCAACCACGCGCTCATCGTAGCGGCGATCAGCCCGCGAACGGCGCTCTTGCCGACGATAGTACAGACTGGAGCGGCTGATTTCCAACGTCTGTGCCACCCGTTGGGCAGTGTGTCCTGCGGCCAGCAACTGGTGGGCTTGCGAATGAACCTGGCCACAGCTCATTCGCCCAGAACGTTTTTTAGTATGTCGATCTGGATGTGGGCCTTGCCCAGGCTGCGTTCCAGTTCGCGAATACGCTTGCGTTGTTCTTCGTCCGGCTTGAGCGCGGCATTTCTGCCGGCCAGCGCGGCTACCGCCGCTTTCTCGGCCTCATCTTTCCAGCGATAATAAAGGGTGGCGGCGATCTGATGGCTGCGACAGGTCTCGGCAATGTTGCCGCTTTTCAGACCCTCGATCACGATGGCGAACTTCTCTTCGGCGCTTCTCTGTACCTGCGGTTTTCTTGGCATCTCGCCTCCTGGCGGAGGCCCGAATCATAACTTATGATCCTGTCCAGTTTCACAGGGGTGCATTACAGCATTAATCCTTTTGGGCGTCTTGCCCTCGACTCGGCAGGCAATCTCTATGGAACCACGAGTCAGGGTGACTTGAGGGGATATGGGACAGTCTTCCGGCTGATGCCTGCAAATGGGAGCTGGACGGAGACACTAATTTACGTCTTCACAGGTCAGAATGATGGAGGCAACCCTCTGGGCGGTGTGATCTTCGACGAAAAAGGAAACCTTTACGGCACGACTACCGATGGTAGCGCGAACGACTTGGGCGCTGTTTACAAACTGTCCCCAACGGATGGCGACTGGCAGATTCAGGTGCTTTATTCCTTCACTGGAGAACTGAACAATGACGACACTCCGTACGGCAGCTTGGCAATGGATGCCGTCGGAAATCTTTATGGCGAAACATTCTGGGACGGATTGTACGACCTGGGAACGGTGTACAGGGTCGGGCAGTCGCACAGAGTGTGGAGGGAAAAAGTGCTTCACAATTTTGACCAGTTCAATGGTTTTAATCCATCCGGAGGGCTAATATTTGATGCCCTCGGCAATCTTTACGGCACAGCATCGAATGGCGGTGCCGGGCATTATGGCGAGGTCTTCGAAGGCGAGGGCGTTGGCAGGCAGTAGCTTACAAGCTTAACGGCTCAGCCTCCCCATCTGAAACACCTTGGAGATTGCTGCGGGCCTTTCGGCTGCGGTTAAATAAGAAGCACGAAGTACAGCGTTAGTGTCCAGCGGCGCACTTTTCACGTTCATAAGCCTTGGGGCAGTTCACCTTTGACGCCGAGGTCTTTCCTTGCAGCCTGGACGATTGTTTTGTGGACGGATTCCCAATAGCCCCAAAACCTGTTCATGCCTCGCTCGCCCGCAAGCAACCGCCAACGCTCAAGGATACCTTCGTCCGCGATATGCTTTGCAACGAAGATTCTGTCCAGAATAACCGCCTTACCCTTGCCAGCAGCCTGCTCGTAGGCAACACGCTGGGCATCCTCGTCACTGCCGATGGGCATACCGAAGTCTGGCGAGTTACGAGCCATGCATTGGACGCTTTCAGCACGGTGCCCCAGGTGCCGCGAGCCGGGTTTGCGAGCTCACCTGGGGTAAAGGAATATTCGTGGGGAGCCGCCAGATATCGCCGTTTCCCGATCTCTCGCCGTCCACTCCGACTCAATTTTCACCACTCCTTTTTCGCCGAAGAAGGGTTGCCGACGATAACCACCGAAGGTGAGAAAGTGAGGTTGTTGGGAGTGGTGAAGGCGATGGAGACCGCGTGGCACGAAGAGAAGGTACACGATCTCGCCGCCCGATGGCGGTGACGGTTGAACATGCTCCCCCAGGTGAGCTCGCAAAGGCGGCTCCCGGCACCTGGGGCACCCGGCCGCTCGCGGACTGCAGCTTCATTTTCCCGAATCCGTCTGCCCGCGCGTACACTCGGCTTTCGTCGCGAACACCAGGAAATAATCCACTCGGTCGGCTTTGACAAAGTCGTATTGCCCGATCATCTGATAGCCCGCTTCGGCGGCTTCGCGAATGACGACGTTGCTGCCTATCCCGTGATCTTCTCCATTTCCATTTCTGTCGATTACGCCCACCTTCGCTTCCGGACGAAGCCCGGGGCACAAGTGGCGCAGAAGAGTAATGGGTTTCGCCACTTCGTGGTAGGTCTTGAGCAGAAGCACGGCGTCAACCGATTGCACCGGCAGCAGTGGGTCGTCAGGCTTGCTCACGATCGTCTTAACGTTGTGCAATTGCTCTTTCTGAACTCGCTTGTCGATGTAGTGGATCGCTTCTGGATTAATGTCAACCGCATAAACCTGGCCGGTTTCCGTCACCCGGCGTGCCGCCCGCACTGTAAACCAGCCTGATCCCGCGCCAATATCGGCCACATTCTTGCCGGGAGCGATCCCGAGAATGTCCATTACCCGGTTGATCTGCAGCCGCTCATCCCGGCCCGGCGTTTCGAAGATTGAAAGATCGCCAGTGTAGGGCGTGCTGGTTTTTCGGGATTCAGATTGCGGAAGAGCGCTCGTCGAGACGCTGATCCAAGCCAGCGTCAGAAGAAACCCGAGAAGATAAAAGCGGTGTCGGATCATGTGGGCAGAAATTAGTTCTTTTAAATGGACTGGAAGCCAATCGATTGGTTAGCTCTGAAACTGCGGCTTTGCCCCCAGCCCGGCCAGCGCTTTGGCAATCACTCGCTCCCGCCGCGCCGAGGGTTGCCGATTGCGGGCGGCAGAATTCGCCAGGTGGTTCGCCTCCGCATTGTGCTCGCGCCTCACATGAGAAATGGTGAACTCAAGCGACCGGGCCAGCTTCCTGCAAGTCCAGTTGAGCGAATATAGGCGGGAGCTGTGGCAGGCGTACACCCCGGTCATTTGTTTGACCACGACTTCCGAATCCGAATAAACATGCAACGCCTTGGCGTTCAGCAGAAGCGCGCATTGCAGGGCTTCGAGCAGAGCCAGATATTCCGCGACATTATTGTCCTGCCAGCCGATCCACTTGGCGATCCGCAGCTTGTCGGCGCCAATGCCATCGATGACTACTCCAATGCCGGACGGTCCAGGGTTTCCCAGCGAACCACCATCCACGTAAGCGACGAGGGCTGACATCTGTACTCACGCAGAATGCGTTAGCCCGGTGTGCGGAGTCAAGCGGCAAGAATGGTTCGTTGCGAAGTCGCTGAGCGCTCCCGGGCGACTGTGCAAGAATTTGTGGAAATCGCGCAGAATGAAGGGATGTGCCCCGAAATGCCCGCTGCGAGCGGTATTTCGATCCACAGAATTCACAGCTCGAATTTTCTCTTGCACCAAAAAACGGCGTTGACATTCAATGCTTTTCGATTTAATTTTGCGCCCGTCGACGGCTGAAAGGGTTGGCTCAAATTAAACCTTAGCCAGTCCAAAGTAAGCTGAGTGATATGCCAGCCGGGGCAACCCGGAGGGCAAACTGACCCGAAAAAACCGACTGCTCTGCGAGGATGTAGCCGGGGTCAGGAGCTGCGAAAGTAGCGATCACATCAAAGGGCCGTGATGGTGCATGACTCCACGCGGTCAGCTCCCTCGCAGGAGTTGGCAGCTAGAGCATAACCAAGATCACGGCCTTTTTCTTTTCCCTTCCCAAGCTCCCTGAACCGAGTACTCGCAGCTCGATCATTACTGAGGCATCCCCGTCGCGCATCCTGCATCGAAGGGTTTTCAACAGCACTTGTGAATAAGCTTTTGAAACTCTGCGCGCCGTGCTGAATTCATGCGGGCCCGACCACTTTGCACACAAACGGATTCACTCCCGTTGCGACGCGAAAAAGTAAAGTTGAATTTTCCCCAGGTCACCTTCGTAATGAATTGTCACAATCTCCGAGTCAAAATCTCGGGCGGTGTGTTTATATATCATGAATATGCGGCCTCAACCGTTTGTTTCACTTGCAGTGTTTGTCTGGCTTGCGCTGATTCCGTCGCATGCCCAGGAATTCGCATCGCGAGCGGAGCGTGAGTTGTTTTCCGCGTGCAACCGCGAACGCCAGGCGCAGGGATTGCCAACGCTCAAGTGGAACACATCGCTGGCCGAAGCTGCTCGCCGGCACGCGCAACTTATGGTGACAAACCAAACGATCTCTCATCAGTTTCCCGGCGAGCCCAGTCTGTCGACGCGAGCCTCGCGTGCGGGCGTGAGCTGGATGGGGCTTGCGGAAAATGTTGCCGAAGCTCCCAGCCCGCAAGAGATTCACAGCCTGTGGATGCACTCTCCCGGCCACCGCGCCAACATTCTCGACCGCAACCTGGATTCGATCGGCGTAGCGGTGATCGAACGAGGCGCTGAGTATTATGCGGTGGAGGATTTTTCGAAGGCCAAAGTCGCGCCCCTCGAGCGAAATCAGTGACCGCCTCGTTGTCGATTTAGTTGCCGCCTGAAGATTCCCCAACGCAATCCCGCTCCGGTTCGACTTGGCCTCCCACTAGTTTTTCCTGGAACTTATCAAAGAGCCTGACGACCGTCCTCTAGCCAGCGACGATTCACGGCTCCGTAGTTAAGAAAATCACTGTTAAACCTCCTACTCCGTCCAGGGTGCTCGATATAGGCAATTATTTTCACCATGTTTTGAAGGACGAAACCGGTGTACCATGTTGCAATTCCGGCCTTTCGATGGAGCTTCCTATGACTGCAAATCGCAGCAAACTGACCTCGCTAATCGTACTTTCTCTCCTTCTGCAAACGGCGAGCGTTTTTGCCGCGAACCGTCGTCCTGCTTTCATTCATCGTTCCGCCAATCCGGACCAATCCGGCCTGGAGATGCTTTACGCCCCTCCGATTGCAGACTTCCTTAACACGTTTCCCGCGATCGTCATTGATCCCAGCACTGGCGGCTTTAATTCGTTTTTTGATGTGAACAACAACTTCGCCTGCACCGGCGGAGTGGTGACTGTTGCCGCGCAATTCCTCTATGTTTCGCTGCCTCCTAATTGCCTGGCTGAAGGTGGTCAACTCTTCGGTTATTCGCTCGCTCCCAGCACCGGCGAGGCCACTCCAATCCCGGGATCGCCGTTTTCATTCGAAGGTGTGATTTCTCCGCAGGGCTTAGCCGCCTCGCCCAACGGCGAATTTCTTTATTTAGCGGACTCCGGCCAGATCGACGCTTTCACCGTGGACGGTGAGACTGGCGTTCCTACGCCGGTCAAAGGCTCTCCCTTTGCTTCGGGAAACAATCAGCAACTGACTGTCGATCCCTCCGGAAAAATCCTGTACGCTTCGAACGACAACGGTTTCGGCAGCGTGCTGGCTTTCGCAATCGAATCCACCGGCGCTCTGAAGAAAATTGCAGGTTCGCCGTTTCTCATTCCAGAAACCACCGCAATCCCTGCGGAACCCGCGGGCATCGTGGACACGGGCAAGTTCGTGTACACCGCGCTTTACGGCAGCAACGGTATTGCCGCGTTCTCGGTGAATAGCAACACCGGCGCTCTTACCCGCGTGCCCGGTTCTCCCTTTGCCACCGGAGCCAGCCCCGCATACCTCGCGCTGGCAGGCAGCTTTTTATATGTAGTGAACGAAGCCGACGGCAATATTTCCGGCTTCGCGATTAACCCGGCCAGCGGCGCTCTTACGCCGGTCCCGGATCGCCCTTCGGTTCGGGTGGCTCGACCCTTGCTACGGATGTCTCCGGGCAGTATCTCTATTTGAGCCGATTCGACAACATCGAAGGCTACGACATCAATTCCGAAACCGGCGCCCTGAGTCCGGGTGAGGGATCACTCGGTAACGACGGCGCTCTGTGGATGACGATCGTGCAATTGCCCGCATCCGGCGACGAGAGATAACCATCGCAGTCTTGCCCTCGCGCTGCTCTTCGCCTTAAAATGAATTTAGAACCTTGAGGCTGCCATCATGTTTACACCCACCATTGCGCTCTGCCTGTAATTCTGCTCGTTGCGGATAACCCGTTCCCTTTATTCTTTCTAAACACCACAGTCGCACTGGTCATCAGTCGACAGCGCATAGAAAGACCCGAGACTTTATGGCAAGTGAAGCCGGTCCACTCGCATCATCGTCTGAAAGCAGTTTGTGGAACTCACTGGTCGAGGCCATCCGCGGCTCGCACCAGGACTACACCACCGGCAGCCTGAACCGCGCCATTCTCCTGCTGGCCGTGCCCATGATTCTGGAGATGGTGCTCGAATCGCTGTTCGCCGTGGTCGATGTTTTCTGGGTCGGACGCCTGGGCGCAAACGCCGTCGCCACCGTCGGCATTACCGAATCTCTGCTCAGTCTTGTCTTCGCCGTGGGCATGGGGCTGAGCTTGTCGACCACTGCCATGGTTTCGCGCCGCATTGGAGAAAAAGATCCGGAGGGTGCCGCCATCGCAGCTGTTCAGGCGATCATCCTCGGCCTTGGAACTTCGCTCGCGATCGGCGTTCCGTGCTGGATTTTCGCGCCGCAGTTATTGCAATTGATGGGCGCTTCACCAGACATTGTTACCTCCGGCGCGGGCTATACCCGCATCGCGCTCGGCGGGGGTGGCGTGGTACTCATGCTTTTTCTAAATAATGCGATCTTTCGCGGCGCCGGCGACGCGGCCATTGCCATGCGCCTGCTTTGGGTTTCGAACATTATCAATCTGATTTTGGATCCCTGCCTGATTTTCGGCCTCGGGCCATTTCCGCGTCTCGGAGTGACCGGCGCTGCGCTGGCCACTTTCACCGGCCGCAGCATCGGAGTCGTCTATCAGTTCTATCGCCTGATGCGCGGCACCGAACGCATTCGGATTCTCGTCCGGCAACTACGAGTGAATGTGGGCGTGCTCTTTCGGCTGATTCGCGTCTCGCTCACCGGCATTCTGCAATTCGCCATCGCGCACACCAGTTGGATCGGCCTGGTGCGCATTGTGAGCGTCTTCGGCGCCACCGCGCTCGCCGGCTACACCATCGCGATTCGCATCGTCATCTTCTTAATTCTGCCGTCCTGGGGATTGAGCAACGCAGCCGCGACGCTCGTCGGTCAAAATCTCGGCGCGAAGAAGCCGGAACGCGCCGAGCAAGCCGTGTGGCGCACTGGCTTCTACAACATGCTTTTCCTGGGATCGTTGGGCCTGCTTTTTATTTTTCTCGCCGAACCGATTATCCGCCTCTTTACTCAGGATCCCGCGGTTGTGCCGCTCGGCACTGCGTGTCTGCGCATCATCAGCTGCGGAAACATTGGCTACGCCTACGGCATGGTCATGCTGCAGGCCTTCAACGGCGCCGGAGACACGGTGACTCCCACGGTGGTAAATTTCTTCGGCTTCTGGCTGCTCGAGATTCCGCTCGCTTACTGGCTCGCCATCCCTATGGGCTTGCATTCGAACGGGGCATTTATTGCGATTGTGGTGGCTGAATGCGCCATCGCGGCCACGAGCGCGATTCTGTTCCGCCGCGGGCGCTGGAAAACCCAGCAAATTTGATTCCAAAGACGGCGGGCCTCTCACCCGCGCCTGCGCTCTGCATTATTTCAATTTCACGAACAGCAGCACAAAGATTGCCCACACTCCCACTGTCACCGGAAATTGCACCAAAGCTGCATTCTGCATATAGTTGCCGCCCCTGGGCAATGCAAAAGTCAGCAACATCATGCACAAAGCCGTCAAAATGCCCAGCGTAAGTTTGCTCTTCCACGTCATGGGTTCCCCTCCGCCTTCGGTTTGTTGATTTTCTATCGGTTCCCCTAAGTTAGACCGAGAGAGGCCGTCTTTCAACTGGCCGCTGAAATGCCCTATTTTCCTCCTGTCGCATACAGTTTTTTCCCGGCCGCCCTCCCCGTATTACGGATCCTCCGCATTTAGCGGCTGGCATCTGAAGGTGCAAATGAAGAGGTCATTCCAAGTCGAGCGATCGAAATTGATTGAGAGAGGAACAACAAAAATGTATCGTTTGCGAATCCTGGTAGTCGCAATGATTTTCCTGCTGCCGGCGGCCTTTGCCTGGTCGCAGGATGCGCGCGATGACGCGAAACCGCAGCAAGAAGAAGCCAAGCCGCAGGACGACAAGGCGCAGGGCACAAGCCAAGCCGCCCAAAGACGAAAAGCAGGATGAGAAGGCTCGGCCGGAAGAGGCTAAGCCGGCCCGCGACGAACACGAAAAAGTCCAGTCCACCGAGACTGAACGTGTCCACATCAGCGAAAAAAGCGCCCGCATCCCCGATGAAAAGTTCCGGGCGAGCTTTGGACGTGAGCACACCTTTACCGCGACGACCGTGATTCAAACCAGAACCATCGTCGCTGGACAGACCCGCTTTGTGTACGGCGGTTACAACTTTGTCGTTCTCGATCCCTGGCCTGCGGGCTGGGTAATGACGGACGCGTGCTATATCGACTTCATCGACGGGGAATATTTCCTGGTCGATGTGGTTCATCCGCAATTTCGAATTGGGTTGTCGGTCGTGCTGTAGAAAGTTGTGGGCTTGAGTTATTCTCCTGGGCTTCGTGGCGGAGATTTCCGGTCGCGTTAACCGACGGATCGGCAAGTCTCCGCTACGAAGATTATTTTTTGTGCGCGAAAATCAGAAGCCGAAGGTGTGGCGGACACTCTTGTCCGCTGGTTGAACCCGCAGTCACTACCCGGCTGTTGGTGTTTGTCCCACACTTAACGGAGCGCTTGGCGAGATTGGGGCGGAACGCATTTTTCGATGGCCCCAGGTTAGCTCGCCGAAACCGCTCGCGGGCACCGCGGGGAACTTGGGCACCGCGCTCTCTCACATCTCATCCTGACCGGCTTTAGCGGGGAAGGATCTTACGGCGGTCAGTATTCCATGCGGCGTTAAAAGGGTTATCTCTTGTTTACGGCAAAGGAACTTCCCATCTGCCGTATGATCCTTCGGCGCTGAAGCGCCTCAGGAGGACATTTTCAAGGTCATGGAATCACATGAAATGGCACGTTGCTGGTCAGGACGCCGGTGGGCGTGTTTACGGTGACGTAGCCAGTGGTTGCGCCGGAGGGAACGGTGGCCCTGATGTAGGTGTCGGAGACCACAGTGAAGTTTGCGGGAACCCCGTTCAGCACGACGCTGCTAGAGCCAGTGAGGGATTGTCCTAATATCTCGGCGACTTGGCCGCTCCTGCCAGCGGGCCGAACGAATGCCACGAACGGGCCGAGGCCGGTATCCAGACTGTACACTGTGCCGCAGCCGTAATCGCCATCGCAGGAGGGATCACCACCGTAAGAGGTCGTGCCATAAAACGTTCCATTGGTTGCCTGAACCAACCCGCCGAGAGAAAAAAAACCGTCCGTGCCTCCGTCGAACGAATGTAGCGTGGTGAGCGTTCCCCCTGGCGTGATTTCGTAAGCCGTGCCGGGGCCGCCACCGCCATAGGTTGTCCCGTAGAGGTTTCCATCGGTGCCTTGTGTTAGCCCAGCATACGGATTGATACCGTCGGCACAATTTGGCTCGGAACAGAAAGTGTAAAGCGTAGTCAGCATCCCGGCTGCGGTGATTTTGAAGACCGTGCCGCACGCCGGACACACGGTCCCGGAGCGAGTCCCTCCCGCCGCGGTTGTCCCATAAAAATTGCCGTCGATACCTTGAATCAGCACACCCGCAGGCAAAAAACCGTCCCCGCCACTGAAGTTATGCAGAGTCGTCAGTGTTCCGGTTGGCGTGATTCTAAACACGGAGCCCCCGTTACTATCGGTCCCCGTCCCATAGGTCGTGCCATAGAAATCTCCGTCACTTCCCTCGACCAGTCCCGCGAGAGGCTCCGCGCCGTCGGTGCAGTTCTGTTGACTACAAAAGCTATAAAGGGTTGTGAGTGCCCCCTCCGGGGTGATCTTAAAGACCGTGCCGCAGCCGTGACCCTGTGAGGCACAGAAGTTTACTCCGCCGGAGTTCGTTGTGCCGTAATAGTTCCCATCAGTGCCTTCGACCAGGGTACCCGTCGGCCCTTCGCCATCGGTGCAATTAGGCTGACCGCAAAAGCTATAGACAAGTGTCAGCTTGCCGCCCCGACTGACCTCAAAAACAGCCCCTCCCTTATTAGCCCCGCCGTCTAGGGCTGTACCATAAAAATTTCCGTTTGTGGCTAACATCAGCCCAGCGACAGGATTAAACCCGTCGCTAGGTGTCAGTCGGAGGTGGGTTAGCGTGCCCGTCGGCGTAATTGTAAAGACAGCGCCGCAGCCGCCTGTTCCGCAGCCCAGTCTTGCCCCGCCGAACTCGGTGGTGCCGTGGAGGTTCCCATCAAGGCCCTGCGCGGGTGACATATACCAGGGCACAGCGCCATCCGCTCCATTGAAAGCTGCCAGGCTCTGGAACGTCTGCGCCTGCGCCGCAAACGCCATAGCAAAAGAACACGCGATCAAGCCGCAACACATTCTCCATCTATTGAGTTTAGTCATCTTGGGACACCCTCCTTGCGGATTCTTCGCGGCCTACTCACGCGGAACACTTGCTTTAGCCGCTTGGGGGGATGCGGTGCAGGCGAGCACCAGCATTATCTTCCCGGCAGGTTCGACCGTCAACCACGATTACCGCGTTCTTCGCCGCGTCTCCAGTTCCAAATAGGAAAACTCGCCGTTAATAATCAATCCAATCGTCCAAACTCTACCCCCACCCCATGCTAGACTGAGTTTTTTCCCATGCCAGTTCTGCGCGTCATCGTTCTGTGGCACCAGCATCAGCCGTTCTACAAGGACCTTGTCACCGGCGAATACCGCCTGCCCTGGGTCCGGCTGCACGCGCTGAAGGA
Organism: uncultured Acidobacteriaceae bacterium; assembly: GCA_963848325.1. Lineage (GTDB taxonomy): Bacteria > Acidobacteriota > Terriglobia > Terriglobales > Acidobacteriaceae > DATJOJ01. The sequence continues at coordinate 95,353 of CAWKDJ010000005.1, forward strand.
TTATTACGGCATGGTCAAGCTGCTGGACGAGTTTCCCGAGGTTCACCAGACGTTCAACCTGGTTCCATCGTTGATTGCACAAATGCAGGATTACGTCGCCGGTACGGCGCGCGATCCGTTTCTCGATGTGGCGGCCAAGCCGGCGCGGGACCTGACTTCCGCCGAACGGCGCTTCGCTCTTCAATATCTGTTTCAGGCCAACCACGTGAACATGATTGGCCGTTATCCCCGATATCACGAATTATGGGAGATGTTTCGCGGCGCCGGCGATTCTCCCGAACGCGCCGAGCGCTATTTCAAAGAGCAGGATTACACCGACCTGCAAGTGCTGTCGCAGATAGCGTGGTTCGACGAGTTTTTTCTCGAAGATAAGGACATCGCCGAACTGGTTCAAAAGGGTCACGGCTTCTCACTCGACGATCAGAAATTCGTGATCGCTCGCGAGCAGGAGTTGATTGCCAAAGTTCTTCCCGCTCACGCTGCGGCGGCCAAGCGCGGCAGCATCGAGATTTCCGCCTCGCCGTTCTATCATCCGATTATGCCGCTGGTTTCGGACACCAATCAGGGCGCGGTCTCCTCGCCTGGCCTGCCGCTGCCGCAGAACCGTTTTTGCCATCCAGAAGATGCACGAGAACAACTGCTGCGTGGCCTCGATCTCCACGAAAAAGTCTTTGGCGTTCGACCGGTAGGAGTGTGGCCATCAGAGGGCAGTGTTTCCGAAGAGGTTCTGGGCATCGCAGCCGGTTTGGGCGTGAACTGGATGGCCTCCGATGAAGGCGTGCTCGGCCGCAGCATGGGCGTGAACTTTTCGCGCGACGGTGGAGGATTGTCAGCGGAGAATGCCGAAAAGCTGTACACGATCCATCGTTTCGAGAGCGGCACGACCGCCATGCACATGATTTTCCGCGACCATACCATCTCCGACCTGGTCGGATTCGTGTATTCGGGGATGAACGCCCCCGACGCGGCGTCGCATTTGATCGGCAACCTCAAGCGCTCAGCGCAATCGGTCCTCGACAAGGGCCAGGACGCGGTCGTCCCCGTGATTCTCGATGGCGAAAATGCCTGGGAATACTACTATCACTCGGGACGCGAGTTTCTGCGGCGGTTCTACGATGCGCTGCAGAAAGAACCGGGCATGGAGGCGGTAACGGTCTCCGAAGCCATCACGCGACACAAGAACGTAAGCCGCTTTACGTCGCTGGTTCCGGGTTCGTGGATCAACGCGAATTTCAACGTGTGGATCGGCGCGCCGGAGGACAATAAATCCTGGGATTATCTTTACCACGCGCGCAATTTCTATGCGGAGAATTCCGCCCGCGCGAGCGAGGCGCAACGCAAATTGGCGTTCGAGGAATTGCTGATCGCAGAAGGCAGCGATTGGAACTGGTGGTACGGCCCTGAACATCACTCCGCCAACGATCGCGATTTCGACGAGCTTTACCGCAAGCATCTTTCCAACGTTTATCAGGCATTGGACGGAACGCCGCCGGATTATCTGGCCCAGCCGATCTCCGGGACGGCGGCCCGTCCGGCATTCATGCCGCAAACCTCCTATATCCACCCGGCGATTACTGGAACCATGGTGCGCTACTTCGAGTGGATGGGCGCCGCTGCCTATACTGCCGACCGCCGTGCCGGGGCGATGCATGGGAAAACTTTTCTGCTGGATTCAGCCTACGCCGGGATTGATGAAGACCATGTGTACGGTCGCCTCGATTTCTCTGAGGCAGCCACCGATAGCAATTTCGAGCTGCTGGTGAATGTCGAGTCCTGGGCGAGTGGAGAGCAGACTCCGCGGCACGCCTTGCGGATCAACGCGGAGATCGCAGCCGGACGAATGTCCTCGTGGCAGGTCAGCGTAGTGAACCAACCACGGCCGATTGCGACGTCGGAAACTTCGCGTCCCGAAGCGAAGATCGCGTTTGCCCGAAACTTCGAATTTCGACTGCCGCTCTCGTGGCTGGCAGTGGATAAAATTCCCTCTGAGAGGGGCGACGGCAAAACTGCTGTGCTCGGCGTGATCAAAGTCCGGCTGCGCTTCAGTCTGTGGCAGAATCACTTGCCCGCCGACGCACTCCCGCTCGAAGGCTGGATCGATTTGCAGTTAGTGAGCGAGGACGAGTTGGCGGCGTTGGCATTCTAGATTTTGCTCTGGCTCCAACCTGCAGGTCTATTTCAGGATTATCGCGGTTTCCACTCGCGCCCGAAACGCCTGATCGAAACTGACTAGATTGATTCCGCAAACCGAGGCGAATGCCGCCAGGTAGGAGTCGGCCCAATCCTTCGGAGCTGGGTGAGCTTGTCGTGAGAAAGCCCGAAAGCTTCTTTCTATCGCAGCCGGTTCTTCGAGAAAGATGGCGATGCCGCTGTCAATCCAGCGATCATAGATATTCCAGGCTCCCGCCTGGTTCATCACGCCATCATCTCCCATGACGGCCTTGGTATTGAGCAAACGGAGGAAGCTGATTTGAGTAAAACGGCAGAAGCAGAGGCGAGCCTGATCGTCTAGTTGTTCCAGCCAGTATCGCGCCGCCGAGTGGTGGATGTGTTTTTCATAAGTCAGAGCCAGCCACACATTCACGTCAGGGAAAAGGAATGATTTCGAAGATCTTGGCATTATCGATCTCCAAACTTCCCGGTTTTTTCGAAGATATCACCGGAGGAGAAATACGCCGTCGCGAAGGTTTATCGGAAAGACCAAGCTCTCCCGCAACGCCCTGGAGAATAAGCGCTTTAACCGAGCGGCCTTCACGTGCGGCCCGACTTTTAAGCCGTCGATAAAGAGGATCCGGGATGTCAACGGTCGTTCGCACCATAACAATTGTGCCATATTTATGGCTATCGCTCCAGCCGGACATCCCGTTTAGAATCAGCGACTACGCAGAACTGGGCTTCTACTGTCCTTCTTCTGCTGCCGCCGTCATCTCCAGCGGTCGGCTCAACTCCATAGTAAGCTCGGTCCCGGCGGGCAACTGCGCTGAGTTCTTCTTTGACAGCCAGTGGGTGACGGTCGCAGTCGCTCCGATCGCGCCACCAATCACCAGTCCTTTCGCCCCACCGATCAGTCCGCCGACCAGCATTCCGCCGCCCGTGCCCACGCCGATTTCGGTCAGGTCCATTGCCGTCATGCCCCTTGCCCTTGAACTGGCCTTCATCGTTAACGTCAGTGCCGCTGCGGATGTTCGTGTCCACCAGCATGGCATTGAGCACGAAATGGTCGCCATTCGGCATGACCAGCGCCTCAGGGAAGATTCCGATGGTCGGCCGACCCGCGATCCGCCGCGGTTCGGTGGCTTGCGTGACCCTCCCTTGGACTGTCGCCCCGACCGGAATGACGGCCTTTCCATCGAGCGTCACCGCTTCCATCAGGCGTCCGGAAAAGGGATCGCCGCTCTTGCTCGTAGAAGTCGAAATCGTGGTTTCCAGCTTGACCTTCATCGAGGTCCCTGCCGGCAAGGAAATATTGTTTTGCGCCCACGCTGCGGTGCAAAGCGCCAGCCCACAGATCGAAGTCAACAATCGTTTCATCGAATCCTCCGCCGCTTTTCCAGAATTTTTCTTACACTGCCATCTTCTTAATCACTTCCATTACCGCTGCCACCGGAGCCCGGTCGTGCTGATCGGCGCCGCGATAAATGAAGCCAACCGTTCCCTGTGCGTCGAGCACCAGCGTGGCCGGACGGGCGATGTTGATCGCATCTGTCCCGATCCGGTGATAAAGCCCATAGGCTTTGGTCACGCTGCGGTCTTCATCGAGCAGGAACGGGAACGAGATCGGGTTCTCCGCCAGATACTTCGCCGGCTTCCAAACTCCCTCATGCTTCTCCGCCGCGATATAAGCCAACTGCGCTCGCGATTGCTCAATTTCACTCTTGAGTGGCTCAAACTGGGCCATGCGCTTTTGGCAGTTCGGTCACCAGGTGCCGCGCAGAAACTCGACGATCACAGGACCTCGCCCCAGCATCGACGCCAGCGAACAGCAGCCCTCGCGATTGGCCGCAAGCAGCGAAAAATCCGGCGCGCGCGAACCTACTTCCAGAGTTTCGGTGCGATTTGCCATCTCAAATTGACTGTAAGACAGCCCCAGAGCATGAACAAGGCCGGAACCAGGGCCCGAACCAACCGAGATACCATTCCCAATGAGGGCAATGGATGACGATGCACCTTGGCGAATTATGTCCGCCAATCATGTTTACCCATCACCAATCCAGTCAATTTTGTGATCTATAATTGCGGGTCTTACACATCGGCAGTCCGCGAAAGGAAAAGCAATCATGCCCCTGACCAACATTCTCGACATTCATGCCCGCGAAGTCCTCGATTCCCGCGGCAATCCCACGGTGGAAGCGGAAGTCATCCTCGGCGACGGTTCCCACGGCCGCGCCATCGTTCCCAGCGGAGCTTCGACCGGAGAGCACGAGGCCGTCGAACTGCGTGATGGCGACAAAAAGCGTTTCCAGGGCAAAGGCGTGCTCAAGGCGGTCGCTAATGTAAATGGCGAGATCGCCGAGGCGCTGACCGATTTCGATGCCGCCGATCAGCGAAATCTGGACAAGAAAATGATCGAACTCGATGGCACTCCGAACAAGGCCCGTCTGGGCGCCAATGCGATCCTCGCCGTCTCTATGGCTTGTGCTCGCGCCGCGGCTTCGTCGTTCGCGCTGCCGGTTTACCGCTATCTCGGCGGGCCGGCCAACACTTTGCCGGTTCCGATGATGAATATTCTGAATGGTGGCGCCCACGCCGACAATAACGTCGACTTCCAGGAATTTATGGTCATGCCGGTCGGCGCGAAATCATTCTCTGAGGCTCTGCGCTGGGGCGTCGAAGTCTTTCACACCTTGAAAGGAGTGCTCAAAAAGCGCGGCTACAATACGTCAGTCGGCGACGAGGGCGGCTTTGCGCCGTCGCTGAAGTCGAACGAGGAAGCGATCGAAGTGGTACTCGAAGCCATTCAGCAGGCCGGCCGCAAGCCCGGGAAAGAAGTGGCCATTGCGCTCGATCCCGCCGCCAGCGAGTTCTATCAGAACGGCAAATACGTTTTCAAGAAGTCGGACAAGTCGACGAAATCTTCCGAGCAAATGGTGAAGCATTGGGCGAAGTGGGTAAAAGAGTATCCGATCGTTTCGCTGGAAGACGGATTGTCGGAAGAGGATTGGGAAGGCTGGCAAATTCTGACGAAGGAGTTGGGAAACAAAATCCAGCTCGTCGCGGACGACATTTTTGTCACCAACATTGAGATCTTCAGCAAGGGGATCGAGAAGGGAATTGCCAATTCGATTCTCATCAAGCTCAACCAGATTGGCACTGTCAGCGAGACGCTCGATGCCATCGATCTTGCCCGCCGCAACGGCTATACGTCGGTCATCTCGCACCGTTCCGGCGAAACTGAAGACGTGTTTATTGCGGACTTCGCGGTAGCCACCGGCGCTGGCCAGATCAAAACTGGCTCCGCCTCCCGCACCGACCGCGTCGCCAAGTACAACCAGTTGTTGAGAATTGAAGAGGAGTTGGGCGACGCGGCAAGATTCCTGGGAATTAAGGCGCTGAATTACAAGGGTTGAGACGCCGAGTGCCTCGTGCTTCTCTGTCATTCTGAGGAGCGGAGCGATGAGGAATCTGCTTTTCAACTCACAACTGCAGATTCTTCGCCTCGGTCGGAATGACAAAAATATAGGTAATCCGCGCTCATCCGCGCAAATCCGTGGCGAAAGACTTAGAATCCCATCTTGTCATCCGCTGACGGCCCATACGTCGCGGGCAACGGCTTATCATTCAATCGCAGATACACTCCCAACTGCGCCCGGTGATGCACCAGATGGTTCAGGAACATTTGCCGATAGGCTAGGAATCGCGATCCGCTGAAGATTTGCTTTCCCTGAAAACCCAGTTTCCACGGTTGCGTCCAGGCATCGTCTTTGGTGGCTTGCAACGCAGCCCGCGCCTTGGCCGCTCTCTCATCAAAAGCCTTCAGCAAGCCAACAGAGTCGAACGGAGGCCGCGTGCTCTGCGGGCGGGTAGAAAAATCCAACTCTGGGGTGGTTAGAATCTCCACGCCAAAACCAGCCAGTTCCGCCACATGCGGCGCCAGTTTGTCCAGCGGCATCGACCTTGGATGTGGAGCGAAGCCGGCCTTGTCGAATGGCACCCGCTCCAGCATGGTTCGCGTGGCCTTCATTTCCGCGTCAAATTCGGACAACAAGAGATCGGTAACTGCCATCTTTTTTCTCCTCGCTACGTTCGGGATAGGCGCGGGCCTGCGCTTCGGCCTGCGAAAAATTTGAAACTTGCGCTGCTGTTGCTATAGATTCACTTCATGCTCCGATGATGGAAAATGTTTTTGCCGGAGTCTCGATTCTGCCATGAAACTTACAACGGTTGTCATCGCATTGTGTTTTTGTATTCCCGTCTTTGCCAAAGATCAGCCCCAGCCCTCTTCCGACGCTCCCGCAACCAAGGAACAGATCGAGAAGCTCTTCGACATCATGGACATTCGCCAGCAAACCCGGCTGACCATGGATTCCATGCTGCAACAGATGCATGCCATGACGACGGAAACCATCCGCACTCGCTATCCCGGGATCACGCGGGCGCAGATGGCGCGGCTGACCCAGATTTCCGACGACACCCTGAAAGACTTTCCCGTCGACGCCATGCTCGAAGACATGGTGCCGATCTATCAAAAGCACCTCAATCAGGCCGATGTGGATGCGATGATTGTCTTCTACTCTTCGCCGACTGGCAAAAAGCTCATGCAGCAACTCCCGCAAATCACCCAGGAAGCGGTTCAGGCCTCGTATCAGCGGATGCAGAAGCAGATTGACGCGGCCGTGCAGCGAGTCGAAGACATGGTAAAGGAAGAACAGCAGGATAAACAGAAGAGCGATTCAGTTCCCCAATCGAAACCAGACTGACCACTCTGATTCTTTTCCTCCGTGATCACTGTGCCCTTTGTGTTAGAAACATGTGATCCGCGTTCATCCGTGCAAATCAGCGGCGGAAGGTGTTTGAGCTAGGAGCCAAAAGCTGAATGCGTCCTAAACCACTCGTTCTCGTCATCCTCGACGGCTGGGGTTATCGCGCCGAAACCAGAGCCAACGCCATCGCTCTCGCGCGCAAACCGACTTACGATCGCCTGCTTCGTGAATATCCCAACACCCTCATCCATACCAGCGGAAAATTTGTCGGTCTGCCCGACGGCCAGATGGGCAACAGCGAAGTTGGCCATCTCAACATCGGCGCTGGACGTATCGTGCACATGGACATCACCCGCATCGACCTGATGATTCAGAACGGCGAATTCTTTTCTCATCCCGTGTTGCTCGCGGCCATGAAACACGCCCGCGAGAGCGGACGCCGCTTGCAGCTTTTTGGCCTCGTCTCCGATGGCGGCGTCCATTCCCGGCAAGAGCATCTTTACGCGTTGCTCAAAATGGCCAAACAGAACGGCCTTGAGCGGGTTTTCGTCCACGCTTTTATGGATGGCCGCGACACCCTCCCCACCAATGGTGCCGGCTACTTAGAGCAACTTCAGCAGAAGATGCGTGAGTACAACTGCGGCAAAATCGCGACTGTCAACGGACGTTACTACGCCATGGACACGCGACCGCCGATGGGAGCGCATCGCCAAAGCATTTAATGCGATGGTTCACGCCGACGGCGAAGGAGGAAAGTACGTCGACCCCGTTCAAGGCATGAAAGATTCCTACAACAAAGGCGTCACCGACGAATTTGTCGTGCCATTCGTTTGCACCGATAATCATGGAGAGCTGATCGCCACCATCCACGACGACGACTCCTGCATCTGCTTCAACTTTCGCGCCGACCGCGTTCGTCAAATCACCCGCGCCCTTGCTCGCAACAGCGGTCTGAACGCCCAAGCCGGACGCGATCTTCCTGGCGCCGCCGACCTCGACGCTACGATCCCTCGCGATCGTGTGCCCCAGAACCTGCACTACGTCTGCATGACGCGATACGACAAGAATTTCAGCCTGCCGGTGGTGATTCCGCCGGAATCGCTTAATAACATTCTGGCGAATGTCATGGCGGAGGCGAAGATACGCAATCTCCGCGTGGCGGAAACCGAGAAATACGCCCATGTGACATATTTTTTCAACGGAGGCGTCGAGCAACCATTTCCCGGCGAAGACCGCGTGCTGGTGCCATCACCAAAAGTTGCGACTTACGATTTGAAGCCCGAGATGTCCGCTGCCGGCATCGCCGATGCCGTCGTCAAAGCGGTCGATGATGGCACTTTCGATGTCATCATCGTGAATTTCGCCAACGCTGACATGGTTGGCCACTCGGGAAAAATCGAGCCGACAGTCAAAGCCGTGGAGACCGTTGACGCCTGCCTCGGCCGCATAGAACCTGCTGTCCGTGGCAAAGGCGGAGCCATGCTCATTACCGCCGATCACGGCAACGCCGAAATGATGATCGATCCTGCGAGCGGCGGCCCGCACACTGCCCACACAACCAATCCCGTGCCGTTTATCGTGATTGCCGAAAATAGTAAGGAATTTACGCTCAAGCCCGACGGCTCGTTGCGCGATATTTCGCCCACCATTCTCGCTATGCTGGGCCTCGACGAACCCAAAGACATGACCGGCCAGGACTTGCGAGTCATGAAGAAGAACTAGCCTCTGTGTGGCCTTGATTGCTCTGTGCAACTCTGTGTCCTCTGTGTTTAGACTTTTCCCATGAAGCTCTTGATCGTCCTGCAGCATCGTTTCGAACTCTGGAATGCTCCCGGGTGGTTCGTCGAACGTCTCCGCCGGGATTTCTCCAATCTCGAAATCGCGCACCTGCAAAGCTACGACCGCATCGCTGAGGAGATCCCTGACGCTGAAATCGTGATCACTTGGTCGCTTCGCCCCGAGCAATTCGTTCTCGCCAAGAAGCTTCGCTGGATTCACTCTCCCGCAGCCGCCGTCCACCAACTGATGTTTCCGGAACTCATCTCGAGCGATGTCGTTCTCACTAACGCCCGCGAGGTTCATGGGCTAGTCGTAGCCGAACACGTCATGGCGCTGATCTTCGCTCTCGCCAAAAAGATTCCACAGTCTGTTCGGCTGCAATCAAAGCGCATCTGGGGGCAAGAGATCTTATGGAATGAATCTCCGAGGCCACGTGAAATTTCCGGCGCCACCTTGGGACTGATCGGCCTCGGCAGCATCGGCCGCCACGTTGCGCAACACGCTTCGGCGCTCGGCATGAGCGTCATCGCCGTCCGCGAGAATCCGCAGCGGGAGAAACCGCCGGGAGTGCAGCGAGTTTTTTCAACTGCCGAGCTCGACGAACTTCTCCACCAGGCCGATTTTGTCGTCCTCGCAGCGCCGGTCACTGCCGCTACTAGAAACATGATGAACGTAGCTCGCTTTACGGCCATGAAGCCGGATGCCTATCTCATCAACGTCGGCCGCGGGCCGCTCATCGACCAAACTGCGCTGATTGCTGCGCTGCGCGATCACCAGATCGCCGGCGCGGCCCTCGAACGTCTTTGAACAAGAGCCCTTGCCCGAGGATTCGCCGCTATGGACCCTCGACAATCTGTTGATCACTCCCCACTCCGCCGGACTCACGGAAAATCTCTGGGAACGTCATTACGCGCTCATTTCCGAAAATTTGCGCCGATATCTGACCGGGCAGCCTTTACTCGGGGTCGTGGACAAGACGAGAGGATACTGATTTCCTGCTGCATTTGCTCACGTTATGCATCCCTACGTTATTTGCAACATCTGATGTAGAGCGCGCCTGTAAAATGGGGCGTTGACTTCGCATGAACGCTTTCGTCCAACGGTGTCAGGAGAACTCTCTGTGAGGTCGGAGTGTCTGCCCTTCAGCCAAATTCCGCACTCTACCCGGCTTTTTACTGATTTTCTTTCTTACCGCACCGACGTCCACCAGTTTTATCCTCGATCTCCGTTCTTTGAACAATGGGCCAAAGATGAGGCTCCCGCCATCCGCTACGACTCCGAGCGGCGGGCGCGGGTTTCGGCCGTCCTTGAGCGCCAGAACCAGGTATGGGGCGCGTCAGCGAAAGTTACCAACAACATCGCGCGCCTTCGAGCCGGAGCTTTCGCCGTGGTCACCGGTCAACAGGTAGGATTGTTCGGCGGGCCACTGTTTTCGATTTTCAAGGCCCTTACCTCGGTCAAGCTGGCCGATCTTGCGACCCGGAATGGCGTCGATTGCGTCCCCATTTTCTGGCTGGCAACCGAAGACCACGACCTCGCCGAAGTGAACCATGTTTTCGTGCCAGCCGCGGATGCGAGCCTGCAAGAGCTTGCCGCTTCCACTCGAGGGATCCCCGACGCTCCCGTCGGAAGCATAAGGTTCGGCGATGAAATTTTGCCGGTCGTCGAATCCGCTGCGAGATTGTTCGGTGAAACTCCAGTCCTGGCCGCGCTTCGCGAAAGCTATCGTCCCGGCGAGACTTTTGGCAGCGCCTATGCCCGGCTGTTTTCGCGGTTGTTCGCAGATTGGGGCGTCATTCTTCTCGATGCCAGCGATCCCGAGCTGCATGAGATTGCAAAGCCGATTTACAGCGCCGCCATCGAACGTGCGGCGGAACTGGACGATGCGATCCTTGCCCGGGGAAAAGCTCTCGAAGCAGCCGGCTACCATCAGCAGGTCAAAGTTACTCCTTCGTCGTCACTATTGTTTACACTCCACAACGGCGCCCGCATTCCCGTTCACCGGCGCGCTAACGGAAAAGCCGAGCAATTCGTAATCGAAAAAGAGGAAATCACCCAGGCAGAACTGCTCGACCGTATCGCGACCTCTCCACGGAGTTTCAGTCCCAACGTTCTTCTGCGGCCCGTGGTGCAGGATTACTTGTTGCCTACCTTGGCTTACACCGGAGGATCGGCCGAGGTTGCATATTTTGCGCAGGCTGCAATTGTCTACGAAAAGTTGCTTGGTCGAATCACGCCCATTGTGCCGCGCTTTTCGGCCACCATCGTGGATGCCAAGCTGCGCGGCCTATTGGATCGTTATCAGATCAGTTTTCCCGATCTATTTCACGGGCCTGAGCCGCTGCGCGAGCAACTGGCCAGCCACGCCCTTCCACACGAGTTGCAGTCGAATTTCGATCGTGCGAACGCGGCGCTTGAAAACTCTATGACCGCGATTCGCGAATCGTTAGCCCGTCTCGACAATACGCTTATCGACGCGGCGCAGAACGCCGAGTCGAAGATCCGCCACCAACTGGAAAGTTTGCGCGCCCGCGCGGCGCGGGCTGAGCTTCAAAAGAGTGAAATTCTGGGTCGGAAGGCTGCTCTGCTCAGCAATGTTCTTTATCCGAACAAGGTCCTGCAGGAGCGCGAGATTGCCGGTATCTATTTCCTCGCGCGTCACGGGATGGAATTCCTTCAAGGCCTGTACGAATTCATCCAAGCCGATTGCCTTGACCACCAGATCATCTCGCTCTGAAACCGCAAGCGCGGGACGTAGGCGGGTAGCAGGGGTTAAAGTCTCGCTTCCAGCTCTTCCAGCGACTCCACTCTGGGCAGGCCTGTCCCTCGATACGCGCCCGACACATCGAATAGAACTGCCTGCATGCCGGCGCGGGTTGCGCCAAGATAATCGACGGAATAAACGTCGCCGACGTACAAACTGTGCCTTGCGTCCGCGTTCACGGTTCGCAACGCAGCCTCGAAAATTGCTGGATCGGGCTTCTCACACCCAATCTCGCCGGAGTCGGTAATCGATCGCACACACGGCGCAATGCCCCGTCTCTGCAATACCGCCGCTACTTTACCGTCAGCGTTCGAAATGATTCCGAGTGGATATTTCTGGCCAATGCGCCGCAACGCCTCGCAGGTCCCCGGACGCATGTCGCACCAATTTGCTGAAAGCCGGGTAGCCGCGACCAGCGCAGCGTGAACTTCATCACTTTCGATCGCAAGTTCTTCGAGCAGCTGCGCGTAAAACATCTGCCAGAATCCGTGATCCGGCGGGCGGCCGCGCTGCACGAGTTCATCGAATGTCCTCTTGGTGTCGCGTTCGATGGCGTGCCAGTGATCGAGTGAAACGGCACGCCCAGCAAGCGGTTTCAAGATGGTTGGCCGGTCGGGGAAGAGCAGAGTATTTCCGACATCGAAAAAGATGGTCTTGAGCTCGGAAGGCATTCTCAATCTATCTTCGCATATCGTTGGGCTTTGGACGTTTGGAGTCTAGAGGTAGCTCAGCCACCAGTCACTGCGCGTCGCCTTAACCTTGGCAAACCAGCGGCAAATGGGATAGAGGATCGCAACGGTTGCGATCCAAAACCCATACACCGCGCACAGACTGTAGCCAAAGTTTTGCGGGAAAAGGCCCGCCGTGCCGGCCATGGATGGCACAGGGTTGAAGAT